>JBGAJW010000043.1:0-42286 GCA_044224725.1 Flavobacteriales bacterium
GAGTACGCGCGCTCCATCGCCATGTACGGCATACTGGTGCCGCTGATCGCTGACAAAGCGAAAGACGGCTACCACCTACAAGCAGGCTACACCCGCATGGCCGCCCTGGCCCAGCTGAAGGCGGACAAAGCCCTGAGCGCCCTCGCCGCACTGAACGGAGTGGACCTGGACCGCGTGCCGGTGCGCATCTACAAGGGGGATGACAAGGGCCGCCTGATGCTGCCCATCATCGAGAACAACTTCCACGACGTGATGAACGAGGTGGACGTGGCCACCCAGGTGAAGGCCCTGCTGGATGCCGGGGAGGACCTGAAGAACCTGGAAAACTTCTTCGGCAAGGTGAAGCTGACCCAGCTATTGAGCGTGCTGGCCCTGCCGCCGGAGGTGCAGGACCTCATAAAGGCCGACCGCCTGAAGGCCAGCACCGCCGTGAAGTTCGCCAAGGAGATCCCCGAGCCCGCCAAGCTCCTGAAGGCCCTGAACACCGCCACGGACAAGGTGGAGCAGCTGTACAAGAGCGGCAAGCGCAAGAACAAGCGCATTACCGAGGGCGTGCTGAAGGGCAAGCAAACGCCTATGAAGGTGGTGAACGATGTGGCGGCACACCTCCACAGCAACAAGCTGAAGGGCTGCGACCTGCTGCTGAACTTCCTGCACGGCCTACAAAGCGGGATGGATGCCGAGAGCATCTTGGAAGCGCTGGTGAACGGCGAGGCCATTGAGGCGCCGCCGGTGAAGAAGAGGGGGAGAAAGAGGAAAATCAAAGAGACCGCCGATGCCTAGCACTGGGCGAAAAGAGGCACGAGCGTGGGAGCTTTCGCCAGATGCGGGGAGTTTCAATTTGCAGCGATAGAGGAACTGGATGATATCCTACTACGAAGGAAAATAAAAATCGTAACACATGGCAAGTGCTAGGCGATTTCGAATTGCGCTTTCTTTCGCTGGTGAAAAGCGCGATTTTGTTCATGATGTGGCTGTAATTTTAGCCAATCTATTTGGTGAAGAAAAAATACTTTATGACAAATTTCATGAAGCGGAATTCGCTCAACATCGTTTAGCGATTGACTTGCCAGATTTGTATAACAAAAAATCAGATTTAGTCATCGCAATATTATGTGCTCGATATAGTAAGAAAAAATGGACAGGGATGGAATGGACAGGAATACATTCTTTATTTATGAAACATGCCACAAAGCGAGTTATGCTTGCACGATATGGGCATAGTACCATTAAAGGACTCTTTGAGGGTGCAGGATTTGTAGAACTTGATAACAAAACTCCAGAGGATTTTGCAAAGCTCATACTTGAAAGGCTCGCGCTGAATGAGAATCGGGATAAGAAGCATTATGTCAAAGATCTGAGCAGCAAAAATTTAGTCCACGAAACACATAATGCAAAACACTCTGGCTTGCCATATGTAACATCATTTTTCGGCCGCGAGTCGGAAATAAAAACTATAAATGAGGCTCTATCCCCCGAAACGCGGACATGGGGTGTGCTTATCGATGGCCCTGGAGGCATTGGAAAAACTACGCTTGCAATTTGTGCTGCAGAACGAATTTCAGATACATTATTCAAACGTAAAATATTTCTTTCTGCTAAAGAACGCGAAATAGGTAGCGACGGCGTGGTTGAACTAAGAGGATATGTGTTACCGGACTATCCCCAAATTCTTAACGAAATCGCAACTCAACTCGGCAAGCCGGAATTCTTGAAATCACCAGAAATTGAAAGAATAAAGGAAATTCGTACTGTGTTGCAAACAGAGCCAGTTCTATTGATTATTGACAATTTAGAATCTCTAAGTTCGGAGCACAGCAATCAAATATTCTCTTTTTTGGGACGATTACCACAAGGGTGTAAGGCGATTGTGACGAGCCGGCGGAGGGGGGATGTTGATGCAAGAATTATTCGACTAGGCCGGCTTGAGCAAGAACCTGCGCTGGCCTTACTTGAGCAATTAGCTAGAGATCGACCTTTACTACAGCGTGCCACAGAAAACGAAAGGTTGCGGTTGTACGAAGAAACGGGCGGAAATCCATTGCTGATGAGATGGGTTGTTGGTCAATTGGGAAGGGGGCGATGTATTACGATAGAGAGTGCACTCGATTTTTTGAGAAATGCTCCCGAGGGAAATGATCCGCTTGAATTTATTTTCGGAGATTTGATTGAAACATTTACAGATTCCGAATTTAAGGTACTTGCTGCACTTACCTATTTCACAAGGTCAATAGAGACAAAATATATTGCGACAATAGGAAAAGTATCGAACAGAACGGCGGAAACAGCATTGCTGAGCTTGTGTAATCGAGCAATCGTTGTTCCCGATAGAAATGAGACCATGTTCTCCTTGGTGCCGATGATTAAGGATTTTATCCGTAAGGCGAGACCTTCACTAGTGTTCAAAGTTGGCAATGAACTTGAAAAATATTCCTATGCTAAAATAATTGAAAATGGTGGTGACAAAATTGAAAAATATGATTATCTGGACAAAGAATGGCACACGATTGCGCCTGCATTGCAATATTTTTTTCTTGGCCCGAGTGCTCAGATGCAAACTATCTGTAATGCCTTGAATGCGTTCTTAATGCATACAAATAGATTGGATGAACTTTTAGCTATTAATTTGAGAGCGGAAAAAATGGCCGTTAAAGAGAAGGATTTTCTCTCCGCTGGATGGCGGGCTTACCAAGCTGGAATGACATATTTTCATCGACGTGAAATAGAGCCTTTGACAAAGTGTATTGGTAAAGCGGAGAAGTATTGGACGGACGTATATGCCAGCGCGCGGGAAAGAGCAATGCTTATAAGACTCAGAGCGATGCTAAACCTAATAAAGGGAGATTTCACTCGAGCGAAATTTGAGTATGAGCAGTGCAGAGATATGCGGATTAGCATTGCACCGGATACAAAGGAGGTATCAATAGCATTGAATGATTTGGCCGCTGTAAAGCAGAAAATGCGAGACTTTGATGGTGCAATTGAAGATTGTTTGGAAGCTTTGCGAATAGCAAAAATGGTGGATTACAAGGAGGGCGTTGCGACGATGAGTTCCAATGTCGTGGAGCTTTTGCTGGACAAGGAGGATTGGAAGAAGGCTGAAATGTTTGCTACAGAATGGATAGAATATGCTGACCGATATGGAAGATTTGGTCTCTCGGCTACAATGAATATCTTTTTGGCGAAGGCTAAATTCAGGTTAGAAAATAGAATAGGGGCCCGAAAGGCGGCAATGAAAGTTCTCAGTTCGGCCTCATACGCATCACCACAGCAGTTTGAGGAGGCGAGAACAATCGTGAAGGAGTGTGACCGGTTGTAGTGGCGTCCATATTTGTACGTGTTACTCGATGTCCAGTCCTTTAACTGACCTTCACTCCCCTATCTGGCGCGAGTCGTCCCACAGTCTGGTTCGGGAGTTAGGTGTGGGCAGGCTTAGCGCGAGGTGGGCCGTCCTCCCGGCGCTGCAGTAGTGCCCGGAGTGCTGCGAAGCCATCGTCTGCTCCCCGTAGCATCCAGCTTGTGGGCTAGGGGATCCAGGAGTGATGGGTCTTGTACACGCGAACCAAATGCATGCTTGGCTTTTGCACGCAACCCGGGAAACAGTTCAGAACCATAACTTAGAAGACCAAAGCATTGCAAATGAAGGTCTTTATCAGTTGGTCTGGAGACAGAAGCAAAAAGATTGCTGAGGTCTTGCCCCAATGGATTCCCAAAGTACTGCAGGCTGCGAAACCCTATTATACCCCTGATGACATTTCGAAGGGCGCTCGATGGCAAAAGGAGATCGCGGCAGAGTTGGATGCCGCACGTGTCGGCCTCATCTGCCTCACACCGGACAATCTTGAATCCGCATGGATCATGTTTGAAGCTGGTGCAATATCCCGACAGATTGACCAAACGCGTGTTGTGCCAATTCTCTTTGACGTAGCGCCATCTGATATTAAAGGTCCATTGGTGCAATTCCAGGCAGCGCCCTTCTCCAAGGCCGAGATGCGAAAGGTCGTGAACATGATGAATGGAGAATTGCAGGACCAAGCACTGCTTCCGAAAGACCTAGATGAGGTTTTCGAGATGTGGTGGCCTAAATTGGAGGAAGGGGTCACCACCGCCATGAAGCAAGAGAAGGAGCAGTTGAAGGCTGCCCAAAGAACCGAGATAGATCTGTTGCAAGAGATCCTAGTACTGACGCGTGCGCTGTCTCTATCCGACCGTACAATGGACCACATTGAGGTGCCAGAGGATCAGGTCGTAACTCTGAATAGACTTTGTAGCTCCTACAGATATGCTTGCGAGCAAATTTCTGCTTTGCCGCCCAGCTCTGTCGCCTCCAATGTGGCCCAGGCAGTGAACGTCACTGCTGGTGCACTTCGCGCGCACATCCGGAGTATCTCTTTGCCTGGTTCCAGTGATCGGAATATGAACCATGAGCTCGATAGAGGAGTTGCGCTGGTCAATCTATGGCTGCAACGAGCTAGTCAGAGTCCGATGGTATCCAACAGTGAGTAGAGCGGTGGTCTGGACACCACGCGGCCCTAGGCCTCAGCAATCCGCCGCTCGGCTGTGCCGAGTGTCCATTCGCTGCTCGGCCTCTGGCCGTCATGTGAGCGGTAGCGGTCAGCCGCTGTGATCAGGCTACACGGCCGTGCTGGTCTGGCTCTTCGGTATCCTAGCTTCTTCGGGAAGGCCATCGTTGGCCCAAGCTCAGGTCGGCGAGATGGCTATGCGGCCTTCAAGCCCATGTACACCTCGTTGGGCGTATTCGGGTCCACCACGATGGCACCAATGCCATTGTCCATGCAGTGGCGGAGCAGGACACCGCTGGGTAAGCCCATACAAAGGATATCCTCCTTGGCGTAGCTGTAAACGGCGGCCTCTCCGGTAAAGGCGATGAGGGTCACCTTCCCCTCGATCATCTGCACGTGCGTGAAGGTGACGCCCACCGTGCCCTCTTCGGCCGGTTCGGTGGGCACCAGCAGCACGGCGGTGCCGTTGAAGAGTTCCTCGGTAACGGCCGCGTTGTTCTCCGGCGTCTGGTCGTGGCAGGCGATGGTCATCAGGTTCACCAAGCGGCTGTTGGGTCCTTCCGGGAATCGGGTTTCCATGCTTTGAGCGCCGTAGCCCGGCGAAGGCGTTGCGGTGGGTTCAGGCGGCCTCTTTTACCTGGGCCAGTTCGGTCTGCAGGTGGGTGGCCTTGGTACTGAGGTTGAACAAGCGCCGGCTGAGCTTGGCGTTGGTGAGCCAAAGCGCGTTCACCTGGTCGCGCAGGAGCATGAGCTCCTGTTCATCCACGGTAAGGGGCTGTCCGCCGTTGGTGCGCACCTGGAGCATTTTGTTCTCCGCGCGCAGTTGCCGGTTCTCCTCCTTCAGTTCCTGGTTCTCGCCCTTCAATTGCTTTACGAAGAGCGCCAGCCAGTAGCAGCGTTCGTAGAGGGTTTCGCCCGGCTCCAAGGCGTGTAGCGGTATGGGCTTGGTTATCCACTTCTTCAAGAGTTCCATGGTGCTGGGGTGTGTTGGTTTTGGGGCTTTGGTACGAAGGGGAAATGCCGGGGTTCCGGTATGGGGGTGGGCTGTTTTCTGGGCCCATCTCAGGGTGGCTTGGCGTAAGTGATGCGGACGGGTGGACTGCTTCGCCCAAATGCGGCTCGCAGTGACGAGTTGGGGAAGATCAGGGCGGCGCTTTGGGCCGCCTCCCTCTATTGGCCACCGTCATCGCGAGCGCATTTGGCGAAGCGATCTGTAATTACAGACTGCTTCCTCGGTCGCTTCGCGCCCTGCGTAAGTCCGCTGACGCTTAATGGCGAGGCGCCTCGCAGTGACGGGGTGGGGTTATTTTGGGGGCATAGCGGGGCGGTAGCGTTTACATTCTCACGAACCGTCCGCGCGGGGTGCTCTATGTGGGGGTATCGTCAGAACTGCTAGGCCGGGTTACCGAGCATCGTATGAAGGTCTTTCCGGACAGCTTCACCGCACGGTATAATTTGGACAAGCTGGTGTACTATGAGGACTTCGAGTTCATCGAAGAAGCCATCGCACGAGAGAAGCAGTTGAAGGGCGGGAGCCGCGCGAAGAAGATCGCGTTGATCGAGGGGTTCAACCCACGGTGGGTGGATCTGTATGAAGTGTTGATGAAGGAGGGTGAGGGGTGAGAATTACAGACTGCTTCGTCGGGGACTCCTCGCAGTGACGTTACCCTGTGCGTCATGGCGAGCGCGCATTTGGCGTGAAGCCATCTGTAATTACAGACTGCTTCGTCGGGGACTCCTCGCAGTGACGGGGGGAAGTGGGTGGCGGCGCTTTGCGCGGCCGCACCATCAGGGGAGAAGCAGAAAGCCCCCGCTTGCGCGAGGGCTTTCAACTCGTGTGGTATCGGAACGTGGTCCGCTCGGGCGGATGGTCATAAGGCGGCCTGTTGGCCCCGGCTGAGCCGGGGGACTAGGCGGCCTTGGCCGTGGAGGTCGGGCTGGCGACGCTGGTGTTGCGGGCACCTTGGGCGGTGACCCGGAACGAGCAGTACGCGTCGCTTTTCAGACCTCCGACGGTGTGGCGTGAGCGCGTGGTGCTGGCAACCAGTTTCCATTCGCTGTCGTTCGTGACGGCGCCCTCGGTCATGTACACGAAGTACATGCGGACACCCTCCACGCGCGGCCAGCTGAGGTCAATGGCCCCGAACTCCGCGCTCGTACGGGCGACCAGGGCGGTAGGCGCCTCCACCAGGATGGGGGAGGGCGTCTTCGCCTGTTCGTACCCGCTGGAAACAGCGGCGTTCAGGTCCTCACCGGCCGTCAAATTGACGTACGCGGCGAGGTCGGCCAACAATTCACGCAAAGCCTCGGCAGCCACCTTTTTCGCCACGATCGCGGGACGCGAGAAACTCTTCGCGTCCTCGATCGCTTGGACCAAGGTTGTCTGCGCGGCGGTCACGTCGCTCAATTTCGGGTCCGGCGTGGGAAAGGACGCGTTGCCCGTCATCGAGTCGACAATGTGGCCCGCCTTACCGACCAGCTGGTCGGGCGTGAGGCGCTGCACGTCTGCTTTGATCAGATCTTTCATCTCAAAACATGTATTGTCGGGTGGTGCTGCGACGCAGGGATGTTCCCGAGAACATGTGCGCCTTGTCGTATGGATTGAAGCTCATCAGCATGGCTCTCGGCGCCTCTGCCCTTGGCCCGGGTTCGTTCGTTCCCGGGGGTGGCATTATCACCGTGGGCCTCGTTACCGGGAAGGGTAGTTCGGCGTTGCCGTTATCAATTGTTGATAAGCCCTTGGAAGGCCCGTGGCAGCTGGGCGTAGGTGCTGTGGAATATTCCGTGCAACCTGACACGCGACACGTGCGGAGCTGCCAGAACTACCGGAAAAGGCATACAGGTCAAGCGCTGATGTGTGCATTTCAAGCGCTGTGTCGTGAACAAGGTCCGTGAAGTGTCAGAACTCGGCCCGCGTGCTCTTCAATGCGACGGCCGGAACAGGGAATGCGCGGCCGTTGCTGGCTGTTCCGGCGTTCGTGTCATGTGTTCCGCGCGGCGCGTTGCCGCTCACGGTGCGCGTGTCGAATGCCTTATGGGTCATGTCCGATACCCCGGAGCCGGAAGTGTTCGTTACGCGCGTTGGCTTGTTGAACACAGCGCCTGACCTGTTCGCCTTATTTGTTGAAAACGCGGTGGATGATCCGTTCGGCGCGGGTTGCGCTGCGGGTTTCCGAACGGATATGTTCGCGATACCCTTGGCGGTGGGCGGCGTATTCGCTCCAGTACGCGGCCCGCAAACACCCGCCACGGGCGTGCTATGCGCTGGAGCCGGTTCGGGTTGGACCGTATCGATGCCGATGGTAGCCGGGCACCGGTGCACTGCTGGCTCGCGCAAGACCACGGCGATGCTGCCCGGATATGCCAAACGGTATTGGTACCCTGCGCACCCTGCACGCCGCCGCCTGTTTCCGCGCGTTTCATGCGCCTTTTCCGAAAACAGCAACTGGCCGGTTCCTTATGCGCATTGGCACCGCCGGACCATTCGCCCTTCACCTTCTTCGCCAACCGCAGCGTGCGCAAAGGCAACGGTTCCATTCCCGTTCTGGACCTGGACGTGGACGAGGCCCTGCCGCTGCAGCTTTGGGCGCGGTGGCGCTTGAGCGCACACGCACATCCCGACATCAGCCGGTTCAGGCTCTGCTACCAGGAGCCCCGTACGGTATATCCCGGTGGCCATAGCGCGCGGTACTATCCCGGCGCGGATGGTTGGCACTGCCTGTCTGCGGGCGAAACACTGCATTACCGCTGCGGGGGCTACATGCACCTGTGGTGCAGCATTCCGCCACTGCTCGAACCCGCGCAAGCGCTGCCTGCTGCGCCCACGGACGGGTGGCCGGTATACCGCAGTGCGCTCGGGGACCTGCCGGTGGAAGAGATCGTGGAGCGGCACTACGATGCGAAAGGCGGGCGCTCCAGGTCGGTGCTCACCTTCGACCGGAAGAAGAAGCCGTGGTAGTTCGGCGCTTACGGCTCATGCTGCTCCCTCCCGTCCTTCTTCCCCGGGTCTTGCCCGGCCTTGTCCAAGAGGGGGCGGCCGTTGCCGTCATGCGAGCTTTCCTTTTCCGCTATCCGTCCGGCGAGGGTAATGCCGGTGGAATGCGTGGCAACGGGGCTGCCTTCGCCGTTGGGCTCGGCGGGCTTATCGCCCGGGTAAGGACCATTGCGGTACTCCGGGGCTACGAGCTGGTCGTTGCTTTCCGGTCCTTGCGGGGTGCTGGGCGGGGTGGTGGCCTGGTTCTTCGGCCGGTTCTCGCCAAAGGACTTCGCTGTGTTCGGGTTCATAGGTGCCTGGTTTGCGGGGGATGCCGCACAAAGAGCGCCACGTCGTTCCGTGCGGGCGGCCACAGGTGCGGTGGGGTGTGCCTTGCCCACTTGCGCGGGGCGGCCTTCGGCCTGGCGATAGGGATGCCTCCTTCGCCTGTTCTTCGGTTGAAAGCCCGGTGGATAAACGCCATTCTGCCCGCTGGCCCGTGTTGGTTTATTGCCCACATTGGGTGACCAAACCATCAGGACCATGGGCCACGCACGCACGCACGAATGGCGGCCGCTCGCGCCGCACAGCCTGAGCGCCGAGCAGGAGGATGCACGGCTGGATGCCTTCTTCCTGTCCTTGGCGGAGGATCCGGCCCAGCCGGCGTGGGTGATCGGCACCGTGCTGTGGATCGAAGCGGGACAAACGGCCCGGGACGCGTGGTCCGTGGACAACTTGGCGGAAGGTGGCACGGCCGCCTTCCTGCGCGCCACGTGGCTGGACGATGAGCGGGGCATCATCAGCTACGGCTACAAGGAAGGCAGGGGCCTCACCCACATCTGGAAGGTGCGCTACGGTGCGGACCACAGCGCGCAGGAGGTCGAATTCCTGCAACGCCGGCCCGGTAGCGCGCCCATTGGCGCGGAGGAAGCCCTGGCCTTGTGGTATTCCAAGGAAGGGGTGGTGGCGTGAGAATCGGACCCCGCACCCGACTGGCGCGGGTCTTCCCCTCCCTTGGTCCGTGAGACGGGCGTGGGCGGGCTTAGCGCGCGGATCCAGGTTCGCCGGACCCGCGCGCGATGGTCGGGTTCCAGAGGCGGATGGATGGACTTACTGGTACTGCGCATAGCGCAGGATAGCGCCCTATCGCTCCATCCCGCGCCATGGCGAGGTGGTCTCAGCCGTTCGGGTTGTTGCCGCCCAAGCCGTTCACGATCGCGGCACTGTACTGTGCTGTTCCGCCTCCGTTGCTGCACACATTGCTCGAAGCGCAGTTGAGGATGTCGTCGTACAGCCAGATGAAACCGCTTTGCAGACCGTCCGGAAGCCATATCCGGAACCGTGTTTGAACATCGGATGGGCAGTTCCCGCTGGCACACCCCGGACCATTGCGACACCAAAGTCCCGGTGTAACGAACGCAGCAGCGGGGAAGGAGGGACCCATCGCGCTCGCGACGGCAGCGATCCAGGCGGCCGGGTCATTCCCGGCGCCGCCCGCATAACACTGCAGGTTGAAGCCGCTCACACAGCCCGGCACGGCGGCGTTGGCCGCCTTCAGACACGCGGTCCAGAACGACATGTTGTCGTAGGGGCAATAGGTCACCGCGTAGTTGAGCGAGGCCAGGAGCTTGCTGAACTCCACGGTCGTGGTCTGGTCATAGAGGGATTCATCGTCCAGGTCGATGCCCACGAGGTTCGGGATGGCCGTTTTGAGCGCTTGGAAATTGACGTACAGCGAGCTGGCCGGGCCGATGCCTTGCGACCGGATGAGCGCCTGGATGTTCGCGAAGTCACCAACACCCCACCCGCCGACCGAGAAGAACACGCGTTCCACACCGCTCAGGGGATAGCCCAGTTGGGCGATCTGGTTGGGCCACATGGGGAGCCCCACGTATTGCCCGCCAGAGACGATGCGCTGGTCGTTGAAGTAGAGGTTGCCGACGGCGTCCACGTGCAGGGCCCACAGGATGACCGTACTGAAGGTGGAGCTGCGCAGGTCGTTGATCAGGGTGGCGTTCAATGGATACGTGCATCCACTGGCGTACAGGGTGGAGGTCGGGTAGTTCATGTGTGCTCAGGGTCAATGGACGGTCCTGGGGCCGGTATGCACGGAGCCAGGTGCCGGCCGCTGTTACATGCCGGTGTTGCAGGTGCCACCGGGCCACAGGTTCTGCGCGTAGGTCTGCGTGATGCTGAACATGTTGGAGATGGTATTGACGGCACCGACCACCATCACGGTGAGCGCGACACCGGCCTGGTTCGCCGTGATGCCGTTGCAGGACGCGTACAGGATCATGTTCGGCAGTCCGGCGCCGGCGGGCAGGTTGCCCACGAAGGTGAAGGCGACGAAATCGCCCTGTGGCTGCTGGGCGGTGCTCACCACCAATTGGAGGTTCAGGATCCGGTCCGTCGGGTTCATCGGCGTTACGCTGATCATGAACATGCCCAGCTGGGTCTGCCCGGTGCCCGGCACCGGCAGGATGGTCACGTTGACGATGGGAGGGGCTTGTGCTGTGGTCGACATGGGATGTTGGGCGTTAGCGGTTGTTCGTTCTCCGCCAAAAGTGGACGCTCCGGGGCATGGAAAAAAATATACTCCATCCTGATTTTCCGGGATACCGCGCGCCGGAATTCCGTTATGGAAAGCCACCGACCCGCATCGCTCGGCGGCACGTCCGTCGCACATGGACATACGCGCGCCTTCTCCCCGCGAGGCGGATAGGCGGTCCCTTTCCGGAATCGGGAACCATACCGTTTTCCAGGAATGCGCTACGGGTTATGGCAGCAGCGCCCACCGGGTGCCGCTTCCCTCAGTCGCGCTCCGGGCCCGACCCGATGCGCAACTCGTTGGGCGTGCCGGGGTCGATGATGACGCCCACGCCGTTCTTCGCGCAGCTGCCTACGGCGGCCTGCTACGTGAAGGCGAAGAGGGTGAGGGCCCCACCGATGACCGGCGCATGCGTGAAGGTGACCCGGGGGCCACCGCCCGGCGCGGGTTCAGCGGCCACCAGGAGCATGGCACTGCCGTTCAGCAGTTCGTTCTCCAAGGCCGCCGTGCTCTCGGCCGAAACATCCTGCGTGGCGATGTCGGCAGGTTCACCAAGCGGCTGTCGGCTCCTTCATGGGATCCCTGCCCATATCGGTCGTGTGGTGCGGCCGGCGGGTCCGTTGCACACTTCGGACCGGCTGACCCGCCTGCGGTCGGTACGTGCTGGTCAGGGGCTGGTTGCACGGGACAGGCCCGGCTTCCGCGACTCCTCTACCTTCGGCCGCCTTCGGTCACCCCAACCGGGGCGATGGCTCCTTGTTCCGAATGCGTTCCACCGCGCTGCTCGCGCTTTCCCTGTCCTGCCTCGGTGCAGCGTTCGCCCAGCAGAACGATGTGCCGCTGAACCGGGACATCTACTACGACATCGATCGCAACGGGGCCTGCCGCACCAGCACCATGCATACGGGGCTCCGGCCCATCATCGAGAGCCGCGCGGACCTGGACAATGTGATGGGTTTCCGGCCGGACAGCACACGGCACTACTACTACGTCACCACGAAGCTTTTCCGCGAGCACCTCATCCAGGTGAAGCACCAGGGCTTCAAGCTGAACATCGATCCGGTGTTCCGCTTCGAGCTGGGCAGCGACCTGGTGGAAACGGTGGTGGCGAACGCCAACCGCTCCACGAACAACTTCAACTCGCGCGGCTTCCAAGTGCAGTGCGATCTGGGGAAGGACGTTTCGTTCCAGACCGGTTTTTATGAGAACCAGGCCATCCTGCCGCTCTACCTCTACCAGTACATCCAAGGGTCAGGCGTCATTCCCGGCCAAGGGCGTGTGAAGGAATTCACCGAGCGCTCCTTCGATTTCAGCTGGGCGCACGGCAACGTGAGCTGGAGCCCGCGCCGCTGGTTGAACGTGCAGTTCGGCAACGGCCGGCACTTCGTGGGGAACGGCTACCGCAGCGTGCTGCTGAGCGACAACACCTTTCCGTACCCCTACCTGAAGTTCAGCGCGCTCACCAGGAACCAGCGCTTCCAGTACACCACCATCAACGCGCGCTTCCAATCGGTGAACGACCCCGGCGATCGGCTGCCGACGGGCGAAAGCCTCGAAAGCCTCTTCATCTGGCGGCGTGCGAGCTTCAAGCACTTGAGCGTGAACCTCGGCCCTGCGCAGCTCGGCCTGTTCGAGGCCACGCTCTGGCAGAACATCGACAGCACGGGCATCAAGCCCTTCAACGCCATGGAGCTGAACCCGGTGCCGGTGGTGAACACGCTGGTGAACGGCTTCGACGGCGCGAACAAGCAGCTGATCGGCCTGGATGCCAAAGTGCGCTTCACGGACAAGCTCTTCGCTTACGGCCAGTTCGCGCTGGACGATCCCGCACGGCAGCGGTACGCATGGCAGGCCGGTTTCCAATGGTTCGATGTGCTGCGCCGCGACCTGCATTTCCTCGTGGAATACAACAGCGCCACACCCTTCGCCTACACGAGCAACCGTTCACGCGGCAGCTACAGCCATTTCAACCAGCCACTGGCCAGCCCCCTCGGCGCGGGTTATGATGAAACGGTGGCCATCGTGGATTACGGTATCAAACAGAAGTTCTGGATACGCGCCCAAGGCAGCCTCGCCACCTTCCAGGTTGACACTTCCGCCACCACCGTGAGCGGTACCAACATCTTCGACACGCGCGACCGGACGGGACCGGACAGCCTTTCCGTCCAGCGCACACGCGCGTGGCTGGACCTGAGCTTCGCGTGGCGTTTCAACCAGAACCAGAACACCAGTTTGAGCGTGGGCGTGATCACGCGCGACATCGGCCCCGCGCCGGACGAACAGAACAGCCACTACCTCTACATCTGCCTGCGCACGAGTTTGTTCAACCGGTATTATGACCTGTAGCAGGATGACGCACCCCAAGCAGTGGAAAGTGGCAAGTGGAAAGTGGCAGCTGCCATGGCACCTCGGCCACTTCCCACTTTCCACTTTCCACTCACCACTCCCGACATTCGTCCCGCGTTGAGGTCCCACGGCTACATACTGCTCCTCGGCTTTTTCACGGCCTTCGTGGTGGTGCTCTTCACCATGCCGAGCCTGATCAAGGTGGCGCGCATGAAGCACCTGGTGGATGAGCCCAGCGAGGAGCGCAAGGTGCACAGCCGCAGCGTGCCGACGATCGGGGGCATCATCATCTTCGCCGCGATCCTCTTCAGCTACAGCCTGTGGTTCCCCCAAGCGTCGGCGCACGCCTTCAAGCTGGAAGGCTACAAGTCGCTCTACCTGGAAATGGGCGCGGCCTACAAGGATTTCAAGTTCGTGATCGCGACGATGGTGCTGCTGTTCTTCATCGGCGTGAAGGACGACATCATCGGTTTCAGCCCGGTGAAGAAGCTGATGGGCCACATGATCGTGGGCTACATCCTGGTGGTGATGGGCGGGGTGCGCATCAGCGACATGCACGGCATCTTCGGACTGTACGAGCTGCCCAATGAGATCAGCATCGCCTTCTCCTTCTTCACCTACGTGGTGCTGGTGAACGCCTTCAACCTGATCGACGGCGTGGACGGACTGGCCGGCGGTATCGGGCTGATCGCCGCCACCGCTTACGGCATCTGGCTCTACTGGGCAGGTGACATCGCCATGGCCCTGCTCGCGTTCACGCTCGCCGGGGCGCTCGTGGGCTTCATGGTGTTCAACTACCACCCCGCGCGTATCTTCATGGGCGACAGCGGTTCGCTGATCATCGGGGCCATCATCAGCATACTGGCCATGCGGGTGGTGGACCATGACATCAGCCGCCTGCCGCGCTGGCTCGCCGCGGTGCCCACGCCGCTCTTCGCCATGAGCGTGATCGCCTACCCCATCGTGGACACCTTCCGCATCTTCGCCGTGCGCATCGCGAAGGGCAAAAGCCCCTTCGCGGCCGATCGCAACCACATCCACCACCGCTTGATGGCCTTGGGTCTCGGTCACCGGGGCGTTACCCTGGTGCTCTACCTCTACGCGATCACCATCATCGCCCTCAGCCTGATCACACGGGACATCCTGCCGAACAAGGGCCTGCTCGTGCTGGGCACCACGGCCTTCACCCTCGCGGTGCTGCCCTTCGCCATATCCACCACGCCTCCGGCGGACAAGGCGCGCAAGGAACCATGAGGACCCTTGTCGGCGCGGGGGTATTCCTGCTCACCGGCCTGGGCGCTTCGGCGCAGCAAGGCTTCCTGCCGCTGAGCTCCACCGTGGACGCGCCGTACTCCGCGCTCATGCACGGCTACACGTCGGACCCGGCCGTGCACAGCGCCATACGGCCCTACTTGCTCGAGGACCTGCGTTTGCTGCCCGGTGCCGATACCCTGCTCCCACATGCCTGGAAGCCTTGGCTCGACAGCCTGACGGACCCTTCGCACACTGTGCACGGCGCGCCGCTCGTGGAGGCGCTCGTGGGTGTTTCCCCCGGCGAAAAGGAGGCGCTGAAGTTCCGTTCCGGACTGGGCGGCTGGTTCGACTGGAACGCGGGCCCGCGCTGGACGCTCCATTTCGACGGGATGGTCTGGGGAGAACGGCTCCCCGGCTATTTGGACAGCTTGGTCAGGGATATCCATGTGGCCCCCGGTGAAGGCTATGCGGACAGTGGTCCCACCTACCTGCACCACGACTGGAACGCCTATGCCGACTACAAGGCGGGCAAGTACTTCCACCTCACGCTCGGCAAGGGCAAGAACTTCTTCGGTGAAGGCGTGCGCTCCCTGTTCCTGAGCGACAACGCGTACAGCTATCCGTACCTGAAGATCACCACCACTGCGTGGAAGGTCCGCTATGTGAACCTCTTCGCCGCGATGAGCGATATCCGGGGTACCGGCGGCCGCTGGAACGACTACGACCTGAAGTTCACCAGCATGCACTACCTGAGCTGGAACGCGCTGAAACGGTTGAACGTGGCCGTTTTCGAGGCCATCGTATGGCAGGACAACGATCCGGCTTACCGGCGCGGCTTCGATGTCAACTACCTGAATCCGGTGCTCTTTTACCGCCCGACGGAATTCAGCCTGGGCTCACCGGACAACGCCTTGCTGGGCTTCGCCGTGAACGTGCGCGTAGCGCGGCGAACGCTGCTCTACAGCCAGCTCATGTTCGACGAGTTCCTTCTGCGCAATGTGCGTGCGGGTGAGGGCTGGTACGGCAACAAGCAGGGCCTGCAGCTCGGCGTGGTCGGCCACGACGCCTTCCGGCAACGCGGGCTCACGCTGCGGGCCGAGTTCAACTACGTGCGGCCCTTCATGTACACGCACAGTGACACGCGCCAGAACTACGCGCACTTCAACCAGCCCCTCGCGCACCCGTACGGCAGCAACTTCTGGGAGCTCCTGGTGAAAGGGGAGTGGCGCAAGGACCGCCTGCTGCTCACCGATGTCTTCAGCTTCGCGGTGCTGGGGCAGGACACGGGTTCCACCGACTTCAGCAGCTATGGTAGCAACCTCTATCTGCCTGAAAGCGCGCGACCGTTGCGGGACAGTGA
Organism: Flavobacteriales bacterium; assembly: GCA_044224725.1. GTDB lineage: Bacteria > Bacteroidota > Bacteroidia > Flavobacteriales_F > PHOS-HE28 > PHOS-HE28. Next base: position 16,005 of record JBGAJW010000043.1, read on the forward strand.
GGGGCGGCCGCAGAACTACGGTTTCTACCTGGGAGAGCCCAGCCGAGTGACCCTTTACCACAACGAGCTGCGAGCGGGCTGGCTACTGGAGCCCCGGAGCGGTTGGATGCTCGAAGCCGCTTGGACCCTGCGCGTGCGTTCGCCGGAGGTCGGCGACGGGCTCACCACCAACTATTTCCGTGTGGGGATCTCGGCCAACTTGCGGGAGCGACATCCTTTCCAGGACGCACGATATTCACTGCCGGACTGAACCGTTGAGGGAGCTGTCCACCGATGGTGCGGTCCAAGCCCTTGATGGGCTGATCCCCACCATCGGAGCGGACAGGCCGATGCTCCCCTGACCTTCCAAGGACCGTATTTCTCCGCGCCCTACGCGCCTCCGCGTGAGACCATGAAGAAGGACTCTCCGCGTGTCCTCTCCATCGGTACTTTCGCCGCCGTTTTGGATAGGCAGGTCACCCTCAGCACGTCGCTCTCCCTCGGGGAGAAACTCAAGGAGATCGCCGCGCTGTTCAAGCTGCGGCTCACGTCCTTGGTGGTCTTCAGCGCGTTGCTGGGCTATTGGATGGGTTTGCCCACAGGCGGTTTCGACCTCACGGGTGCCGCCTTGCTGTTCGCAGCGGGCCTGCTCGTTACCGGTGCCAGCAACGCCTTGAACCAGGTACTGGAAGTGGAGGCCGACAGCCTGATGAAGCGCACGGCCGATCGCCCCTTGGTGCGCGGCACCGTGGGGATGACGGAGGCGATCATCATTTCCCTCGTGGTGGGCGCTTCGGGCGTGCTGCTGCTCTGGGCGCGTTTCGGGCCCCTCACGGGTATACTGGGCCTGCTCTCCCTCTTCATGTACGTGGTGCTCTATACGCCGATGAAGAAGCTCTCGGCATGGAGCGTTTTCGTGGGTGCATTCCCCGGGGCCTTCCCGCCGATGTTGGGCTATGTGGCCGCGACCGGACACTTCGGCCTCGGGCCCGGTTTGCTGTTCGCCATGCAGTTCATGTGGCAGTTCCCGCACTACTGGGCCATCGCTTGGGTGTTGCATGAGGACTACCAGCTCGCGGGCTATCACATGCTGCCCAGCAAGGGCGGCCGCGATGGGTACACCAGCTGGCTGATCCTTTTGTACACCTTGTTCGTTATCCCTGTAGGCATGCTTCCTTGGGTCTTCGGCTTCACCGGCATCTGGTCCGCCATCATCGCGGTGGTCTGTGGTCTGGTGATGCTGGTTCCGGCCATGCGCCTGTTCCGTTCGCGGGACAAGAAGGACGCGCGCAAATTGATGTTCGCCAGCTTCATCTATCTGCCCGTGGTGCAGATCGCCTACGTGCTCGACAAACTATGACCGAGGCATTGCCTATCGAACTCACGGAACGGGACCACAAGGTGCGGGCCCGGAAGAACGTCACCTACCTGCTGATCTTCGCGATCGTCATGTTCTTCGTGGCGCTCAGCAGCGCCTACATCGTGAGCAAGAGCAGCACGGACTACTGGCTCAGCTTCCGCGTTCCGACGGCCTTCTATTACAGCACCGCCACCATCCTGGTGAGCAGCTTGACGGTTCAAATGGCCCTGATGACCGTGCGCAAGGGCAACGGCCGGGGCGCTGCGCTCTGGCTGGCCATCACCTTCGTGCTCGGCATCGCGTTCTCGTACAGCCAGTTCAGCGGTTGGTCCGAGCTGGCTTCGCGCAGAATGAGCTTGGTGACCGATAAGATCACCATGACCCAAGGCGTCTATGGCACGGACTACACGATCGCGCGCAAAGGCATCACCTTGGACCAAGTTGACGGGCAGTTCTACTTGCCGGACGACCTGGCACACGCCAAGCCGCTGAACGCCGAGATGGCCGATTTCTGGAACGCCTCCAGTGGATATTTCATCGTGTTGACCGTGGGCCACTGGATCCACCTGCTCGGCGGGTTGATCATGCTGCTGGTCCTGTCCATCAAGGCCTTACTCGGCCGGTACAATGCCGCGTACCACACGGGTGTATGGCAAGGAACCATCTATTGGCACTTCCTCGGGGGCCTGTGGATATACCTCCTTTTGTTCATCGCGTCCGTTCACTAACATTGCGGCCGCAATTCCGAACCATGTCAGGAGAAGCGAGCAAAGCCATCCCAAACGACGTCCTCTGGGGCGGCGGCCGATCCCCGTTCAGTGTGAGCTACGGGAAGATGATGATGTGGTTCTTCCTGGTGTCCGACGCCTTGACCTTCAGCGCGCTGCTGGTGGGCTACGGCTTCGCGCGCCACAGCCTTCCGCCAGGCGGCACTTGGCCCATGGGCGAGAGCGTGTTCCGCGCCTTGCCGTTCACGCACGGGGACTTCCCGCTGATGTACGTGGCCTTCATGACGGCCGTGCTCATCTTCAGCTCCGTAACGATGGTGCTCGCTGTAGAAGCCGGGCACCGCATGTACAAGCAGGGCGTGATCAAGTGGTTGTTCCTGACCGTTATCGGCGGGGCCATCTTCGTGGGCAGCCAGGTGTGGGAGTGGAGCCACTTCATCCACGGCAGCGGTGGTTACATCACCATGGGGAATGGCGACAAGTACTGGGTGAAGACCGGCGATCACGGTGGGGGCGAAGCGGCTACGCATGATGAGCACGCTGTAGCGGGACATGAGGCGCATGGCGGAGGTGCGGCGATGCACGATGCGCATGACCCGACCGCTGACCCCGACTTCCACTTGGAGATGGCGGACCCCGGCGGCAGGTATCTCGCGCATGTGGGCGAACCCTTGAGCCATGAGGAATCGGTGAAGTTGTTCGCCGAAAAGGTGTCCCACACGCATGGCGCCAGCCCCATGTGGAGCAGTGAGGGCACCATCGACAACGAATACGGTCCCCCGCAATACGCGAACTTCTTCTTCTTCATCACCGGCTTCCACGGCTTCCACGTGTTCAGCGGTGTGATCATCAACCTGATCATCCTGCTCATGGTGGCCAAAGGCGTCTTCCACCGACGGGGCCACTATGAAATGGTGGAGAAGGCCGGTCTCTACTGGCACTTCGTTGACCTGGTCTGGGTGTTCGTGTTCACCTTCTTCTACCTCGTCTGATCAACACCGCCAACAGCATGGAGCGCGACGACGTCATCGAGTACAGCCTGGACAACCACCACAGCGAGGAGGAGGGCCGCAAGATCCGCCGCACCATCTGGATGGTGACCGCCTTCTTGGCCGTGGTGACCGCAGTGGAAGTGGGCCTGGGTGCCTACTGGCGGGACATCTTCCCGGTGGAGTCACATGCCACCGCTTGGCATTGGGTGAAATGGGGCTTCATCGTTCTCACACTGGTGAAGGCCACCTACATCGTGATGACCTTCATGCACTTGGGCGATGAACGCCGCAACATCCGCAGCATCATCCTGCTGCCTTATGGCCTGTTCATCCTGTACCTGATCTTCATCGCGATCTGGGAGTCGAATTATGTCCACCGGATGCTGGAGATGATCCAGTGAGCACGGAATTACGCCCGGCCAGCAAGCGCAAGCAACGCATCGTTCTCGGTATCCTGATCGGTATCGTACCGGCGGGTCTGCTTTTCTTCAAGCTTTTCGAGAACCACTACACCACGTTGCCGCACTACGGGCAGCATGAGGTGAACGGCCCCGGCGATACCACCTATTACCAGGTGCCCGAGTGGTCTTTCGCCGATCAGGACGGCAACATCGTGAGCAGCGAGACCACCAAGGACAAGATCCTCGTGGTGGACTTCTTCTTCACCACCTGCAAGAGCATCTGCCCCATCATGACCACGCGCATGGCGGGCCTGCAGGTGAACATCCCCACTCATGACGAGGCCTACAAGGATGTGCTCTTCCTGAGCTATACCGTGGACCCTGAGCACGACACGCCGGAAGTGCTGAAGGAGTACGCGCGGGAACACAAGGCGGATACGGCCCGCTGGAAATTCCTGACCGGCGATGCGAGCACCATCTACCGCTTGGGGAATACCGGCTACCTCGTGAGCGCCTTGGAGGACACGCTCGATCCGGAACGCTTCGTCCATTCGCCCAACTTCGTCCTGGTGGACAAGCAGCGCCACATACGCGGTTACTATGATGGCACCACTTCCGCCGGCGCGAAGGACCTGGTGAACGACATCAAGTTGCTCATCGGCGAGGAGCGCAAGCGAAAGCGCGAAGCGGCGAAGTGACGATATGAAGCAGGCTTACCCCCCGCGTGCGCTCACCGTTCCGGAGAAGCCGGCGAAGCGCTGGATCTGGATCGTTTCGAGCGTCGTCTTTCTCGCTGTCGTGGTGCTGAACCGCGTTCAGGTGCCCGCACCCGAAGGTCTTGATGTGCACGTCTTCGCCCGCATCAACGCGGTGATCAATTCAACGGTGAGCTTGCTGCTGCTCGCAGGACTCTTCACCGCGAAGGCGGGCAATTGGACGGCGCACCGCCGAGTGATGCTCTCGGCCATGATCCTCTCGATCCTCTTCCTGGTCTCCTACATCCTGCACCATTTGTTCGCGGGTGAGACTTCCTACGGTGGTACAGGCGCGATGAAGGTGGTCTATTACGTGGTGCTCGTGACACACATCATGCTGGCAGGGCTTTCCCTGCCGTTCATCCTGCTCACGGCCTATCGCGCATTGAGCGCCGAGTACCCGCGGCACCGCGCGCTGGCCAAACGCGTATGGCCGGTGTGGTTCTACGTGAGCGTGACCGGGGTGGTGGTGTACGTGATGATCAGTCCGTATTACTGATGACGGGGCCGGCGTGGAGAGACTTCCTTGGCACCTCCAATGACAATGGTTGCATTGCCATGCAATCATGTATTTTGACCTCGTGGGTGCTACAAACGACTGCTTGGTTTCAGCACGTGAACAGGCTTTCAGACAAATGAATGCCGCTTTCGAGCCTCGTTGCGGGGGCTATCGCGTAAGTGTTATATCGCCTCTTCCCTTACTGGTCCTCTGTTTCCGATCGATTGCATGGCAATGCAATCCTTGTGGTCCGAGTGCGTTGAACCCCGCCCACCACCTCACCCCGCTCCTCCTCCCGCTCTCTACCTTCGCCCCATGAATACGCGCATGCTGTTCTTCGTAGGAGCGGCCATTCTGTTCTTCCTGCTGCTGCCTCATGAAGTAGCCGCCCAAGGCTGCGCCATGTGCAAGGCCACGGTGGAAAGCAGCGAGGAGCAAACGGGCGTCTTCGGCGGACAGCAGGCCGTTGGTCAAGGCTTGAACAAGGGTATCCTCCTGCTCATGGTGGTACCATACATCCTGCTCTTCCTCTTTTTTCGCAAGCGCATCGTCGGATTCTTCCGGGAGTTCGCGTCGGCTAAAGGGTAAGCGCTTCCTCCCCCCTGAACACGTTCTATATTCGCCCCGCGTTCTTTCAATCCTGGCCTTGTGCCGGGACGCTTATCAAGAAAGGCAGAGGGATATGGCCCTGTGAAGCCTTGGCAACCACTCCCGTTCGCGCGGGAACAGGTGCTACTTCCAACCGACCGGTCATGGTAAACACCCACCACGACCGACGGAGAGATGAGCTGCGATCAGGTCACACGGCATCCTGTTGAAGGATGTGCGCCATGCAACCTCATCCAGCACAACGGGTGGGGTTTTTCTTTGTCCGCCGTAGCTCGTAGAGCGAAGGCGGATAGTGACTGATACGCCCTCGCCGGGCTACGGCGAACGAGAATGAAGACCATTGAACAGATCGCCCAGGAGCGCATCCTTATACTGGACGGAGCCATGGGCACCATGATCCAGCGGCTTGGGCTGGAAGAGGAGGACTTCCACCCGAAAGGCATGGAGAACCATCCCATCCTGCTGAAGGGCAACAACGAACTGCTGTCGCTCTCACGTCCTGAGGCCATCCGTACCATCCATGAGCAATACCTGGAAGCGGGAGCGGACATCGTGGAGACCAACACCTTCAGCGCGACCAGCATCGCGCAAGGCGAGCACCAATGCGAACCATTGGTGCGTGAGATGAACGTGCGCAGCGCACAGCTCGCCAAGGAAGCCTGTGCCAAGTACACGGCCATGGACCCATCGAAGCCGCGCTTCGTGGCCGGTGCCATCGGGCCGATGAACAAGACCGCTTCGCTCAGCCCCGACGTGAACGACCCCGGCTACCGTGCCGTGACCTTCGATCAATTGGTGGCGGCGTACAGTGAACAGGTCGAAGCGCTCCTCGACGGCGGCGTTGACCTTCTGTTGGTGGAGACGATCTTCGATACGCTGAACGCGAAGGCCGCTTTCTACGCCATCGAAGAGGTCTTCGAGAAGCGCGGCGTGCGGCTCCCGATCATGTGCAGTGTGACCATCACGGACGCGAGTGGACGCACACTAAGCGGACAGACGATCGACGCGTTCCTGGTGAGCATGGGCCATGTGCCGCTTTTCAGCATGGGTCTGAACTGCGCATTGGGTGCGGCGCAGATGCGGCCATATCTTGAAGTGATCGCCGACCAAGCGACCTGTCGCACCAGTGTGTACCCGAACGCCGGCCTGCCCGATCAGATGGGCGAGTACCGCGAATCACCGGAAGTCACCGCGAAGCTCGTGGGCGAGTTCATGGCGAGCGGCTGGGTGAACGTGGTAGGCGGATGTTGCGGCACTACGCCCGCGCACATCGCCGCGCTCGCTGTGGAAGCGAAGAAGTACAAGCCGCGCCCTGTGCCTGTTCTCGCATGAGCATAGCCCCGATTCTTACGCAGAGCTGCAGAGATGCGGAGGAATGCGCCTATCCCCGTTTCCTGACCGGGGTGCATGCTCACGCGCTTATAGATCTGCTCTGCGCCTTCGCGCCGCTGCGTGAAACCGCTTTCCCATTCCTTCCCGTGAGCCTGTCTTGATATGAGCATACCGAACTTTTCCGGCCTCGAACCCCTCCGCATTTTCAAAGGGGCCAACTTCGTCAACATCGGCGAGCGCACGAACGTCACCGGTAGCGCGGCGTTCCGCAAACTGATCAAGAACGGACAGTACGACGAGGCTGTTTCCGTGGCACGCCAGCAGGTGGAGAACGGCGCGCAGGTCCTTGACGTGAACATGGACGAGGGCCTGATCGATGGCGTTCAGGCCATGACGAAGTTCCTCAACCTCATCGCCGCCGAGCCGGACATCGCGCGTGTGCCGGTGATGGTGGACTCGTCGAAGTTCAGTGTGATCGAGGCGGGCCTGAAGTGTCTGCAAGGAAAGGGAATCGCGAACAGCATCAGTCTGAAGGAAGGCGAGACCGAATTCCTGCGACAGGCCAAGATCATCCGACGCCTTGGAGCCGCCACCGTGGTCATGTGCTTCGATGAGCAGGGCCAAGCGGACAATTACGAGCGCCGCATCGCCATCGCGCAGCGCGTCTATGACCTGCTGACCAAGAAGGCCGGCTTCCCGCCGCACGATATCATCATCGATCCGAACATCCTCACGGTCGCCACGGGGATGAGCGAGCATGATCGCTACGCCATCGACTACATCGAGGCCGTGCGTTGGATCAAACAGCACCTTCCCGGTGCCTTGGTCAGCGGCGGCGTGAGCAACGTGAGCTTCAGCTTTCGCGGCAATGAGCCTGTACGCGAAGCGATCCATACCGCCTTCCTCTATCACGCCATCCAAGCGGGAATGGACATGGGCATCGTGAACGCCGGACAGATCGGTGTGTATGACGACATCCCGAAGGATCTGCTGGAACATGTGGAGGACGTGTTGCTCGCACGAAGGCCTGATGCCACTGAGCGCATGGTATCCTTCGCGGAACAGTTCAAAGGCGCGCCTTCGGCGGAAGCGGTTGCTGCCCAAGCGGCGTGGCGCGAGGGCACTGTGGAAGAGCGCTTGAAGCACGCGCTCGTGCATGGCGTCACCGACCACATCGAAGCCGATACAGAAGAGGCCCGTGTGAAGTACCAGGAACCCGTGCTCGTGATCGAAGGCCCCTTGATGGCGGGTATGACCGTTGTCGGTGACCTGTTCGGTGCGGGCAAGATGTTCCTTCCGCAAGTGGTGAAGAGCGCCCGCGTCATGAAGCGCTCCGTGGCCTACCTCGAGCCCTTCCTCCAGGAGAAGAAGTCCGCGCAAGTGCTCGGTACGCAGAAAGAGGGAGCGAAAAAAGTGCTGCTCGCCACGGTGAAGGGCGATGTGCATGACATCGGCAAGAACATCGTCGGCGTGATCCTCGCGTGCAACGGCTGGCAAGTGATCGACCTCGGCGTGATGGTGCAGAGCGCGACCATCCTGAAGACGGCCCGCGAGATGAAGGTGGACGTCATCGGCCTCAGCGGATTGATCACGCCCTCATTGGATGAGATGGTGCATGTGGCCAAGGAAATGGAGCGTGAAGGCTTCGAGACGCCGCTCTTGATCGGGGGGGCTACGACCAGTCGCGTCCATACCGCCGTGCGCATCGCCCCGCACTACAGCAGACCCGTGGTGCACGTGATCGACGCTAGCCGCAGCGTGCCTGTGGTGAGCAACCTCTTCAGTGACAATGAACGCGTGCGCTTCGAGGCGGAGATCAAGGAGGAGTACGCCAAGGTGCGCGCGCAGTACGAGGGAAGCCAACGCGAGAAGGAGTACCTGCCCTTGGCAGAAGCACGCCAGAAGAAATTCACCATCGACTGGACGGCCGAGCCGCCTGTGGCACCCAAGAGCACGGGCGTCTTCACCTACCGGAACTACCCGCTGGACAAGTTGGTGCCCTACATCGACTGGACACCCTTCTTCATGGCATGGGAGCTGGCGGGGAAATTCCCGGCCATCCTCTCCGACAAGGTGGTCGGCGTGGAAGCCACACGCCTGCACAACGACGCGTTGAAGATGTTGGACCGCATCGTGAAAGAGCAATGGCTGCAAGCGCATGGCGTGGCGGCCATATGGCCTGCGAACGCTGTGGACGACGATGACATCGAACTGTACGCGGACGGCTCGAGGAGCAAGGTGATCGGCCGTTTTCAGACCATGCGGCAGCAATCGAAGAAGGCACCGGGCGTCCCGTACATCGCGTTGGCCGACTTTCTCGCGCCCAAAGGAGTTCCCGACTTCATCGGCGGCTTCGCGGTGACCACTGGCCACGGTGTTGACGAGCGCGTGAAGCGTTTGGAGGAAAAGCAGGACGACTACAGTGCCATCCTGCTCAAGGCCCTCGCCGACCGGCTGGCAGAAGCTTTCGCTGAGAAACTGCACCAAGAGGTGCGCAAGGAGATCTGGGGCTATGCTTCCCACGAAGACCTGGACAACGACGCGTTGATCAAGGAAGCCTACGATGGCATCCGTCCCGCGCCCGGCTACCCGGCCTGTCCGGACCACACGGAGAAACCGGGGCTGTTCCGCCTGCTTGATGCGGAAAGGCATACCGGCATTGCATTAACAGAAGGGTTGGCCATGTACCCGACAGCGGCGGTGAGCGGCTTGTATTTCGCGCACCCCAAGAGCAAGTATTTCGGTGTGGGCCGGGTGGCGAAGGACCAGATCACGGACCTTGCCCGACGCAAAGGACAAGACACGTCATGGATGGAACGATGGCTAGGCAGCAACCTCGCTTACGATCCTGCGTAGAAGCGCGTCGGACCTGAACGTCCACTCGCTACCGTGAGGCTCTCCCCTCCAGTATATCCCGCGCTCCTGATGGCGCTGCTCGGCACCAAGCTGTCGGTTGCTCAACGCAATCTCGTGCAGGCCAACGCCGATTGTACCGGGGCGATCGCCATCACGGATTCCGTTCATGTCTGCAACCAAGCGGTGCGCGGTTTCGGCAATGTGCTCGAGATCAAAGAGAACCCGGTGGACCAGAAGGAATGGTTCGAGCGCGAGCACAATACCACATGGTACACCTTCCGGGCACCGGTGAAGACCATCATCACGATGGACATCATCCCGAAGAACATCGAGGACGATATCGACTTCCTGATCTTCGAAGGAGCTATTCCGGGCATCTGTGACAAGATCCAGAGCAAACAGGTGGTGCCCTTGCGCACAAACATCAGCCGGAACGACAAGGCCAATGGCAGTATCTGCGGACTCCGTAAGGACGCGCCGGACGACTATGTGCGCTCCGGTGTCGGCTCTTCGTTCAGTCGTGGACTCGATGTGGAGGAAGGTCAGCTCTTCTATCTCGTGATCGACTACCAGAACCGCCCGTTGGACGGTTATACCATCCGCTTCCATTACGATCCGCCACCGCCCCCTCCCCAGCCGGACAAGGACGAACAGCTGCAGGACCTCCATATCAGCGTCACTGATGCCAAGTCCGGCAAACCACTGGTCGCGGACATCAGCATTGATGGGATCGTCTTCGACTCCATCATTGAGGCCAAGAACAAGAGCGAGTACAACTTGCGCATGCCCGCATATCGGAACCTGAAACTCGGTTGCGTGAGGCCCGGCTACATGTTCTATTCGGCCAAGGTGAAGGGGACTACCGCCCCCGCCGTGAACGTGGAAGTGAAGTTGACGCCTATCGTGGCAGGGGAGCATGTGATCCTCGACGATATCCGCTTCGTCGGCAACGATACCAAGGTGATGCGTCAAAGCGAGGCCGCACTGCTGCTGCTTACGCGGTTCATGCAGGCCAACCCCAAGGTGAAGGTGGAGATCCAAGGCCACGTGAACGGCCCGACCTACAAGAACACCAAGGAGTTCATCGAGCTCAGCACGGGGCGCGCCAAGACCGTCTATGACTTCCTCCTCATCAACGATGTTGAACCCTCCCGCGTGAGCTTTGTCGGCCTCGGCAATTCCCAGATGCTCTATCCTGAGCCCAAGAACAAGGAACAGAGCGAGGCCAACCGCCGTGTGGAGGTGAAGATCATCTCCAACTAGGGGAGAGCAGCCCGCGATTGCCCTGCTGATGGACCGTTGCAGCGCCTGTCCATCGCTTCCGCCTATCGCACACAGTCCCTCGTCCCCCGCATTCACCGTTCATCCAACCACTTCAGGCCAACACGCGCGCCCGGATAGTTTTGTCGATGCCGCCTTGCGGCCCAGAACTTCCTGCCCATGCGCTTTCCCATCGTCCTCGTCGGCCTGCTGCTGACCATTTTCTCGCATGCTCAACAGAAGTGGACACTTCTGCAATGCCTGCAACGTGCAGAGGACAAAAATTTGTCCATCCGTGACGCGCAGCTGAATGCGGAACTCGCCGATCGCGTGCATGACCAGGCGTACTGGTCCTTCCTGCCTAACCTGAACGCGGGCGGCACCCATGGGTACAACTGGGGAAAGAGCATCGACCGCTACACCAACAGCTTCGCCAACGCACGGGTGCGCACGAACAACTTCTGGCTGGGCAGCGATCTTTCCGTTTACGAAGGAGGGCGGAAGCGCAACACCCTTGAGCAGTCCTCGATCAATGAAGAGGCGGCCTTGAAAGGCTTGGAGGCCGCACGCAACAATGTCCGTACGGAAGTGGTGCGCAGCTACCTGAACGTGCTCGGCCTGCGGGAGCGCATACTGGCCACCGAGGGGCAGATCGCCAATTCCCGCCAGCAGGTGGACCGTCAGCAGGCCCTTGTGGACGCCGGCCGGGCCGCCAGGGTGGATGTGCTGGACATCAACGCCCAATTGGCCAGCGAGGAATTCACACTTACAGACCTGCGCAACCAGCATGACCAAGCTCTTCTCCAACTGGGCCAGATCCTCCGTTTGGAACCAGCGGAAATGACGGGGTTCGATGTGGACGCACCACCTATCGGCACCTTGGCCATCACGGAACCGACCGTGTCCGAGAGCGAGGTCCTCGCGAACGTTCTCGCTACGAATCCGGCTTATGCGCAGGCCGATCTTCGATCACAAGGGGCCGAACGCGGCATCGCCATCGCGCGAGCGGGGTCGTTGCCATCACTTGGGTTCAGCGCTTCCGTGGGGACCGGGTATTCGGGCTTGAACAAGGAGATCACAGGCACACCGACCATTACCCAGACGCCCATCGGGGCCACCCAGGGCGGAGAGATCGTATATGTTCCGAACTACGAGTATGACACGCGTACACGCGCGTTCGGAAAGCAATTGGACGATAACCTCTACGAGTCGGCCAGCTTCACGCTCAGCATCCCCATCTTCAACAACAAGCAGAACAGTTTGGCGATGGATCGGGCCAGGATCCAGCATGAGCAGGCCAAGAACCAGGTGGAGACACAGCGGCAGTCCTTGCAACGCGATGTCCAGAGCGCCCTGGTCGCGCAGCGCAACGCTTTCCGTCAATACGAGAGCGCGCGACGGAGTGTGGAGGCCTCGGAAGAGTCCTTGCGATTCGCCCAAGAGCGTTTCACCCAGAACGTGATCACGGCGATCGAGCTGAACAGCGCCAAAGTGCGCGCCCAACAGGCCACGGCCAACCTCATCAATTCGAAGTACAGTTACCTCATGGCCCAGAAATCCCTCGACATCCTGCAGGGCATCCCCGTCTCGCTCTGAACGTGGCGCTCGTCCTCTCCTTCGATACCGCCACGACGCACTGTGCCGTGGCGCTCTCCAACGGCCGTGTGCCGCTCGCACGTCGCGTGGATGATGCGGAGCGCTTCAGCCACGCCGAGAAACTGAACGTGTTCATCGAGGCGGTGCTGAACGATGCGGGCAAGAGCATGAAGGACCTTGATGCGGTCGCCGTCGGTATGGGTCCCGGTTCGTACACCGGTCTGCGCATCGGTCTGTCCGCTGCGAAGGGGCTGTGCTTTGCGCTGGATATCCCATTGATCGGCTTGAGTACCCTTGATGTGCTCTCTTATGAGCTGTTGGGCGCGGGTCTTCATATCGAAGCGAACGACATGCTGCATCCGATGGTGGATGCACGAAGGATGGAGGTCTTCACCAAGGAGCTTGATGTCGCAAGCATGAGCCTGGGTACCGCGCGACCCGTCGTGCTGGATGACGCATGGTACGATGCGCTGCCCACCGGCCGTCGTCATGTCGTCTTCGGCGATGGGGCGGACAAGGCGGCTGAACTATGGTCAAGGCACGCGCAGTGCGTTCACGTGCCCGGCGTGCGGCCTTCGGTGATCGGTTTGGCGATCGGTGCGGATCGCGCGTTCCAGCAGAAGGACTTCGCGGACCTGGCTTACCTCGTTCCGAACTACGGCAAGGAGGCGAATGTGACGCAGCCCACCAAGCGGGCCGCTCAATGACCGGCCAGTATCGCGAGCAGCGCGATCGGTTCCAGAGGTCCTTTCACTTCCAGCATCGCATCGCTCTTCGCGGCGAACGGTCCTTCGGCCAGATAGACCACCATGGGTACAATGCCTTCTCCGCGCTCCAGGTAGAACGCGCCTTCCTGTTTGGTGCAGAAGGAGCCCTCGCCGCGGAACACTTTCTCATTTTCCATGATCAGCGCGCAGGAGCCGCGCACGCATCCGCTGCCTTGTGAGCGCATCAGCTTGTTGCCCTCGAACGTGAAGGCACAGATCCCCTTGCGACCGAACGCATCAGCCGAATGGTACACACGGTCGTCTTCGATGATGTACAGGCATGGGCCGCGCGATCCGTAAGCGCCGCACGCTTGGTAGATGCGGTTGTCCTCAACGACATAGGCCGCATCGCCCGGTGTGCCGAAAGGCCCGTACGCCCACATGATCATCGTGGATTGTGCTGGCGAAAGCAAGGGGAGCAGCAGGGCCAGTAACAGGGTCAGGCGCATCATCGGCGTTGGGTGGTGTAGCGCGTGATGTGTATGAGGCCGGTCTCCATGTCCTTGGCGATGATCGCTTTCAGGAGCAAGGTGCCTTCCTCGTAAAGGTACTCGGAGTGCCGCGTCTGTTTCCCATTCTGCCAGGCATCGCAGAGCGTCACATTTCCCGCGTTGTCGTAGCGCCAGGTGTGCATGCGCGTGGAAGTGCTGGTGACGTCCGACTGTTCGACGCGTTCTGCCAGGCGGCCCTTCTCATCATACCGGAACGAGGCAAGTCCACGGCGGCCGGTGATGATATTGCGGTCTTCGATCGCGCGCAGGTAGCCCCAGCGGTCTTTGTGGAAAACCTGCTCGCGGTAGGGCAGTCCACGGTCATTGTGCCAGGTCACCCGCTCCGCGGTGTCGTTGATCGTGGCATAGGTGTAGCGCTCATCACTGATGACGGTCTCCGTAACCTTTGCGGAGGTGTAGCCACCGGTCACCGGTTCTTGTATGCGCACATGCGTTCGTCGCAGGCAATGCCCTTCGGCGTCCAATGAATCCCGTTGCGCGAATCGGCCACTATGGTCGTTGCGCTGCTGCTCTATCAGCCGTCCCTTGGCGTCATATACGCAGGTGAGGAACGAGGTATCCATCGTCGCGTTGCTCCGGCCGTACGATGTGTTGCTGAACGTCATGCGGCCCGCAGCATCGAAGCGGTACTCCGCGCGTTCGTTCTTCTGGCGCATCGGCTCGCCGTCGCGTTTCACGCTTCCTTGGCCTTCGATGGACACGATGCCATTGCGCTCGATGAACGCCTCGTTGAAGCGCAAGGTCATCGGGTCGTCCGTCCCGGGTTCCACCCGTAGCACTTGCGCATGCACCGCACAGCAGAAGAGCAGGCCGAGAATGATCGATGCCCGCTTCATTCCATCAACTTCATAGCGGCGGCCACATTGTCCACGGGCAAGCGGCAAACCTTGTTCTCGCATACGAAGACCGTGGTGTTGTCGGCGAGCGATTTCTCCGCCAGCAAGGGCAGTGCACTCGTCGCGGTGGTGCCCAGGAACATCCGGTTCGGTATGTATTGCGCTCCGAACTCCTTCCGCATTTCCAGCGCCTTCGGACCGGTGATGGCGATCTCGTACCACGGGTAGACGTGCATCAGCATCGCTTGCGCCCAGTTGCTGTAGCCGGCGGGGTACTGCTCCATGCGCGGCTCCACGTTATTGAGCTGCCGTGTGCTGATATCGAGGTATCGCTGTTCGTCCAACAGATGCCCGAGCGTAAAGAGCGCTTCGCACATGGCGCTGTTGCTCGCGGGGATCACGTTGTCCGTCACTTCCGTCTTGCGTGCGATCAGTGGCGGGTCGATATCGCTGGTGAACCAGAACATGCCCGTGGCCTCGTCGTGGAAGTGCTTGATGGCATGGTCCGCCAGGGCGCTCGCCTCCGTTATCCACTGCTCATCGAAGGTGTTCGCATAGAGGGACAGCAGCGCTTCGATGGTGAAGGCGTAGTCCTCCAGATATCCATTGATCGAGGCCTTGCCGCCTTTGTAGCTGTGCTGTAATCCGCCGTCATCGCGGCGGCACTTGGACAGGACAAGCCGCATCGTCCGGAGCGCGTTCTCCAATGAACGCGCATCACCGAAGGACTCGTACGCATCGCACCAGGCGGATACCATCAACGCGTTCCAACTCGTGAGCGACTTGTCGTCAAGGCCCGGTCGCACCCGCTTGGACCGTTCGGCCAGAAGCCGGTCGTTCACGCGCTTCGCCTTCGCCCGGAGTTCGTCCTCGGAAAGGCCGAGCTTTTTGGCCATGTAGGTGTCGTCGCCTTCACGCAGCAGGATGTTGGTGCCATGCTCCCACGCCGCCGCACCACCTATGGAGTAGTATTTCTCCGCGAAAGCGAAGTCATCGCCGAGCACACGCTGGAGTTCCTCCTTCGTCCAGACATAGAACTTGCCTTCTTCGCCGTCGCTGTCAGCGTCCAGAGCGCTGTAGCAGGCCCCTTCCGCGCTCATCATTTCCCGCTCGATGAACGTGAGCGTGCGTTCCACCACATCCTTGTACAACGGATCCTTCACCGCTTGATAGGCCTGGCTGTAGAGCGATACGAGCTGCGCGTTGTCATACAGCATCTTCTCGAAGTGAGGAACCTTCCACAGGCCATCCACGCTGTAGCGCGCGAAGCCGCCACCCACGTGGTCGTAGATGCCGCCGAGTGCCATCTTGTGCAAGGTCAGATGCACTTGCATGGTCGCGTCCGCATCGTTCGCGAGCTTGCCGTACTTGAGCAGGAACTGCCAGTTGTTCGGCATCGGGAATTTCGGTGCGCGGTCGGTGCCGCCATCCGTGCGGTCGAACGAGCTGTCCATCACCTGCACCAGGCGAGCGACCTGTTTCCGTGTGAAGTCCGGCGGTGCTTCGTTCAACTGCACGAGGTCGTTCGCGCGCACGCCTTCGTGCAGCCGTTCCGCATAGCCTGTCACCTTCTTCGGATCGGTCTTCCAGGTCTCGTTCAGGTCGCTGAGCAGTTGTATCCATTGCTGCGAGGGGAAGTAGGTGCCTCCATAAACGGGCCGCCCGTCGGGCAGCGTGAAGCAGTTCAGTGGCCAGCCGCCGCGACCGGTCATCAGCTGCACGGCCGTCATGTAAACTTGGTCGACGTCCGGGCGTTCTTCGCGATCCACCTTGATGCACACGAACCGCTCGTTCATGATCCGCGCGACACTGTCGTTCTCGAAGCTCTCCCGCTCCATCACATGGCACCAGTGACAGCTGCTGTAGCCGATGCTCACCAGCACCAGCTTGTTCTCCGTCTTCGCCTTCGCGAACGCCTCGTCGCCCCACGGATACCAGTCCACGGGATTGTGCGCGTGCTGCAACAGGTAGGGACTGCTCTCGTGGCTGAGCCGGTTGGTGTGCGCGTGCATGGTGTCCTGGTCCGTTTTGCCGCCCGCATCGTGGGGGCCATCGCAGCCGGGAACCAGCATTGTGCCGGAGATGATCGCGATACCTGATAGTTTGGCGAACGACATGGGCGATCAAAGGAACGTGGAACGGGCACGACCACGTACATGGCGGCAGCTCGCGGGCCAACAGCATCGCGTTGACGATGAGGACGACGACCGGCAATGGCCGTCGTGGCTCATGGTGATCGGGCTCTTCTCCATGCTCGTCGCCTTCTGGTGGGTGTCGAGTGCTGTGCTGGTCACCTACTGGGTCGTGGGAAGGCTCTTCTGCGCGTTCGCCTTCGCGGGGAATCTGCTCTATGGGAAATGGACCAGACGTGTGTTCGGTATGTCAAAGCCGTTCTGGTTCATGTTCAACCTGCTGGCCATCGGGCCGTTCCTCTTCTGCGTGTTCTTCACCCTGAATGCGGTCTTCACGATGGACCCGCAGTGTTATGTGGTTCCCGGCGAAATGCGGCGCGGCTTGAAGGCGCAGTGGATCGAACGCGGCAAGCTGCCCCCGTGGATCCTCGAAACGCCCGGAACGCGCGTGGTCGTCGGGAACCCCCGCGATACGGCAGGCATGGACATCCAGGTCCTGCGCGTATCAAAGGGACTGTTCGGCTTCGATGTAATGGGCTGGGAGGAACCGGACTACATCGCACCATAAGGTGCACCGCTCAATATTCCCACTCGAAGTCGTGCTCTTCCTCGAACGGGAAACGCTTGCGCAGCAGGAACGCTCGGCCCACGACGGAGCCCTTGGCCTTCAGCGTCGCTTTGCCCGTGAGCGCGGCGGTCAGCATCGCGCCCATCGCCTGTGTGCCGTGGTCGTCGAAGGTGGCGTGCAAGGGAACGGCGTAGTCCTTCACGCTTTTCCTGTCGAGCACGATGTTGCTGTCCAATACCGCTTTCCCGATGTACACCTCGTTCAGGAACAGGTCCACGTTCGGGTCGCTCACGTGTATCTTGAAGGTATTCGGATTGTCAAGGGTTACCGTCACGCGCGCTGAAACGCCGCTCTGGTCCATTTTACCGACCTCGACGTTCGTGATGCCCTTGAAGGTGACCTCCTCGTACGAAAGACAACCGGTCAGGATCAGGGGCAGGACCAAGGGCAATACTGAACGCAGTGTGCTTGCTCCTGGTCCTGTCCCTGCTCCTTGGGATCTGTCACGCATGCCCGTTCGCCATCTCCGCATAATGCTTGAAGAACCGCGGGATGGTGGTGATACCCTTCATGTAGTTGAAGATGCCGTACTTCTCGTTCGGGCTGTGGATGTTGTCACTGTCCAGACCGAAACCGAAGAGCACCGTCTTCAATCCGAGCTCGCTTTCGAAGAGCGCCACGATGGGGATGCTGCCGCCTCCGCGTGTGGGGATCGGCTTCTTGCCGAAGGTCTCTTCCATCGCCTTGCTCGCCGCGAGATAGGCCGGGCTGTCGATCGGTGTTACCGCCGCCTCGCCACCGTGGTGCGGACGAACGGCGACCTTCACGTAAGGCGGAGCGATCTTGTTGAAGTGGTCTTGGAAGAGCTTGGTGATCGGATCGCTCTTCTGGTTCGGGACCAGTCGCATGCTCAACTTGGCGAAGGCCTTGCTCGGCAGGACGGTCTTCGCACCCTCACCGATGTAGCCGCCCCAGATGCCGTTCACGTCCAGCGTTGGGCGGATGGTGCAACGTTCATCCGTGGTGTAGCCCTTTTCGCCTTTCACGGCCGCTACGCCCAGTTCGTCCATCCACTCCTTTTCATTGAAGGGCGCCTCCGCCAAGGCCTTGCGCTCGGCCGCGGAAAGCTCCACCACCGCATCATAGAATCCGGGGATGTTCACGCGCCCGTCCGCATCGTGCAGGCTGGCGATCATGGCGCACAGCGTGTTGATCGGGTTCGCAACGGCACCCCCGTACACACCGCTGTGCAGGTCGCGGTTCGGTCCGGTCACTTCCACTTCGAGGTAGCTGAGTCCGCGCAGGCCCGTGTTGATGCTGGGCACATCATTGGCGATCATGGCCGTATCGCTGATGAGCACGACATCGGCTTTCAAGCGTGCCTTGTTGCTCTTCACGAAGGTGCCGAGGTTGTCGCTACCGACCTCCTCTTCGCCCTCGATCATGAACTTCACGTTGCACGGTAGCGAGTTCGTCTTCATCATCGAATCGAAGGCTTTGACGTGCATATAGAACTGCCCCTTGTCATCGGCGCTGCCGCGTGCGTAGATCATGCCGTCCTTGATGACCGGCTCGAACGGCGGTGAGTGCCAGAGGTCCAGCGGATCCGGCGGTTGAACATCGTAGTGCCCATACACCAGTACCGTGGGCTTCTTCGGGTCGATGATCTTCTCGCCGTACACGATCGGATGGCCCGGGGTGGGGCAGATCTCCACCTTGTCGGCACCGGCTTCCACCAGTCGCTGCTTCACGGTCTCGGCGCAGCGAGCAACGTCCGCCTTGTATTTCGGATCGGCGCTCACGCTGGGGATCCGCAACAGGTCCAGCAATTCGTTCAGGAAGCGGTCCTTGTTGGTCTCGATGTACGTGTCGGTAGTGCTCATGCTGGGGGCGGCGATAGTGCTCACGGGCGTTCGGGTTTGACGGGGTGCCGAAGATACCGGCGACCGATGAATGACCGCCCGTTCCCGGTCTTGCTTCGTGGTGGAGGTCACCGTTTGTCATCGCCGGACCTTGTTAGCACAGGGTTGGCCTGAACCCCAAAACCACTTGCTCGGCCTGACTACCCCGCATATGGGGGATGTTCTTTCTCCATGTCCAGTTCGGAATGGCCGCCAATGGTCAGCCGAAGCCCGCCAGTTGCTCATCGGCGCAAGACCGCCTTTGCGGATCTACGGTGCTTTGGCCCATCGAAACGAACGGATCATGAAACGTCGCCTGCTCTCCGCCCTCATCTCCATCGCCCTTCTCCCGGTCTTTGCGCTGGCCCAACTCGCTGTGAGCAGCGGCCAGACGCCCGGTACCCTCGTTCAGGACGTGCTCTTGGGTGGAGGGGTAACAGTAAGCAACATCACGTTCAATGGTCAACCGGCCACCACAGCGAACGAACAAGCCGCCAGTTTCAATAGCGCGGACGCCAACGTCGGATTGCCTTCTGGCATCCTGCTGGCCACCGGTGACGCGGCCGTTGCCATGGGGCCCAACAACAATGGCGGGGCCTACTTGGGCGGCTATTCCGGCTACGCTGATGCGGACCTGTCTACCATCGCAGGCGTTGCCGTGTTCGATGCCGCCGTGCTCGAATTCGACTTCGTGCCGATGGGTGGAGAGATCTCCTTCGATTTCGTGTTCGCCAGTGAGGAGTACATCGAATACGTGGGCGCAGGCTTCAATGATGTATTCGGTTTTTTCCTCAGCGGCCCGGGCATCAATGGGCCATACTCCGACAATTCGGTGAACATCGCTTTGGTGCCCGGCACGACCACCCCCGTCTCCATCGATAACGTGAACCCGATGAGCAACGCGGGTTTCTACACGGACAACGGCGACGGCTATGCCTATCCATACAGCAACGACGCGCAGTATATCCAGTACGACGGGTTCACTGTGCCGCTCACGGCCAGCCATGCCGTGCAGTGCGGCCAGACCTACCACATCAAGCTCGCCGTGGCCGATGCAGGGGATGAGATCCTGGACTCCGGCGTGTTCTTGGAGGCCGGCGCGTTCACCAGCCCTGTTCCCACCCTGAACCTGTCGGACGTGAATGTCCCTTGCATGACCGCCACAACGGTTGATCTTTCGGTTTCGGGTGGAACCGGCCCCTATGAGGTGACTTGGACACTGAACGGCAACACCATAGGCGCGGGGATGAGCTTGCCGGTCACCGCGAGCGGCAGCGATACGTACCAAGTAACGGTGGTGGACGCTTGTGGGGGTACCACTACCGGCTCAGTGCAGGTGAACAGCCTGCCCCCTCAGGTGAACGTGCCCGGCACGCTCGATATCGCCTGCGGCGAGCAAGGGGCTTTGACGATGACCTTCGGCCAAGGCGGCAACAATGGTCTTGCTCTGGCGTGGAGCGCGAACGGCTCACTTGTGGGCAACACTGCGGATGTTACAGTGGTTCCACCCGCGCAAGCCACTTGGTACGTGGCTTCTGCCAGCGATGCTTGCGGCGGAACAGCAAGCGATTCCACCCTGGTGAGCAGTTCCATCAACCCGATCTCCATAAGCGTGAGCCAAGATCCGGTGCTTCCTTGCGAAGCACCGGGTACCACCATCGCCGTGATCGGGGTGGAAGGTGCCACGGGCAGCTTGACCTATGCGTGGACCAGCAACGGTGCACAATTGGGCAATGCCGCAGAACTCCCCGTTGGTAACGAGGCCGCCGCGTACACGGCAATCGTCACGGACGGATGTGGCGCGGTCGCTTCGGCCACGGTGGTGGTGTCCGAGCAGACCTACCCGGCTATTGAGGTCGTACTTGCCGGCGATGCCCCGGTCACCTGTGCAGGTCAGATCGCCAGCGCCGAAGTGGTTTCCATCAGCGGTGGTACGGGCGATCTGACGCATGTGTGGAATGATGCCGATGGCACGGACCTCAGCACAAGCAATTCGATCACCACCGCTGTGAACGGTTCCTTGGTTTTCACCGTGGTCGCCACCGACAACTGCGGTCACATGGGTTCGGCGCAGGTCACCTTGTCCATCACCGAGCATGCTCCGCTGGCCATCAGCGTGCCGAACGCCATGGTGTGCGAGAACGGCAGCCGCGAACTGATCGCTGTGGCCACCGGGGGTGCAGGCAGCTACACCTACGCCTGGCCCGCTTTTCCGGATGCCGACAGCGCAGTGACCGTAAGCCCGGAAGTGCCTACTACGTACAACGTGAGCGTAACCGACCTCTGCGGCACCGTGGCCCACGCGGATGCGCTTGTCGGCATCGAGCATCCGGTAACGAACATCTTCGCGGAGAGCATCGGCTACAACGACTTCGCCTTCAGCACGCATAGCCTGCCGGCCGCTGAGCAGTTCTCTTGGAGCTTCGGCGATGGCCAGGAAAGCAGTGCATCGGACCCGGAGCATGCGTACGCCGATATGCAGCCCACGCTAGCGACCGTGACCACCTTGACCATCAATGGCTGCCTGGCCACGGATACGATCCAGCTCACGCCCGCCGCTCAGTTATTCTTCCCCAACGCCTTCACCCCGAACGGGGATGGGTTCAACGACACGTTCGGCGCGACCGGCCTGTTGCTGGAAGAGTTCGAACTCGTGATCTTCGATCGTTGGGGCGCTGAAGTCGCTGCCGTTTCGGGTGTTGGTGCCACATGGAATGGACGCATGAACAACGGACAGATCGCGCCCACAGGTGTTTACGTTTACAGTTTCCGTGCTGCCGGGGAGCGCCTGGAGGAGACCAAGGGCTTGGGCCATGTTACCCTCTTGGGCGACGAGAGCGGATCGAATTGAGCGAGCGCTTGTCGACCAGTGCCCCACTCCCGGATCTTCCTGTCCATACGGTGTTTACGCCAGCAGGGCACGGATCAGGGAGGAGCTTGCGAACAGGCAGGCAACCCTATCCGCTTACTTCTGGTCAAATGGTAGCCGAATGGTGTAATTTCCCTCGCCTTTCCACCCAGCCCACCGAAGTAATGAACGTGCGAACCCTCTTCCTTGGCACCTTGGCTCCGGTGCCTGTGCTGCTCTCCGCGCAGCTCACGGTGAACAACGCCCTGACGCCTGCCCAGCTGGTGCAGGATGTGCTGCTCGGCCAAGGAGTGAGCGCGTTCAACATCAGCTACAACGGGGTGCTCAACCCGGGAACACCGCAATTCGGTACGGGCGATTTCACGGTCATCGATTCGGACCTCGACCTCGCGGCCGGCATCATCCTGAGTTCGGGCGATGCCACCAATATCGACCAAGCGGCTTCGAACATCATCAGTGACGTGACCACGAATACCGGTGATGCCGACCTCTTGGAACTCGCCTTGGCGTCCGATCCCGATGTGTTCTCCGTGAACGACTTCTCCATCCTCGAATTCGACTTCATCCCCACGGGTGATTCCCTGAAGTTCAATTTCATTTTCGCCTCAGAGGAGTACCCCGAGTTCGTGTGCGCCTATAATGATGTGTTCGGCTTTTTCCTGAGCGGACCCGGCATCAGCGGTCCGTTCACCAACAACGCGGCCAACATCGCCTTGGTACCGAATACCACGCAGGCCATCACCATCAACAACGTGAACAACGGGTACAACAACAACCCGAACGACCCCTCGTGCCCGGCGGTGAACCCGGAGTACTACATCGATAATTCCGCCAGCACAACCGTGGTCTTCGATGGCCGCACCACGGTGATACAGGCCCGCGCTGAAGTGATCTGCGGGGAGACCTATCACATCAAGCTGGCCATCGCCGACGTGAATGACCACGGCGTGGACTCAGGGGTTTTCCTGGAAGCCGGAAGCTTCACCAGCACGGGTTCCGTGATCCCCGAGTTGACCTTGGCCGGCAATGTGAGCGCGAACGATACGACGATGTTCGAAGGCTGCGGCCTGATCCCCTTCCAGTTCCACCGTATGGGGGATACGAGCAACGTGGATACCGTGGACATCGTGATCGGCGGCACGGCCACCGGTGGGGCCGATTACTTCCCGGCTTTCCCCGACCAATTGATCTACCAGCCCGGGGACACGCTGATCCCTTGGCCGATCAATGTGCCTTTGGACGCGGATGGGCTGGAGACGATCACCATTACGATCACACAGAACATCGTCTGCAGCGGTACGCAAGTGGTGAACGACTACGTGTTCTACATCGACCAGTACGACCCCATCGTGACGCAGACCACGGACGTGTCCGGGGATTGCGGAGGTTCATATACGCTGTCTCCGGTGATCACGGGCGGCACGAGCGAGAAGCAGATCGCATGGGATACGGGTGAGGCGACGTGGACGATCGACGTGGCCCCCGGGGTGACCACGACCTACTACTTCACGGTAACGGACACTTGCGGGGTGCTGCCGGTGAGCGACAGCATCACGGTGACGATCCCGGTGTACCCGGCACTGGACATGGAGGTAAGCCCGTTGACCCTGATCGATTGCTTGGGCGCCGATGACATCAGCGTTACGAGCGTCAGTGGCGGGGACGGCACGTACAGCTACGGCTGGACTTTGAGCGGAGCGAGTGCCGGGGCGACCCAGACGATCACGGTGCCTGCTGCCAACCCGCACGTGTTCTATGTGGCCACGGTAACGGACGGCTGCGGGAGCACCTTGAGCGACTCGGTGGAAGTGGGCACGGTGCCCTTGGCCCCGATCGTGATCGAGGCTCCTGACCGCACGGTGATCTGCTTGGGGGATACCACGACCCTGGAGGTCCTGTCCGTGACGGGTGGCAACGGGGTATACACGTACACGTGGACCAACAGCCAGCAACAGACGGTGAGCGTGCAGGACACGCTGCAGGTGGGGGTACCGGCCGATGCGGTGTACACCCTGACGATCGCGGACCAGTGCGGCACTGAAGGCAGTGATCAGGTGTACTCCCTGATCCCGCACCCGGCACCCTTCACGGTGGACCTGACGCAGGACACGGTGCTTTGCTTGGGGGACAGCCTGACGCTGTGGGCGCAGGTGAGCGGGGGCTCGGGCTACTACACGGTGGAATGGGTGGACCAGGAGTGGAGCGACCCGCAGTTGGGTGTGAGCCCACCGGTGAACGCGCAGTACCGGGTGAACATCTACGACCAATGCGGAGAGGTGATCACCGATGAAGTGAATGTGGGCGTGGAGCAGCCGCAGATCGAGATCCTGGCCACCAACGCCGGTCAGGACGACTGGGTGCTGGAGGCTGCGACCTTGCCGACCTTCTGCCGGAGCTACCGGTGGGATCTGGGCGATGGGACCTTGAGCCGGGAGCGGACCTTGTCGCACAGTTACTTGGACCTGGAGGAGCACTGGGTAAAGCTGCAGGTGGTGACCCACACGGGTTGCCCGGCACAGGACAGCGTACTGTTGCGTCCTCCGGGTCAGTTGTTCTTCCCCAATGCCTTCACCCCTGACGGGGACGGGGTCAACGAGGTGTTCGGCCCCGGCACGCGCTACATCGAGAAGTTCGAGATGAGCATCTACGACCGCTGGGGACAGCTGGTGTACAGCACCGAGGACGTGAACAAGCCTTGGGACGGGAAGATCGGTGGCACCGATGCGCCTACCAGCGTTTACATCTTCAAGTACACCGCGAGCGGTCATCTCTTCCCGGCCATCGAGGGCTTCGGTCATGT
Source organism: Flavobacteriales bacterium (assembly GCA_044224725.1). Lineage (GTDB taxonomy): Bacteria > Bacteroidota > Bacteroidia > Flavobacteriales_F > PHOS-HE28 > PHOS-HE28. The sequence continues at coordinate 40,757 of JBGAJW010000043.1, forward strand.
GACCTTGCTGCGGGGTTCAGACGAGTAGGTGAACATCGTGTTCGCGGCCTTGGGGCCTTCGTGACTTTCCCTGTCCAAGGAAGTGCGCTGCTCAGGCAACTTCCATGACGCCCGTTGGGTCAAGCAGTGGTCGGGGGGCTATCTTCCGGCGCTTTTCCCAGAAGCCTTGATACGACCGTTCCGCCTTCTCGCCCTCGGGCTCTTCGCGCTTCCCGCTTTTTCCTGGTGCCAGATCGTGCTGGACAACAGCATCACGCCCCAACAAGCCGTGGAGAACATCCTGTTGGGTTCCGGGGTCACCGTCAGCAACATCACCTTCAACGGGCAGCCCGGTAACACCCTCACCGAGCAGGTCGGCGGGTTCGACGCCGTCAACGCCTTTCTCGGGATTGGCCAAGGGGTCATTCTCGCAACGGGCAGTATCAACAACGCCACCGGCCCCAATGATTCCGGCAGTAGCGGAGAAGGGGGCGGCAACATCGGCCAGAGCGATCCGGACCTCGTCACGCTTTCCGGGAATCCGTCCATCAACGATGCCGCCGTGCTCGAATTCGACTTCATCCCCACGGGCGATTCGCTGAAGTTCGATTTCGTCTTCGGCTCCGATGAATATCTGGAGTTCGTGAACAGCGTGAACGACGCGTTCGGCTTCTTCGTCAGCGGCCCAGGGCTCAACGGCCCCTATGCGAATAATGCCGTCAATATCGCCTTGGTGCCGGGCACATCCCAGCCGGTGACGATCAATGACGTCAACAGCACCGTGAACCCCTCGTTCTATGTCGACAATGGGGACGGATGGACCGCCCCGTTCAACGCGGATGCCCACTATGTGCAATACGACGGCTTGACCGTAGTGATGACCGCTCGCACGGAGGTCACCTGCGGTCTCACGTACCACATCAAGATCGCCATCGGCGATGCCAGTGACGCGGCTTGGGACAGCGCCGTTTTCCTGCAGGCCGGCAGCTTCACCAGCACGGGTCAAGTGCTGCCCGAGCTGGTCGGCAACAACATCGGATCGAACGACTCAACGCTCTTCGAAGGCTGTGGCATCATCCCACTGGCCTTCCATCGCTTTGGTGACACGAGCAACGTGGATACCGTGGACATCGTGATCGGTGGTACGGCCACGGGCGGAGCCGATTATTTCCCCGCCTTCCCTACCCAGTTGATCTATCAGCCCGGTGATACGATTATTCCTTGGCCAGTGAACGTACCGCTGGATGCGGATGGTCTGGAGAGTATTACCATCACGATCGCACAGAACATCGTCTGCAGCGGCTCCCAAGTGGTGAACGTGTACACCCTGTACATCGACCAGCATGAGCCTTTGGTTTCTCAGACCACGGACGTGTCCGGGGATTGCGGAGGTTCCTACACGCTGTCCCCTGTGATCACGGGCGGCACGAGCGAGAAGCAGATCGCATGGGATACGGGTGAGGCGACGTGGACGATCGACGTGGCCCCCGGGGTGACCACGACCTACTACTTCACGGTAACGGACACTTGCGGGGTGCTGCCGGTGAGCGA
>JBGAJW010000118.1:0-5888 GCA_044224725.1 Flavobacteriales bacterium
ACCAGCGGGGTGCTCAAGTCATAGATCGACCGGATCACCGACTTCCCACTCTTCCTGATCTTCGTGTTCATAGTTTGTCGTTCCGTGTTCCAACCGTAGGACAGCATGGATCGCTCCGATGTTGCCTGCAGGGAGCCATCGCCATGGCCTCTCTATACAGGTCCGACCGCTGAACGGTGATTCTTCACACGTACGCGAAGTCCCCGGCTGCCGGATCACCGGGGCAGTCGGTGGTAAACTTGTCCACCGTGTTCGCCGACCTCATTCTGCCCGTATCCGCTCCGGGTTCATTCACCTATGCGGTGCCCCCGGAGCTTGAAGCACAAGTCGGTCCGGGCCGACGGGTGGTGGTGAATTTCGGCAGGGGACGCAAGCTGTACTCTGGGATCGTGCGACGGTTGCACGGGGAGAACCCAGGCCTCCGGGAAATGAAGCCGGTTCTCTCCGTGCTGGACAGCGCACCGATCGCCACGGAAGAGCAGCTCGCCTTGTGGGATCGGATCAGCGATCACTACATGTGCACGCTCGGCGAGGTGATGCTCGCGGCCCTTCCCGGAGCGCTGGTGCTCACGAGTGAAACGCGGTTGGTCGCGGCGAAGGAGAGATCCGGTGCGTGGACAGGCAACGCGCGGTACGACATCCTGATGGACGCGCTCGAACAGCGGCACGAACTGAACCTCGGCGAGGCGGGTGAACTGCTCGGCTTGAAAGATCCTATGCCGGTGATCAAGCAGATGCTGGAAAAAGGTGCGCTGCTGATCGCTGAGGAGATCGGGGAATCCTTCACTCCACGCTTGGACCGCTTCGTGAAGCTCAGCCCGGAAGCCACGAGCGAAGAAGCGCTCCATACATGGTTCGACAAGCTGGACAAAGCGCCGAAGCTCCTCAGCTTGCTGATGCGCTATGTGGAGATGAGCCAGTGCTTGGGCGAAGAGCCGCGTGAGGTGAAGCGCGATGTGCTTCTACGTTCCACCGGGACCACCTCCGCACACGTGAAGAAGTTGGTCGAGAAGGGCCTTTTCGAAGTGTACGAACGCGCATCGGGTTCACTCTCCGCAACCACAAGGCCAGGAAAGCGGAAGGAACTCTCGACCGCGCAGCGAACGGCGTTGAACGACCTGCGCGCGGCATTGGAGAACAAGGCCGTATGCCTGCTGCACGGCGTCACCGCATCGGGAAAGACGGAATTGTACATGGAGCTGATCGCCGCCACGATGGAGCGTGGGGAACAGACGCTCTACCTGTTGCCGGAGATCGCGTTGACCACACAAGTGATCGGTCGATTGCGCGACCGGTTCGGCGATCGCGTGAGCGTCTTCCATTCCCGTCTTTCGCCACGCGAACGCACTGAGCTCTGGCTTGGCATGCTCAACGATCCGGCCGGGCATCCGCTCATCGTAGGAGCGCGTTCAGCCTTGTTCCTCCCCTTCCACAAGCTGGGCCTCATCGTGGTGGACGAGGAGCACGACGCGAGCTATAAACAGCACGAACCATCGCCGCGCTACAACGCACGCGATATGGCCGTTGTGCTCGCCGCCCTGCACGGCGCGAAGACCGTGCTCGGCTCGGCCACACCCAGCATGGAGAGTTTCTTCAACGCGCACAACGGCAAATACGGACTTGCCGAGTTGCTCGTGCGGCATGGCGAAGCGGTACTTCCGAAAGTGGAGCGCGTGGACATCGCCGATGCGCAGAAGCGCAAACAGATGCGCGGCTATTTCAGCGAAACGATACTGAAGGGGATCGAGGCCGCGATCGCGCGGAAGGAACAGGCCATCGTCTTCCAGAACCGGCGCGGCTACGTACCGGTGTGGCAGTGCGAGACGTGCGGTTGGATACCGGAATGCGAGCATTGTGACGTGAGCCTCACCTACCACAAACAACAGCACGGGCTGCGCTGCCACTATTGCGGCAGGACCTATCCACCGCCGGTGCATTGCGCCGCTTGTGGGAGCAACCGCCTGCGGATGCTGGGCTTCGGTACGGAGAAGATCGAAGAGGAGCTCGCACTTCTGCTTCCGGACGCGCGGATCGCACGGATGGACCAGGACACGACCAGGGGCAAGCACGCGTTCGAACGCATTCTTTCGCGTTTCGGGGAAGGAGCCATCGATATCCTGGTGGGCACGCAGATGGTGACAAAAGGGCTGGACTTCGACCAGGTCACCGTGATCGGGATCGTGAACGCCGACCACCTGATGCGGTTCCCTGATCTGCGGGCGCACGAGCGGGCGTTCCAATTGATGTCACAAGTAGCGGGAAGAAGCGGGCGAAAGCGTGATCCCGGAACGGTGTACATCCAAGCGCGTGATATCCACCATCCGGTGATCGGGCTGGTAGTCGCACATGACACTGCGGGCATGTACACGCGCGAACTGGAGCACCGGCGCGCGCATGGCTATCCACCGTTCACTCGATTAGTACGCCTTACGCTGAAGCATCGGATGGAAGAGCGGGTGATCATGAGCGCGGATGCCTTGGCCAATGCACTGCGCACCCGGATGGGCGATCGCGTGCTCGGGCCGGAACCGCCACCGGTGGCCCGCGTTCGGGACAAGCACCTGCGCGCGATACTGGTGAAGTTGGACCGCCAGCACTACCGGGCGGAAAAGGACTTCTTGCGTGAGGTCATCGATCGCCTGTTCGCAGAGCAGGCGCACCGCGCGGTCCAGCTTGTAGTGGACGTGGATCCTATGTGAGGCAGGTCATGGTCAGTTGCGAGGGAAGATCCTTCGCATGGGATCCGCCTTATTGCATGGCCATGCAAACGACCATTTCGGCCCGTGGATACTGGTCTTCAGCCTCTAACATACCCCCAAGTACGACCTGTTGAGGGGGCATAGTGATGCCTTTGAGCATCACTATGTTGCTCTCAAGCAGATTTTCTTGGTAACGAAACATCGCCATGACTGGACAGATCGAATGATTGCATGGCAATGCAATCGTTGTTGTCACGATTGCAGCAAGGGAGCCAGCAACGCCGCCCAGAGCGGGCCCGAGGGCGCATCCGCCTCGATGCTCAACGGCTTGCCCGTGAACGGATGCGTGAACGCGACGGACCGTGCGTGCAGCGCGATGGTCCTGTCCTTTTCCCCACGCCGAGCGCCATACTTCACGTCGCCTTTGATCGGAAAGCCCGCCGCCGCGCATTGTGCGCGCAATTGGTGGAACCTTCCGCCATCCGGCACCAGTTCGAGCAATGTGTAGCGCTCACCGGCCGACAGCCGCTTGAACCGCACGGTGGACGGTTCCACCGCGACATCCTGCGATACACGCGCCTTATGGTGTTGCCCGTCGTGAACCAATCGGTGTTCCCATATTCCTGACGATAGGGCCGCACCGGTAACGATCGCCCAGTAGGTCTTTGCCACGGAGCGGTTCGCGAACAGCATGCTCATCGCGGCCAAGGCTTCCGGCGTGCGCGTGATGAGCACCACCCCGCTGACTGGCCGGTCCAAACGATGAGGAATTCCGAGGCTATCGTCCTTCGGATACAGCGCTGCCATCCGTTCGAGCAGGAAGGGGTCGCCCGTCTTGTCGGCTTGCGTCGCCAGACCGCCCGGCTTGTTCACGGCGACCAGGTGCGCATCCTCGTACAGTATCTGCACGGCGCTCAGTACTGTTCCTGCGCGTTCGGGAAATCCTTCGCCCGCACGTCACGCACGTAGCCCTCCACCGCCCCCGTGATCACCTCGTGGAGGTCGGCGTAGCGCCGCAAGAAGCGCGGGTTGAACTCCTTGTTGATCCCCAGCATATCATGAAGGACCAGCACTTGTCCATCCACACCGCCACCGGCACCGATCCCGATCACGGGGATGCTGATGCTCTTGGCCACCTCCTCGGCGAGTTTGGCCGGGATCTTTTCCAAGACCAGCGCGAAGCAGCCGGCATCCTCAAGCAACTTCGCGTCGCGCTTCAACCGATCGGCTTCTTCTTCTTCTCTCGCGCGCACCACGTAGGTTCCGAACTTGTAGATGCTCTGCGGCGTGAGGCCCAGGTGGCCCATCACCGGAATGCCGGCTGTGAGGATGCGCTCCACGCTGTCCAGCACCTCCTCCCCTCCTTCAAGCTTCACCGCGTGTGCCCCGCTCTCCTTCATGATACGGATGGCGGAGTTCAACGCACCCTTTGAATTGCCCTGATACGTGCCGAAAGGCAGGTCCACCACGATCAGTGCGCGTGCGCAACCGCGCACCACCGCACCGGCGTGGTAGATCATCTGGTCGAGCGTGATGGGCAAGGTCGTCTCGTGCCCGGCCATCACGTTGCTGGCGCTGTCGCCGACCAGGATCACATCCACCCCGGCAGCGTCCACGAGCCGGGCCAAGGAATAGTCGTAGGCGGTTAGCATGGCGATGGGCACGCCCTGCTGTTTCATTTCCTGCAGCGTGTGGGTGGTCACGCGCTTGGCCTCCTTCATATGTGTGCTCATTCCGTTGTTCGCCGGTCGGCGCTCAAAGCTAGGCGCCGTCCGTTCCCCCGGTTCCGCCTCTGCTCGCGGGCATCGCACCGGTCATCATCTTTCCGTTGTGCGAAAACCCGGGCGGATATCTTTGCCACACATGGAACTCCGTTCGCTCCTCCGCCCCTTGCTGCTCGCCAGCATCGGCCCCTTGTTCTTCGGCTGCAGCACTGACTTGGATGTGACCGCGCCCTACAAGGAGATCACCGTCGTGTACAGTCTGCTGAACAAGAACGACCATATCCATTGGGTGAAGATCAACAAGGCCTTCTTGGGTGATGGGGATGCGTTCCTGTATGCCCAGATCGCGGACTCCACGGAATACACGGAGGAGCAGTTGCCCGAAGATCAACGTCGGATCGAAAAGGTGGACGCTGATGGAAACGTCGTGGCCAACTTGGTACTGCGCGACACCATTTTGGACGGTCGATTGGACGGCCTCTTCAATGGACCCTTGCACAAGATGTACTATTTCCGGGGTGACTTTCCGGACGGCACCTTGAACAAGGACTATCGCTACCGCCTGGTGGCGAATGCGAAGGGCAATCATGTGGAGGCCATCACGCCCATCGTGGACGACCTTGAATTCCGCAGTACGGTCGCCGGTTCCAACACCCTGATCACCTTCTTCCAAGGTCAGGCATACCAGCCCTATGCGGTCAGGTGGTACACCACCGGGAACGGCAGGCGCTACGAGATGTACTATCGTTTCCACTACGATGAAGTGACGGACAACGGCACCTTCACAAAGTCCTTCGACTCCTACATCGGAAGCGTGGTGTCCAGCAACCAATCAGGCCAAGAGGATAATGTGAGCCTCAACGGGGAGTTGTTCTACCAGACAGTGGCGAACAAAGTGCGTTATGGGAACGCTGCGGAAGAGGCTGCCGTGCAGAGCCGCATTTTCCGCGGTATCGAATTCTATGCCTGGGTGGCGGCCCCTGACCTGCATGTTTACCTGCAATTGGCCAATCCCATCAGCGGTATCGTGGAGGAGAGGCCTGACTATTCCAATGTGACGGGCGGTTACGGGTTGTTCAGCAGCCGCGTTTATCGCATCGTGCCGACGAGCGACCCCAACAATGTCATCGATCGCAAGAAGCTGGAAGCTGCTTCCGCGAATGAACTCAAACTGGGACAGTATACAGGCGATCTGAAGTTCTGTGTACCCCAGCCGCTGAACGCCGATTGCTGAGGCTTCTTCTGTCCTTTTGACAGTCCTTGACTCCCCACGACTGGCGGGGCATCCCTGACTTTCCTGCCAGCATGCCGCCTTCCTATGGGCGGGCACGAACGTTGACATGCGCGGCCACCATACCTGAACAAAACGCCTGCGCCGGGCTACGGCGTTCAAAGCAATGAGCAAGATCATAGGCATCGACCTGGGCACTACGAACAGCTGCGTGGCCGTAATGGAAGGCAGCGA
>JBGAJW010000044.1:0-41093 GCA_044224725.1 Flavobacteriales bacterium
CTTTCAAGAGCACATCGGGGGCACTCAGTCCACGCAGGTCGGCTTTCAGCTGGCGCATGATCGGGTGTTTGTTGGCCGCTGGAACGCATGATCCCCTTCTTCTGTTACACGATGTTCCCGCGCGAACGCCATGAACCAGGACGCGGCCGCTTGCCATCCGTGCTCGAATTCAGGCCACCGAACGGCGATAGCCCATACGGTGATGGCCTTGGCACACGAAGCGCATGCCTGCGCGTTCCGTCCATTCGCGCAGGCGGGTTTTGTGCTCGCGGTTACGATCATCCGTCGCTCCAAGGCGCCTTGCTGTTCTGCGCCGGCGCGTTGCCAATGAGCGACTGACAGCTCATGGAATACCTTGATGTGACCATTGTTCGCGGGAGCGTAACGTCGCTGGTTCGCCGCATCGGTCCGGACCGCGAAGGATCGCTTCCGTAAAACCATGACCAGTCCTTGCCGTGCGACCGCATTCCCGCATTTTGCGGTCTGGCAACGCTTGGTTCCCAAGCCCTTCGGCAAGTCTTGCACCATGCTGGCACCCTGAGGAGGGCGCATGGGTCTGAAGTTCCAGGCTCAGGGGTGGGTTTGGTCCCGGCGAAGGCCGGGATGGGTTCTTGGTGTATTCGGTGGTTTTAGGTTCGATGGTTCAGGGGCCTTGGTTCAAAGGCGCATGGGGCATTCGGCCGCCGGAGGCGGATGGGCTTCTGGCACTTGCCGGAATCGAACGCTTGATCTGGGCTGGTGCCTGACCTTAGCGTAGTGGAGGGAGCGTGAAGTGCATCCATATTCCGAAGGACATACTTTCGAACCACATCATAGAGGGCAACCGCCGCTAGTCCTTGAAATCGAACACCATAGTCGTCCTGCGTTGGATAGCGGTTTTGCCCGCCGCCTTCTTGGGCATGTTAATCTACCGCTTTGTCATTGAGTTCCTAGCGAAGCTCTATGACTTTGAGATGGTGAATGCCATTGAAACCGGCGATGGATGGGGCGGCTATTACATAGCAGGTCCGGCATATCTGATTCTGCGCCAAAGCCTCATGGCGTGGAGTTTCATCATGTGGGGGTGCATAGCGGCTCCAGCCTATGAACGCGTTGTGCGGATCGCCCTCACGGCCATCCTTGGAGGTAGCTTATTGGTTGGCTTAGTGGCTGCGTTCATGGTGACACACGAGCATCATAATGTGCGCCCGGAGTTCATCATTCGCAACGTGGTATTCGTCCTGGCCTCCCTTGGTGGAATCATCTATGCGTTCCAACCAAAGCTGACCAATGCGACGAAGTGGCCCAAGCCGGAATCCAGCCCTGCTTAGGCTTTGTCTTTTTCTTGGTGCGGCTGCCCTCTGATGGGGTCGCGGTAGTTTCGGGTTGCTCATCGCAGGCCTCAGCAAATCGACCAGGGTGCCCCCCCGATAGCGCGAGTGCTCCTAGGTGATCTGTTGGCGCGGATCCCACTTTGGCGCGAGCGTCCACGCTCGCGCCAGAAGGGGAGGACGCTTGCGCGAGCTGAGAGGACCGACACAACCGAGCACCAGAACGTCGACTACCCTTTTGCTGACGTGGCTGACTTTATCGTCTCAAACATCCGTGACGCTTGTTCAGTTGGAAGCGTCTGGGTCGGCATCCGAAAAGGAGGTAACAATCTGGCCATCCATTCGTGCAGCTCTCCGGGTTGCTCCCCCATACTCAGCCACACAAGAACTCCATCGAATTGTGCGCGATAAAAATTGGCGTGCTCCAGCTGCAACCTGTATAACCTAAAAAGAAAACCAATGCCGAAGAATGCTATCAACAGAGTACTAATCCTCACCAAAATGGCGCCCAGTGAGTCAATTGGGATACCCCCAACTGACCTTACACCGAACCATCCAACTACCGCAGTCAAAAAGAGACTAAGGAACAACAGCAGATACGCTTGGTTCTCAGCATGGCGATATCTTGAATGAAACAGACTAAGCAATAACCTTCCCTTCTCGGAGACATCAATCAGTCCCAGCTTTTTCAAAATAGTGGTAACCTTTGAGTGCGATTCATAGGTTGTCTGAGACATGCTCCAGAACAGAAGTGCACCGCAAAGGCAGAGGACTAGTGCTAGCCAAAAAATTGTTCCCATAGCCCGAAGATGCAAACTTTCTTGACCCGCGCTCGGTTGTTACTCTAGACTTCATCCCTCACCGCAGTTGTGGTCATACTTGCTGGAAGAAAGATTTCCGAAGAGGACACGACCACCTGAACCCCCCTTCCCGCCAGTGTTCCGATCGCGCAACCCAGCAAGCGAACGGGTCACTGGTGGGCCATCCGTTGGCCATGCTGCGCCCGGACCCACCCGTGATCCAACGCTCGGCCGCGTGCCCATCGTTCCACCAGACCTATGAGCCAAGGACCGATTGCGCCGAAGTGCCGCCTCAGGCAGCCTTCCGCCATTCGCCCGTCTACCCCGCATTGCTGACCTTCACCGCCGATCATGAGACCACTTCTCCTCCCCTTCCTCGCCTTCACCGCGCTGGAGCTTTGCGCACAAGCCCCCGCCGTGCAATGGGTGGATGAGTTCACCTGCAGCGACGCGCCGGGCGTGGCCAGCGAGAGCGGCCGCGTGCACGCGATGGCCAATGGCGATGTGCTGCAGCTGAGCGCGCTGCACGGTACCTGGGACCTGGACCCCGGCCCGGCGGAGGATCTGCACACCGGCCAGCCCTACCCCAACAACTTGGCGACCGTGGCCCGCTACGATGCGCAAGGTGCCTTGCTCTGGTCCTGGTCGCTCGGCACAGCGAGCGGCTTCACCGCTGCCGTGCAGGCGGCGGAACTCCCCGGGGGCGACTTCCTGCTCTTCGGCACCGCGCGGGACAGCTTGGACATGGACCCGGGCCCCGGGGAAGCCTGGCGCTACCCCACACCCGGTACCAACAACCTCTGGTTGGCCCGCTACACCGCTCAAGGAAACTTCGTTTGGGGCCGGGTGTACACCAGCCCAGGCGGTGCCTTCGGCTACCGGGTGGCGCCCGACGCTTCCGGTGCCATCTGGATCTGCGGCATCTTCAACACCACTCTGGACCTGGGCGATGGTGTGGTGTTGCAAGGCGTTGGTGCCACCGACGGCTTCATGGCCAAGTTGGACCCACAAGGCAACGCCCTCTGGGGCCACGCCGTGGCCAGCGCGTCGAATGACAATTACATCGACCTCGCCCTCTCCGCCGATGGCCAGTACGTCTACCTCGCGGGCAATTACGCCGGCACGGTGGATTTCGAACCCGGCCCCGGCACCACCACCCTTACCGAGAGCACCGGTACGATCGATGGCTTCATCAGCTGTTTGGATACCAGCGGTGCGCTCGTATGGGCCCACACGCTCGGCGGCACCACGGGCTATGCGTTCCCGAACGAATTGGAAGCGGTAGCGGACGGCTTCATCGTGGTCGGTGGCTTCACCGGTGATGCCCAGGTCGATCCCTTCGATACCACATTCCAGGTGACACCTGTCGGCAACTGGACGGGGATGTTCGTAGCGCGTTACAACGCGGGGGGCGGCCTTGCGTGGTTCGACAACCTCGCCCTCACGGGCGGTGCGGCCGGCTCGCGTACCACCTGCACGAGCAGCGGCGATCCGGTGATCGCGTGGATCCTTGGCGGCACCTTGGACCTGGATGCCGGCCCGGATACCGTCATGGCGGGCGTCTTCGGCAACACGGAAGCGGTGATGGTGAGCTACCACGGCAGCGATGGCGGCTACGCTTGGCACCGGATGGCGCAAGGCCCCGGAGCGGAGAACCTCACCGATGTGACGAGCTTGCGCGACCATGCCTTCTGGGCCTGCGGCCAGCACACCGGTGCGGGCAGTACCGTGGATACCGTAGCGCTTGCGGCGGCCGATTGCTACAACGGCATGCTCATCAAATTCCTGCGCTGCGATAGCGCCATCATCAGCGCGGACGGGCCGGTACTCACCGCTTCTCCCGGCGATGCCTTCCAATGGTACCTGGCCGGTGCGGTTATTCCCGACGCCACGGACAGCGTGTACGAAGCGGTGGTGGACGGCGACTACACGGTAACGGTGAGCGATGTGGCCGGCTGCGTGCGCACTTCCGCCCCCTACACCTTGAGCACGAACGCCATCGACGAACCGCAAGGTCCGCAGTTGGTCTGGCGTGAGGGCATCCTCTACTTGCCGCAAGTCACGGGCACCGCGCGGGTGCGGGTATTCACCACGGGCGGTGCTGTGCTCTATGACCAGTCCCGCGCGCCCGGCACATTCTTGGACCTGCGCTATCTGCCCGCTGGGCTCTACCTCATCAGCGCGAATGACGGCAACGGCGATGCCCGCTTGCGCGTGTTCTGGGCCGGGGGTGCGCGTTGATCGGGCGTATTCCGGAGTTATCGAAACCCGTCTCCGCTCCTGCAGCGTGCGAAGCCCCGTGGGGCCCATGCTACCATACCCTCTGCACGTCATATTCGGCGAGCAATGGCCCTCTCTCCAAGAAGGCCACACGCCCTGCCGACCCCCTACATTCGCGCCCCCTTCAGGAAAAAATGAACTGCCTCTCCATCGAACGCCTCGGCAAACGCTACGGACCGCGCGAGCTGTTCAAGGATATCTCCTTCGGCTTGGAGAAAGGCCAGAAGACCGCCATCGTGGCCCGCAACGGCACGGGCAAGAGCACCCTGCTGAAGTGCATCGCGGGCATCGAAACGCCGGACGAGGGCAAGGTCACCTTCAACAAGGGCCTGCGCATCGGCTACCTGGACCAGAACGTGGTGATGACCGCCACGCATTCGCTCGTGGACGAGATGCTCGACCAGGACGATCCGGTGACGAACGCGATCCGCGCCTACGAGCACGCCGTGGAACGCCACTTGGGCGATGAGGAACTGCACCGCGCCGTGGACAAGATGACGGAGCTGAACGCGTGGGACCACGAGGCCCGCGTAAAGCGCCTGCTCTTCCAGTTCAACCTGCGCGACCTGGAACAGCCGGTGAACACCCTGAGCGGTGGGCAGCAGAAGCGCCTCGCCATGGCCAAGGTGCTCATCAACATGCCCGATGTGCTCATCCTGGACGAGCCCACCAACCACCTCGACATGCAGATGATCGAGCAGCTGGAGGAAGAGCTCAGTGCGCCCGGCGTTACCCTGTTGCTGGTAACGCACGATCGCCACTTCCTGGACAACGTGTGCGACGAGATCATCGAGATGGAGTTCGGGCAGTTCACGCGCTTTACGGGCAACTACAGCTACTACGTGGAGAAGAAGGCCGCGCTGGATGAAGTGCGCGACGCCACGCAGCAGCACCTGAAGGGCCTGATGAAGAGTGAGCTCGAGTGGGTGCGCAAGATGCCCCGCGCGCGCGGCACCAAGAGCAAGAGCCGACTGGACAAGTTCGAAACGATCAAGTCGCTCGCCACGCGCGATTTCAGCCGCGACCAGGTGAGCATCGATGTGAAGACCGAACGCCTCGGCGGCAAGGTGATCGAAGCGCGCAATCTCACCAAGAGCTTCGGCGATCCCTCGAAACCGGAGACCTACAAGCCCATCGTTTCGCATTGGAGCTACTCGCTGAAGGCCGGTGACCGCATCGGTATCGTGGGGCCGAACGGCATCGGCAAGAGCACCTTCCTGGATCTGCTCACGGAGAAGGTGAAGCCGGACGCGGGCACGGTCTCCGTCGGCAGCACCGTGATCCTCGGCGTCTTCGGGCAGCAAGGACTGGAGATCAAGGAGGATAAGCGCATCATCGAAGTGGTGCGCGACATCGCCGATGTGATCCCCTTGAGCAAGGGCAAAACGCTCACGGCCTCCGCGTTATTGGAGCGTTTCCTCTTCGACAAGGAGCAGCAGTTCCAGTACGTGAGCACCTTGAGCGGTGGTGAGAAGCGCCGCCTCTACCTCTGCACGGTGCTGATGAAGAACCCGAACGTGCTCGTGCTGGATGAGCCCACGAACGACCTCGACATCCCCACCCTGAACGCGCTGGAGGATTTCCTGCGCGAGTTGGACATCTGCCTGCTCGTGGTGAGCCACGACCGCTTCTTCATGGACAAGATCTGCACGAAGCTGCTCGTCTTCGAGGGCGAAGGGAAGATCAAGGAATGGGTGGGCAGCTACACCGAACTGCGCGAGATGCAGAAGGCGCGGGAGGTGCAACTGCAACGGGCGAAGAACGCGGAGACGGAAGTGAAGAAGGAGAACCGCCCCCTCCCGGCCTCCCCCGGTGGGGGAGGTGGTGACACCCGCAAGAAAATGTCGTTCGGCGAGAAGAACGAACTGAAGAAGCTGGACAAGGAAGTGCCCGCGCTGGAGAAGAAGAAGGAAGAGCTGCTGGCGAAGATCGCGGCCAGCACCACGGACCATCACGCCATCATGCAACTGAGCATCGATCTGGAGAAGGCCGTGAAGGACCTCGATGCCAAGAGCGAGCGTTGGCTGGTGCTGATGGAGAAGGCGGAGGCGGAGGCGAAGAACTGAACCCCGGTTCCCTTGGACCAGTTGTCGTATGAGCAGGCGTTCGTTACCGATGAAGAAGGGCCACCACCGTCAAGCCCTGGCGAGTAGCCCGGCGTGGTCACTTCGTGCGGTTCAAAAACCGCTGCTGGAAGGAAAAGGACAGGGGTACGAACGGCTCTAACTTCGTCCAGCGCGGTGGATCGCGCACACCTTTCATGAACAAGACCATCCTCGCGTGCGCGTTGGTCCCGAACCTGCTGACCGCTCAAGTCGCGATCACCTTCGACCCTTCCGTACCTGTGACCCAGAACGGCAACCAACTGCCCATGGCCTGGTCCGGCGGTCTCAACTCCCCGCAATTCTCGGACATCGACCTTAACGGCGACGGCCTCAAGGACCTCTTCCTCTTCGACCGGTCAGGGGACAAGGTGATCACCTTGCTGAACAATGGCCAGCCGGGGCAGGCGAGCTACACGACCACCCATGCCTACGACCAGGTATTCCCCTTCGATCGGCTCGAGCAATGGGCCCTGCTCCGCGACTACAATGGGGATGGCAAGGAGGACATCTTCAGCCAAACCCTCGGCGGTTTCGCCGTGTACAAGAACACGAGTACCGGTGCCGACCTGTCCTTTATAGAAGTGGATACGCTCGTGCGCTCGAACTATGTTCCAACGGACGCCAACCTGTACGTTGTACAAGTGGACATACCCGGTATCGAGGACATTGATGGCGACGGGGACCTGGATGTGATCACCTTCAGCATCTTCGGCAGCTACGAGGAATTCCACCAGAACATGAGCATGGAGCTGTACGGCACGGCGGACAGTCTCGTGTTCGAGGTGCGCAACCGCTGCTGGGGCTTCTTCAGCGAAAGCCTTGAAGGGAATACCATGACCTTGAACAACCCCTGCGACTACAACGTACCGAACCCGCAGATGCCGTTGCACCCCCCTACAATACTGGACACGTCCGGATCATCACGCGCGGAAACGGGCGCGCGTGACGGATCCGCAGGCGGGGATCGCGCCCATTCCGGCAGTACCTCATTGCCGATCGATCTGGACGGGGATGGCGACAAGGACCTGATCATCGGTGACGTGATGTACAAGACGCTCACCGCCCTCATCAATGGTGGCGATGTGGACAGCGCCTACATGACCTCACAGGACACCCTCTTCCCCAGCTACGATACCCCGGTGCAACTCGACTTGTTCCCGGCGGCCTTCTATGAGGATGTGGACAATGATGGCAGGCGCGACCTGATCGTCGCACCGAACAGCCTTTCGCTCGCTGAGAACCAGCATGGCATCCGGTACTATCACAACACCGGGTCGGATGCGGCACCGGTCTTCGATCATCAAGAGGACGCCTTCCTGCAGGACCGGATGCTGGACTTCGGGGAGGGTGCCTACCCGGTACCGTTCGACTTCGATGGCGACGGGCTCATGGACCTGCTCGTGAGCGACTACGGCTACTTCGTACCATCAGGCCCATATCCCTGCAAGGTCGCCGCGCTGCGCAACACGGGCACGGCCACTGCACCGGCGTTCACCGTGGTGGACACGGATTGGATGGGTTTGAGCGCCAGCGGCATCGGCAACAATATGTACCCGGCCTTCGGTGATGTGGATGGCGATGGCGATCAGGACATGTACATCGGTGACCTGAACGGCAAGCTCCACTACTACCGGAACGACCCGGACGGCACGGTGGCCAGCATGACGCTCGTGCAGCCGAACGTTCCGAACGACCAGGGCACGGCCATCGACGTGGGCCAGTACGCCTCCCCACAGTTCTTCGATGTGGATGCCGACGGGCTGGAGGACCTCTTGATCGGGGAGCGCAACGGGAACATCAATTACTACCGGAACAATGGTTCACCCAGCGAACCCTCCTGGCACCTGGAGAATGACAGCGTGGGCGATGTGGTGGTCACCGCATGGTGGAACGTCACCGGCTACAGCGTGCCTTTCATGTACCTGGACAATGATGGACAGCGGGAGTTGCTGGTCGGAAGTGAAAGCGGGTGGATCCACCATTACGACGGCATCGATGGCAATGTGGATGGTGCGTGGAACCTCCTGGACAGCACCTGGCAGGATATCCGCGAAGGGGCCAACACATCCGTGATGCTCCATGACTTCAACAACGACGGGTACAAGGATGCCGTGATCGGCAATTACCGCGGTGGCATCAGTTATTGGCGCAATGACTTCGCCGCGGGTATCCAGACCGCGAATGCCTCCACGGCCACGGATGCCTTCACACTATCCCCTGTTCCAACCGGTACCGTTACCGATCTGCTATTGCACATTCCTGCCGTCAAAGGCCTGCGCGTTGACATCCTGAACGACATGGGCCAATCACTCTTCGGCCAGCCTTTGCGCGACCGGCGCACTTCACTGGATCTGCATGCCCTTGCACCCGGTATCTACCTCGCACGCGTCAGCGATGGAACGCGCCGCTGGATACAGCGGCTCGCTGTGGTCCGTTGAGTTCAGTACCCGGTCCAAGCAACGGAAGTCGACCAGAAAAAGGGGGCTCAACGTGACGGGGCAGGTCCGCGCGCCGCATCTTCCGCCACGAACCGCTCCATCACTTCCGGGTGCGCATCGAAGAACTCCTTCTCTGAAGAGGCGCAGAAGTAATAGGTATCGCCTTTGAAGGTGGAACGGATGTTCGTGTCCGCATCCATGCCGCACAAGGGGCAGATCGGGTGCGCTGGATCGTTCGAGGGAAGTTCCGCGTAGGCTTGGTTGGACATCGGGTTCAGCCATCCGGTGCCCTGGTATTCCATGGCGTCCACGATCCCTTGCACATGCGCCCTGCCCGCGTAGCGCTCCACCACGCGCAGCGCCAGGTCGATGCCGGAGGAGATGCCTCCCGCGCTGGCCACATGCCCTTCTTCCACGTAGCGTGCACCGCGTTGCAAGCGCACCTGGGGGAACATGCCCGCGAAACGGAAATAGCCACCATGGTGCGCGGCGGCGTCCTTGCCATCGAGTAGTCCCGTGCGCGCCAGTTCGAAAGCGCCGTTGCACACGGACATGGTGACGTCCGTTCCCTTGGATGCTTCGCGGATCCATGCGATCATGCGTTCGGAGCCGCCCTCCATCGCGGGGATCACGATCACCTTGGGTTGCGGCGCATTGTCGAAGGTGTAGTCCGGCATCACGCGCATGTTGCCCGAGACCATCACCGGAGCCATGCTGTCCGCCACGAAGTAGGGCTTGAACATCGGGTCCCAATCGTCGGTCCACGCGGCGGAGAACACTTCCAACGGACCGGTGAAATCCAGCACTTCCGCGTCCTTGCTGATCACGAATGCCACGGGGATATTGCCTTCCGGTGGCACGGGGAGGCGGGTGCCTGTGGTGTCTTGCGCAGCCGCGCCACCGGCCATGGTGTGAACATGGTCGGCCCGCTGTTCGGGTTGCGGGGAACACGCCATCATGCCGAATGCGAGCGACAGGATGTACAGGTGAGCGCGGTAGTTCATGGTCGTGGGTCAGGAGAGTTCAATGCTGCACGTGGTCCGTGTACCCGATCGCAGCGAGCCAGCGTGCCTTCACGCTGTCCATGGGCATGGCGAGTTCGCGTTCCAGGACTTCGATCTCCTGATCGAACCCATCGTTGGCCTTCAACAACGGCCCGTAGCCGTGGTGCTTCGCGATGTAGCGCGTGAACGATGCGGACCCCGTATAGAACGGCAGCGCATAACTGAAACGGTCAGGCCCCCAGAGCTGCGGCAACTTGCCCCGCGCTCCGATGAAGGCCAGCACGGAGTCCGAGGGTGCTTCGCGCAGAACAACGAGCGCGAGCGAATCCGTAGCCGCCAGTGGCACATCGATAAGTGGTGAGAAATAGGTGAGGTGCTCCTGTTCGGAGATGTCCATCGCCAGCGCATCGGCCATGCCTTCCGCGAGCCACAGCGGCATGCGGCGCAAGGCCACGCTGTCCTCCTGTTGCAGCCAGTCGCCTTTGTCCGTCTTCAACAAGAGGTGCATGGCCTCGTGCAGCCACGGGCTCTGGTCCTGCTGCATGCGCCACACGGGAATGAAGGCGCAATTACCGCCGGGCGCGTGCGAGATGAAGCTGCCAGGGAGGCAATAGAAATGCACGCGTCGGTCGCCTTGCACATTCCAATCGGGCTTACCGACCATGCGCTTCGCAGCGACGATCCCCTTGTCGAGCCGTGCCACGATCTCCGTTGCTTGCGCTTCAGATAGACTGTCCTTCGGATACCAGAGCACGATGTCGGTGCCGGTGCGCGCCTCGCCGATGTTGTCGAGCAGACGCTTCCCCGCGAGGTCTTCGTCCCATGCGTTGGTGGGGATGCCGGGCTTGGGTCGATGATCGACTTCCGCAGGCGGCGCAGCGTGTTCGCACGATGGCAGTATCGTCGCGAGGGCGACTGCCCCCGCGACGATCGCGTGTGTCCTTGCTCGCATGGTGTTTTTTTCAATGCCCGGGCCTGCACAGCCCCACGATCGTGTGGAACACGTCGTGCAGCGCGCTCAGGTCCTTGAGGATCTCTTCGTCCTTCGCGCCGGCCTTGATCTTCGCGTCCAACTTCGAGCTGCCATCCACCAGCGCGTCCAGACTTGTCCCGATGCCTTTCACATCGGTATAGTCCGCAGGAATGGCGCTGGCTTTCCAGGCCTTGGCCTTCTCCACCATTTCGCCGCTGCGTTCGCGGATGGGTTTGAAGTCGCCCTCCTCAGCGGGGTGGAAGGTCTGGCTCATCACGGTGTGGAAGGCGCTGAGCTCTTTCCATTCCGCCTTGTTCTGTGCGTGCGATGTGAACTGGACCGCCAGGAGTGCGGTGGTGCAGGCGAGGATGCGGAACATGTTCTTCATGGGTTGTTGTGGTTGGTCGAGGTACGTGGGTTCTGCCCCTGGGCGCCGGCTTCAGCGTATTCCTTGGCCAGGCGGCGAACAGCTATGATGTTGCGCGCGGCCATAAAGGCGAGCACGCCGATGAGGACATACAGGTAGGTCATGGTGGTGTTCAGTTCTTGTGGATGGAACGGATGCCGACCCCCTTGGTCGTGGTCACGCGCAGCACATAATCGCCCGCTGCAACGCCGCTCAGGTCCATTGTATGGCGCGCGCCGGTGAGCAAGGCAGAATGAACCGGCCGCCCATCGGTGGTGAACAGGTCGGCCTTTGCACGAAGGACATTTGCTGGCAACGAAACGGTGATCGCATCCACGGCGGGGTTCGGGTAGACATCGAACGCGATCACATCGTGGTCGCCCACACCGAGGAAGCTCGATAGTGCCCAATACACCACGCGGCCACTGCTGGTGCCGGTGACGGCATCATGGCTGCCGGGCCTGAAATCCACGCTCCATACATCACCTCCATCGGCCACGTTGAAAGTGGCCACTGATTGACCGGTCATCGCCTCGTACACATACGTCTGCGTGAACCCGCCCACGATGACATATTGCTCGTCATCGCTGATATCGATCTGGTGGACGTTCTCAGGAGCTGTGTACTCAGCGTGCAGCATCCAAGTACCCATCATCTCCATCCACACCTTGATCTGCCCGTTTTTCGAAGCGGTGACAAGGTGATCTCCCGTGGCGCTGAACTTCACTGAAGTGATGTCGTTCGTATGGCCCGTGAGCGTTGCCGCGAGTGTTCCATCCGTCGCGTTCCAAACGCGGACGTTGTTGTCCTGGCTACCGGCGGCGATGAGCGTTCCCGCAGGGGAGTAGTCCACCGAGAACACCGTGCCCATATTGCCGGGAATGCTCTGCACGAGCGCCCCGGTGGACACATCGTAGATCCGCAGTGTACCACCCGTGCCATCAGCTACGAGGTTCGCATTGTCCGGCGAGAAATCAAGCGAGTAGGATGCGCTGATACCCATGTCGATGGTATGCACGAGCACAGGCACCGCTCCGGTGTAGTCATACACCAGCACATTGCCCAGTTCTTCCATTACACCGAAATAGGACCCGTTCGCACTGAACTGTGCACCTACGATACAGAAGAGTGATGCTCCGATATCGTTGTCCCAGGTCATGTTCCCGGTGGCGCTTTCCCAGATGCGCACACGGGCATTGTCGCACTCCGAACCGCTGAGCACCTTGCTCCCGTCGCTGGAGAAGGCCACGGCGTACGTTTCACGTTCGTCGGGATGACAATCGTTGTCCCAGAGCGGGGTTTGGGCAACGGCCGCGATGGCGGCGAAGAAGGAGGGGAGGAGAAGTTGGTATCTCATGGTATTGGTGTGATCACAGCCGGAACGGAGGGGTCCAGGATGCGAGGGTTCCGGATCAAAGGAGTTCCAATGCATTCGCGAGGTTGTCCATCAATTGGGCGTTCACCGGCTCATAACCCATGCCATCCGGTGTGGCGAGCATGTCCACACCGATAACCACCTGGTCCATGCGTACCTCCATGTGCGGTGCGAGCGTACCGCCCGCGTCCACACTGCCGGTGAACGAGAGGGTTACTTCACGCAGCGCTTCATCGCTGGCGCAGTGGTAGGAGAAGATCGGGTCACCGGCATCCACCACACCATCGCCATCATCGTCCACACGACCTTCCAGCAAGAAGAACTTGTAGCCTACGGCAGGATTCCACGACCAATGCATCCCGGGGTCGTTCAAGGGGTCTTCAGCCAGGGTCGGATCGGCATGGTTCGTCACGCTGTCGAGGCCGACTACCAACTCCAATGTATCGAAGGTGCCGGGGGCGATGCTGCCTACATTGAACTCGCCTTCGGGCGTGCTGGCATCCGGCAGGAAGTACGTGTCATGGAAATGCTCCACCTCATTGCCTCCGCTCATCAGATGCGGTTCGCCGAAATAGAAACGCGCGGTAAGGAACTTCACCGCGTGCCCGTTGCCATCCGTGTACGTGTTCGCCATATCAAAGTCATCGGCGCCCCAATGGAAGCCATAGCCGATCTTGAAGGTGCCCGTGGTGGGGGTCGGTTCAGGGGTAGGCGATCCCTCGTCCTTCTTGCAACTGCCGAGGGTGATCGCGAGCGCAGCGAGCGCGAGCATTGATGTGTTCATGGGTCCGTGGTTCATCGGTTTCGGTCGTTATCGTGTTCTTGTTGAAGTGAGGGAGCGGGCCGCGTTCATTGCGGTCTGTTATCAACTCCGAGCACATGGGTCCGGAAATTGGCCAAGGCCTGTGCCGCGTAGGCTCCCTCGCCTATCGTGATCGGTTCGTCGGGCAGGTCGATGTCGCGAAGCACGCCGGTCACGTTCACCGGCACCTCCAGGACCGCTGCGCCGTTCGGCCCCACCACGGCGTGCGCGTGGATGCGGACAGCCGGGTCCAGATCGTCCGGCGCTACCGTGATCCTGAAAGGGGTATCGGCCGGATCGATGCGCCCGTTGGCGTTGCCGTCAACGAGGCCCTGCACATCCAGCACCGCCATGAAGGCGGGTCCATGATCGGTCACGATCAGGACCTCCGTTCCGGAACAGGGGGTATCGTTCGCCCCACAGGTGCGGCTGTCCATCCAATGGATCTCGCCCGTCTTGGGTTGTGGGAACTGAAGGCTCCGCGCGGGATCGGTAATGTCCGCGAGCAGCACCGCATCGGGCCATGTGCCCATGTCCTGACCTTGGTCACCGAGCAGTTCGGCACCGTGCAGGGCGAAGCGCAGGCGTGTGAACCGCACCACTGTGCCCAGCCCGTCAGCGTACACGCTGTCCAAGCTGAATGGCTTGCCGTCGCAGTGGAAGTCGAAGCGCACGTCCAATGTGGATCCTACTGTGGCAGGGGGATCGATCCCGTCTTTGAAACAACTGGTGAGGAGCGTGCACGCGAGCACACCCACCACCTTGGAAAGGGGGTTCATTCGAGGTAAAGGGTTGGGGAAGCCCAGCGCGCGGCCGCGGCAAGTGAAGGGGCACCTCTCCGCGACCGGTCGAGCTCGTCATGGACCACAGCGGACCGCAGGCACAGGCCATCCCGACGCATGGGCATTCGCGCCGGGCAGGGATCCGTCCATGATCAGCTCGTCAACTCTTCCAAGGCACGTGGTCCACCGCCGGCCGATGGCCCGGGGCCATTGCGGATCCCTGCACGGCGAAGACCCGCGTTGTAGCCGTGCGCACGAGCACGTGCACCGTCCCGGGTGCCAAGGCAAGCAGCTCCTCCGTTTGAATACGGGGTGCCGGCCGCTCGTTCCCTGACGCACCGGACGCCTTCTTCAGTTCCTTGTTCAATTGGCATTTGCCCTGGCAGCAATTCTGCTCCATCGGCCGGTCGCGTTGCACGCACTTGGTGCGGATGATCTCCGACCGGTGCAATTCGAAATCCAACAGCACCAAGCTCGGCAGGAACGTACCGAACAGCAAGGCCGCACCCAGCAATACGCCCATGCACCGGATCATCGGTCCGACCGCCTTGCTCATTCCGATCGCAAATGAACACATTCGATCGATCGGTCTAATAGACTTTCCTCAGGTCAGCGCACTCGCTCCTGCCCGGCGCCACGTGACGAAGTTGAGCTCGCCCTCTTGTCGCCGGTCCGGCAGATAGCGCGCGGTCTTCCGCATGTCCGCATGCTCATCGAAGAAGATGCCATGGTCCTGATCATCCATGTCTTCAAAGATGCGTGGTACCGGCTTCCAGCCGCCGGTGGTCTTCTCGGGCTGGAAGCCTGAGCTGGGATCATTCCTCTTCAGGTGCTTCCTCCTCCAACTTGTGCAGCACACCGCCCGCCGCGTACTTGCGCCACTTCTCGATCGCGCCGCCCATATCGGGGGGCAAGGGCGTTTCGAACTTCATGCGCTTGCCGGTGGTGGGGTGATCGATCTCAAGCACCGCAGCATGCAATGCTTGGCGCGGGCAGATCTCGAAGGCGTTCATCACGAACTGCTTGTACTTGGTGAAGACCGTGCCCTTCACCACGCGGTCGCCATCATACTCCGGATCGTTGAACAACTGATGCCCGATGTAGCGCATGTGCGCACGGATCTGGTGGGTGCGACCGGTCTCCAACTTGCACTCCACGAGCGTGGTGTAGGTGAAGCGCTCCACGACTTTCCAATGCGTGACGGCCGTCTTGCCATGCTCGCCATCCGGGAACACCTGCATCACGGTGCGGTCCTTCGGTGAACGACCGATGTTGCCTTCGATCGTGCCTTCGTCCTCAGCGAAATCCCCCCAGACGAGCGCGAGGTAGCGGCGATCGTTCGTGCGGAGGAAGAACTGGTTGCTCAGGTGTGCCATGGCGTGCTCGGTCTTGCCGATCACCATCACGCCGCTCGTGTTCTTGTCCAATCGGTGGATCACGCCGGGGCGGGCATCCATCTCCCCTACCCGTTTGGCCTGCTGGCCGAAGTGGAAGAGCAGTGCGTTCACCAATGTGCCGGTCCAGTTGCCGTTGCCGGGATGTACCACCAGCCCCGCCTGCTTGTCGATGACGAGGATCTCGCTATCCTCATAAAGTACCTTCAGCGGGATATTCTCCGGGGCGAGGTTCACCGTGCGCACGGGCCACGGCAGCACCATGCTGATGTCATCGCCCGGCTTCACCTGGTAGCTCGGCTTCTGCGGCTTCCCGTTCACGCGCACGCACTCGGCGCGCGCCGCTTCCGCGATGCGGTTGCGGCTCGTGTTCGGCAACCGGTCGAAGAGGAACTTGTCCAAGCGCATCAGGCCTTGGCCCTTGTCGCACACGATGCGGTGGTGCTCGAAAAGCTCCTGCTCCTCGGACGCGTCGGCCTCGGGATCCTCCCCGGGGACCACATCCTCGGGGAAGCGGGGGACCGGTCGTTTCTCTTGCGGCTTCTTCAGCGCATCACGCTGCGCGCGGGTCAGTTGGCTCATCAGCGTTGTACGATCAGGCGTTGTTGTGCGAGCGTGCGGCCATCGGTGTCCAGCGCACGCACCACGTACAGCCCTTCACTCAACCCGTTCACGGAGATCACCCCGTCCGTACGATACCGTTCAGTGGATACCCGGCGACCGGTCGCGTCCATCAGTTCGATGGTCCGAGGCGCTCCGCCGGTGAAGCGGATGCGCACCTCATCCGTGGCCGGATTCGGGAACAACTCCATCGTGCTTATGCTCTCCGGTTCCGGTACGCTCGCGAAGGGATCCACGGTGCTCACCATCACGGGCCGCATCATCCAGCTGCCCGGGGCCTGGCTCTGCTGCCACACATCCCCCACGTTGTAGAACATGCGGTCGTTGTTCACCCGGTTCTTGTCCAGTCCCAGGTTCATCTTCACGGCGTTGGTCTGCGTCCAACCCACGTAGAAGGTTCCGCCCACGACGATGGTGCTGTCCAGCGGGTACTCGACGAAGTGGTCCGGACCCCAGGGGCGGTATTCCGGGCTGCTGAAGGAGATGTTCTGGAAGATGGGCAACTGGTCCAGATCCTGCCATACGGTGATCAGGAAGTCGCCATCGCGCGGATCGTTCGGGATGTCCCCGTAAGTGAAGATCGGATCGAAATACATGCGCACGGCGCGCAGCGAATCCTGTCCCTGGGTATCGAAGCGGTAGGCGATGCGGCCGCCCTGCGTGTTGATCCAATAACCTTGCTCGGCGCTGCCGTCGTCGTAGCTGTAGTAATTGCTGATCTCCTGCACCACGGTGGCGGTATCGTTGTAGCGCAACGCGTCAGGGTTGGCCTCCGTGCGGAATCTCGTCGTGGCGAACGCGGCGCCCGGGCAGCCGGACAGGTCGTACAGGTACGGCGTGGACCCGCTGTTCACATCGATGGTGCTCGTGAACACGGTATTGGCGTTGTTGATGATGTTGGCCGGGCCTTCCAAGGTGCCAGCGCCCGCACAATCGGTGGTGATGACGCCTTCGGTCGTGATCAGCGCGTCCACATTGTACAGGTTGCGCTGGGTGAGTTCCACACTGTTGGCCATGTACAGGGCCGGGTTCTCATTGTACTTGGCCAGTGGTACGGAGGTCCAGGGCGCGAGCAGGGTATTCGCCGGATAGGTCCACGCCACATCCTGCAAGAGCGTGTCCGTAACGCTCCGGTTCGGCCCCAGGCGCACATAGTCGATGTGCCAATGGTCCACCGCGCCGCCCAGCGTGGCCCGGTTGCTGAAGCGCATCCGGAAACCGTCCTGCAGGAAGCCCGGGTAGGTGATCGGCACCATCACTTGTTTGAATGGCGCATACGCCGTGTAGGGCGTGCTCCATTCGGCGAACCATTCGTGTTGGGAGGGTGAGTACAATTCCAGGTAGAGACTGTCGGTCTCGTCCACGTCCACATCGCCGCTGCGGCCTTGTGGCTGGTAGAAGAAGCTCAGGTAAACGCTGTCCGCCACCGTGGCACCGTTCCATTCGATGGGCACCGATGTCATCACGTCCGCCAGTCCTTCACTGTTGGGGTTCTCCGGTTCGTACGGATAGCCCGTGCGGTCCATGCCATCGAAGCTCGCCACGCCGATCGTGGGCGGATCGATCGGATAGGTACCGTTCACGTAGGCATGGTCCGTTTCCCACAGGATGAGCGGCCGGGTGCTGTTATCGGGGTTCGTGTAGGTTGCGGTAATGGCCGCCGCTGTGTACACGAGCATCGAATCCTGGATCAGGTCGGGATCCAGGTATACCGTATCCTGGTCCGTGTCCCCGACCGTATCGATCAGTGCATAGGGTGGCCATACTTCCACCTCAATGGTATCGGGCGGCGGATAGGCGCTCAGGTCATAATAAAGCGCGATGACCGAAGCTTGGGGAACGATCGTCTTGATGGTATCATCTGGCAGGATCTCGACCGTGGTGTGATAGGTCGTATCCGTTACGAAGGACATATCCGCACTGCTCACACCATTCACTTCCAGGCGATAGATGGTCTGCGTCAACGTCACGTTCGCGTCCGTGCTGCTCGCGTTCAGGTGCCGCGTGCGATCAACGGAGAAATCATCCACTACCGGGACCTGGTTCGGGAGGTAGTCGTAGAGGAAGTACTCGTGCACCGTGCCGCTGCGTATCGGTGGCGCGATCTCCTTGGAAGGTCGCGCGTGCAGGGCTTCCATATGCTCCGGGTCGGGCGATTGTGCCTTCGCGCCGATGCCGATGAGAAGGGCGAGGGCCAAAATGCTAGAGTTCTTCATCCGCCGTGTCTTTCCGTAGTGAGTCCTTCCAGTTGATGGCCGGTTTCATGCCCGTAGTGTCCGTTGTGAGCCATACGTCGATCATACCGCCCACACCGATCATGTTGTTCCGATAGGGTTCCGGGGATTGCCGTTCCACCCGCGCCAACGCGGAATCCGTGGCGGTATTGCAGCCTTCGCATTCCACCACCACGCCCAGGTTCAACGAGGCCATGATCAGCACTTCCTTCAGTTCGGCCATGCGCAAGCCGCGCACGTCCAGCACTTGGACGCGTTCGCCGTCCATGCCGCTGCCCAGCACCAGGGTCACCGACTCGCCGCGCCGGATCCGCGTTTCCGCCGCGATGGGCTTCCCCTTGTACAGCTGGGCCACCACGCAATCCACGCAGGGGTCCGGCCGGTACTGCAGTTCCTTCACCTTGATGCCGATGATGTCCAGC
This sequence comes from Flavobacteriales bacterium, assembly GCA_044224725.1. Lineage (GTDB taxonomy): Bacteria > Bacteroidota > Bacteroidia > Flavobacteriales_F > PHOS-HE28 > PHOS-HE28. The sequence continues at coordinate 18,947 of JBGAJW010000044.1, forward strand.
ACGCTGATCGCCTGCCGCTTGCTCAGGTTCACCAGTTGCGGCATGTCCAGCATCTTCGGTTGGCCCGCGTTCATCACCAGGTAGATCGTGCGGTCCGGCTTCACTTCCTTGCCTGCGTCAGGATCCTGGTCCACCACCGTGCTCTTGGGGGCTTGGTCGTTGTAGACCGAATCGATCACTTCGAAGGCCAGGTCATGCTCGGCCAAGCGGGCCTTGGCCTCCTCCACCGTCAAGCCCTTCAGGTCGGGAACGGTCGCCTTCGCGTTGTGGCGCGTGTACATGTTCAGCCATCCCCATGCCCCAGCGAGCAGCAGCGCCCCCACACCCAGCGGTGCCAATACGTTCATCACCTTCCGTTTCCCTGCCATCCTGTGCAACGCGGCCGTAGCCTTTTTCGCGCCTTGCTCCGCCCCAGCGGCTACGCGAAGGCGAAGTGGGGCGCGAAGATACCCCGGCTCTCCACTTCGTTCCGGCCAGGGCTGCGCCCGAGACTTTCCGGCGGTTTCACAAGGCATGGTTCGCAATGGCCGCCGACTTCCCGGCGTTCGCTTTCCGTCCACGAGCAACTTCGTCCCATCCCCGACAACCCATGCCACTTCCCTTGATCGCCGTCTTCCGCGGCGGCTATACCGGCGAGTCCGTCATCAGCCACCAGAGCGCCAAGCGCATGATGGACGCCATCGACCGCGACCGTTTCGATCCGCTGTTCATCACGCTCACTCGCGAAACCTGGACCTGCGAAGCGCCGGGCGGAACGGGCATCCCCTTGGACCGTGGCCTTCTTGAAGTGGACCGCGGCCGTGGTAATGAACGGTTCGTGGGCGCGCTCATCGCGATCCACGGCGCACCCGGGGAGGACGGTAAACTGCAAGGCTTGTTGGACATGCTCGGCATCCCCTACCAGACCGGCGGTGTGCTGAACATGGCGCTCACCTTCAGCAAGTACAGTACTACGGCCATGCTGCGCCAGCTCGGCTTCCCGGTGGCCAACTCGCTCATGCTCGTGCACCGCGATGAACAGACCGAACACAGGGTACTTGAACAAGTCGGTCTGCCCTGCTTCGTGAAGCCCGACCAGAGCGGCAGCAGCATCGGCATCAGCAAGGTGAAGACCGAAGCCGACCTGAAGCCCGCGCTGGATATCGCGTTCCAGGAAGATGGGACCGTGATGTGCGAAGCGTTGGTTCAAGGCCGTGAGTTGACCTGCGGCGTGATCCGACTGAACGGCGAGGTGCGGGCCCTGCCCGTCTGCGAGATCCGCCACACGCACGAGTTCTTCGACTATGAGGCGAAGTACCACGCCAAGGACACCGAGGAGCTGATCCCCGCGCCGCTGCCTGAGGACGTTACGCGCGACGTGCAGGAGCGCAGCGCGGCGATCTACCGCGCCCTCGGCTGTCGCGGCATGGTGCGCGTGGACCATTTCTACACCGGCTCGGAAGTAGTGACGATCGAAGTGAACACCACACCGGGTTTCAGCGGGGCGAGCATCTTCCCGAAAATGCTGGAGGTCGCCGGCATCGGTGTGGCCCCCGCAGTGAATGCGCTGATCGGCGAAATGCTCCAGCGTGCCGTGCCTGCGCGCCTCCGCGCGCTGTAGCGCTACGGCGCACAAGCGCGAAGCCGCTACGGCGAAGGCAAGGCGCGCTGACCCTCGGAGAGCCAGCTCACCAGTTTCCAGATGGCCTGGCCGCGATGGCTGATGGCGTTCTTGGTCTTCGCGTCCATTTCCGCGAAGGTGAGCGTGGACATCTCCGGCCGGAACACCGGATCGTAGCCGAAGCCCCCCGTGCCACGCGGCGCATCGATGATGTCTCCACGCACTTCGCCTTCCACGGTATGCTCCACGCCCTCCGCCACGAAGGCGATCACCGTTCGGAAACGCGCACGGCGCATAGCGTGACCTTCGAGTTCCTGGAGCAACCGGGCCATGTTCGCTGACGGGTCCTTCGCCTCCCCCGCGTAGCGCGCACTGTGAACGCCGGGGGCTCCGTTCAGCGCTTCCACTTCCAGGCCGGTGTCATCCGCGATGCATGGCAGCTTCACCCGTTCGAACGCGAAGCGCGCTTTCTGCAGGGCGTTGGCTTCCAGCGTAGCACCGGTCTCCGGCAGATCCAATGGCAGCCCGACATCCGAGAGCGAAAACAGCTCGATGCTCCCCGGGAGCAACGCGCGCAGTTCAGCGACTTTTCCGGGATTGCCCGTGCAGAGGACGATGCGCTCCATCAGAAACGCAAGGACCACGCGCCCTTTTCCAGATCCAGGTACGCGCACGCAGTAGCACCGTACTCGTTCTTCCAGCGCTCGGCGATCGCGTGTTCATCCGGGCGCGCACCATCGTCCAGGATCACCCGCGCACCCTTGGCGAAATACTCCCGCAACAACGGAACGGCAGGATAGCGTGCGAGCGCATGCACTTCCTCCGGCGGGCCATCCACCACGAGCAGGTCGATCGGCCCATTGAAGCGGACTTTCGCCAGGTCGTACCAGAGCAGTTCACCTTGCCCTTGCTTCACCAACGGAGCATGCACCACTGTTGCGCGGTGGGAAAGGCCATGCATCTCCAGCATCGCGCGCGTGCGTTCCGCATAAGCAGCATCGTGCTCCAAGGCGATGACCTGACCGGCACCCTTGCGTTCCATGGCGTAAGCGATCATCAAGGTGGATGTGCCGCTGCTGGCTTCAACGGCCAAGGCCACCGGCGAGGTGAGCACATGGTTCACCACCTCGCGCAGCAGGTCCGGTGAGGCGGCCCAGCCGCGTGTGCCCGGGAACGCATGTTCCGGCCGGAGCACCTCGTTCAATCCGATGATGGCTTCCAGTTGCGCGTAGATGGCCCGCTGCTCCAGCACATCCCTATGGAAAAGGTCCCATTGATGGTGCCGCATGTCCAAGAGCATCCAGATGATGAAAGCTCCCATCAGCACCGGCGGGAGCAGAAGGGCGGGCAGGCCGACCATGATGTAAGCCACCACGCTGAGCGCCAGAACGCCCATAGGTACCAACACGAGGACCTGTTTCTGCCTGCTTGTGAACTTCTCGTTCATGCGCCTTTGCCGCGATCGGTCAGCCGCAAGGATAGTCGCGATCCGGATCGGCACCGCTCCGATATTCCGTCGAGATGCGGCACCGAACGGATTCCGGGAGCAACTCGCCCGGTACATTCGCCCGCTTCCCGGCCCGGCGCAAGACGGCATGAACCTCAGCGGCAAGAACATCCTGATCATCTCCAACGAGGCCTGGGGGGACGTCTGGTTTTCCAAGCACAACTACGCGCACGAGCTCAGCCGCAACAACCGCGTGGTGTTCGTGGATCCTCCCGGCCCGTGGAAGCCACAGAACCTGTTGGGCTGCTCACCCTCCTTGAGCCCCGTGACCGGAACGCTGTCCGTGCTGCGGTACCGCAACCGCCTGCCCGTACTCAACAAGTGGTTCTACCGGCTGAACGAGCGGCTGGTGGCGCGCAGCATCCGCAAGTTCCTGCACGGAAAGGGCCTGGCCACCGAGACACTGATCACCTTCGATCCGACGCGCTTCACCACACCGGAAAGGCTCCGTCCTGAACGCTCGCTCTTCCTGTGCGTGGACAAGTACAACTTCGCTTTCCATGGCGAAAACGACCTGTGCCGGAACGTGGACGCGATCATCACGATCTCCGAGCAACTCTCCGTAAGGTACCAGCACTTCCACAAGCCGCTGCTCACCATCGGGCATTCCATCTCCAGCGATGAGTTCTCAGCCACGCCCCCTGATGTTCCACAGGGCTACGGCCTTTACGTAGGCACCATCGACAGCCGGGTGGACCACGCGCATGTGGCGGCTATGCTGGAGCACTTCCCGGATGTTCCCTTTCTCTTCGTGGGGCGGCTCGCGTTGAAGGACGACGATCCGGCGCGGTCGATCTATTTGCCGGGCCGCTTCCCCAACATGCACTACATAGGGGTGAAGCCTTTCAAGGAGCTCAAATCCTATATCGCGGGCAGCCGCTTCTGCCTGGCCCCCATGGACCTGTCGTTCCCGGGGAACGACATCTCCCACCACAAGACCTTCCAATACCTCGCCTTGGGCAAGCCGGTTTTCTCCACCGTGTTCTCCGAGTACGTTCCGATCGGTCACCTGATGTACATGGAGAACGACCGGGACCGATCATTGGACAGGCTGCAGCAGTTCTTGGACCATGGCGAACCGCCAGCGATCGCGGAAGCGCGGGTCTCCTATGCACGCACGATGACCTACGAGCGCACGTTCGAGCGCATCGAAGGATTCCTCAAAGGCCTGCCCGGCCTGCTCCGCGGGGTCGGTGTCGAGCACCGGACGATCTTCCTGTTCTCCAACGAGCCTTGGAGCGACATGTGGTATTCCAAGCACCACTACGCGGCGGAGCTCGCGAAACGGCACGAGGTGTACTTCGTGAACATGCCCGAACGCTGGCGACCCGCCGACCTGGTCTCTTGGCACGCACGCACCTGGGTCTCTCCGGAGGGCGTACACGTGGTCTCGTACCGCAATACCCTGCCACGGAAGTCAGGAGCCTTCGTCGGTCGTTGGGGAGGCCGGAAGATCCTGCGCTTACGGCCCGATCCCCATGCCGTCTGCTGGACCTTCAATCCGCTCGCCCTGGATGAATGCACCGCGATCCAACGCGCAGGTGCGCGATGCATCTACCATGTGGTGGATCCCTACCAATCCTTCCCGGAGGACAAACTGATGGCACGGTCCGCGGACCTGATGGTGACCGTGAACCGCTGGTTCCTGGACTACTACGCGCCATTCAACCAGCACCGCATGCTCGTCCCCCACGGTGTACGCGCCGAGGACCGGAAGTGCGATCCCGCCGCCGTCGACAAATGGCGGAAAGAACACGGGCGCTACGCGCTCTTCGCGGCGAGCCTCAGCGATTTCACCAACTACCAGGTACTGATACGCGCCGCCGAGCGTTTCCCCGCGATGAAGTTCCTGGTGGCCGGACGTGAGTTCTCCTTGCCGCCCGAGATCGAGCAGGAGCGCGATCTGCTGCTGTCCTTGCCGAACGTCGTCTATCTCGGTGTGAAACACCCCGACGAATTGCGCGACCTCGTGCGCGGCGCGTCCGTAGGACTTCTCGCTTACGACTTCGAGGTCCGGCGGAGCATTCCCTTGAGCGGTGGACGCACGCCCCTGAAAGTCCTCACATACCTCGCACAGCACTGCCCTTTGGTCACCACCAACAACAGCTATATACCCGAACTGGAGGATAAGGGCTGTTTCAAGGCGGACGATACCGAAGAGTTCCTGCGGGTGATGACCGATGTGCTCGATGGGCGGCTCACCGTGGACACCGCGGCGGTGGACCGATACTTGGACGGCATGGACTATGGAGCGCTCACCGAACGCATCCTCCGATCGCTGGACGAGGTAAGCTCGGGCGAATGAACCATGGCACCTCCACGTGTCCTGATCCTCTCCACGTGGTTCCCTCCCGTGAACGCGCCGGGTGCGCGCAGACCTTATCACCTGGCCAAGTGCCTCCTTCGGCGCGGATGGGCCGTGTCCGTGCTCACGTCCTCGCCTGAAAGCGAGACGGAAGCGTACGGTGACCTGGATGGCTTGCGCATGCTGCGGACACCCCGGGGTGCAGCGACGCATGACCTGAACGCGGGACAGCGGTTTCTGCTGAACACCGTGATGGCCACGCGAGGTGGTTGGATCAATGGCCCGCTGCGCGTGCTGGCCGATCTGGCCCTGCCCTTCAGGCACGGCTTGCGCTGGGACCTGTCACCCTCGATGGTCGAATGTGAGCTCGGACCACAGGACATCGTGGTGGCCACCAGCCCGGACCCGGCGGTATTCGATACTGGAGCCCGCCTCGCGCGGCATTGGAACGCGGTGTGGGCGGTCGACTACCGGGATCCATGGAACGTGGCCATCCCTGAGGTGGCGAAGGACATCATCACGCATCAGGGCTCCGGGCTGGCCGGCGCGTTGCGGCGCGAACGCATGCGTCGGCTCGAGCGGCGCTTTTGCGGACACGCCGACGTGCTGACGGCCGTGAGCAAGGCCTTCCTCGCGAACGCGATGGCCATCACCGGGAACCGCTACGGTGTGGTGGTGCACGGCGGGTTCGATCCCCGGCAGAAGCCGGCGAAGCGCCAGGTCGGCGATCGCTTCATTCTCACACACACCGGTCAGCTCTATCCGGAACAACCCTGGGAGACATTCTTCCGGGCTTTGCACGAGTTGCGAACCCAGCACCCGACGTTGGCCGATCGGTTGTGCGTCCGTTTCGTCGGGGCGGCGAGCACGGACGCGGAGACGATGCGGCGACTGGAACGCGCGGAACAGGCCACCGGACTGATCGAACGATCCCCGACCGTCGGTCCGAACGAAGCCATCGCGCTGCAACAGGATTCCGACGCCCTCTTGCAACTGGCGCTCAGCGGGCGCAAGGGATACCTTCCGGTGAAATTCCTGGAATACCTGGGCGCCAACAGACCCATCATCCTGTTGAGCGAAGAACAGGACGAGATGGAGGAAGCGCTCACGACCACCCGCACGGGCAAGATCGTTCGCGACGGGGCGGCCATCATCGCACACTTGATCGAACACCTCCGGATGCACGCGACCGGTGGAGCATTGCCCTTCGACCCCTCAGCGGACGCACTGTCGGCCTTCGACTACGATGCGAACATGCACCGCTGGGCCGATCGGCTCGAAGCCGCATCGCGGAAGAGGGGTGCTCTTCCTTGAGCCCCGGGGCGACCAACCGCGCACCGTTGATCAAAGGCTTGACCCGCACCCCCGCTTTCCTGGGGCAACCGTTCCTTTGTGCCCGCGTTCTACTCCTGTATTCCCGTGCCCGCGCCATCCCATCGTCCCTTGCATGTACTTCACATCTTCGCAACGAGCGGATCGGTGCCTTATCTCTCGTGGTTCGCGCAACGGGCGAAGCGCGATGGCGATGTCCGCCTGACCTTCCTGGTGATGTACCATGAGCGGCCCGCCATGATGGACGAGATGCCCGCGCTCGGTTTCGACTGCCACTGGATCCGATACGACCCCCGCCATCGAAAGCGCGGCCTCCTGAAAGCCCTGCCTTGGCTATGGTGGCACATGATGCGCTACCGCCCGGATGTGGTGCATGGACACCTGTTCGATGACACGCTGCCGGGCATGATCGCCGCATGGGCGGCCCGCGTTCGCCTCCGCGTATACACCCGTCAGGATTCCGGATACCACTGGAACTATTCCCCCCAATGGGTGTTCCTCGATCGGCTCGTCGCCCGTTTCGCGCACAAGGCCATCGCCTGTTCCGGTGATGTGCGCGCCCACATGACGGAGAAGGAGCGCATCGGACCGGGCAAAGTGGCGATGGTGCACCACGGTATACCAACTGGAAGGTACACTTCACAGGATCCCGCCATCATGGCCCGCCTCCGGGCACGTTTCGGGCTGGAAGGGCAGGGCCCCGTGTTCGGCACGCTCGCGCGGTTCATCGAGTGGAAGGGCTATGAACACATCGTCAATGCCGCACGGATACTGGTCAAACGCCATCCCCGCGCCCGATTCCTCTTCTGCGGCACAGGCCCGCAGGAGGCCCAAGTGCGCCGATGGGTGACGGAATATGGACTGGAAGCGAACATCATCTTCACCGGTTGGGTCGAGCGCGACGATGTGCCCTCGCTCTTCGGCATCATGGACGGCTATCTGCACGCCGCCGACCATGAGCCGTTCGGGTTCGTTTACGCCGAGGCCATGATGGCCGGCGTGCCCGTGGTCTCCACACGGACGGGTGCCGCACTGGACGCGATCGAGGACGGGGTGAGCGGGATACTCGTGAAGGAACGCTCCGGTGAAGCCCTGGCTGAAGGGGTTGAACGCCTCCTTGCAACGGACGGTCCCCGCATGGGAAAGGCGGGCCAGGCCATCGCACTGCGCATGTTCTCCTTCGAACGGATGTACCACGGATATACCGACCTGTACCGCGAGCTCCTGAACGCCCCCCATCATCTCCGCCGGGATCCGGTGGTCACCGGATGAGCGACCTGGTCACCGTGATCGTTCCCGCCTACAACGCCGGGCCCTGGATCGGGGAAGCCGTGCGTTCAGTGCTGGCACAGACCCATCATGGACTGGAGCTGATCGTGGTGAACGACGGGTCCACCGATGATACCCTGGCCCGGGTACTCGCGATCGACGATCCGCGCCTGCGGATCGTGGACCAGGCCAACGCCGGAGTGAGCGCCGCGCGCAACATGGGCCTCGCGCTCGCCAAGGGCGACTTCATCTGCTTCATGGACGGCGATGACGCGATGCTCCCGGACAACCTGGTCATGAAGCTCCGTGGACTGCGCGAGCATGGCGTGGACTGGGTGTACGGCGACCTCTTGATCTGCGATGCGGACCTGAGGCCCGCCGGCCCGCGGTTGAAAGGGACGGACGGCGACGTTACGCGCACCGTCCTGCTGGGTGCGACCACCGCCGTACCCACGCCCTGCAGCAACGTGCTCGCCCGGCGCCGATGCTTCGATCAGGGCATTCGCCTGGATGAACACCTCTCCAATGCCGCCGACCAGGACCTCGCCATCCACCTGTCGCAACGCTTCACCTACAAGCGGCTGGACATGGCACAGAACCTCTACCGCGTGGTGCCCGGCAGCATGAGCAAGAGCATACCGCTGTTCGAACGCGACCACCTGCGCCTCTTCCGGAAAGCAGCGGACGCGGGACTGCTGAGCGAACCGGTCTTCCGCCGGCGCTGCATGGCCAACCTCTATTGGGCCATCGGCGGCAGCTGGTGGAAATTCACCCGCGACCGCATGCGCGCCTTGCGCTTCTTCCTCATGGCCGTGATCAGCCATCCGGCCGTGCTCGTCCGTCCGGTGAGAAAAAGGTTCGTCATCCAATGAGCCAATACGTCCGCGCCGCGGCGAGGTCGACCCCGTGAGCATCCAGCGCAGCATCTTCTACACCTTCCTCGCGCAGGCGCCCACCCTGCTCCTCTTCTTCGTGGCCAGCACGCTGATGACCAACGTGCTCGGGGATGCGGGACGCGGCGGCTTCGCCCTGATGCAGAACCTGGTCATCTTCCTGATGATGGCCCTCGGGCTCAACTTCAGCCTGGGCCTCATGTACCATACGGCACGTGGCAACGGCGATCACCGGGTGCCCGTGGGGATGGCCAGCTCGCTCTTCGCCATCAACCTGGTGGCCGTGCCGACCATCCTCCTGCTGATCGTCCTCGATGACCGTCCGCGGGGGATCTTCTTCCCCGGACACCTGGCACACCCGGTATTCTACGCATATGTGGGGATATCCGTTCTCATGGGCCAGGTGATCACCTTCATCTCGGCCATGGTGCAAGGGCTCAAGCTGTTCGCGATCCTGAACCGCATGGGCATCGTGACCGCGGCGTTCAGTTGCGCGGGATTCTCACTCATCTGGCTGTTCCGGGCGGAGATCGCGCCCGCGCGCATCCTTCCGTACACCTTGGCCGTGACCCTGACGGGCGTCAGCGCCCAGGCCGTGATCTGGTCCATCATCTACGTGAGGCGCATCGGGCTGCCGCCCTGGCCCTTGCGCGACTGGTCGATCATCAAGCCGTTCATGGTCTTTTCGCTCACGGGCTACCTGGTGAACCTGATCAATCTGGTGAACTACCGGTTCGACATCTGGGTGGTGGACCAGTTCGCCGGGACGGCCAACTTGGGACTGTACGCCGTGGCCGTGGGCATGGGCCAGTTGTTCTTCAATATCCCCGAACCGCTTTCCCGCGTGGTGCAACCCTATCTCTACTCCAGCGACAGTGAAGCGATGATGGGACGCTTCTATGTGATCGCCCGGTTGAACTTCACGCTCGTTGCCGTTCTCTGCGCCTTCACCGCCGTGATAGCGCCCTGGCTGCTCCCCTGGCTGTTCGGTGAGAGCTTCGCCGGATCGGTGATCGCCCTGTGGTGGCTCCTCCCGGGCATCGTCTTCAGTTGCGCGTACAAGCTGCTCGCCGTTGTGCTCACCCAGCGCGGACTGCTCCGCTTCAACCTCTACGGCGCCCTCATCGCCGCCATCACCACCGTGGTGCTGGACCTGCTGCTGATCCCGCGCATCGGCATCATCGGCGCCTCCATCGCGAGCACGACCGCTTACCTGGCGATCCTCACCGTGACCTGCCTGGTGTTCCGCTACCGATTGAACCTGCCGATCGCGGACCTCTTCCTGATGCGGCCCTCGGACATCGGCTTCCTGCGCACCCTGTTCCTGAAACCCGTCGCCCCGCCCGCTCCATGATGCACGTTCCGGAGAACAGGGGTGCGCCCATGGACCCTCGGCTGCTGGTGACCAACGCCAACGGCCCGCTCATCTCCATCATCCTTCCCGCCCTGAACGCCGGGCCGTTCCTGCGCGAATGCGTGGATTCCGTGCTCGAGCAGACGTGGAACAACTGGGAACTCCTGCTCGTGGACAACGGTTCCACGGACGGCACCCACACCATCGCCACTTCGTTCACGGATCCCCGCATCAAGGTACTTTCCGAACCTTTACAGGGCGTTTCCATCGCCCGCAACAAGGGCCTGTCGGTCATGAACGGGGAGTTCTTCTGCTTCCTGGATGCGGACGACCGCCTTCCGAAGGACTCCTTGCGGCTCAGGCACGACCTCTTCCTGCGGTACCCCGATGCGCGCTTCGCCGACGGGGCCATGCGGGCCTTCGACAACAGTACCGGCAGGACCGTATGGATCCGTTCCCCTTGGTATGACGGCATGCCTTTCGACGCGCTCATGGCGCTTGACGGATCGTGCTTCGCCGGCAACACATGGATGGTCAGGCGCATCCCCGGGTATACGTACCGCCTGCCCGAACACATGGGCCATTCCGAGGATTGTGCGTTCTACCTGGGCATAGCGCGGCAAGGACGGTACGTGAGCACGGCGCGCGAAGTGCTGCACTACCGCATCGGCCACCCTTCCGCCACGAGCGATCCACGCGGTGTGCATGAGGGCTATATCGAATTGTACAGATGCATGTGCGGTCTGGACCCCGCGCCTCCAGCAGCCCAGTTGGCCAGGTCCTGGAAGCGTCTCCGGCGGTTCATGACGCGCGACCTGTTCCTGCACCGCCACCTATGGGGCGCGCTGCGTGCGCGTCTGATGCGAGCACCCGGGCCGCGCGCACAAAGTCCCCGGTCCGCGGCCGGGTGATCGGCTCAAGGTTCCTGCGCACGGTGCCGCTCCCACTTCCAAGCGGTCTCCATCATGGTGCGCAGGTCCCGCTCTGCTGTCCATCCAAGTTCCGAGGATGACCGGGCCGTGTCCGACCAGATCGCCCCTACGTCCCCAGCACGTCTCGGTCCCAATACATGGGGGAGGCGCATCCCGCTGACCTCTTCGAACGCCGCGATCGCCTCGAGCACGCTCACCCCGGAGCCCGTGCCCAGATTGAAGACCTCCACACCTGAACCGTTCGCCGCCGCGCGGGCGAGGGCTTTCACATGCGCGCTCGCGATGTCGGACACATGCACGTAGTCACGGATACATGACCCGTCGCGCGTGTCGTAATCCGTACCGAACACCGTGACCATTGGGAGCTTGCCGATGGCCGTGCGCGTGATAACCGGGACAAGGCTGCTGGCCGGGTTGATCGGATCCTCGCCCAACAGCCCCGAGGCATGCGCGCCCACAGGATTGAAGTAGCGCAGATTGATGGCGCTCAATGCTGGATTCGCGCGCGCGTATTCCTCCACGATCCGTTCGCCGATCTGTTTGGTGTGCGCGTAGGGTGATTCGGCCCTGCCCAACGGGGTGGTCTCGCTCACCGGCAGCTGCCCGATGTTGCCATAGACGGAACACGAGGAGGAGAATATGAACCGATGGATCCCGTGAGCGACCGAGGCCTCCAACATGTTCAGCAGCGAGCGGATATTGTTGTCATAGTACTTGTGCGGATCGGCCATCGACTCGGGCACCGACTTGAACGCGGCGAAGTGGACCACGCCATCGAACCGGCCCTCTCGTTCCAGCATACCGCGCAAGGCCGCTTCGTCGCACAGGTCGATCCCGTGGTTGCGCACATCCCGCCCGATGATGCGCGCGATTCGCTGGAAGGTGCCCGCGTCCGAATTGGACAGGTTGTCCACGGACACGACCTCCACGCCCGGTCGTGCGAGCAATTCGACGATAGTGTGCGAACCGATGTAGCCTGCGCCCCCGGTCACCAGTATCCGTTCACGTTCCATAGATCTCCTGATAGATGCGTTCAGCCCGGTCGAAGCCCCGGTAACGGAGCGCGATGGGCCGGATGCGTTCGTACAACTCCTTCCGTGATCGGCCGTCAAGCAACGCGGCCACTTCCCGCACCGCTTTCTCGTAGCCCTTCCGGTCAAGGCTTTCAAGGACACTGCCGATGCCGTTCTCGCGGATGATACCGGAATCGTCCGAAATACCCTCCGTGATGATCACCGGCAGTCCCAAGGACCAGTACTCACCGTCCTTCACGGGCGTGCAGTACCGCTTGGTCGGTACGGGCTTCACGGGTGTGACGGCGAAGTCGGCGAGTCCCATCAGTGCGGGAACCTCCTCGTGCGGTACGGACATCACCGTGAACAGCGACCGGTCCAACCCGGCCTTGGCCATGAGGGGCTCCAGTTCGGCAATGGGATGCGGGGTGAGCAGCAGCACGCGGAAGTTCCCGCCCCAATGGTCATGCGCGGCGCGGAACAGGTCGAAGACCTCCTGCTTCAGGTAGATGCCGCCGAGCTTGCCCGCGTACAGACCGACGATCCGACCATCCAATCCGAGCGACCGGAGCTTCTCAGGACTCTTGATCACGCGATCCGAGAACCGCTCGGTATCGACGCATGCGGGCTTGGTGAACCAGCGCGCCGAGGTGTGTCCGTACTTCAGCGCCGCGTAGTCGCGCATGCCCTCCGTCGCCGCGATGAGCACTTTCGCCCTGCGTGTCTGCAACCGCTCGAACAGGAACAGCAGGCGATGGGCCATACCGCCACGCTTCCAGGTCCCGTTCTCCACCATCGCTTCAGCGTGCGGCTCGAAGCTGTCGATCACCAGTGGTCGTCCGGTCATCACGGAAACGATATGTCCGATCATACCGGCGGGCGTGCACCAGGCATGCACGGTGTCCACCCGATGACGACGCACCAACCGCGACAACCGCCAGGACAGGCCCAACAGCATGCCCGCCCCGCCCATTCCGAACGAGCGATATTGGAACGGATGATGCACCACGCCCGCATCGGTGACCATAGCCGCCTCCGCACCGTGCTTCTCCAATGTTACCAGGTGAATACGGCTCTCCGAAGGAAGAGCGCTCAACATCTGCCGGACGTATGGTAGCGTGTAGGTCTGGACCAACGCGTCCGCGTAGGCCCAGTAGGTGATCACCAGGATGTGCCTGGGGACACCAACCTGCGACCGAGGGAGCCCGGGGATCACGCTAGGGTGCGGCTGTCCATGCGCCATCGGTGCCCGGTTGTTCTTCCTGCCGTGTTCTTGGCCGTGACTTTCGCCGCGACCGCGGGGGCAGGATATCCTCCTCTTCGGTGAGATGCGCGGTCCCCGCACGGATGCTCCTCAGGTCGAGTCGCCTGTTGTGCTCCCGTGCCCGTCTGTCCAACTGTGCGATGTACCTGATCAGGACCAAGCTGCTGATGAAGAACGGGAGCATGGGGATCTTGAACCGTACCAAGGCACCGAAGTTGGGCGTGGAAATGCCGATAACGAAACCGAACACAACGGAGAACGACAGGCACATCAGCACGATCGGGTTGCCGAATATGAACCGCGGCACGAACACCACACGACCGGAGACCAAGGTCCCGAAGACCAGCCAGAGCAGCCATGCGTTCTCCAGACCACTTATCAGCATCACCACGTTGCGCGCCTCGTCCAGGCGCGGCCTGAACAACGCCGCGAAAATGGCCGTAGGTGCTTTCGAGAGCAGGCCCGACCAGGTGCCGTCCATCGCGCCGATGTCGAAGTAGTTCGAGCTGTAGTCCGTGTTGCGCATCATGTCCTGGTTGGTGACCAGGGTGGTGGTGATCGCATTGTCCAACGAGAACTTGCCGAGCTTGTCGCCCAGGCCGCTGAGGATTCCGATGGTACCGCCCACGAGCACCAGGAACGCGAAAGGGACCACCACGAATTTGATGAGCGTATTGCGGATGCCGGTGATCCGGGAATACAGGATCCACAACAGCATGCTGGGCACAAGTGCCATGAAGATGTACGGCTTGATGTAGATCACCAGTCCACCGCTGACGAGGCCGCCGAAGATCGTCCCGAAGCTCCGTGACCGCTTGAAGAACCATTGGTCCACCGCATAGACGAAGAAGCAGGTTCCGCTGAAAGTGAAGGTGTCCTTGCCGACACCGCTGCCCCAGAAGATCACAGAAGGAACGAACAGGAAGGCCATTGCGAACTTGCCCGTCATGGTGGGGAAATAGCCCACGAACATCCTGAAACACCGCCACACGCCCATGTACGCCATGCTGGCCAGCATTACGGTGGTCACCAGGTAGCTCTTGAAGGCGATGAAGACCAACGGGCTCAGCAATCGGATCACCATCCAGGTCCGTGGATCAAGGAACACGTACTGGTAGGGATAGCCCGTATCCGTATCGAACCGCGCCCAATTGTCCAGCGTGTTGTCGCCGAACATCACCCCGAAGTAGTCCAATGGGCGGGATGTGGCCAATTTGACGGTGGAGACCGCCGAGTAGAAGTACATGATGGAATCCCCGCCCTGATAGTGGTAGAAGTAGACGAGCGCGAATACCATCCCACCGATCACTTTGGCCAGAAAGCCCCACAGGAAGTACTTGTATTCCGGATGCGCCTTGATGTTGACGTTCTTCAGGCGCGAGAACCACACATAGAGGCCGATGATGTAGAACGCGGACAGGAAGTACTCCCAGACATAGATGTCCACGTAGCCGTGGTAAAGCATGTAGATCATCGCTCCAAAGATGATGTTCTCTGGCGGCCACCGACCAACCGGGAGCCTGTCCATTGGACAATATCGCCACAGGCCTTGTGGCCGTGGCCAAGCCGATCGCCAAACCCATCGCCTCTGAACGTTTGGCCGGATCCACGATCATGTAGTAGTGAACGGTTGACTTCGCCATCGCCGCCTTCAGAGCAGGTTCCGAAGGCGGCGAACGAGCGCTTGGCATGTTCACATGGAAGTTCGCTGTCGGCAATTGCTCATTTCTGCTGCTCCTGATCGTTCGCCAGCCGCTGTCGGCCCCCTGATCTCCCGGAGCGGATCCATAGGCGCCTACCACCATGACCGCGAGCATACCTTGCTGTCCAGATCCGTGCGGAAAGAGGCACACTCTTGCACTCGGCCCAAGGTATTCCCAGCTTTTCCGGACGGATATCGTTCGGCCTGCACGGATAACGACCATGGTCTCGGGTATACCGCCTTCACGGCGTGACCCGGCAGGTCATTGTTCCGCACCCGCACTTCGTGCGGCGCGTGACCGCCGCTCTCGCGGCCTGGCTACCGTTTCTACGTATCGCCCTTCCTCCGCCTGAGATCCCGGTTCGCCAAGGTGCTTCGGACAGGCCGCGCGGAAGAGCGGCCAGCACTTCGTTGATGCGCCGATCGGATGGGTATACTTGCGCATGGCCCTGACGGGATACTACACCTTCAAGAGCATCGATCGGTGCAGCATGTGCGGCGATCCTACTGGCGGCCACCGCATGATGGGGCGGAGGCTCAACAAGAAGCAAGGGCGCAACCCCCGCACGGAGAAGGGCGTCGCAACGACCATCATGCGTTGCAGGTCCTGCGGACTCGTGTACAGCGACCCCCAGCCAGTGCCGATGTCCATTGACGACCACTACGGGGTGCCGCCCGAATCCTATTGGGACCCCTCCTATTTCGCCATCCCCAAGGATTACTTCATCAAGGAGGTCAACGTCAGCCGCGAACTGCTGGGCAGCGGACCGAAGCGGGTGCTTGATATCGGGGCCGGGCTCGGCTACGCGATGGTGCAGCTGGAAAAGGCCGGTTATGAGACCCATGGCCTTGAGCCATCCGCACCCTTCCGGGACCGGGCGATCAGCAAGATGGGCGTTGATCCTGAACGCCTGCGCCTGGGCACCGTGGAGGACGCCGACTATCCGCCCGCCTCGTTCGACTTCATCAACTTGTGCGTGGTGCTGGAGCATATCGGCGATCCCGGTGCCGCGCTTGCACGGGCGCTCACCTGGCTGAAACCGGGCGGCGTGATCCATGTGGAGGTACCCTCCGCGGATTGGCTCATCGTACGGATGACCAACCTGTATTACAGACTGCGCCGTTCCGATTGTGTTGGCAACCTCAGCCCGATGCACGCGCCCTACCACCTCCACGAATTCACCGTGGAGTCCTTCAGGGCGCATGGCCGATCGAACGGGTACAACGTGGAACGCCATGCCCACTATGTATGCCCCACCTATCTACCGAAATTCCTGGACGTCATCGCCCGACCGTTGATGGCCTGGACCAGCACCGGCATGGAAGTCGCCGTCTGGCTGCGGAAGGATGGTACGCCTACGAGCACGGCCGCAAAACCCGTTATCGACCAACGCGCTGCCGCTCCCGCGTCGGCACCCCATAACGCCACCGCTGCTGCCGGCCCGGTGAAAGTCCCCGGCACACCCCGCCCGTGCCCGCAATGCGGCTCCAACGCGAAGACGGCTTATTCGGCGATGGCCGCGCACCATTTGGTCCGGTGCGGGGAATGCGGGCTGGTATTCACCTCGCTCGAGCCGTCGACGGAAGACCTGATCGCGTTCTATTCCCGCTACCTGACGGTGGAGGACATCTCGCCGGTGACGATCCTGCGCTATGAAGAAGTGCTCGATTCGTTCGAACCCTTCCGCAAGACCGGCCGCATCCTGGAGACCGGCTGCGGTTCAGGCATCTTCATGCAACGGGCGGCCATGCGCGGCTGGAGCGTGCACGGGACCGAGATCGGCGCGCACGCCCTCGCTGCGGCCGAGGCGCGCGGAGTGCGGATGTCGGATGGCCCGCTGGATCCCGAAAACTACCCGCCGGAACATTTCGACATCGTTTGCTCGATCGAAGTGATCGAACACTTGCGTGACCCCAGAGCGGAGCTGCGCAATGTGATGGCCGTTCTCCGACCGGGCGGGCTTTTCTACGTGACCACCCCCAACTTCAACTGCATCGCCCGCAGGGTATCTCCCGGCGATTGGAACGTGGCCAGTTACCCGGAACACCTCACCTATTTCACCCCGCGCACGCTCGACCGCATGCTCACCTCCACAGGTCTCCGGAAACGTGGCCTCACCACCACGGGGTTCAGCATCTACCGCTGGCAAGTGCGCCATGACCGCAGCGCGGTGAACAAGAGCGCCGCACAGAAGAAGGAGGAATCCATCCGCGAGGCGCTGGAACACAAGCCGCACATGCGCCTGTTGAAACGCATGGCCAATGCGCTCCTGAACCTGTTCAGATTGGGCGATAGCATGAAAGCGTACTATATCAAGCCTTCGGGTGAGCCGGGCAAGCCGTGAACGATACCAAGCAGAAAAAAACCTCCGTCGATGAAGCTCCGGTTCGATCGGCAAAAGCCCCGGCATACGCTCCTTTCCATCTGCTATCGGCTCGCCAAACTGCCCTTCGCATCACCCAAGGGCAAGATGCGCTTCTACCTTGACCTGAACTGGATCGGATGGCGGCTCGCCATCGAGCAGGCGGAACGGATGTATGGTTTCGGAGAGGCATCCATGCGCCGGAAGAACCTGGAGTTCCTGCTCGTGCGCGTGGAACCCGGCGCGCGCGTCCTCGACCTCGGTTGCAAGTACGGCGAGATCAGTGCGCTCGTTGCGGAAAGGGCCCAACGCGTCATTGCCGTGGACCATGATGCCGCGGCGTTGGACAAGGCGCGCAAGATGCACCCGGCGAAGAACCTGGAGTTCATCCATGCCGACGCCTTCGAGGTATTGCAGCGCGAAAAGGACCCGATGGACCTCGTGGTCCTTTCGCACATACTCGAACATCTGGAGAAGCCCGAAGAGATGCTCGCACGGCTGAAGGCACACGCCATGCACTGCTACATCGAACTGCCCGACCTGGATGCCTCCTACCTGAACCACTACCGCCACATCGCCGGGGCCAAGCTCCAATACACGGACAACGATCATATCTGGGAATTCGACCGCGAAGCGCTGCGCGAAGTGATCGAAAGCGCGGGTTGGCGGATCATCGACAGCGAGTTCAGGTATGGCGTGCAGAAACACTGGTGCGGACACCGGTGAAGAGTTGGAGCGCGACCGGGGCCACACACGGAAGAACGCCGAACGCACGTTCACAAGCTGAGCAGCCCTTCCCCGTCTGCGGCGCAAGGCTTCGGCGGTCAATGGTGATACCCCGTGCGGTTGAGGATGGACCACGCGCGGTAGAGCTGCTCAGCGAAGAGTACACGCACCAACTGATGGGGAAAGGTCATCGGTGAAAGCGACAGCAGCAGATCGGCACGTTCGCGCACCGCATCCGTAAGGCCGTATGCCCCCCCGATGACGAAGCACGTCTCGCGCGCGCCCTGGTCCCGCCAGTCACCCAACTTCTTTGCGAAGGAGCGGCTGTCGATCGTTCTCCCGATCTCGTCCAGGACCACCAAGCGCGCACCGGAAGGGATGGCCTTCAACAGGTTCCGCTCCTCTTCCACGCGTTGTTCCTCAGGCGTTGCCCGATCGCTCTTGGCCACCACCACTTCGTCCACACGGCTCCAATGCCGCACGCGCTCCAAGTAGTGCGCCATTCCCTCCGCCACGAAGCCCCGTTCGGTCTTGCCCACCATCACCAGCTTGGTTCTCATCCTTCGCCTTGTTGACAAGTATGCGCCGCAGCGGCCGTTCCGATGGCCTGATGTTTGCAAACTTCGCTCACGTTCAACACACGCGATGAAACGCATCCTCTTTTCCCTGCTCACTTTTCTCGCCGTGCATCTTCTGCACGCGCAAGCGGACGTGAAGGACCAGGTGACCGCCGCACTCGGTGCCGGCGATGTGAACGCTTTGGGCGAGAAGCTCGTAGCCAACGTCGACCTTACGGTGTTGACCACCAGCGACTACTACAGCAAAGCCCAAGCGACAGGCATCCTCCGCAAGTTCTTCGATGAGCATGAGCCGAAGGGGCTGCGCATCGAGCACGAGGGCACCAGCAAGATGGGCGACCGTTATTGCATCGGCCAGCTCAACACGGCGAACGGCGTGTTCCGCGTCACCTTCTTCCTGAAGAAGACCGGCGACGCCGTGCAGGTGAAACAGCTCCGCATCGAGAACAGCAACAAATAGGTCGCGGTGCTGCCCGAAGGAACCGACGACCTCATCCGGCGTGCCCTGTTGGAGGACGTCGGCGATGGCGACCATACGTCCCTCTCCACCATCCCAGCGGGATCGCGGGGTGCAGCGCGCCTGCTCGTGAAGCAGGACGGCGTGCTTGCGGGCGTGGAACTGGCGGAGGCCATTTGCGCCCACTATGATCCCACCTTGCGGTTGCGCATCCTGATCCAGGACGGTGCCGCCGTGAAGAGCGGGGATGTAGCCTTCACCATCACAGGGCCAGCACGCAGCATACTCACGGTGGAACGGACCGTGCTGAATTTCATGCAGCGCATGAGCGGGACGGCCACGCTGACCCGCCGCTTCGTGGAGGCCCTCGATGGCACGGGCTGCCGCGTACTGGACACGCGAAAGACCACGCCCGTGCTGCGCGCCATCGAGAAGTGGGCAGTGCGCATCGGTGGTGGGCACAATCATCGGTACGGACTGTACGACATGGTGATGATCAAGGACAACCATGTGGACTTCGCCGGTGGCATTCCGGAAGCCGTGCGCGCCGCCCAGCGCTACCTCGCCGACAACGGGCTGAAGTTGCCCATCGAAGTGGAAACCCGGAACCTGAACGAGGTGCGGCTCGCCCTTTCGGTCGCCGGTGTGCAGCGCATCATGCTCGACAATTTCGGCTTCGATGACCTGCGCAAAGCCGTGCAGACCATCAACAACGCCTGCGAGACCGAAGCCAGCGGGGGTATCACATTGGCCAATGCGCGCCAGTACGCGGCGAGCGGGGTGGACTTCATCAGTGTGGGTGCGCTCACCCACAGCGCAGGCAGTTTGGACCTGAGCCTGAAGGCGATGATCTGACTGCGGATGCTCCGCCTTCGGCGGACACCCGTAGTTCAACCGCAGATGCAAAGGATGGACGCGGATGAACACAGATAAGAACGTTGTGCGCGCGCCGTGTCGGAGCCAATGCATGGTCCACCCCTTATGCGCATCTTTCCACCGTTGCTGACCCAATGGTGAACGAGATCTGATGTTCAAGCGGCTCTGGCGGAAGATCCTGTACGCGCGCGCCAACCGCCGCCTGATCGGCTGGTCACAACGCATCGTGCTGCCCGGCTTCGAAGGGTTCAGCCTCTACCGCATTTCACGCTTCTTCTTCCTGGCGCTCTCCGAAGGCCGCCTCGTCACCCGCGCATCAGCGATCGCTTTCAAGCTCTTCCTCGCGTTCTTCCCCACGATCATCCTGCTGCTCACACTGATACCCTACATACCGGTCGCCGATTTCCAGGAGAAGCTGATGGACTCTTTCCACGAAATGCTTCCATCAGAGGTGTACAAATTCATCGAGGACCTGCTGCACGACCTCGTGGTACGCAAACACGGCACCTTGCTCAGCGTGAGCTTCCTGGTCGGCATCTACCTGGCCAGCAACGGCATGCTGGCCATCATGAACGGGTTCCAGGGCAGTTATCACGTCACCGAGTGGCACAGCCCGCTGAAAGAGCGCTTGATCAGCATGGGGCTGGTCGTGGCCATCACGATCATGATGGTGGTGGCCATGGCGCTGCTCACCTTGAGCAATCGGGCCATCTCCCTGCTGGGCGACCATGGACACGTGCTCGGGGTCCTGGAGCGGTTCGGCCTGTTCGCCGCCAAATGGGTCATCACCATCCTGTTGATGCTCTCCAGCGTCAGCCTTCTCTACAATGCAGGTGACCCGAAGGCACGCCGCTTCCGGCTGTTCACCCCGGGTGCGGTGCTCGCCCTGATCCTCACCATCCTGCTGTCACAGGCGCTGGCCTTCTTCTTCAACAACATCACCAACTACAACGCGCTCTACGGATCGCTCGGTGCCATCCTCGCCGTGCAACTCTGGCTCTACTTCAACATGATCGTGCTGCTCATCGGCTTCGAACTCAATACGAGCATCTCCAAGGCGCGCCGGGAGCACACGGACACATTGCGGCTCAAGGCCCAGCGGGTCTGAGCCGGACCCTTGCCCGCCCTCTTCCCAACGCACCGATGGACGGATCCGACACCGATGCACCGAGGACTGCATCACAACGCCCGGCAACCGGACGTTCGCGCAGCGTCTTGTTGTTCATGAGCGTTTTCCGCGACCTGATCCGGCCTGACCGTTGGTGGCCGCTCCTGCTGGTCGCGTTCGTCGGAAAACTGCTGCTCCTGCTGTGGATGCTGTTGGAACATGGAACCCCGCTGTTCGGGCCCTGGTACGGATTCGGAGGGGATGCCTTGGGCTATTTGGGACCCATCGACTCCCTATTGCAAGGCAAGGGCTATTCACCCGACTACCGGATGCCCGGATACGGCGCACCCTATCTGCTGCTCCGAGCGATCATGGACCGGCCTGCCGCGTTGCAATCCCTTGTGGTCCTGCAGCTGGCCGCCAGTGCCTGCGCGGTCGTCGTGCTCGCCAAACTGGCCCATGTACTGACAGATGATCTCCGTGCCTTCCGCTGGACATTCTGGCTGGCCCTCATCGCTACCTACGCTTCGTTCTATGACCGCCAGATCCTTACCGAGTCCTTTTCGGTGCTGGCATTGACCACATCCGCCTATGGCGGCGCGACTTTCCTGAAAGGCGCGGGTCGCGGCCGCTTGCTGCTGACGGGGGGGGCCATCACCTGGCTCATCTGCATGAAACCCGTGTACCTACCGGCCCTGGCGATCCTGGCCTTCGCCGTTATCCTGCAACGCACGGTTCCGCTTCTCCGAAGAACGGTGGCAGTGGCCGTGCTCTGCGCACCGTTCATCCTGGTGGATGGGGCCTGGTGTACCAGGAACGCCCTCGTGCACGGGGAGTTCCGCCCGCTGACGGATGGCACTATCTATCC
>JBGAJW010000045.1:0-40596 GCA_044224725.1 Flavobacteriales bacterium
GCGCTGGTCAACTCATCGATTGCGCGGGTGTGGTCGGCGGTAGCTCGTTCGCTGGTTCAATCTGCGATGATGGTAACAGCGACACCGGCAATGACCAGTACGATGTGAACTGCGTCTGCGCTGGGCAGCTCATCGATTGCGCGGGCGTGGTCGGCGGTAGCTCGTTCGCTGGTTCAACCTGCGATGACGGCAACAGCGATACCGGCAATGACCAGTACGATGTGAACTGCGTCTGCGCTGGGCAGCTCATCGATTGCGCGGGTGTGGTCGGCGGTAGCTCGTTCGCTGGTTCAATCTGCGATGATGGTAACAGCGACACCGGTAATGACCAGTACGATGTGAACTGCGTCTGCGCTGGGCAACTCATCGATTGCCTCGGTGTTCCCGGTGGCACGACCGTAGCAGGTTCCATCTGCGCTGGTCAACTCATCGATTGCGCGGGTGTGGTCGGCGGTAGCTCGTTCGCTGGTTCAATCTGCGATGATGGTAACAGCGACACCGGCAATGACCAGTACGATGTGAACTGCGTCTGCGCTGGGCAGCTCATCGATTGCCTCGGTGTTCCCGGCGGTTCGGCCACAACCGATTCGCCTTGCGATGACAATGATCCGGTAACGATCAACGACGCATGGAGTGTTGGCTGCATTTGCGCTGGAGTTGCGGATACCGACAGCGACAGCATCCCTGATCCAGAGGATAGCTGTGTAGGCACTTTCGGCGAGATCGGCTCCCCGTGCAGCGACGGCAACTCAGAGACGGTCAACGATGTGATCGATGCCAACTGCCTTTGCTTGGGACAGTGGGTGGATTGCGCAGGTGTTGCTGGTGGTACCGCCAGTCCGGGAGATCCTTGTGATGACCTGGACCCCACTACCGAGGGAGACGAGTATCAGGTGGATTGCACTTGCGCAGGCACGCCCATCGTACCATGCGTATCCCCGACGATCTCTTCAGCCACTTCGAACAGCCCCATTTGCGCTGGCGAAATGCTGCAACTGAGCGTGATCGCGACCGGAACACCGGACCTTGAGTTCTCTTGGATCGGGCCAGGAACGTTCGTACCCGGCAGCGAATCGTCGCAGGTCAGCGTAAGCGATGCGGCAGGCAGCCAGTATTCCATTGTCGTCACCAATGCATGCGGGTCCGCAGGAACAAATGTGGTCGTACAGATCGACCCGCTCCCTGATGCAGGCGAGGACAGCACCGTGATCGTCCCAGCGGGCACTTCGGTAAACCTGAACCTCCTCCTGAGCACAGACAGCACCAGTGGCTCTTTCAATTCACCGACCATCGTTACCGCTTCGGGAACCTCGACGTATCCGTTCATCGTCGGCGGCAACTGCGGAACCGACACGGCGTACATCACAGTGAACGGAACCCCATCAGGTTATGCGGGTGAGGACGTGGACGTCCCGATCTGTGCAGGCACAACAGCCCTGGACCTCACGGCCTATCTATCAGGAGCAGACCAGGGCGGTATGTGGCTCAACGCGGACGATGAGCCGGTGAACATGCCGGTCACCATCTCCGGTGATGCGACGTTCACCTACTATGTGAACGGTGATACCGCCACGGTCACCATCGCAGTGGCTCCGCTCCCCGACGCCGGTACGAGCACGAGCGTCAGCCTGTGCGTGGGTGATGCACCCGTGAACATGTTGAGCCTGCTCGGCGGTGGTTCCGGTGGCACATGGACCGGTCCGGATCCCGTACTGAACGACCTGATCGACCCGGCCACCATGCACGGCGGCGACTACGCGTACACGGTCTCCGATACCTGTGGCAGCGCCGAGGCCACGGTGTCCGTGAACATCACGCAAATGGCGGATGCGAGCTGGAACGCGCCCATCTTGCTCTGCGCCAATAGCGGTCCGCTGGACTTGAACGGTCTCGTAACCGGCGCGACTGGCGGAGTGTGGGCCGGGAACCTCAGCGGGTCGATGTTCGATCCTGCCGGGCAATCCGGATCCTTCACTTTCGGGTACACGGTCGGTTCCGGAACCTGTGCGAGCACCGTTTCCCATACCATCACCGTGAACCCCGGTCCCATAGCCGACGCTGGCCCGGACGCACAGGAGTGCGCGCTGAGCCATACCATGGAAGCGGTCATTGATGTGGTGCCCGGTACCTGGTCAACCCCCGGATCCCCCGGAGGAGCGCTGTTCACGGACATCAACGACCCGCATGCGCTCGTAACCATCCTGACCGAAGGCGTCTATCCCTTCGTGTGGACGGTCGGGGATGGTCAATGCACCGCTGCGGATACCACCGTCATCACCTTCCATGACCCGGGCAGTCCGCTCTGGGTCGATGCCGGCGATGACCAATCCCTCGACGTATTCAACACGACAACGTTGGCCGGAACTACCGTGTCAGGGGCCAGTGTGGCTTGGAGCACGGTGAGCGGTAGCGGCTACTTCGCCGATCCCTCCGACACAACGACGGTGGTGACCGGTCTGGCCATGGGCGAGAACGTACTGGTGCTGCAAGCATCCTTCGCGGAGGGATGCACCAGTGCGAGCGATACGATGGTCATCGTCGTGAACGACATCTTCATACCGCAGGGCTACTCACCCAACGGCGACGGCGTGAACGACCAGTTCCGCATCACGGGTATCCAGGCGTTCCCGGGCAATACGCTCAAGGTCTTCAATCGCTGGGGGCAGGAAGTGATCGGCCGCAAAGGCTACGCGAACGATTGGGACGGCAAGAGCGACAACGGACAAGCCTTGCCGGATGACACGTATTTCTATGTCCTTAACCTCACACCCGAACGTACGTACAACGGGTTCGTGATCATCAAACGGTGATGGGGAAGGTGCGGACGATCATCCTTTGGGCTGTTGCACTGACGTGGGGGACCACCCGCGCCCAGCACACCCCGCTTACCAGCCAATACCTGTTCAACGGCCTGCTCATCAATCCGGCCTATGCCGGCAGCAGGGACGCCTTCGCGGCGAACCTCACGTGGCGCCAGCAGTGGGTCGGTTTCCAAGGCGCACCGGTAACGCAGATCCTCAGCCTCCACTCGCCCATCAAGCGCTCGCGTGTCGCCATGGGCATATTGCTCGTGAACGATCGTATAGGGGTAAGCCGGGAGACCGGGTTCTTGACGAACTACGCTTACCGCATTCCGTTCCGACGAGGCAAACTCCAGCTCGGCTTCGGGGCCGGTCTTTCCTTGTTGCAGGCGGACTGGACGAGTCTTGCCATACAGGATCGTAACGATACGCAGTTCGCTTCCGATACAAGGGGCTCAATCCGGCCAAATTTCAGCTCAGGGGTGTTCTATTACAAGAAGACGTTCTTCATCGGCGCATCGATGCCTTTCATCATGAGCCACCGCTTCGATACCCAACGCCAGACCTGGACGATCGGTACGGAGCGCGCGCAACAGCAACCCATGGTCACCGGCGGTTACATCTGGAAGATGAGCCGCGAGATGAAGTTGAAGCCGAGCACCTTGATCCGGTACCAGGCCGCAGCCGGTCTGCAAGCGGACCTGAGCGCCAACCTCATCATCAACGACAGGATCTGGACGGGACTGAGCTACCGTAGCAACGATGCCGTGGTCGGCAGCTTCGAAGTGTTGCCTACACCGCAGTGGCGGCTGGGCTATGCCTATGACCTCGGGATTTCCGCCATCACCCCCTACCATCAAGGCACGCACGAGCTCATGCTCCAGTACGAATTCGGCAAACGCATCCACGTGAGGGATCCGCGCTACTTCTGACCACCACGATGCGCACTCCACTTCTCTCCCTTCCGCTGCTGATCGCCGTTGGCGCATCAGCGCAGGAGAGCTACGTGGTGACGGCGGTGAATCTGGTGCCCTTGGGCCAGGACTATGCGCCTGTGCTGAACGACAGCAATGTGGTCATGTGCTCCCTGCGCGAGCGAGATGGCATGATCAGCTACCGTGATGCCGCTACCGGGGATCCGTTCAGCGACCTCTACTCATTCAAGTGGGATGGTGAACGCGCCTCCTCGCCTACCCTGTTCAGCGAGGCGCTCTCAACGCCCTTGAACGACGGACCCGCCACGTTCACCATGGACGGAAGCACGATCTGCTTCACCCGAAACCAGGTCAGTGTGAAGGGCAAGTCGCAGAAGGACGATGACCGCTTGGGCCTGTTCTTCTCGGCGCGCATCGACGGCCAGTGGACCGCGCCCGTGGCCTTCGACTACAACAGCAATGCCTACAACCTGATGCACCCGGCCATGAGCCCCGATGGCCGGTACCTTTATTTCGCCAGTGACATGCCCGGAGGCGAAGGTGGTACCGACATCTACTTCTGTGAGCTCGAAACCGCAGGCTGGTCCGTCCCGATGAACATGGGCAAGGCCGTGAACAGCGAGGCGAATGAACTTTTCCCCGCCGTCGCGAACAACGGCAAGCTCTATTTTTCCAGCAACCGCGATGGCGGACAGGGCAAGCTCGACATCTATTCCACACCCGTCTCGGGCAGGAAATGGGGTCGGCCCGAAGCCATGCCCACGCCGATGAACTCCCCCGGGAACGATATCGGGTATACGTCGTTCGCCACCGACCGCAGCGGATTCTTCAGCAGCGACCGCGAAGGCACGGACCGCATCTACCACTTCCGCAAAGTAGTCCCCTTCTTCACCGAATGCGGAGAGCAGCAGGACAACAACTATTGCTACCAGTTCAAGGAACCGGGACATCTGGACCTGGGTACCCTGCCCGTCCACTACCGATGGGACATGGGTGATGGATCCTCCATCGAAGGGCCCGAAGCGCAGCACTGCTATAAGGGTCCTGGACGCTACATCGTTCAGCTCGACCTGATCGACAACGCCAGCAACGAGACCTTCTTCAACCAGGCGAGCTACGAGCTGCTCATCGATGACACGCACCAGCCGTACATCACCTGTGCGGACAGCTTGCGCAGTGGGCAGAAGGAGCCGATCGACGCGTTGCACACCTACTTGCCGGACATGGTGGCGGAGGAATTCCATTGGGACTTCGGGGATGGCGAATTCGGCACCGGCCGCGAGACGCGCCATAACTGGAGCGCACCGGGCCAGTACATCGTGAAGCTCGCCGTGCTCGGCACGGAGAAAGGATCCGGGAACGTGAGGGCCCGTTGCGTGACGAAGACCGTGAACGTCATCAAACGCTTCGAGGATGTGCTCGACATGCCCGTGGCCAGCAGCTACCAGGACGCCGCCGGCAAGACCCACGACTTCAATTTCCAAGCCCTGCCCTTCGACCAGTTCTCCATGGCGGTGCAGGAGAATGAGGATGTGCGCTTCAGCGTGGAACTCTTCGCGAGCAAGGACCGCATCAGCTTGGACGATCCCCGCTTCGCTGATATCCGGAAGTACTATCCCGTCTATGAACGCTACGACCCGTTACGGGGCACCTACACGTACAGCGTTGGACAATCCAAGGACCTGGCCGGCATGTACGAGGTGTTCAAGAAAGTGCTCGAGCTGAACTTCATGGACGCCGAGGTGGCCGTGATCCATGCCGAGAAGGTGACCGACCTCAGCGCCCTTGCCCTGTTGAACGAGCAGGACCTGAACAACAGCGTGGTGCGCGCAAGCACGGTGCTCTTCGATAATGGCAAGGCCACATTCGGGGAGGACTTCAAACCGCAGCTCGACAAGGTGTTGGACCTGCTGAAAGAGCATCCGGCGCTGAGCGTAGTGATCGAAGCGCACACCGACGCCAACGGCAGCAACGACTTCAACTTCAAGCTCTCGCAACAGCGTGCCCAGAGCATCCTGGACTACTTCGTGCAGAGCGGCGCGCAAAGCGAGCGCCTGGTACCCGTAGGCCATGGCGAGAACCATCCGATCGCCGACAACAAGAACCCGGACGGCCGCGCACAGAACCGCCGTGTGGAGTTCCGCCTCGTGATGCGCGAAGACCAGGCTTACGAGAAGCGCTGACCGATCGGCCTGCGCACCCGGGCATCGCTTCCCTAGCTTTCGGGCGTCTCCTTACGGATGCCCGTGCGTTCCATTCTCTTGTCGGCCTGCCTCTTCGCCGTTGCCGCGGTGCTCGGCCAGTCACGTCCGGCCTTCGTGGAGAACCGAGGGCAATGGCCTCAACAAGTGACCTTCAAGGCGGACGCGCCGAGCGCCACCATCTGGTGCGAACGGGCTGCGTTGCTCATCGACCGTTTTGACGGATCGGCCATCCGCCACGCCCACGAGGGAGAAGGCATGAACCCGGTCGTCAGGCATCACGCGGTACGCCTGCGCTTCCTCGGTGCGAACACGGCGGCTTCCACCGAGGGCATCGGCGTTCAGCGCGGATCCTACAACTACTTTCTCGGAAAAGACCCGGAACACTGGGCGCACGGAGCGCATGCGTTCGCCGCGGTTCTCCAGAAGGACATCTATCCCGGTGTCGACCTGCGTGTGCGATCCGATGCCAACGGCGTGAAGTACGACCTGCTCCTCAGCGCGGCTGCCGACATCAGCAGCATCGCATTCACCTATGAAGGTGCGGATCATCTTTCCCTCGATGGCCGGGACCTCTTGATCGGCACGTCGCTCGGCGATATCCGCGAGACCATCCCACTCGCCTATCAGGACCGCGATGGTGACCGGATCCCCGTCAACTGCCACTTCACCCTCGTGAACGGCATCGTCCGATTCAAGGTGGGGAACCATCGCCTTGACCTCCCGTTGGTGATCGACCCCACGCTCTCCTTCAGCACGTTCAGCGGTTCCACATCGGACAACTTCGGTTACACCGCCACTTACGATGCCGACGGCTTCCTCTACTCGGGCAGCAGCGCGTTCGGCCAAGGCTATCCAACGACCACCGGCGCGTACCAGACCCAACATGCCGGAGGCCAAGGGCTGGGCGACGGCATCGATGTTGCGCTGACCAAATTCGATACGACCGGCCAGTTCCTCATCTGGAGCACCTTCCTCGGCGGAAGCGGTGATGAACTGCCGCACAGCCTGATCGTGAACGACGCGAACGAACTCTTCGTGTATGGCACGACCAGTTCGCTGAACTTCCCGACGACCACGAATGCTTATGACGCGGTATACAACGGTGGCACCGGCGTGAACATGACCGGTCTCGGGGCGGATTACGTGAACGGCTCGGACATCTTCGTCGCACGGCTTAGCAATGATGGAACTGACCTGTTGGCCAGCACTTACATCGGCGGCTTCGGAAACGATGGTCTGAACACGGCGAATGGCCTGAAGTTCAACTACGCCGACGAGATACGGGGCGAAGTGCTGCTCGACGACAACGACAACGTGTTCGTGGTGAGCTGCACGGCCTCCTCCAACTTCCCGACCACGGCCGGCGCACTCCAACCCGCTTGGGGCGGAGGCAGCCACGATGCCGTCATCTTCAAGATGGATGCCTCGCTGACCACCTTGTTCTGGAGCACCTATTTCGGAGGCACCGCTGCCGATGCCGCATACGCCGTGGAGCTTGATGATAACGGCCGAATCTACCTCAGTGGTGGTACGCGGAGCACGGACCTCAACGTCTCCTCCGGTGCTTACCAGACCACGTTCCAGGGAGGCAACGCGGATGCCTTCGTCGCGGAGATCACCCCTGACGGCAGCGCGCTCGTCTCCTGCAGCTACTACGGATCGAGCGCTTACGATCAGGCCTATTTCGTGGACCTTGACCAGGATGGGCAGGTCTATCTGTTCGGACAAACACATGCGGTGTCCGGCCAGCTGATCCTCAACGCGCCTTACAACATCCCTGCGGGCGGCCAGTTCATCGTCAAACTCGACCCCGGGCTGACCAACGTGCTCATGGCCTCACGCTTCGGCTCAGGTGACGGCAGTCCGGACATCTCCCCTACTGCCTTCCTGGTGGATTATTGCGACAAGATCTATATCAGTGGATGGGGCAGCGCGGTGAACGGAACGCTGAGCACGGCGGGCCTGCCGGTGACTTCCGACGCGTACCAGAGCACGACGGACAACAACGATTTCTATCTCGCGGTCTTCGACATCGACATGACCGCGTTGTTCTACGGCACCTATTTCGGCGGAGCACAGAGCCATGAGCATGTGGACGGTGGCACCAGCCGTTTCGATCGGCGCGGGCGCGTGTACGAAGCCGTTTGCGCGGGCTGTGGCAGCCACGATGATTTCCCCAGTACGCCAGGTGCTTGGTCAGCGGAGAACAACAGCACGAATTGCAACCTCGGCGTCTTCAAGTTCGATTTCAATTTCCCCATCGTCGTCGCGGACTTCGATGCGGGGACGGATTGCCTTCCCGCGCCTGTGTCATTCCAGAACAACAGCTACGGCGCGGCCAGCTACGTGTGGAACTTCGGGGATGGTGACACGTCCTCCAGCGCTTCACCCACGCATCTCTATGATGGCCCGGGCGTTTACACCGTGACCCTGGTGGCCGTGAATGGTGCCGCCTGCAACCAGTCGGACACCACGCAACGACAGGTCGTGGTCCTCGGCAACGAAGCCTATGCACTGAACGACACGAGTATCTGCTCCGGGGGAAGTGTGCAGATCGGTCTGCTCCCGATCACGGATCCGGACATCACCTATGCCTGGAGCCCTGCCCTGTTCCTCAGCAGCAGCACCGTTGCGAACCCGTTGGCCACGCCGACATCAAGCATCACCTACACCCTTCTGCTCAGCAACGGCACATGCACGGATACGATAACGCAGGCAGTGCTCGTCCAGAACACGATCATCGATGCCGGGCCGGACATCACGCTTTGCGGGCCGAACGCGAACGCCACACTCACAGCGAACAGCTCCGGCACGGCCGACCAGTTCCAGTGGAGCAGCAACAGTGGCTTCTCTGATACGCTCAACAGCACGCTGGCTGACAGTACCGCCACGGTGCAACTGACCGGCGATGCGACATTCTATGTGCGGCCACTGGGCAGGCCATGCACAGGCTTCGACAGCGTTCAGGTGAACGTGGAACTCGCTTCGCCCTTCCTTACCGGCGACACGCTGATCTGCGCGGAGGGCATCGCACAGCTCCATGTGGTCGGCGGGGATCCCGGGAGCACCTTCACCTGGTCTCCAGAGACCGGTCTCGTTGGTCAAGGAACGCCGGACGTTTCCGTGGGGATCCCGTCCACTGCTACATTTTCGGTCACCGTTACTTCTCCAGCCGGTTGTACATGGAGCGATGACATCACGGTCTTCGTGTCCCCCATCTTCGGCAGTTCGGTCGGTGCCAGCGTTGATCAGCCCATCGTGCTCGCAGGTACAACGGTGCAACTGAGCGCTACCCCGACCAGCGGTGTCACTTACGTCTGGACACCGGCGACAGAGGTCAGCGACCCTTCTATCGCCGACCCGACGGCATTCATCACACAGACGACCACCTTCCAGGTCGTCATCTCTGATGGCATCTGTACGCGCAGCGATTCGGTGACGGTGACGGTGTACGAGATGAACTGCGGCGAACCGGACATCTTCGTTCCTGACGCCTTCACGCCGAACAGCGACGGCAACAACGACGTACTCTTCGTGCGTGGGCGCTTCATCGCACACATGGAACTGAAGATCTTCGATCGCTGGGGGGAACTGGTGTTCGAGACCACCGACAAATCGAAAGGATGGGATGCCACCTATAAGGGCAAACCGGTGGACCCCGCCGTGTACGTCTACTGGCTCGAAGTGACCTGCGGCGATGGACAAGAGTTCTTCAAGAAGGGGAATGTTACCGTGATACGATGAGGATCCCGCCACGAGCTTCAAGCCGCGAGCCACGAGTTCTCAGCCTCTTCAGGCTCGTGGCTCGTGGCTCGTGGCTCACAGCCGCATTCGTGCTGCTGGCGTCGCGCGCGGGAGCGCAGGACATCCACTTCTCCCAGTTCTTCAATACGCCTTACGCGGCAAGCCCGGCGAACATCGGACTCTTCGAAGGGCAGTACCGGATCGGTGGCGTGTTCCGGCAACAGTGGCGCAGCGTTACGGTGCCGTACCGCACCTTCGGCCTGGGAGGCGATATGACGAATGTTGGCGGCGTGGAAGGTCTCGGGGCTGGCGTCTGGCTCTACAACGACCGCGCGGGTGATTCGCGCTTGAACAGCTTCCACCTCAGCCTTGGTGGCTCTTGGACCGAGAAGCTGGGACCGCTGAAAGACCAGAGCATTACTGGCGGTCTACAGATCGGCTTCACATCGTTGAGCATCGACTACAGTCAACTCAGTTTCGATTCGCAGTACAACGGCTTCTACTACGATCCATCGCTCAGCAGCAACGAACAGTTCAACCGCGACGCATTCACGCATCCCGACGTTCATGCCGGGGTCATCTACCGCTACGCACCCAGCACGCGAGACCTTGTCCAAGCGGGTATCTCGCTGTACAACATCACCAAACCGGATGTGGCCTTCAACGGTGACAGCTCGCCGCTTGACGGGCGCAGCGCCATCCATGTGCTCACCCGCTTCCCAGTGAGCGAAAGGGTGGACGTGCAGCCGATGGCCCAGTATATGGCACAGGGAAAATTCCGCGAGCTATTGCTAGGTGGTTCCGT
Source organism: Flavobacteriales bacterium (assembly GCA_044224725.1). Lineage (GTDB taxonomy): Bacteria > Bacteroidota > Bacteroidia > Flavobacteriales_F > PHOS-HE28 > PHOS-HE28. The sequence goes on from JBGAJW010000045.1 coordinate 10,490, forward strand.
TCGCTACATCCTGCTGGACCGATACACCTACCTGCGCACATTGCAGGCCGGGCTCTACTGGCGCGCCAGCGATGCCGGATACATCTTCGTCGGCAGCGAATACGATGATTGGACCTTCGGGCTGAGCTACGACATCAACTTCAGCGACCTCGTGCCGGCCAGCAGGAACCGCGGAGGCATGGAACTGACGGTAGTGCGCGTGTTCCGCAAACGCCCGGTGCCTGCGAGGTTCAAGGCGTGTCCAACGCAAATGTGAATACCGATGAGCGGATGGGTGGATGAGCGGATGATGAACGCGGGACGGATCGTCATCGCGATGCTCAGTCTCTTCTCCGTGGTGACCTGTCGCGCGCAGAACGCCGTGCAGTTCATCGCATGGGGTGACAGCGCGATGGCCGACGAGGACTTCTACGGTGCATCGAAGTTCTATGCGGAAGCCTTACTGCAGGACGGCGGTCGGATGGCGATCCAATGGAAATACGCCGAAGCCTGCCGCCTCAGCAACCAATATCCACAGGCTGCGGAAGCGTATGAAAAAGTGCAGCGCAAGGACATGGGCCGCACCTACCACGAGGCGTGGCGTTGGCTCGGGGAGATGCAGTTGTGCGCTGGTCGGTACGATGAGGCGCAGAAGACCTGGCAGAAAGTGAAGCAGAAAGAGAAGGACAAGTCTTCCATCGTTTCACGCAGGGCGGACAATGCGCTCGATGGGATCCGCATGGCCAAGGCGATGATGGCTACTCCCGAGACCGTGGTCATCGAGCATCTGCCGGAGCCACTCAACACCTACGACAGCGAATTCGGCGCGCGCCAAGGACCGGACAGTGCGCTCTATGTAAGCTCGCTGCGCGGGGAGGTCAACGACAACGAGGAAGTGCGGAAGCCGGGTGACTATGTGACGGGCATCTACCGGAATGCGGGGAAGGGCACGGGCTTCTCCCCTGGCACTCGTTACATCCCCACGGAATCCGTTCCGCATGCGAACGCGACTTGGAGCGGGGATGGCACCCGTTTCTATTTCACCGAATGCACCGGCGACCGGCCGTGCACGATCATGATGCGCTCCCTTGCCGGCATTGTTCCGCTCGCCGGTATTGGCACCGATGTGAAGAGCACGCAACCCATGCTCGCCGTGATCGATGGCCATGAAGCCCTGTTCTTCGCCAGCGACCGGCCCGGTGGTGAAGGCGGTATGGACATCTGGCGCGCTGATCTCGCCTTGGGCATCGTCAGCAACGTCCGCCCGCTCGGACCAACGATCAATACGCCCGGGAACGAGACCTGCCCATTCTATGATGTGGACCAGCGGAAGCTCTACTTCAGCAGCGACTTCCTTCCCGGCTTTGGTGGTTACGACAACTTCATGAGCACCGACAGCGCCGGAACATTCACCGCTCCGGTGAACTTCGGTTACCCGCTCAACGGCCCGGCGAACGACCTCTATCCTACCTTCGAATGGAAGAGCATGAGCGGATACTTCACGAGCAACCGTATCGGTTCACTGGCGAAGAAGGGTGCGACCTGCTGCAACGATATCTACCGGTACAGCTACCCGCACCTGGTGCCACCGCCACTGCCGACGAAGGACACTGTAACGCTGGCCGAGAAACGGATCACTTCCCTGCGCGAGAAACTGCCCATCCGCCTCTACTTCCACAACGACGAGCCGAACCCGCGTTCCTGGGACACGGTCACCGGGCTCACGTACGAGCAGACCTATCGCTCCTACAAGGGGCTGGTTCCCGACTATCACAAGGCATGGGGCGGTAGCTCCGAAGGTCTCGCTGCCATCGATGGCTTCTTCCAAGAGAAGGTCGACCACGGGTTCGCACAATTGAACGACTTCATTGCGCTGCTCGAACAGGCCTTGCAGGAAGGCCAACGCATCGAATTGCAGGTGCGCGGCTTCGCCAGCCCGTTGGCGAAGAGCGATTACAACGCGAACCTTTCGCTGCGCCGCATCAGCAGCATGATGAACTACCTGCGCGAAGTGGACCATGGTGCGCTACGGCCGTACCTGAACTCGGGTGCCTTGAGCATCCGCAAATCGCCCTTTGGCGAAGACAAGAGCGCCACAGGCGTGAGTGACGAGCTCGAAGACCTGAAGGGCTCGGTGTACAGCGTGGGCGCATCCCTCGAACGCAGGATCGAGATCGAGCAGGTACTACTGGCCGATGCCGACGTGCCGCCCGTGCATGACATCGGCTCAGGCGATATCACACAGGACATCGGCACCTTGCACCAGGCCGGTGAGCGTGAATCCATCGTACGCGTCCGCAATTCGACCGGCAAGCCACTGACCCTCACCGGCGGGCGTCCTGACTGTGACTGTATGCTGTTCAGGATACCCGAACAAACCCTGAAACCGGGCGGGATCGCGGAGATCACGGCGGTATTCAACGGCCGAGCACCATTGGGGCCGCTGTCGCGAGGAGTGACGATCACCACGGATGGCGAACCGGCTACCTTGCGGCTCGTCATCACCGGAACGGTGACGCCACACGAATAGCGCATATACCTGCGCCAAACGCTTCCGACGATCATGCGACTCCTTCTCCTTTCCAATTCCACGATGCCGGGCGAGCCCTACCTCGGCTGGCCGAAAGCACACATCATGGAATACCTCGGCGAGCGCAAGCGCATCGCCTTCGTGCCCTTCGCGGCGGTGAGCTACCCGATGGACGAGTACGCACGCATCACGCAGGGTGCCTTCGCGGAGATGGGCCATGAGCTCTTCAGTCTGCACACCGAAGCGGACAAGGTGAAGGCGCTGATGTCCGCCGATGCGATCGCCGTTGGGGGCGGCAACTCGTTCCAGTTGCTGCGCACACTCTACAGCACCGAACTGCTACGCGCGATCAAGGTGAAGGTGCTCGGTGGCACGCCGTACATCGGTTGGAGCGCGGGCAGCAACGTGGCCTGCCCCACGATCATGACCACGAACGACATGCCCATCACCGAGGTGCCCACCTTGCGCGCAATGGGGCTCGTCACCTTCCAGATCAATCCGCACTACACCGATGCGAAGCTCCCGGGCCACGGTGGTGAAAGTCGCGACCAGCGGATCAACGAGTTCCTCGCGCTCAACCAGCGCATGTCCGTGATCGGTCTGCGCGAAGGCGCCTTGCTGAACATCAACGATGAACTCATGAGCCTGGAAGGCACCGGCATGCGGCTGTTCCGCAGCGGGACCGAGCCGAAGGATATTCCCGGTGGAACGGCGTTGAGGACGGCACTTACCGGGGCGTAAACCACACCCTGTTAGTTGAGCGAGTAAAGCTTCCCACAGGCCAGTGGCCTGTGGGACTAAGTTCGCAGCGATGAAGCAGGACCTGCACACTGTGCTCGACCTCACCGGCGACCTTGGCCCTACGTTGCTCGTGCTGTTGAAGATCGTCCTGATCGTGCTCTCCGCGTTCGTTGTGGAGCGCGTCCTGGTGAGCCTGTTGCGCAGCGCCTATGCCCGCTCCAAGGCGCAAGGCCATGATGATGTGACGCGCTACAAGTTCCTCCGCAATGCCCTGCGCAGCGTTGTGGGCCTCATCGCCTTGGGTTTTGTGGCGTACAGCATTCCCAGCGTGCGCTCGCTGGCCGTCACGCTCTTCGCCGGTGCGGGCATCCTCGCGGCGCTCATCGGCTTCAGCGCGCAGAAGGCCTTCAGCAACATCATCAGCGGCATCTTCATCGTGGCCTTCAAACCCTTCCGTGTGGGCGACCAGATCACGGTGGGCCTCGGCACTTCCGGTCCCGGCCAACCGGACCGCAGCGGACAGGTCGAGGACATCACCTTGCGGCATACGGTGATCCTTACCTGGGAGAACCGGCGGCTCGTCGTGCCGAACGCGATCATCAGCGACGAGTACATCGTGAACAGCACGATCCGCGATCCGGCGATCTGCGAGTATGTGGAAGTGCCCGTGGCCTACGAGGCCGACCTGGACAAGACGATGCGCATAGTGCGGGAACTCTGCTTGGCGCATCCTTCCCGGATCGACCGGCGCACCGCCGATGAGATGCAGCATGGCATAGATGAACTTCCCGTCCGTCTGGTGCGCATGGGCGACAGCAGCCTGATCCTCCGCGCGTACGTGTGGAGTGTGGACCCGATCACCGCGCGCCTGATGCACTACGACCTGAACAAGTCGATCGTGGAGCGGTTCCGTGCCGAGGGCATAGGCTTCCCCTATCCCACGCGCACGATCATCAATCCGCCGGGCACAGCCGCTACAACGGCTTCCTTGTCATGAAACGCGTTCGCCGCCGCTCCGATAAGGCCGGACTTCCACCGGGATCGCTCGTGGGCGTGAGCGGCGAGAGCTGCACGGTAACGACCATCAAGCTCTTCACCTACAGCCCGGACGAATGGACCGAGACCGACCCGCGTTCCATCGCCGAAGTACCCGTACTGGACCCGAACCACATCACGTGGCTCGACATCGACGGATTGGATGATACGTCCATCGTGACCAGCGTCGGCGAGCGCTTCCACCTGCACCCGCTTCTGCTGGAGGACGTGCTCAACACCGATCATCGACCGAAGCTGGAGGAGTATCCCGAACAGCTTTTCGTGGTGGCCAAGATGCTCAGCCTTGATGAGGAGACCGAGGGCATCGTTGACGAGCAGATCAGTTTGGTCCTGGGCAAGGGCTATGTTATCACCTTCCAGGAGAAACCGGGCGACGTGCTCGACCCGATCCGTGATCGCATCCGCCATAACACCGGCCGCGTGCGGAAGATGAGCGCGGACTACCTGCTCTATGCGCTGCTCGACGTCATCGTGGACAACTACTTCCTGATCGTGGAAGACCTCGGTGAACGCATCGAAGCGCTCGAGCGGAAGATCAGCGTGCGCCCCGGCAACGAGGACCTGCTCACCATCCAGGAGATCCGCAGCCTGCTGATCACCGTGGCGCGTTATTCGACACCCGTGCGCGAACTCGCCGGGCGCATGAACACCGTGCAGAGCGATCTGGTGAGCAAGGGCACGCGCCGCTACGTCAACGACCTGCAGGACCATACCGTGTACATCGCAGAGAGCATCAGCACCTTCCGGGATATGCTCACGAACCTGGAGAACACCTACCACGCCGCGCAGAACATGCGCATGACGCAGGTGATGAAGCTCCTTACCATCATCAGCACGATCTTCATCCCGCTCACCTTCATCGTGGGGATCTACGGAATGAACTTCGACCATATGCCGGAGCTGCGATGGAAGTACGGGTACTTCATGGTCATGGGCATCATGGCGATCATCGCAGGCATGATGCTCTTGTGGTTCCGCAGGAAGAGGTGGTTGTGAACTCCTCCACCCACTTTCATGTCACGCCGTCCTGAGCGCTGAATGCGCCAACTTCGCCCGATGGACCGTTGGCGGATCCGGATGTTGGTGGTGCTCGCTTGGTGCGCGGGCCTGACGCTGCGCGCCCAGCTGCCTCCACCCGCCGTCCTGCACAAGCTGGACATCCCCGGCCTGCCGGCGGAAACCGTGTACGACCTGGACTTCGACAAGGACGGTTTCCTATGGATCAGCACCGGCAACGGGCTTTGCCGTTACGATGGTGTGAACCTGGACGTGCTGCGCAACGAACCGCGCGATACGGCCAGCTTACCGCACAATCCGGTTGGAAGCTGCTTGCTGCTACCCGATGGCCGCTTGCTCGCTGGAACGCATGCGGGTCTGGCGGTGGTGGATACGCGTGAAATGACCGTAGCGCGCATCGCTGCACCCAAAGCATGGAGCAAGGGGAGTTGCACCGAGATCGGTGGTTTGACCTTGGATGCCAAGGGTCGCGTTTGGATCTGCGACCGCACCCTCGGCTTGCTTCGCTTCCATCCGGAAACGAACAGCGTAGAGCGGATCTATCCTAGTGTTGCCATGCCTAGGCCACAGGAACGACCGGGCGTACATGCTGCTGTAATGGACCCGGATGGCAGCTTGTGGGTCATAGACCTCGACCATTTGCTGCACATCGATCCCGAGCGCTCGCAGATGGAAGCCTTCCGCTACGTGGACGTGCAACCCGCCCCAGCACCCAAGCCACTGCTTGGTCGCATGCAAGCGGTGGCCAGCGACCCGAACCTCTTGGTGATCGGAAGCTGGGGCTCGGGAATCATCACCTTCGACAAGCGCACACGCAGCTTCAGCACCGTGAAGCGCGATACAGGGAAGTCCTGGAACGTCTCGAACATCGTACTCGCCTTTGCCGAGGTCGATGAAAAGGTGATGGCCGTCGGCTTCGATTGGGCCACCTATTGGTACGACCCGCGCACCCGGCGACTGAGCGAACCGTTCGTTCCGATAGGTCCATTCGTACCGCACCTAGTGGACCAGATGAACGGCATTACGACCGACCAGACAGGCCGTGTGTGGTTCGGCGGCAGTGCGGGTGTGTACATCGGCTTCGACCCGCAGCATCAACCGGTCATACCCGTGGCTGCCGGGTCTTTGGGGTCAAGCATGGTTCTGGCCACGGCCACGGACCACGCCGGTTATTGGGCGACCAGGTACTACTACGATCGCAAGCTCTATGCATTGGATCCGGCTGGTGTGCCTTACGATTCCATCGCCATTCCACAAGGCGAAGAACTCCAGGTGGAGACCTGGAAGATCCTTTGCACACGCGACCGACGCGTCTTCCTCGGCACCTCGGATGGGCTGCTGCGCTTTGATCCCGAACGAAGGGTCTTCTCCTTGTGCGACCTGATCTATCCCGAAGGAAACGCGTCCGACCGCCGACACATCAACGACCTGATCGAAACCCCGGACGGCGACATCTGGGCAAGCGGAGACGGCTATGCCTTTCGCGCACGCGCAGGAACGGACAACTTCGAACCTTTCGGGGTTGACACCAGCGCACAGGGTGCCTGGAAGCAGGAATGGCACAAGGCCTTCGCGCTGCTCGATCCCCACCACCTCGTCATCGCCACCCTGCGAAAAGGCATCAGCGTGGTGGACCTACGCCTAGGCACCACGGCGGACCTGTCCTTCGAAGATGCGCCGGAGCTGCGCGGCATGGAAGACGTAGTGACCACCCCTGATGGGCTGATCTACGGTATCACGCGGAACGACGGTATCGTGCGCATGCGCCATGCGGATGGGACCCTGACCGACGTCGCCGTTTTCGAGGACCTATCCGAGCGAGGCAACTACCAAAGCGCCGTGGCCGATGACGATGGCACGCTCTGGATCTCCGGCACGGCCGCCTTGGTGCGCTTCGACCCGAAGGACAGTTCCTTCACCCGGTACGGTGTCCGTGATGGCATGCCTAGTCTCGGCGCTGATGCCTTAGGAATTGACAGCGGGGGGACCTTTCTGAACCGCGTAAGCCCGTGGTACCGCTTCGACCTACAGCGCCTCGCCTTGCGTCCACCGCCGCAAAGGCTCTACATCCGCCGGGTATTGGCGAACGGCCAAGCGATCCCCATCAGCTTCGATGCGAATACCATCGAACTCCCCCATGACCGCAACAGTGTGGCCATCGAATTCGCCCCGATCGATCCGGTGTACGGCGACGAGCGACGCTATGAATACCATTTGGAAGGATACGATGCCGGCTGGGTGACGAGCGGCGCACTCCGGACCGTGAACTACGCATCATTGGCGCCGGGAACGTACACGTTCAATGCCCGCATCGTGGGTATCGACGGTCCCCAGGGGCGCACACGGCTGAACATCACCATCGTGCCCGCATGGTGGCAAAAGACGGCGTTCAAAGGGCTGTTGGTGCTCTCATCGGCGCTCCTCATCTTCCTGCTTTCCCGTTACATCCTCCGCTTACAATACCTCCGGCGCATCGCGGCCTTGGAGAAGGAGCGCGAGGTGAGCAACGTGCGCAGCCGCATCGCACGCGACATCCACGACGACCTGGGCAGCGGGCTCACGCGCATCACCATGCTCAGCCGCGAAATGCAAGGCTCCACCGGCGCGAACGAGGACAAGGGCAAACTGGCCGCGCACATCGCCAACGCCAGTAGCGAGCTCATCGGTCAGCTCGGCGAGATCGTATGGGCCGTGGACCCGCAGAACGACCATGCGGAAGGGTTCATCGCTTACGTGCGGAACATGCTCGGCAAGCAGTTCGAGGAGTTGAGCATCAGCCTGCGCACGGACCTGACGGTGGAAACAGGGCAAGAACGGCGCGACCTGCCACCCGATGTGAAACGCAACGTGCTGCTCATGCTCAAGGAACTGGTGAACAATGCGCTGAAGCACGCGCAAGCGAAGACCATCAGCGTTCACCTACACATCGGGGCCACCGCGCTTTCACTCAACGTGAAGGACGACGGTCGTGGCTTCGACCTGTCGAACACGCGGCCTGGAGGCAACGGTTTGGGCAACCTGCGCAAACGCGCGGAGAGCATCGGTGCCACGCTCACCATGGACAGCTCGACCAGCGGCACCACCTGCACACTCACCGTTCCCTTGCCCGCACCCACTATCATGCGGGGACCCTCGGCGTAACGTCACGATAACTTCGCAGCGCTCCTGATGCCCATCCGTGTCGCCATCGTTGAAGATGACCCTGTCCTCCGCGCCAGCGTGCAGCGCATCGTGGAGCGCGAGGGCGATCTGCACTGGAAAGGCAGCTACAGCAGCGCCGAAGAGTTCATGGCCCGCACCAGCGGTCTCGAAGACCTGGACGTGGTGCTGATGGATATCAACCTGCCGGGCATCACGGGCATTGCTTGCATCGCTGAATGCAAGCCGAAGCGCGAGCAGGTACAATACCTGGTGAGCACCGTCTTCGAGGACAATGAGAACATCTTCAACGCGCTGAGCGCCGGTGCCACAGGCTACCTGCTGAAAAGCGCGCCGCCGGATCAGGTGGTGCGCGCCATCCACGATATCCAGGCCGGTGGTTCGCCGATGAGTTTGCACATCGCCCGGAAACTGGTGGAAAGCGTGCCGCGCAAGAAGAGCAACAGCGCCTTGCTGGAAAGCCTCACCAAGCGCGAGCGGGAAGTGCTGGACCAATTGGCCGGTGGATACCGATACAAGGAGATCGCCGACCGCATGGAGCTGAAGATCGACACGGTGCGCAGCTACATCCGCGACATCTACACGAAGCTCCAGGTACAGAGCCGGACCGATGCGTTGAACAAGGTGTTCGAGCGGTAGGTCGATCAGAAAATGAGATGATCAGACGATCAGATGATCGCTGACGCCCGCACATTTTCTGATCCTCTCATTTTCTGATCGTCTGATCGGCTTCCCCCACTATCATGCGGTTGAATTGCTGATCGGTCACCGATAGCCTTGCAGGGTCACTTCCGGTGATCCACAAAACCCAAGGCCATGACCCGCTCCGCCCTGCTCTTCATGCTTCTCTTCACCGGCCTCGGCGCCTCCGCCCAACTGGCGCAGCGCAACGCCGAAGGCCAACACGCCGCCACCGCCGCAGCAGCGGAATTCCCGCGAACGCCCAACTCCGCGGCCATTACCCATCGCATCATCGATGCGCCGAACGGGACCTATGGCTACGAGATCCTGGCGGACGGGAAGCTGTTGGTGCGGCAAACGAACGTGCCGGGGCAACCGGGCAACACAGGTTGCGCCACGAAAGCCGACGCCGAGAAGCTGGCCACGCTTGTAGCCGACAAGGTGAAGCGCGGGGAAATGCCGCCGACGGTGACGAAAGTGGAACTCGAAGGCTTACACCTCATTCAATAAGTGCCCGGTCATGATGATCGCAAATACCCCTCGTAATCTTCTATTCGCACTCTTGATCCTTCCTGCCCTAGGCGCGATGGGCCAAGACAATGATGGGGACGGCATATCTGACGCAGCTGACAATTGCCCAAGCATCGCGAACGTGGACCAAGCAGATGCGGACGGAGATGGTAAAGGCGATATATGCGATGTGTGTCCTACCGTATCCAATCCAGGCAATGCGGCATGTCCTGTTACCATCTATCAGATCAAGAACGGCACGATAGCCTCAGGCAACGCAGTACATCTCAGCAACGCACTCGTGACCGGCAAAGGCAATGACGGCTTCTTCGTCCAGGTGAAGGCAGGCGATCCCGGGTACGCTGGTCCTGACTACTCGGGTCTCTTCGTCAACACTGGTGTCCTTCCATCGCAACTGAACAACGCGAGCGTTGGTCTTCGCGTGGACATCGAAGGCACGATCACTTCCTCATCCGGAAGGAAAACACTCAGCGCCGTAACAAGCGTGGTGCTCGTCTCCGCGATACCTGAACCCTTACCGAGCCCTGAACCGGTTCCATACACGGACGTGATCACCGCTGGCCCCAGGGCCGCATTGTTGGACGGGGTCCTGATCAGACTCGGTGGCTCACATGTTACGGCCATCACTACCGGTGCGCCCCAATTCTCCGTATCAGACCCATCAAACAACTCGATCATTGTCGACAACTATCTGTACACGATCACTCCCCCAGCCGCTCCCGGCCAACTCTTTGGGCCGCTCAAAGGCATCCTCGTCCACAATGACCTTCAATCCCTGCTGGAGCCAAGGGATGAACAGGACCTGATACCCGAAGACGCGGACGGCGATGGCCTGCCCGATGATCTCGATCCATGTCCCACCCTCTTCGGTCAGCCGGGCGATACCTGCGATGATGGAATGGCGAACACGCAAAACGACGTGATCCGACTAGGCTGCTATTGCTTGGGGTACACCATCACTGCACCGATCGTCAATGCATCGGCGCCATCCATCCAGATCAATGAGAACGCCGGAACCTTCGTGCTCCGGCCCTTTACCATAGACTCCCCACCTACTGATACCGTATGGGTCTCGGTCAGCATAGCGGGCGGTACTGCTGAACTGGACGACTACATCGCTTTCCCTACGTCCTATCCATTCCTCCCCTCGCTCATACAACCTGACTCAGTGGACTTGGAAATGGCCCCCCTGAACGATACGGACATCGAAGGCCTTGAAACCGTGGTATTCTCTGTGTCCTTGGTCTCAGGCCCGGGCATCATCGGATCGACCACATTCACCCTTCAGATCATAGACGATGATTGCAGCAGTGCGAACAATGGTGTCGCTTGCGATGATGGCGATCCATGCACGACCAATGATGTGCTGAACGATTGCTTGTGCACAGGTGTGGCCGTGGCTGATACGGATGGAGATGGTGCTTGCGATGAAGTGGACAACTGCCCGACGAGCCCTAATGCCGATCAAACCGACGCGGATGGAGATGGTCTTGGTGATGCCTGTGACCCTTGCCCGAACACGGCTTTGGTGGATGGGACCGCATGCGACGACGGTGATCCATGCACTGTGCTCGATGGTATTTCGAACTGCGTCTGTACCGGCACTCCCATTGACCCGATCGTTGGGGATGGTATCGAGAATCCAATCTCGATCATATTGAGCTCCAACGGCATGACCACCGTGCAAGGCGACAATCAGCCATGCCATACGAGCACCTACTCCGGTGATCTCGCCAATGGTTCAGCGGATGTCTGGTACCGGTTCACGACCGGTCCATGCACAGGTGCATCCATCACCATTGCACTTTGTGATACATGTGGTGCTACGCTGAGTGATTCGTTCTTGCACCTGCTTGATGCCACCGGTTCAGTGGCCATAGCACATGATGATGAGAATGGCATGGGCAGCCAGGCTTCGATCACCCAAACCTTGGAAGCTTCCACGACTTATACCATCGTTGTGGAGGGATACAACAACAACGAGGGCACTTTCACACTTAGCATCAACTCTATCGGTGCTCTCGATAGCGATGTCGATGGGTCCTGCGATGCCACCGATGGCTGTCCGACCGACCCGCTGAAGACGAACCCTGGCCTTTGCGGGTGCGGGAACATTGACCATGCGATCGGCGAAGCATGCGATGATGGTGATCTCTGCACGACCAACGATGCGTTCAACACGAGCTGCCAATGCGTGGGAACACCGGTGCCCGATAGCGACGGCGATGGCACCTGCGATGCGGCGGACAGTTGCCCCAGCATCGCTGGACAGGTGGGGTCACCTTGTGACGATGGCAGCACTTGCACAGTGAATGATGTGATCGACACCAACTGTACGTGCGCGGGCGCTACCGATCCGAACACGATCAACAACTCGTTCGCCAACCCGACCGAGGTAGACCTGCTCGAAGTCACCTACGGCTCCACGTCCTGCTACACGAACAACTACACCAGCACGTCCACACCGGGCGATGCTTCGGGAAGTGAAGGGAACGACGTGTTCTTCACCTTCCACACCGGGCCCTGCGCCTTGGGTGTAAGCGTGCAACTCTGCGGCAGTGGGATCGTGCATCTGCTCGCAGCCGACGGCACACACTTGGCCCTCGGTACAGTTGGAAATGGCCTCTGTGCACCGGAGCTGTATCCTGACAATTCCGGTGTACTCAACCTTCCCACCGACCCGAACACCACTTACTACGCCGTGGTGGAAGCCCTCTCGGCGGACTTCGACTTCGCATTCATGCCCAGTGAGCAAGGGAGCACGCTGGACCAGGATAACGACGGGATCTGCGACGCCCAGGATGATTGCGACTACTACCCGGGAGTTGTCGGTGTTGCTTGCAACGATGGACAGTCGTGTACGACCAACGACGTGATCACTGCAGCTTGTCAATGCGCTGGTAGCATCGACGTCAACGCACCGGGCAACTCGTTCGCCAACCCGATCGAGGTAGACCTGCTCGAAGTCACCTACGGCTCCACGTCCTGCTACACGAACAACTACACCAGCACGTCCACACCGGGCGATGCTTCGGGAAGCGAAGGGAACGACGTGTTCTTCACCTTCCACACCGGACCCTGCGCCTTGGGCGTAAGCGTGCAACTCTGCGGCAGTGGGATCGTGCATCTGCTCGCAGCCGACGGCACACACTTGGCCCTCGGTACAGTTGGAAATGGCCTCTGTGCACCGGAGCTGTATCCTGACCATTCCGGTGTACTCAACCTTCCCACCGATCCGAACACCACTTACTACGCCGTGGTGGAAGCCCTCTCGGCGGACTTCGACTTCGCATTCATGCCCAGCGAGCAAGGGGGCACGCTGGACCAGGATAACGATGGTATCTGCAATGCGCTGGACGACTGCGACGAGACACCCGGACTCATCGGCTCCACTTGCGATGACTTCACCCCCTGCACAACGGACGATGTGGTGAACAGCAATTGCCAATGCCTCGGCATACTGGACACCAACGCACCGGGCAACTACTTCGCCAACGCCATCCCCGTCACCTACAGCACGCCCGTAAGTGGCTACATGGGTTGCTTCACCGATACCTGGAACAGCACAACGGAGCCCGGTGATCCGAGTGCAACCGAACTGAAGGACGCGTTCTACAGTTTCACCACTACGCCCTGTGCGCACACCCTGAACGTGTACCTCTGCGGGGCCACCAAGTTCCATTTACTCGATGCCAGTGGCGCCCGCATAGGTACCGCCACGCAGGACCCCCTGACCTGCGATACCACCCAATACGCCTATGGCTACTTCCTGATCCAGAACGTGCTACCCAGCGCGCTCTACTACCTCGTGCTGGAAAGCGATGGCGGAACGCCGCTATACCAATTCACCGCCTACGAAGCAGGCGCTACACTTGACGCTGATGCCGATGGCATCTGCGACGTGCAGGATGCATGTGATGCGCTGCCGGGCACAACAGGAAACCCTTGTGACGACGGAAACGCTGGCACGATCAACGACGCCATCAATACCGGCTGCGAATGTGCCGGCACCCCTGCCCAGAACGCCTGGATCCAGCGTGCCGACTTCGGCGGGGGCGGTCGAGCACAACCTTTCAGTTTCACCCTTAACGACATCGGTTATGTAGGTGGCGGCTTCTTCTCCCCCTTCGGGCTCGACATCTCCGACGACGTCTGGGCCTACGATCCATCCATCGATGCCTGGTCGCAGGTCGCGTCCTTCGGCGGGGGAGTGAATGCTGCTTCCGCAACATTCGTTGTCAACGGAAAAGGCTATGTGGTCGGCGGTGTTAACAGCGGAGGCGAAGTGAGCGAGCTATGGGCGTACGACCCGATGCTGAATATCTGGAACTCCCGAGCACCTATTCCCAACAGCGCACGCCGCAGACCCATCGCCTTCGCGTTGAACGGCTTGGGATTCGCGGGAACGGGGTCGGTCGGGTCCACCATGCTGGATGACTTCTGGGCATACGATCCTGTAAGCGATACCTGGAGTCCACGGGCGAGCGCTCCTGCGCCTGCGCGCTGGTTCGCGACCTCATTCACGGTGGATGGGATCGGCTACCTCTGTGGCGGAGCTAACGAGACGTTCAATGATCTGACGGATCTCAACGCTTATGACCCGCTCACGAACTCCTGGACCAGTAGGGCGTCATTCCCCGGTGCTGCGCGACGGGCAGCTGTTGGTTTCAGTATCGGACATGCGGGCTATGTGGCATGCGGACTCGGCACGTTGGAGCGCTATAATGACTGCTATGAGTACCGCCCCGGGCTGGACTCATGGATCCAGGTAACTGCGCCTGGTCCGCAAGCACGCAGTTCGGCGGCGGCCTTCACGATCGCCGACAAAGCCTTCGTCGTTGGCGGCTACAGTGGTGATCCGGTCGCCACCATCGCCGACATGCGTATGTACACGCAGAACCCACAACCCGATTGCAACGGGGTGATCGGTGGAACGAACTACCCCGGCACGCCCTGCGATGACGGGCTTGCCTATACCGGGAATGATGCGCTCAACGGCCTTTGCATCTGCCGTGGCACGTGCGTGAACGATTTTGACAACGACGGCATCTGCGATGAAGTGGATACCTGCCCCTTGCTCCCTGGGGTTTCCGGCACACCATGCGACGATGGGAACCCATGCACGCTGGATGACCAGCTCTACCTGGTGTTCGGGGGCAACTGCACCTGCACAGGCTACTATGCGGATAGCGACAACGATGGGGTGTGCGATGCACAGGACAACTGCCCATTTCTACCCGGACAGCAGGGTGATGCCTGCGATGATGGCGTTGCGAATACCGCGAACGACGTGATTACGGCGGCATGCACCTGCGCTGGCACACCCATTAGCAGCGAGGCGTGGACCCAACAAGCGGACTTCTCCGGCTTCCCTCGTGCGAATGCCGTCTCCTTCACCATCGGCAACTATGGCTACATGGGCACAGGCGAGGACGCTTCAACGCTATTCCAAGACCTGTGGCGCTATGATGCGACGAGCGATAGCTGGTCGCAAATGGCGGACATCGATGTGCCGCGCACCGGTGCCTATGCCTTCGCCATCGGCGACTTCGGCTACGTAGGTGATGGCAACGACCAGAACGCGCTGCACATCGCCGATCTGCGGCGCTATGATCCGGCATTGAATTCATGGGCTTGGCTTTGGGGCAGCGGTGCGAGTGGCTTCCCTGGTCGCTACCGTGGCGTGGCCTTCAGTGCGAACGGCAAGGGCTACGTGGGCACCGGTCAAACCGAGTTCGGTAACGTGCAGGACTTCCATGAGTTCGATCCTACCACGAACGGATGGACGCAAATGGCCGACTTCCCGGGGGATCCGCGTGCATTGGCAACCGCCTTCGCCATCGGTAACAAGGGCTATGTGGGCACAGGAGCCTCTGGTCCTGGCGTTGTGCTGAACGACTTCTACGCGTTCGATGCGGTCTCGCTGACCTGGTCGCCTAGATCCAACTTCGGAGGTACAGCACGCGGCAGTGCGGTCGGCTTCGCGCTCGCGGGCAAAGGCTACATCGGTACCGGCCAGGATGCCAGCGGCACCCTCCAGGATTTCTGGGAATTCGACCCCACAGCGGATACATGGACACAGCGCGCACCACTGGCCGGTGTGCATCGATCGGCCGCGGTCGCTTTCGCACTGAATGATAAAGGCTATGTAGCTACCGGCGGTAACGTAAACGGTGTGCTCGGCGATGTGTGGGAGTACACACCGGATGGTGTGACATGCCTCGTTGGCGCCCCCTGCGACGATGGGCTCGCGTACACTCAGAACGATACGCTCGCCACCAACTGTAGTTGCGTTGGGGTATGCATCAGTGACCTCGACCTGGACGGTCTTTGCGATGAGGTCGACCCCTGTCCCTATCAGTCCCTGCCAGTAGGCAGCGCTTGCGACGACTTCAATGCCTGCACGGAGAACGATGTGGTACAGCCGTGGTGCGGATGTGCGGGAACGCCGCTGCCGGATGGCGATGCGGATGGCATCTGCGACCTGCTGGACCAGTGTCCGAGCAGCCCCGGCAGCATTGGCTATGCGTGTGACGATGGCAACCCTTGCACGGCGAACGATGTGATCAACGCGAACTGCGTATGTGCGGGCCAGATACCCGACGCGAACAACGATGGCCTCAGCGACCTGTGCAACCCCTATGTGATACAGACAGCGACCTCTGGTTGCAGCACGTACATGCTGTTGAGCCAAAGCACCTGGACGAACGCCGAAGCGGCCGCGGTTGCGCTGGGCGGGCATCTGGTGACGATCGATGATGCCTCAGAGAACAACTTCATATTCACCACCTTCTCGAATAACCTGAGCGTGGACCGGGGCCTCTGGATCGGATTGAACGATGCGACCAATGAGGGGCAATTCGAATGGTCGAGCGGAGAGCCGGTCACCTATTCCCAATGGGCCCCAGGAGAACCGAACAACGATGATGGTAACGAAGACTACGTGCATCTGTTCTGGCATAGTGTTCCGGTGGCAGCCAGCTGGAACGACTATAAGTATGATGCGATCGCATTCGATGGCATTCCTATACATGGTGTGGTGGAAATACCCGCCGTGGATACCGACAACGATGGCATCTGCGATGCGCAGGACAACTGTCCGAACATCCCCGGCCAGATCGGATCACCCTGTGACGACGGATCCTCCTGCACCATCAATGACGTGCTCTATGCCAACTGTGAATGCGCCGGGATCCCGTTGCCCGATGGCACCCAGTGCGGCACGGATGCCCAGTGCCAGGCGGGATCGTGCACGCCGATCGTCGTCCGCCTCGCCGCCAGGATCATCCTGGAAGGTCCTTACGACACCGGCACGGGCCTGATGAATGATCATCTCCGCACGCTTCCCTCGTTCGCACTGACAGAACCATTCACAGCGCTCGGCTACGTGCATAGCACCGGTGGTGGTGGCGAAAGCACGACATCGGGTGTACTGGCCGTGACCGGCAGTGATGCAATTGTGGACTGGGTGCTCCTTGAATTGCGCAGCGCTTCGGGCCCCACGACCATCCTGGCCAGCCGTTCCGCACTGGTGCAGCGCGACGGGGATGTAGTGGACATGGATGGTGCAGCACCGGTATCCTTCACCCTGCCACCGGGCAGCTACCATGTGGCCGTGCGCCATCGGAACCACCTGGGCTGTATGACGGCCAGTGCCGTCGCCCTCCCCTCCATACAAACGCCGGTCGACTTCACCACGCTGAGCACGGCGACCTATGGCACCGACGCACGCAAGACCTCCGCAGGCGCGATACCGGTGCAAATGCTCTGGGCAGGCGACGTCACGTTCAATGGCGTGATCAAATACACGGGTTCAGGCAATGACCGCGACCCCATCCTGATAACCGTAGGCAGTACCACGCCCAACGGTGCGGCAAACCTGTACTCCGTGCATGACGCCAACCTGGACGGACTCGTGAAGTACACAGGCTCGGGCAACGATCGTGATCCGATATTGGTGAATGTGGGCAGCACCACGCCGAACAGCATCCGCGTTCAACAATTGCCATAAGGGCCGATCGCACCACCCGGATCCGCTTAACAGTCAAGCGTGACACGGGTCGATCATACCCGCGCCAGAGTGCGTACCGACCGCAGGGCTCCGTGTTCCTGCCGGTACTTTGCCAACGAAGTGCCATAGGTTCCGGGCCCTGTTCACCACGGGTTCACCTTCCGCGCAGAGAGAAAATGTCCCGGCTCATCGTTGCGCGTTCGTACATGCCCTTTATTTGTCCCAGCATCATGGCCCGCAAACGCAGCATCGGCATCTGTGACCAGACCTGGTCCGCCTTGCTCATCGCTGTTGGCGGGCCCCACCGCGCCTGCCTTTGCCGCAGGCAGGCTGCTTCCGCCTTCCGCTGATGGACCTGCGCGTGAACCTCCCGATCCGGCGACCTGTCGCCCCTTCTCCCCGAGGTCCACGCGCGATACCGACGCACTTCCTGCCAGTTGGCAGTTCCCAGTTCGCAGTTGGCCGTTGCCTCGTCGATGGCAACTGCCGACTGCGAACTGCCAACTCATACGCACACCTCCGGCACTCCCCAGAATGAAGACCCGCTACATCGACCTCATCGAGCAGACATTCGACTTCCCCAAGGACGAGTTCAAGTTCGTGAACGAACAGCTCACTTGGAACGACCTGCCGCTGATGGAGATCATCGAGAAGCACGGTACGCCCCTGCGGATCACCTATCTGCCCAAGATCGGCGAGAAGATCGACCAGGCGCGGGACTACTTCGCGAAAGCCTTCAAGGAGCACAACTACAACGGCACCTACGAGTACTTCTACTGCACCAAGAGCAACCACTTCAGCTACGTGATCGACCAGGTGACCGCCAAGGGCGTGAGCCTGGAGACTAGCAGCGCCTACGACATCGAGATCATCGAACTGCTGATGGAGCGCGGCAAGCTCGCCCGCACGGCCACCGTCCTCTGCAACGGGTACAAGGACGAACGCTATATCCGCAACATCGGTCGCCTGAAGAACAGCGGCGTGAACGTGATCCCCATCATCGACAACATGAACGAGCTGTACGCGCTCGATGAGGTGATCAACGGGCCGTGCGACATCGGCATCCGCATCGCCGCAGAGGAGGCGCCGAAATTCGAGTTCTACACCAGCCGCCTCGGCATCGGCTACAAGGACATCATCCCCTTCTACATGCGCCAGGTGAGCAAGCAGCGCAAGTTCAAGCTGAAGGTGATGCACTTCTTCATCAACACCGGCATCAGCGACAGCGCCTACTACTGGAACGAGCTCGGCAAGTGCGTGAACGTGTACTGCGACCTGAAGAAGCTCTGCCCCTCCCTCGATACGCTCGACATCGGCGGTGGCCTGCCCATCAAGAACAGCCTCACGCACACCTTCGACGTGGACTACATGATCACCGAGATCGTCGGCCGTATCAAGGACATCTGCGACGAGAACGACGTGCAAGAACCGAACATCTTCAGTGAGTTCGGCAGCTTCACCGTGAGCGACAGCGGGGCCACCTTCTTCAGCATCCACGGCCAGAAAAAGCAGAACGAGAAGGAACGCTGGAACATGATCGACGGCAGCTTCATGACGACGCTCCCCGACACCTGGGCGATCAACAAGCGCTTCATCATGCTGCCCATCAACAACTGGAACGACGAGTACGAGCGCGTCTTCCTCGGCGGCATGACCTGCGACAGCGACGACTATTACAACAGCGAGCAGCACGTGAACGCCATCTACCTGCCCAAGTACCGGCCGGATCGTAAGCAATACCTGGGCTTCTTCAACACTGGCGCCTACCAGGATTCGCTCGGCGGCTTCGGCGGCATCCAGCATTGCCTGATCCCCAAACCCAAGCACGTACTCATCGACCGCAACGCCGACGGAAGTCTCACCGACCGCGTCTTCGCGGAAGTGCAGAGCGCGGAGCGGATGATGGAATTGCTGGGGTACCTGCCGCAGGAGGAGTTGGTCAGGAAGTAGAGCTTCTTCTTTTGGGCGTGTCGGCTCGAAGACTCGCCGTCGCGCTCTTCCGTCCAAGTCCTCAGCCGGATTACCGGCTTCCGGGCTTTCCCGTTCGATCGCTCACGCGAGATGCCTACTCGCGGTCATCCTGCGCGAGCAGAGAGAGGAAGTAGAGTGAACAAGCCGCGGGGAACACCGCGCATCAATCAACTGTTCCAAAGCCTAGAAGCCAATGGCCATTGAACTATATCGCACCGCGCCGAATGGAATGAAGACGGACATCGTCTATTTGCTTGAGGTGCCGAATGCTGATTTCAGCGGGGTAGAATACCGAATCTCATAACGGTGGTACATCAATCAGGAACCTGAAGAAGTGGGACAGGTCAGCCTCATTGATGGAACGGTGCGTTTCCATGGAGGTCAACTTTCGTTACCCGCACTGAAACTCCTTCATGACTGGCTCTACGAAAACGTGGAAGGAAGCGACAGCCTCTGACTCAGTCCTGCGTCTGCGGACAGCGTTCGGACCAGAGGACACGGAACTCTTCAGTCTCACCGACGCCGATCTCAAAGCGAAGGCGCTACGCTACGACGTTATTCCGCGACTGGAGCTTTTGCTTCAACGTGCATTGACTGAGGTGCAGAAAATCTACGGGAGCGACCCATTGGAACTAAGCACCGTCGCGACCACACCAGCCTTCCGGACGAACCGACGGAAAGGGGACGTGGAACATCACTACGAGCACTGCTCGGCGGGCATCACGGGGAAGCGCAGCATTGTTTGGAATGGTGTTGAGCGTATCGACGGCAAGCCTGCAAAGATCCTTCCCTTCCGCTTTGAATTCGTGCTCGACGAGTCAGGCATCAGCTTGGCTTTGAACTGTTGGTGGACCCGGCCGTATTCGCAAGCGACCCACGACCGTTTCCATTCGCTCCTGCTAGACAAATCGGACACGTTGTTCCAGATCATGCAGATCGGATCGATCTTCTTCACTCCAAGCTACTTTGACGTTCTTTCCTTCCGGGCAAACCTTGAGCATCTCGCGCAAGAACCTGCCGACCCTTGGCTGATGACGGGAAAGACTCACCCTGTCCCATTGGAGGCAGAAGCTCCGCATGAGCTATTGCTAGCCTTTCTACTGCTCTATCCCATTTACGATGGCATGGTCCAGATAGCGACAAAGCAACCATTGCGATTCGATGAGCAAATAGCTGCCCTCCAAGGCTATCTGGAAAGCCATGACCCCGCTCCGGTGCGCACAGGTAGCGAAGCGCTCATGCTCACTCAAGGGCGCGCAATGGCTTCCGAGCGACAAGCGGAATTGGAGAGCAAAGCTGAGAAGCGTGTGCCGGTCCTGTCCGGTGTTCGTTGGCAGGTCCTTCTGCGCGATGGTTGGAAATGTCTGGCCTGTGGTCGGAACACGATCGAGCACGGCGTGGTGCTCCATCTTGACCACATAGTGCCCCGCTCGCGTGGCGGCAAGGACGAAGTTGCCAACTATCAAACGCTCTGCGAGCAGTGCAACATCGGCAAGAGCAACAAGGACGATACTGACATTCGGCGATCGCACAGCAGTCCGTAGCGCCCACCAATGTTCTCGCAAGGTCACGCCAACCCGCACCTCCGGCACTGAGCGGACCCTGCGAAGAGGATCTTTCGAGCATCCTCATCGCAGGGTCCCGTACTGTTCATGAGCGCACGATCCTCTTGCGGTGACCCTGCACGAACGTCGTGGGCAATGGCGGGATCCACATCCAACGCCCTCCGCAGGTTCACGCCAGCCCGCATCTCTGGCCCTGAGCGGACCATGCGTCGGCACATGAATGGAACGCAAAGACGCAGCCGTTGCGCTCTTTGGCGCCCCAAGGAAAATTTACTGGACACACCGCAACGAGGCACGATCCGGCCACGTCTTCCATGCGAACGCGTCACCCAAAACGAGGCTCGCACCATGAGAACGATCGCTCTTCTGCTCATCTTTTCCTGTGGACCACTGATCGCCCAGAACCCTATCGGGCTGTACGACCAGGCACCTGATTGGACCGCCACGGACCTGAACGGTAATACGCATACGCTATCGGACTATCTGAATGATGGCTATACCGTGATCCTCGACTTCTCCGTGTCGTGGTGCGAGCCCTGCGACGAGCTGCACCAGAGCCATGTGCTGAAGACGCTCTATGAAACATACGGACCGGGCACGGCCGACAACAAGCTCATGGTATTCCTGCTCACGTCCGGTCCCGAGATGTGGTTGCATGGAGAGCAAGGGTTCAGCGATTGGGTGACGGGAACGCCCTACCCGATCATCAATGACCAGTCGATCCATGATCTGTTCGGTATCGTGGCCTACCCGCAGGTATTCACGATCTGCTCCAGTGGCCTGGTGGTGAGCAACCACCATTCCACCGACCTCGCTACGATGACGACCGTGTCACAAAGCTGTGACCACATGGTCGCGGATACCCCGATCGATGCCGCACTGTTGGGCGCGAGTGCTGATGGGTGTCTGGATCCGGAAAGCTCCATCCAGACCGTGTTGTACAACGCCGGCTCCTCCCCGCTCACAGCCGTGGACGTCGAAGCGGTGGACTGCACGACAAACGAAGTGATGAGCACCTTCAGCTGGGCCGGCAACTTGCCCATGTACGGAAGCGAAGATGTGTTGATGCCCGGTTGGACCTCGCCGCCCGGAGAGCACTGCGTGAGGTTCCGGATCGCCACGCCCGATGACGATGCGGCGAACGACCTGTCCGCTCCGGTCCAATACACCTCATCCGTCGGTACCGTTCCGAATAATACCGTCACGGTTGAACTGCTCACCGACGACAACGGTGACGAGTGGAGCTGGGAGCTCTTTGGATCGAACGGCGCATACGCGGCCCAAGTGGGCACAGGCGATATGCAGCCCTACACGTTCTATTCACAGACCATCGATCTGCCGCCCGGCATCTGTTGGTCATTCAACATTACGAACTGGGTTGATGGGGAATTCGAACCCTCTTCCTACTACCGGATCATCTCCAACAACACCGACTTCATCACCGAGGCGGAAACCTCGCACATGGGCGGTGGCGCTACTCTTCATACGGCCTATTTCCGCACGGGTGAGGCTACCTCCGTGCCGGACGGACCGACCAGTGGGACCGGTACCACATTGCTCATGGACCGCGGACAGGCCGTGCTTTCGGGTATCCCGGCCGATGCGCAGGTGCTGCTTCTCGATGCCATGGGCCGGATGATCCGCGTGGAAACCCCGCTCAATGCGACCATGTCGATCGAACTTGCGGACCTGAGCAGCGGGCTGTATACCGTGGTAACGAGCTCCCCGCTCGCACGAACGGTCAACTCGTTCGTCGTTGCCCGTTGACCGCGGGGTCGATGGGATCGCAGCGGCACGGTAACCAGCATCTCCAGCACTGAACGTACCCTGCGTGAACGTGGCGATAGTACTATACTTCAATCCAAGGAGCTTTGTCGATTCGGAGCGGGTGGTGGCTTAATTTGGCTTGATATTCACATCGGGGTCACGCCAACCCGCACCTCCGGCGCTGAGCGGATCCTGCTCGAATAAAACCGAGCGAACATTCTGCGCCATCTTAGCCGCATGCTGCGCCCGATCCTCCTCGCTGCCATCTGCTCGGCCGCCACGGTCGAGGCCAATGCTCAGACCTGCTCTTGCTTGGCTCTGCTGGACAGCGTGCAAGTCACAGTGACGAACAACTACCCCGGCATGGCCGACAAGGTGCACCCGAAGACCGCCGCATCGTTCGCGGAAATGAACACGCGTGTGATGCAAGCCGCCGCGATGGCCCGC
Organism: Flavobacteriales bacterium; assembly: GCA_044224725.1. Lineage (GTDB taxonomy): Bacteria > Bacteroidota > Bacteroidia > Flavobacteriales_F > PHOS-HE28 > PHOS-HE28. The sequence continues at coordinate 33,945 of JBGAJW010000045.1, forward strand.
ACGGACAGTGCTTGCTACGAAGCTGTACGGACGTGGGTCAATTGGTTCAAGGATAGGCATTTGAAACTGCATACACCTCGCGCCTCCACCAACGGCGATCATCCGGTGACCAGCGTTCCGACGCGGTCGATCAGCGAGGCGGAGGTGAAGGCGATGCGGCTTGATGATCCGCTGATCGGCATCTGGGCCAACGAGAACTACCGGCTCGCCGTGGTGCCCGCCACCGATGATGCGAACGGCTTCGACGCGGTGGTGCTCTCTACCGGCAACAGCGCCTGGAAAGCGGGCGACGTGAAAGGTCGCTTCACCAAGCAGAACGATTCCTGCACGGTGGACTGGACCTTCGGCGACCGCGCGGAAGGCCATGTATACCCGGCGATGATCGTGGGCAACATCCTCGACCTCGAAGAGAACTTCTTGGCGCGCGAATGGCCTACACCCGCCAAGCCCACTGAACTGGAAGCGTACGCCTACGACCGGGATCCGACGAACCCGAAGCTCACCTTCCCGGAGCCGGATGTAGCGCTCTTCACGCTGCGCAGCTTCAACTCCATGAACATGCCGTTGATGGACACCCTGCTCGCCCGCAACCGCTCGGCGCTGGGGCGTATACCCAACTGGATCATCGACCTGCGTGGCAACGAAGGCGGTGCGGTGCACTGCGGGCGGAAGTTGCTGCCCTACCTGCAGACCGGTCCCATCAAGCGGTACAACACGCACATGCGCATCACCCGCGCGAACGTGGAGCAATGGTGGAATGAGTACATCGCTGAGGCTTATGCCGACTTCGACCCGGCCACCAAACAGGTCTACGATGCCTACCGTGCGGATCTGATGGCCCACATGGGCACGCTCTACAACCCGGATAGCGTGACCTTCGAGACGATCCAGCCGGACAGTGTACGTGCATTCCCGGAGCGCGTGGTGATCCTGATGGACAGCGAATGCGTAAGCAGTGGAGAACTCTTCATCATGGAAGCGCGCCAAAGCAAGAAGGTGACGGTTATGGGCACGCACAGCGGCGGCATGATCGACTACGGCGACCTGCTCCACTATACGATGCCTTGTTCAAGCGTTACGCTGAACCTGCCCTTCACACGCTACGCGTGGCTGGAGGAAGGGATGAGCGTGGATGCTGGCGGGCTAAGACCGGATGTTGCCCTACCTGCGGACTCCGACTGGATGAAAGCCGCCATGACCGCAGTACACGAAAGGCACTGAGCCTACTGAAGCCGTTGTTCAAGATGCGTACGTTCTACCAAAGCACCCACTGGTTCTGGGTCATCTCCCGCATGGTGTTCGTACTCATGTTCATCATCAGCATGGTGCAGATCGGGAACGATGGCCTATTGCGGGGCCAGGACGCGCTCTTGGTGAATAGTGTGTCCATGTTGGGAACCATCGTGGTGGCGATCCTGGCGATCATCGAGATCGCGCGCGGGAAGAAGCCGTCGTGGTTGCGCATCGCGGGCGGTGTGTTCATGGTGCTCTTCGGTCTAGGGCTTTGCGTCCTGTTCGCCATGGGCATGGTGCGTGGCGGCCTCGCGTTCCTGCTCCTCCTCTTCATCATCTGGTTCGTGCTGGCCGGTCTGCGCGACTTCGTGGTGCGCTGACATTCTCCGACAAGTCACGCGGAGATTGCGGGATGGGCATCGGCGCACGTAACACCCTGCCTCTATATTTCGCCCGCTTTCGCTGACCCCGGGACTTCATCCGGGCCACAGCGCAAGCGGAACGCAATGCAGACCCAACCCATCGTCAAACCGGACCTCAAAGCCGCCGCCCAAGGCGCGCGTCCGATCAGCAACTTCATCGAGAAGCACTTCCTGCACTTCAACGCCGCTGCGCTGGTGGATGCCGCCAAGGGCTACAAGAAGCACAAGGCCGAAGGCAAGAAGATGCTGATCTCCCTCGCTGGTGCGATGAGCACGGCGGAGCTCGGCAAGATCCTCGCGGAGATGATCCGCCAAGGACAGGTGGACATCATCAGTTGCACCGGTGCGAACCTGGAGGAGGACGTGATGAACCTCGTGGCGCACGACCACTACGAGCGCGTGCCGAACTACCGCGACCTCACTCCGGAACAGGAGCGGGCATTGCTCGATCGCGGCATGAACCGCGTGACCGATACGTGCATTCCCGAGCATGAGGCCTTCCGCCGCTTGGAGAAGCACGCCGTGGACCTGTGGAAGAAGGACCAGGCCGAAGGCGGCCGCCGCTTCCCGCACCAGTACTTCTATGAAATGATCAATTCGGGCGTGCTGGAGCAGTACTACCAGATCGATCCGAAGGACAGCTGGATGGTGGCAGCGGCCGAGCGCAATCTGCCGATCATCTGCCCCGGCTGGGAGGACAGCACCTTGGGCAACATCTTCGCCGGCCATTGCATGGTGGGCGACTGCGAGCCGCGCATCATGAAGAGCGGCATCGAGTACATGATGTTCCTGGCCGACTGGTACACGAACAACGCGGGCAGCGAAGGCATCGGCTTCTTCCAGATCGGCGGCGGCATCGCGGGCGACTTCCCCATCTGCGTGGTGCCCATGCTGCAACAGGACCTCGAACGCGAGACGCCCTTCTGGAGCTACTTCTGCCAGATCAGCGACAGCACCACGAGCTACGGCAGTTATAGCGGTGCCGTGCCCAATGAGAAGATCACCTGGGGAAAACTCGACATCGATACGCCGAAGTTCATCATCGAAAGCGATGCTACTATTGTCGCACCGTTGATCTTCGCCTACATCCTGGACATGTAAGTCTCCCCCAACGCCTACGCCGAGCTTCGGCGTTCAAAGCATGCAGCGACTGATACGCTCCTTCAACACCCTGACTGACGACCTGCGCGACATGCTGCAGGAACAGTACCCTGATGGCATCGACAACAGCCACATCCGCACGCTCAACACGCCCAAGGGCGAGAGCCTGCGCGTGATCGAGCTGCGCACGAGCGATGCCATCTACCTGATCAAGATCAACGCCGAGAGCCGCGAGGAGATCGAGCAGTTCCTCGATCAGGAAGAAGGCGGCGGTGCCCTCGCCGACGATATCGGTGGCGGTGACGGCGACGACATCGAAACGCCGGATGGTGCCGACGGCGCCGACGATGAAGAGGACGACGTGGACAAGGACCTGGAGGGCGATGATGATGACGACGCCGATGCGGAAGAGGTCGGTGGGAAGGACGAGGATGAGGACGAAGACTAGTGCCCATCAGAAAATGAGATGATCAGACGATCAGAAAATGGAGGGCCTGCCTCCAACAGATGACCCTGAACGCCGCCGAAAGGCGGCGTTCGCTTTGGGGGGGCCGTATGATCCTGTCGCGAGCCAAGATCTTCTGTTCATCTCATTTTCTGATCATCTGATTACTTTTCGGTCATGCTCCAAGGGAAATTCCACATCGCCTTCGCTACCACGGACCTCAAGCGCATCAAGGCTTTCTATGGCGGGCTGCTCGGCTGCCCGGAAGGCCGCAGCTCCAAAAACTGGGTGGACTATAATTTCTTCGGGCACCAGCTCACGGTGCAGGAGGTCCCGCGCCACGAGCGCGTGCAGCGCGTGTACAACCCGAAGAGCAATGTGCCCAGCGACCACTGGGGCATCGTGCTGGACATGGACGATTGGAAGGCGCTGCGTGACAAGTGCAAGAAGATCGGTGTCACCTTCTTCATCGAACCGAACACGGTGATGGAAGGTGAGGTCGGCGAGCAGATGAGCTTCTTCATCGAGGACCCGGACGGCCACGCCATCGAATTCAAGGCGATGGCGGAGAAAGGGAACCTGTTCAAAAAGGGCTAATGGGCCGGAACGCGGCCATCACCGTTGCCGTCGGGATCGCCATCTGGGTCTGGGGAACGCTTTTCCGCGTGATGCACTGGCCGTTCGCCGCGCTTATCAGGAATGCCGCGTACATGGTGATGGCCACCGGCGCGGTACTGCTCATCATCGCCGCGATCAAGAACAAGGGAATCACGGGGCTGCTGGACACCAACGACCCCGACGCGAACGACCTATAGGTGAAACGAGGGAAAGGCGTAAAGCCTGTCTAGTAGGTCCGCTGGGCGACGAGTTCGCCACTGTCGCCGTACTGCTCGCCGCGAGCGAGGGCTCCGCCGATGTACTGCAGGCGCACCTTCAACCGGTTCGCCGGATCGCGGAACTCCCATGTGCCTTGGCGTTGTCCGTTCACGAACTCGGCATGGGCCAGCTCTGCACCGTTCTCATCGAACTGCTTCCAGATCCCGTCGCGGCGCCCCTCTTTGAACGCGCCTGTCGCCTTCACTCGACCGGTCTCGTAGTAGGTCATGAAACGCTCGCGTTCGCCATCATGGAACCGCGTGCTCTTCACTTTGCCATTGGGATGGAATTCCTGCGCGATGATACCCTGCCCGTTCGCAATGGCGAAGAGCAAGGTTGCGGCACAGAGGAGTACGGCCTTGATGGGGTTCATGATGGACCTTGAACGCCACCAAGGTAAGGCTTGTTTCACATGGATCTAACATTGCCGTAACATTCAGACATCAACGATCATAGGTGGATAGCCCTCTACTTTCGCCACCCGCTCGCCGAAGCCCTGCCCCGTACACCGCAGCAATGCGCAGGTGTGCGCCGCCAGGGCCCGCCGGGTGATCCACCCCGATGGTCTTCAGTTCGCCGGTCTTCCTGTTCCAATTCCTGCCCCTCACCCTGCTGCTGGTGCTGATGGCCGGGAACCGCCGCGCGCAGAACACTGTGCTGCTCATCGCCAGCCTGCTCTTCTACTTCTGGGGCGAAAAGGCCTATGTGCTGTTGATGGTGGGCACCGCCCTCTTCAATTACCTGTGCGGCCTCGCCATCGAACGGTGGAAGTCGCCGCGCCTGGTGCTCGGCATCGCCGTGGCGGCCAACATCGCCACGCTCGTCTGGTTCAAGTATGCGAACCTCTTCGCCGAAAGCCTGAACACGATGCTGGCGGGCCGTGTAGCCGGGTTGGAGATCGAGCAGGTGCACCTGCCGATCGGCGTGTCCTTCTTCATCTTCCACAGCCTGAGCTACGTGATCGACGTGTACCGCGGCGACGCACAGGCACAACGGAGCCCGGGCATCGCGATGCTCTACATCGCCCTGTTCCCGCAGCTCGTGGCGGGTCCGATCATCCGCTACCACGATGTGGCCCGGCAGTTCACTGACAGAACCATCAGCGTTCCGGACTTCGCCTACGGTGTCCGTCGCTTCGTCATCGGCTTGGCCAAGAAGGTGCTCATCGCCGACCACTGCGCGCGCATAGCCGAGCCCATTTTCAAGGAAGCGCCGACCTCGGTGACTATGTCCGTGGCCTGGCTCGGCATCATCGCGTATGCCGTGCAGATCTACTTTGATTTCAGCGGCTACAGCGACATGGCCATCGGCCTCGGTCGCATGTTCGGCTTCACCTTCCTGGAGAACTTCAACCGGCCGTACATCGCACGAAGCCTGCGCGAGTTCTGGAAGCGTTGGCACATCAGCCTCACGAATTTCTTCCGCGACTACGTGTACATCCCGCTGGGCGGGAATCGTGGCGGCACCGCACGCACCTACGCCAACCTGCTCATCATCTTCTTCCTCACCGGCCTCTGGCACGGGGCCAGCTGGAATTTCGTGGTCTGGGGCATGATCCATGGCTTCTTCATGGTGCTCGAACGCCTTGGTCTCGGCAAGATCCTCGACCGCGCCCCAAGGGTAGTCGGACATGCGTACACGCTCGCCGTTGTGCTCAGCGCTTGGGCCTTCTTCCGCATAGAGGATATCACCGGTGCATGGCACTTCATGGCAGCGATGTGGGTACCTGGCACGGGTGATCCCGTGCTCACCTATCCGGAACTCTACCTCTCCAACGTGACCTTGCTCGCGCTCGTGGTCGGCGTGCTCGGCTCGCTCGACGCGCATACGTTGCTCGGCAGGTTGTTGCGCCTGCCCGCATTCTCCAGCGAAGCCCCGCCCCGTGGTGCTTGGGGTGTCGCGCAGCTCACCGGTATCGCGCTGCTGTTCATCGGAGTGGCGATGCAGGTCTCGAGCAGCACCTTCTCACCCTTCATCTACTTCCGCTTCTGATGGCCTCGCGCAACACCGCCTTGCGCACCTGGTCGATCTGGACCGTGGGCGTACTGACGACCGCCATCGCTTGGTGGGCGCTGCGACCAGTAGCGGTGGAAGGCGGATTGCGTGTGCAACTCGAACTGAACACCGGATGCACGGATGTCTTCCAACTGTTCTGGGACGCGGGAACCGGCGACTACCAGCCTGACCGGCTCTGCCCCGCGCTCGTGACGCCCGATCGCGGGAACCAGTTCGTCACCTTCGTTCTTCCCGACTCCGTGAGGAAGGTGCACGGGCTCCGTTTCGACCCCGGCACGCAAGCCGTGCGCATGGACCTCATCTCCATCGTGCTGCAAGGGCCCTACCGTTCCGTGTGGATCGGCGGTAATGGCATCACGGACCGTTTCGCCGCGAAACACGACCTGCAAACTTTGGAGGCGGACACCGTGCACAGCGTCATCCCGCTCCGATGCAAGGGCGAAGACCCCTACTTCGCGAGCACACAAGACCTGGCGCCATTGATCGATGAGGTGATGGACCCGACCATGCCCATAGGCGGACCGCTCCTGCTGGCGCTCCTGTGCGGGGCCGTTGCGGC
>JBGAJW010000046.1:0-39976 GCA_044224725.1 Flavobacteriales bacterium
CTGGCTAGCGACCATGCTCACGATAGTGCCGTTGTCCGTGCTACCACCGTCGATGTCCGCTGCCACGATGCCTGCATTGCCGCTGGCATCGAGGTAGATGGTCACCGGCTGGCAGAGGGCCACAGGCGGGTTGTTGTCCGTTACCGTCACCACCGCCACACAGTCGTCCGTGTTGCCAGCCGCGTCCGTCACCGTCAGCGTCACGTTGTAGGTGCCCACCGCCGTGAACGGACCAACTGGGGATACGCTCAGACCGGTCACGTCACAGTTGTCAGTGCTGCCACCGTCCACATCCGCCGCCACGAAGCTGGCATTACCCGAGCCATCGAGGTTGATCGAGATGTTCTGGCACACGGCCACCGGTGCTTCGGTATCGTTCACCGTAACGGTGAAGGAGCAGCTGGCGGTGAGGCCCGCAGCGTCGGTCACCAGGTAGGTCACCGTGGTGGTGCCCACGGGAAAGGTGCTTCCGCTGGACAGTCCAGCGGTCATGGTCGTCACGATGCCGCTGCAGTTGTCTGTTCCAACAGGTGTGGTGTAGTTCACCACCGCACCGCAGATACCAGCGTTGGTGCCCTCCACGATGTTCGCCGGGCAGGCAATGGCAGGTGCGGTGACATCGGTAACAGTGACCGTGAAGGAACATGTAGCCGTGTTGCCAGCGCCGTCCGTGGCGGTATAGGTGATGGTGCTAGTTCCCAACGGGAAGGCACTGCCGGAAGCAAGGCCAGCTGTCTGCGTGATCGTGGCGCCAGAGCAGTTGTCTGCTACCGTGGGAGCGACCCAAGAGGCCACGACCGTACAAGCCGCACCAGCGTTGAGGCTGATGTTGCTGGGGCAAGCGACCACAACTGGCGCCGTTGCGTCCACTACGGTCACCGTGAAGGAGCAAGTGGCGCTGTTGCCGCTGCCATCGGTTCCGGTGTAGGTGATGGTGCTTGTTCCCAATGGGAAGGCGCTGCCGGAAGCAAGACCGGCCGTTTGCGTGATGGTGGCTCCGGAGCAGTTGTCCGTTACGGTCGGAGCGATCCAGGTAGCCACGGCAGTGCATGTTGAGCCGGCGTTGAGGCTGATGTTGCTGGGGCAATCGACCACAACGGGCACCGTTGCATCCAGCACGGTCACGGTGAAGGAACAAGTGCTGGTGTTGCCGGACCCGTCCGTTGCCGTGTAGGTGATCGTGCTCACTCCCAAGGGGAAGGCGCTGCCGCTCACAGGACCGGCGGTCTGTGTGATCGTCGCACCGTTGCAGTTGTCGTTCACGGTGGGTGCGGTCCAGGTGGCCACGGCCGTGCACGCTGCACCAGCGCTGAGGCTGATGTTGCTGGGGCAAGCGACGATGACCGGTGCCGATGCGTCGGTCACCGTCACGTTCTGGGTGCAGGTTGCGCTATTGCCGCTGTTGTCCGTCACGGTCCAAGTCACCACCGTGGTTCCGATGGGGAAGGCGGCCGGTGCATTGTTCGTCACCGATGCGACACTGCAATTGTCCGCAGAGGTCGGCGTACCGAGTACCACACCCGTTGCGGTGCATCCGCTGTTGGTGGTCACGCTCACGTCGGCCGGGCAGGTGATGCTTGGGTCGATCGCGTCCACCACGGTGACCACTGCGATGCAATCATCCGTGTTGCCACCATCATCCGTCACCGTCAAGGTCACGTTGTTGGTGCCGAGGTCGCTGCAATCGAAGGCCGTCTGGCTCGCCACGAGCGATACTATGGTACCGTTGTCGGTCGATCCGCCATCGATATCTGCCGCTACGATGCTGGCGTTACCACTGGCATCGAGGTAGATGGTCACCGGCTGGCAGAGGGCCACCGGCGGGTTGTTGTCCGTTACCGTCACCACCGCCACACAGTCATCCGTGTTCCCCGCGGCGTCGGTCACGGTCAGGGTCACATTGTAGGTGCCCACCGCGGTGAAGGGACCAGCAGGCGACACGCTCAGACCGGTCACGGCACAGTCGTCCGTGCTGCCACTGTCCACATCCGCAGCTACGAAGCTGGCATTACCCGAGCCATCCAGGTTGATCGAGATGTTCTGGCACACGGCCACTGGATCCACGTTGTCCGTCACCGTCACCGTTTGTTGGCAGGTGGTGGTAAGGCCGGCGTTGTCGGTCACCGTCCAGATCACCGTGGTGCTGCCGAGCGGGAAGGCCGCAGGTGCATCGTTCGTTACGCTCGCCACACCGCAGTTGTCGCTCGTTGTAGGCGTGCCCAGGGCAACGCCCGTCGCCGTGCAACCCGCGTTCGTGAAGGCGCTCACGTTCGCCGGGCAGGTGATGCTCGGGGCCTGCGTGTCGTTCACCGTGACGGTGAAGCTGCACTGAGCCGTGTTGCCGCTGGCATCGGTCACCTGGTGGGTCACGGTCGTTAGCCCCAAGGGGAAGAGGCTGCCGCTGGCAAGACCGGCGGTGCGCGCGGTCGTTGCACCTGGACAGTTGTCCGTGCCCGCCGGGGCCACGTAGTTCACCACGGCGCCGCACTGGTTGGCATCATTGCCCACCACGATGTTCGCCGGGCAGCTGATGGCCGGGTTCTGTGTGTCGTTCACCGTAACGGTGAAGGAGCAGTTGGCCATGTTGCCGCTGCCGTCGGTCACTTGATAGGTCACCGTCGTTGTTCCGATCGGGAATAGGCTTCCGCTTGCAAGGCCGGCGGTGCGTGTCGTGGTGCTGCCCGCGCAGTTGTCCGTGCCCACAGGCGCCGTGTAGTTCACCACTGCGCCGCACTGGTTCACGTCGTTGTTCACCGTGATGTTCGCCGGGCAGATGATCTGCGGAAGGATGTTGTCCACCACGGTGACGGTTGCGTCGCAGGTGCTCTGGTTGCCGCTCTGATCGGTCACCGTCAAGGTCACCGTGTTGGCGCCCAGGTCAGTGCAATCGAAGTTGGTCTGGCTCGCGCTCAGCGAAGCCACGGTGCAGTTGTCGGTACTACCGCCATCGATCTGCGCGGCGTTGATCGATGCCGTGCCACCAGCGTTCAGTTGGATCGTGATGTTCTGACAGGTCGCCGTCGGAGCGATGTTGTCCACCACGGTCACGGTGAAGAAGCACGAAGATGTTTGTCCGCCATGTGTGATCTCGTAGGCAACGACCGTAGTTCCCAAGGGGAACGTAGCACCACTAGCGGGGCCAGCGGTGCGGCTGATGGTCGCATTGCCACAGTTGTCATTGGCCGTAGGTGCGGGATAGTTGACCACCGCGCCGCAGCTGCCAGCATCCACGTTCACCGTGATGTTGGCAGGGCAGTTCAGTGTGGGTGCCTCGTTGTCGTTCACGGTCACGTTGAACGAACAGTTCGCCGTATTGCCGCTGGCGTCGGTGACGAGGTAGGTCACGGTGGTCGTTCCTACAGGGAACAGGCTTCCACTGGCAAGGCCGGCGGTGCGTGTCGTGGTGCTGCCCGCACAGTTGTCCGTGCCCACAGGAGCCACGTAGTTCACCACCGCGCCGCAGATACCAGCATCGTTGTTCACCGTGATGTTCGCCGGGCAGGTGATCTGCGGAAGGATGTTGTCCACTACCGTCACCGTGGCGTTGCACGTGCTTTGGTTGCCGCTCTGGTCGGTCACCGTCAAGGTCACCGTGTTGACGCCCAGGTCGGTGCAATCGAAGTTGGTCTGGCTGGCGCTCAGCGAAGCCACCGTGCAGTTGTCCGTGCTGCCGCCATCGATCTGCGCGGCGGTGAGCGATGCCGTGCCACCAGCGTTCAGCTGGATCGTGATGTCCTGACACGTCGCCGTCGGAGCGATGTTGTCCACCACGGTGACCACGGCCACGCAATCATCCGTGTTGCCACCATCATCCGTCACCGTCAAGGTCACGTTGTTGGTACCCAGGGCGCTGCAATCGAAAGCTGTCGGGCTAGCGACCATGCTCACGATAGTGCCGTTGTCCGTGCTACCACCATCGATGTCCGCTGCCACGATGCTCGCGTTGCCGCTCGCATCCAGCTGGATCGTGATGTTCTGGCACACGGCCACCGGCGGGTTCACATCCGTCACGGTCACTGTGGCGTTGCAGGTACTGGTGTTGCCAGCGGCATCGGTTACGGTGAGTACCACCGGGTAGGTGCCCACCGCGGTGAAACTGTTCGGGGAAACGCTCAGGCCGGTCACCGCACAGTTGTCGGTGCTGCCGTTGTTCACCTGAGCGGCGATGACGATGGCCGTACCGCTTCCGTCCAGATTCACCGTCACGTTCTGGCAGAGGGCTGTAGGAGCCTGGTTGTCCACCACGGTCACGGTGAAGTTGCAGGTGCCAACGCTGAGGTTGCCGGCCGCATCGGTCAAGCGGAAGGAGACCGGATGAACGCCAACCGGCATCGGAGCGCTGATGGAGGTGCCGCTGACTTGCGCATTGGTTGTTCCAGAGCAGTTATCTGCGTAACCGAACGTGGGGCCGGGGAGCAGTGCTGTGCAAAGTCCGGGGGCCGCGTTGATCGTTTGGTTGCCCGGGCACAGCGCGTAGGTCGGAGGCGTAACGTCAACCACGGTCACCGTGAAGGAGCACGTGCTGATGTTGCCTGCGGCATCCGTGGCGGTGTACACGATGCTGGTCACACCCGAGGCGAAGGTGCTGCCCGGGGCAGGGCCGGTGGTGCGCACGATGCTGCCGCCAGCGCAGTTATCCGTGTAGGAGGGGACCGTCCAAGTGGCGGTTGCATTGCAGGACGAGCCTGCGTTCACCGTGATGTTGCTCGGACAACCCGTGATCACAGGCGCCGTCACATCTACAACGGTCACGGTGAACGAGCAATTCGCCGTGTTGCCGCTCGCGTCGGTGGCGGTGTAGATGACGTTGGTGGTGCCCAGCGGGAAGGTGCTGCCCGGGGCAGGACCGGCAGTGCGCACCAAGGCGTACCCGGCGCAGTTGTCCTCGGCTGTAGGCACGGTCCAAGTGGCCGTTGCCGAGCATGCCGCACCGGCGTTCACTGTGATGTTCGACGGGCAGTTGCTGATCACCGGGTGGATGTTGTCCACCACGGTCACCACACCCACGCATGTGGCGGTGAGTCCGGTGTTGTCGGTCACGGTGAGCGTTACGTTCACGGTGCCCACATTCGTGCAGTTCACCGTGGAAGGGCTTACGCTCAGCGATGCGATGGTGCCGTCGGGGTCAAAGCTGCCGTTGTTGATCATGGCTGCTGTGATGGTCCCGTTCCCGCTTCCATTCAATACCACATTCGCATTCTGGCAGATGGCCACCGGAGGTTGGTTGGCCACCACGTTCATGGCGAATTCAGAGGTGCTGCGCGGTGTGCCTGTGACCAGTTCCGTGGCTGTGGCGGTCACACGATCACCGGTGATGGTCGCAAAGGCCATCGTCTCGTCGATCGTCGCAAGGCCGGTCGCATCGGTAGTGACATCGGCGGTGCCCATGAACTGCAGGCCTTCGCCGTATCCCGTTCCATCCTCCGTTCCCACCGGATTGTTGAAGAACTCGATGCGGTAGCTCTTGCTCGCTTCGGTCTGGAGAAGACCGACCACACGCGTGGTAGCGCCCAAGACTTGTGCGTTGAAGAGCAGCGGGAAGTTCTGGCGATTGTTGCTGCCGCCGTCCGCATCGTTCGCATCGTTCAGTGTCAGCCCATCATTGTTCAGATCGATGCCCAGGTTACCGCTCGCACTGATGGAGTTGCGGAGGATGCTGTTACCCGCACCGGCCGTCGCTTCCAAGGTGACACCGCGAAGGGTATTGTTGTAGATGAGGTTGGCCGCGTCGCTCGTGGTACCTCCGATCACGTTGTTCGTGCTCGAAGGACCTTGGATACGGGTGCCGTTCTGCCCGTTCGCGAGCGCTGCGGAACTGCCGGCAGCGATGCCGATGCGGTTACCCGCCACCGTGTTCGCTGGTGCGTTGGTGATGCGGATACCATCGCCCGTGTTACCGGAGATCACGTTGGCCGAACCAGCCGTTGTTCCACCGATGGTGTTGCCCGTGGCGTTCACCTGGATGTTCATGCCGATCCCATTCGCCAATGCCGCAGCGCCGGTCTGATCCACACCGATGTAATTTCCGATGATTGTGTTTCCGGTGGATGTCGCGCTCGTGAGTTGTACACCCTGTCCCGTGTTGCCACTGATCACGTTACGCTGTGCAGCGGTCGTACCACCGATGGTGTTGTTCCCACCTTCGATACGGACACCGCTCGTTACGTTAGGTAGGGCGCTGGTCCCGTTCGCAGCTGTACCGATCAGGTTGCCGACCACCGTGTTGTTCTGGGCGTCAGCGATCCATACGCCATACATACCGTTGCCCGAGATCAGGTTGCTGCTGCCCGCGGAAGTTCCGCCGACGGTGGTGTTGCTCGACCCATTGAACAGATAGACGCCCGAGAAGTTGCCGATGGACGCAGTACCCGACGCGTTGGTACCTACGTAGTTGCCGATGATCGTATTCCCAGTTGTGCCACCATCCACCACGCACACGCCTGATCCAGTATTGCCGGACAGGACGTTACGGTCCGAGGCATTGGTGCCACCGATCGTATTGTTCAAGGAAGCCGTGGCGATACCGATGCCGTGCTGTTGATTGCCTTGCGCCGCCGTTCCAGCTGCGTTCGTTCCGCAGTAGTTGCCGGCAACCACGCAATTGCTCGAGCCGAAGCTGAGCGTGATGCCGTTCTGGGAGAACCGGTTGATGATGAACCCGCGTACCACCGAATTGCTCGCGGCATTGAGCAGTATGCCATGAGAACTACCGGCATTGGTGCCATTGAGTTCAACAATGGGGGTGCCCACGAAACCGGGCTGTTTGGTGGCATCCAGCACGAGCGTCCTTGTGACACCGGCGGTCATACTTTGGGGGGCGATCGTCGCGACCCCACCCACGAAGTAGTTGTTACCAGCGCGCAGACCAGGTGCTGCGGTCCCATTGCTGATCATGAACACCACGTTCTCCTTGGTCGCGACAAGACCGGACTGTGCCAGTGCGCCGTCGTTACCCAGGGCATTCGCGTTCGTGATGATTTGGCGCAGGGATCCCTGGCCCACATCGTTCGTGTTCACCACCACATCGAAACTGAATCCGAAGTCCACACCCGTGATGTCCTGGTCATCGACGGTCACCCAGGCCAAGGACTGGGCATCGGTGGTCGCCGTTTGAAGTGCGGCCAATGTGGTGCTCCCGATACCGGCATCCGCCTTGTTCGGCGTGGTACCGCCCACCATATCCGTAACCCCATTAGCCACATTGTTGTCCACCGTGGTGGCGAACGTCTGTACCGCGCGCAGTGCTCCGGTATAGCCGGTGCGTGCGCTGCTCACGGTGCTGTTCATCACCCGCACCTGGTAATCAGCAGGAGCCACGCTGGGGAAGGTGTAGATGCCGCTGGCGTTGGTGAGGGTGCTGGTGATGAAGTTGCCGCTGGCATCGTAGAGTTCCACACGCGCGTTCGGTCGGCCCGTGCCATCGTTTGCCAAAGCGGTCGCCTTGTCCCGTCCTTCGCCGCCTCCGTAGTTCACATCTTCGAAAACGATCCCTGAGATGGTGAAGCCCGAAAGCAGCGCACCGCTGAATTCGCTGGTGTTGTTGTTGGCCAGGTTGGTGGCTGTCGCGGTCACGTAATGGCCCGTGGGGATCGTTATCCCCGTGAGGTTGGCGTTGATCGTGGCATTCCCGCTCGCATCGGTGCTGATGGGTTGAACCGAACCCAGGAAGGTCGCACCTTCGCCGTATCCCGTACCATCGGCCACCGGGCTGCTGAAGAATTCGATGCGGTAGTTGCTGGAAATGGTGCTGTTCAGCGTGCCGGTGATCGATGTATTGCCGCCGGAGCTCGTGGCGCTGGTGAGCACCGGGAAGTTCTGTCGGCTGTTCGCGCCCCCGTCGATGTCGTTGATGTCGTTCAGACTGACACCGTCCGAATTGTGATCGATGCCGATACCACCGTTCGCGTCGATGGCGTTGCCCAGGATGCGCACACCCGTTCCCTGGTTGCGCACACCGAAGGACCCGTTGTTGCGGATGGTGTTCCCTTCGCCCGTGTTCGTGCCACCGATGATCGTGCCGTTGGCGATGTTGCTGATGCCTGCGTAGTAGTTGCCGAAAGCCAACGTTCCCGTGACGTCCGTACCGATCAGATTCCCTTGGATCGTATTGCCCGACCCGCTGTCCACGTAGATACCGTCCGCGGAGTTGCCCGGATTCACGTTGCCGGAGATCACGTTACCGGATCCGATGGCCGATCCGCCGATGATGTTGTCGCTCGAGGCGATGATCGCGATGCCGTCGTGGTCGTTGCCCATGGCCGCGTCCCCTGGGGCGCGCAAACCGATGATGTTGCCGCGCACCGTGGTGGCCGAGGAACCGTTCAGCAGCAGACCGTGATTGCCGTTGCCGCTGATGACATTGCCTGAACCGGCGGCTGTTCCACCGATCGTATTGGTGGATGCGGCGCCCAGCACCCGGATCCCATCGCTGCCATTGCCGAGGTCCAGGGCGCCGGCGCTGTTCGTGCCGATATGGTTGCCTTGTACGGTGTTCGTGTTCGATCCATCGATGATCAGGCCCGCACCACCGTTGCCGGAGATGATGTTCCTCGCCGCTGCCGAGGTACCACCGATGGTATTGTTGTTCGCGCCGAATTTCAGACGCACCCCCACCAGGTTGGCCAGCGCAGCCGTACCCGCCGCATTGGTGCCGATCAGGTTGCCTTGTACCAGTGTATTGGTGGCACCGTCGAGGCGAAGCCCGATATCGCCACTTCCACTGATCACGTTGCCCTCACCAGCGGCCGTGCCACCGATGCGGTTGGCGTTGCCGCTCATGAAGATGCCATTGAAGGTGTTGCCCAACGCCGCGGTGCCCGCCGTATTGGTGCCGATGTAGTTGCCGATGACGATGTTGTTCGCCCCGCCACCGAAGCTCGCATCGATGTTGATGCCGTATGCATCATTGCCGCTGATCACGTTTCGGGCCGCTGTGGTGGCGCCGCCAATAGTGATGTTGCTCGCACGGTTGAAGATGCCGGAGTTGGTGTTGCCCACATCGCCGGTTCCAGCAGCGTTCGTACCGATGTAGTTGCCAAGCACGGTGGCCGAACCGTTCACCTCCAGGTTGATGCCGTGCAGGTTGTTACCGCTGATCACGTTGCCAGCACCTGCGGCCGTGCCACCAATGGACATGTTCGTTGCACCAGTGCGCACGTGCACGCCGCTATAGGTGTTCCCCAGATCGGACGTGCCGTTGGAAGCGATGCCGATGTAGTTGCCGGTGACGGTGTTGTTGTTGGCCAGGTCCTGGAAGTTGACGCCGCTTTCGCCATTGGCGCAGATCACGTTGCGATCGGCCACAGCGGTGCCGCCTATGGTGATGTTCGCCGCGCTGTTGCCTACCCAGATGCCGTGTTGGCCGTTGCCCAGAGCACCCGTCCCAGCGGCATTGGTACCGATCAAGTTACCCCGGATGGAAGCTCCGGCCGTAACAGCATCGACCACGATACCGTGGTTCGTATTCCCGCTGATCTGGTTGTTGGCCACCACGGTGCCCGCCATGTTGTTGAGCAGGAATACACCGGAGGAGGTGTTGGCGATCGCGGAATTCCCGGCCGCGTTGGTGCCGATACGGTTGTTCAACACACGGTTGTTGTCCGTTGGCGTGCCATTGCGGTACACCATTACACCGTACCCGGTGTTGCCGCTGATCAGGTTGCCTTCTGCAGATGAAGTGCCTCCAACCGTATTGTTGGAGCCATCGCGGATAATGACCCCGATACCACCGTTGGTCACGGCCAGGCTTCCAGCTGTGTTCGTACCGATATAGTTACCCGAGATCGTGTTCGTGGAACTGCCTTCCTGCAAGTAAACGCCGTGACTGCCATTCCCGCTGATGATATTGCGGGCTCCTGCGGTATTCCCACCAACACTGTTGTTGTTGGCGTTCTCGATCATGATGCCTTCCAACACATTGCCCAGATCAGCGCCCGCCGCGTCGAGCCCGATGTAGTTGCCGAGCACGGTATTGCCATTGCTCAGTCCGGAGATATGCAGGCCGCGGCCGTTGTTGCCGGAGATGAAGTTGCGCTCGTTCGTGGACGTGCCACCGATGAAGTTGTTCAAGGATCCGCTCGCGAGCGTGATCCCTTCTCCGCCGTTCGGTAGGCTTCCCAATCCATTGACCCGTGTGCCCGTGTAGTTGGCGACGATGACGTTGCCGTTGCTGTTACGCAGGACGATACCATCATCCGTATTGCCCGAAGCGAGGTTGCCGTTCCCGGGCTGTCCGACCTCATTACCATCGGCGTCGCTCAACATGATCCCCGCTCGGGCATTCGGGATCGCAGCCGTTCCCGCAGCGTTCGTCCCGCAATAGTTGTTCAGTACGATGTTGTCATCGGCGTTGTCGAGCCGGATGCCATCCAAGCTGTGGCCTCCGATCACGTTGTGTTTGGCCACTTGGTCCGTGCCGATCGTGTTGTCGTGCGCGCCGTTCTGCACCACGATCCCCGAGGGTTGCGTGCAAATGGCCGCCGTTCCGGCGACGTTCACGCCGATGTGTGAATGGCGGATCGCATTATAGGCCGCGTTCGCGCCGTCGATCACCACACCACCGCCCGCGTTGCCGGCGATCACGTTCGGAAAGTCACCCCACCACGGGTTGCCGAGCGAATTGCTTTCCGAGTTGTTGATGAGCACACCGGCCCCACCGTTGCCACCGCATGATGCACCATCGGGCATCACACCGATGTGGCAACCCATGATCTCATTGTTGCTGCGGTTGATCAGGATGCCGTTACCATTGAAGTTGGTGATGCTGATGCCATAAACGGCGCACCAGCTGTTGTCGATCACAAGCCCGTTGGCGCCGGCCCCGGCGGAGGAGCCATTGATGCGCACCACCGGTGTCGTGGAGTATTCGGGGTCGTTCCAACCGCCCAGATAAGTGGAGGTCTGCAGGCTCGGCAAGGGCGAGGTGGGCGCGATGGTCTGGGGGCCTGCACCGGGCAGATCGAAGTAGATGTAGTTGCCGGTCCACGCGTCCAGGTTGTTGTTGGCCGCCATGATCGCCTCGCGCAGGCTGATGCCGTCCGCACCGGGGGTCGCCACCAGATGCATGATCGATGTCGTGTTACCGTTCACCACATCGTTCGTGTTGGTCACGATCGGTCGGCCGTAGTAGCAGGCCACGTTCTGTGAGAACTCCGAGGTGTTCCAGGTTCCGTCCTGCGTAGCGGTGCAGCTGATCATCGTGCCGGCCGGGATGTTGTTCCATGATCCCGCTGTAGCGTGCAGGATCAGGTTGCCGGAACCGTCCGTTGGTGCGTAACGGGTTCCGATCCACAATTGGCCCTCACCGTAGCCGCTGCCATCCGGCGCTGCGTTCGCGTAGTAGTCGTAGCGATACCAGGTACTTGGCAGACCGGTGAACGAGGTGCGCACGTACACGCGCCCGTCCTCGTCCGTCATGGCGGCCTGGATCACCGGAAAGTTCTGTCCGTCGTTGGGGCCCGTGTCGGCATCGCCACCATCGTTCGCTGTGACACCGTCGTTCCCGAGATCGATCCCCAAGCCGCCGTTGCCCCAGATCATATTCCCGCTTACGCTGTTGTTGTCCGTAGCAGCACCGATCACAGCGATACCCGCACCCGTAGCGCCGGTGATCCGGTTGTAGCAGCAGCCGGTCTCGCCCACCTGGTTCCAATTGGCGCCAGCCTCGAAACGGATGCCTTGTTGCAGGCCGCCGATCACTGTGGTGCCGTCCGCGCTCAGGCCGAATTGGCACGTGCGCACATAGTTGTTCGTGGCCGTCGCGCCGGTGAAGCGCAAGCCCGCATTGGTGGTGGCGCCCGAGAAGAGGCAGCGCTCGGTGGCGCTCCAGCCGCCGATCTGGTTGTTACCGGATGCGATGACCACACCATTGCCCGTGCCCGATGCCGCCGTTCCGGAAGCGTTGGTGCCGAAGTAGCAGCCGGTGATGGTCGTGTTGGCGGCGGAGGACGCCAGGTTGATGCTGTTGGTCGTGAACCGGTCCATCACCAGACCACGGATACTGCAGTTCGCCGCCGTGATGGTGAAACCAGTGGCAACGGCATTGTTGCCGTTGATCTCGATGTTCAACACCGCGTTGCTGCCCGGATCGGTGGTGTTCTCCGTGGAACCGCTTTGCGTGAAACCGTCGATGAAGAGCTGCCCGGAAATGGTGGGCAGTGCACTCGCCAAGGTGATGGTCTTCAGCCCGGCACCAGCGATTGCGAAACGGATGGTATCGGCCCCTGCGGCCCCGTTCGCACCGGTGATGGCCGCCCGGAGGGATCCCGCACCGGCATCGCTCGTACTCGTGACCGTGTAGGTCGTCGCGAACGCCGAAGCGCTGGCAAGTACCAGCAGCATGACCGGAACAGTGCGCAGGGCGCCTCCAGTGCGTCGCCGCTGCCGGTCGTTCCGGCAGCAGCAAGTCTCAGAAAATGCACGATCTCCCAGAAGTTCCATTACCTGTCGGTCAATGGATGAAGCCCTTGTGCGCATGTGTGAGTAGCACATCCGCCCGTGTCCACTTGGTTCGGCCGTCCTGCGGGAGAGTCAGTGACCTGTACCTAGTTGACGTTCTTCATCCGGGCCGCTTCTACCAGTGTTCATCGATAAAAGTTGCGCCTTGGCCTGTGGATCCCGTCCATTGGTGGGCTCCTTCACCCCCTCGCCAAGAGCGACCCTCGCGGGCCCTTGGTTCGCCTGGGTCCAGCTCTGCTTTCGCCTACAATTCGCTGATGGTCAAATCTGTATGTCCGTTCATCCGGCGCTCTACGCGTTGACGCCACAGCTTCTTTCAGGATCCTGCTATCGCCATGGACACTGCTCTGTCACGCTCTCCACGGATGCCCTGGCCTGAGATGTCGGCCGCACTGCTTCGGCGGGTTGGTACATCTCACGGGGCCGCTTCTCTGGGTCATGCCCGGAGCGGTCCTGCTTACCGCTAGGCATGGCCGGAGGGAAACGGAGACATGACCGGCAGCTCGGGTCAGGCTTCCTTTGGCGGACCTTTGCCCCGATCGCAGGACAGAACCGCTACCATCCCATGAAAGCCCGAACGCTCAAGACCACCAAGGTGAACGTGGTCACTTTGGGCTGCTCGAAGAACACCTTCGACAGCGAGGTGATGATGGCCCAGTTGATGGCGAACGGCATCAGTGTAGACCACGAGAGCAGCAGTGGCGAACACAATGTGGTGGTGATCAACACCTGCGGCTTCATCGAGAACGCCAAGCAGGAGAGCATCGACACCATCCTGAGCTACGCGAAGGCCAAGGAGCAGGGCTTGGTGGAGAAGGTCTATGTGACCGGCTGTCTCAGCCAGCGGTACGGGCCGGAGCTGAAGGCGGGGATACCCCAAGTGGATGCATGGTTCGGTACCCGCGACCTGCCACGCTTGCTGAAGACCTTGAAGGCCGACTACAAGCATGAACTGGTGGGGGAGCGGTTGCTCACGACGCCCGTACACTACGCGTATTTCAAGATCAGCGAGGGGTGCGATCGCAAGTGTTCGTTCTGTGCGATCCCGCTCATGCGCGGCAAGCATGTGAGCACGCCGATGGAGCAGCTGGTGGAGAACGCGAAGAAGCTCGCTGCCGGCGGTACCAAGGAGCTGATCCTGATCGCACAGGACCTCACGTACTACGGACTCGACATCTACAAGAAGCGCAACCTTGCCGAACTGGTCGCACAGCTCAGTGACGTGAACGGTATCGACTGGATCCGCTTGCACTATGCGTTCCCTTCGGGCTTCCCGATGGAAGTGCTGGACGTGATGCGCGATCGCGACAACATCTGCAAGTACCTGGACATGCCCTTGCAGCACGGCAGTACGCGTATGCTTACCCGAATGCGGCGTGGCATCACACAGGAGAAGACCGAGCGGTTGGTGCATGACATCCGCGACCGCGTGCCCGGCATCGCCATCCGCACCACGTTGATCGCGGGCTTCCCTGGTGAAACCCGGGAGGACCACGAGGACGGCTTGCGCTGGATCGAACGGATGCGCTTCGACCGCTTGGGCTGCTTCACTTACAGCCACGAGGAGGATACGCATGCCTTCACCATGGAGGATGATGTGCCGTTCGAAGTGAAGCAGGAACGTGCCACGGAAATGATGGAGGTGCAGGGCGGCATCAGCTTCGAGTTGAACCAGACGAAAGTGGGGAAGGAGTACCGGGTGCTGGTGGACAAGGCCGAAGGCGGCTTCTACCACGCGCGCACCGAGCACGATTCGCCGGAAGTGGACAACGACGTACTGATCCCTACCTCCGAAGGCCACCTGCGCATCGGGGACTTCGCGAACGTGCGGATCGTTTCTGCCCGCGAGCATGAACTGACCGCTCGGCCGATCGCGGTGCTGTGATCGTGCTGATGGCGCGAAGGCGCCTCACTTCATCGGCAACCGCAGCACGATGGTGGTACCGGGGCCGTCTTCTCCTACCACTTCGAAGTCACCGCCGAGCAGGTCCATGATGCCGTGTACGATGATATAGCCCAAGCCTCCGATGCCTTTTCCGTTCTCATCATTGGTCGTTCGGTGGTCGCCCTCACGGATCCGTTCGATCCCCGCGCGTGCTTCTGCTGAAAGGCCGGGGCCCGTGTCGGAAACGATCACGTGGTACCGGTTCTCCACGGTCATCGCTGAAATGCGCACCACGCCTTTCTGCGTGTAGGTCACGGCGTTCATCACCAGGTTGTTCAATGCGATGGTGAGCAGGTCCTTGTCCACCATCAGGACGTCATCGAGCTGTACGTCATTCTCCAAACGCAGTCCTTTGTTGGCGGCCTCCGGGCGTACACGGTCAAAGAGGTCGTCCACGAGCATGCTCATCACCACATGGCGCGGATGGGGCTGGATATGGCCATCCTGGTGCTTCATCCAGCTGAGCAGGTTCTGCGCATTGCTGTGCAACTTCTCCGCCGCGAAGTGGATATCGCCCATGGCGCCCAGATCATCAGTGGTCCGGCCTCTTTGCGCGCTGCGGGTGCGCCGGGCCACTTGGGCGATGAAGCGCAGAGGTGAGACGATGTCGTGCGTCACGATCGAGATCAACCGTTCCTTCAGTTGCACGGAACGCTGGAGCTCGGCGTTCGCCTGGTGCAGGCTCAGTGTGCGTTCATCAACCGCCCGCTCCAACGCCGAATTGCGCCGCTCCAACCGCAGGGACCATCCCCTGATGAGGAGGTAGACGAGCACGGAAGCGAGCATCAAGGCGAGTGCGATGCCCAAAGGCGTGCGGTAGAACGGCGTTGCTACGCCGAAATAGATCGCATGGTATTGAGGGCTATCGATGGTCGCACCGACCAGGCGCACCTCGACTTCGTACCGGCCCGGCTTGGGTTCCGGTACCACGATGCTGCGTTGTTCCGGATCCATGGGCCGCCACTCGTCCGCCTCGCGAAGACGATATTCGATGTGCAGATCCACCGGGTCGCCCCAAAAGGAGACGGAAAATCCGATCGTGACCTGTTGGACATCCGCGGGCAGGTTTTTGGCTCCCGTCATTCTGATGTCCAGGTCGTCCGCCGTGATGGATTCAATGAGCACGAAGCCCGAGCCGATCTCACTTCGAACGTCTTCCGGATCGAACTGGACCAGGCCGCCCATGGTAGGGAAGGACGCGGTACCATTGGGCAGCAGAACCCATGGGGGATCGCATCCGCCGTTGAACTCCACATTCGAAATACCGGACCGCGCACCGAAATACTCGTAGGGGATCCGTTGAGCGGGCTCATTCCTCCAATCCAATATGCTCTGCCATAAAGCCCTGAAGAGACCATGGTTGGTACTGATCCAAAGATGGCCCGTGCCGTCCCGCATGAATCCATGTGCATGGGCGAGGAAGCCGTTTTGGTCCATGGGCAGGGCGCGCAGGCTGTCTCCAGCCAACAGGTAGACTCCGTCCCCGTAAGTGCCTACAAGCAGATCACTATCGACCACCTCAAGTGACCTCACGCAGAGACCTTGGGAGCCCCGCACCGGTTCGGCCGACCAAGGATGTCGCTTCACCCTGAACAGACCATCGCAATCACCGAACAGGAGTTCACCGCCCGGCATTCGGCGAATGGAATAGATACCTGCTTCGGGGCGACCGGGCCGGTCGAATGCACGCTGGTATCGTCCGTCGCAGAAGAACCCCAAGCTCTTCAGGGTTCCCGTCCACACGGTATCGCCTTCCGGACGGATACAGGTGATGAGGTCGCCGCAATCGGCCAGCTGGCGGCTTTCATGGTGCCGGATGTCCACAGCGACCAATGCGCTGTCGCTGCCCAAGAGGAGGTCGCCATCGGGCAAACGGGCACCTGTCGACTTGCTGACATCCACGAGCCAGGGTGCGGTACTGAAGCACGTATCGTCGGTGACGATCACCGGGATCTCGTTGTTGGTGAAGGCCAGAACACTGTCACTCCCGATCGGTAACTGGGCGTAGTAAACGCTCCTGTCCATGTTCGATGGGTCCATGATCCCACGCATCCGGAAGGGATCGTGCCGGTACATGAAGAAGCCCTCGATGTCCGTGGCCACGATGAGCATCTGCAGCCGTTCGTTCCAGAGGGCATCCGTCACATGCCCGCTTGTGGGAGCCTGTATCGGCAGTGGTTCAAGCATCGGCACGCGGCCCTGTCGCAATAGGCGCAAGAGGTAGAAATGACCGTTGAGTAGCAGCACGGGCACACCATCACCGGTGTGCCAGAAGAGCCGGTCGCCAGCGGACCGTTGCACGCCCCGTGGCCATCCCAGGACCTCCGTTGGTCCGGAGAATCCCTTGTCTCCCGGCGCCGCCCGGTAGGCGAGACCTGATGGATCGATCACCTGCAAGGCCCCCGCGCATTCGAAGGCGAACGTCGTGGTAGCGGGAAGGGAGATCCGCCCGGACAAGGTGCTATCGCGATAGAAGAGCACTTCGGTCTGGCCGATCGCTGCCCAATCCTGTATGTTGAAGGGTACCATGCGCACGGCATCCGTCGCCCAGCCTTCGCGCCCGGGAAACGCGCGCGCGGGATCAATGGCCAAGAGGAAGGACTCCATGTTCGCGTAACCACCGACATGCGGCCGTATCTGGGCAGCGAGCTGTGCGACGGGGAATGCCAGATGGTGGGCGTGTACCATGTAGACCGTACCACGCGCATCCACCACCAGGATCTCCCCATCAGGGGAACCGACTATGGAGCGCATACGTTCGGAGCGCGGCGCACCTCCGCCCGGCAGGTCGAAACGCTTGAACTCTTGGCCACTGTACCGCACCAACCCGCCATCGGTGGCCAGCCAGAGGTATTCCATGCTGTCCATGGCCATGGCCTGCACGCTGTTCTGCGGCAAGCCCTCATTGCTGGTGATATGCCGGGTGGTCCAAGAACCTTGTGCGGCACATTGTACCGACGTGGCCAGCACGCTTCCGAGCCAAAGCGCTCTCATGCCTTCGTACCCTGTGGGGGGGAGGGTGCTCCCGACTTCATCCAAGTGCTTACCATGGCCTGCAGATCCAGCAGATTGCTCACCCCGAGCTTGTCATAGAGGCGGGCCTTGTAAGTGGCAACAGTGGTGGGCTGCAGGTTCAGCCGTGCGGCGATCTCCTTCACGCCAGCACCGGTTAAGAGTTCGTCCATTACCCGGCGTTCACGGTCGGAGAGTTCCTCGAAGGGGTCGGGGATGGCAGAAGGGGAGCGGTCCGGATCGCGCTGTCGGGCAGAATCAAGGAGTCCGGGGCTCAGATAGGTGCCCCCGGCGAGCACGAGTTCTATGGCCGCGACAAGGTCACGTTCATCGGTGGCCTTGCTCAAGAAACCCGAAGCCCCGCGGACAATGACCTGTTGTGCGAACACCCGCTCAGCGCTCATGGAATACACCAGCACTTTCACCTCCGGGAACCGCTCATGGATGTCCGCGAGCACATCGATGGCGTTGCTGTTGCCGAGGTGAAGGTCGAGCAGCAGGAGCTCCGGGCGGGAGCGCTGCAGGGCGGGGATCAGTTCGGCCATGGTGGCGGCCTCATCGATCGCACTGGTCGGCCAATGCTGGAAGACCACCTCGCGTATCCCACGCCGGATGATGGCATGGTCGTCCACGATGAGGAGGTTTATCGCT
Organism: Flavobacteriales bacterium; assembly: GCA_044224725.1. GTDB lineage: Bacteria > Bacteroidota > Bacteroidia > Flavobacteriales_F > PHOS-HE28 > PHOS-HE28. Next base: position 18,065 of record JBGAJW010000046.1, read on the forward strand.
TCGCGAAGGCGTTCTGGTGCCACAGGACAAACAAAAGGTGGGGTTGCTTCCGTCGCGTAGTTCTGATTCTACACGAGCAAGTGCGGTGGCAAGTATTCCTTCGCCAGCGGTTTGACAGCGGAATAACGGGCCCGCTCTTCGGCACGCAGGTGAAGACCAACGGCTGCTCCGCTTCTGGCGGAACGGCAATAGGAATTCGGGAGAGACCGGCGTCGCTGGAGGCGGGCCTCGTTCCCTGAGCATGGACGCCTTGCCCGATCGTGCGCACGTCGTTCACCGAAGACCATTGAAGAACGTGGTCAGTTGCTCGCGTTGGCCGTCAGTCAGCCGCGCATCGGCATGGGTCCACGTGTAGCTGTTCAACGGCATCTCCTTCTCCTTGACCATTTCAGTGGCCTCTTCAGCCCAGTGCGCGCGCCTCTTGGGAGTTACCGCACCCCATGCCGAGGCATCGAAATGCTCGCGGGCCTCGTTGATGTGCCCTTGCAGCCACCAGTTCACAGGGGTGATGTTCATGTACCACGGGTAGCGAGGCTGCCCGCTGTGGCAGTCGTAGCAGGAAACACGCAGCAGATGTTCGACCTCGGAGGATGGCTTCGTCACCGCGATCAGATCGGCTGCCGGGTCCACGGGTTCGGCGGTGCGCGTGGGCCGGATGAACTGGCCGACGATGAGCAACAGGATCAGGAGCTTGAGGATGCGCTTCAACATGGGTGAGCAGGAGTCGAGCACAAAATAGGAGCAGATGCCTTGTCGCTACCTGATGGAACGCACGAACGGCACCTCGCCCCGGATGACCCCGGAGTTTCGTCCGGGGCCGGGGGAGGCACCGCGCATGTGTGCCGGAACGGCCCTTACCCGTTATGCCGGTCCGGCCTTCATCTTCAGGGCAACTGTTGAACGCGAACGTTGTTGGGGGTCGTGCTGCCGACGTTCACCAGGATGGGATCGCGGTCATTACCGCTGCCCGTGTATCTGACGGATCCGTTCAGGTTCACATCGCGGGTGCTGTAAAGCGTCACGGTATTGTTGGGTGTGGTGCTGCCCACCGTTACCAGGATCGGGTCGCGATCGTTGCCGGCCCCTGTGTACTTCACGGTACCGTTGAAGGTGGCGTCGCCGGCCCACAGGAGCTGCGCGGGGAAAACTCCACCGGAGGTCTTGCGCGCATTCGTTCCGTAAGTGGCCGTTGCCGCAGAGGTGAGATCGACCGAAGCCACCGTGGGGGAGAGCACCACGGGGTTCGACGTCATGCAACCCAGGTGGTTCCTGTGCAGCACAGCGATATGGTAGTTGCCCGGGGCGATCGCGAACGCCACGGGTGATGTACCATCCGTATCCACCACATCGCCGTCGCGCTGCAGGAGTGCGCTTCGCGTGGCCAGGATCGTGGACGGCGAGCCGACCGCGCGCAGTTCGAGAAGGACCCAATCGACCACCGCGTCATTACCGGTTATCGCCAGCACGGTGGGCGTGGTCGTTTCGCCACCACCTCCCACATGCGCGAAGCCCAGCCCGGTATACGGTTCCACGGTCGGGACAAGTCCCAGCGAACGGATGCCATCGCTCATCACGCCGGTGGCACTGTTGTAAGGACCTTCGAGCAACACGCGCACGTGGGCCCGCGGCTGGCAGTCCTCATCCACTTGCCCGTCGCAATCGTTGTCCAGGCCATCGCAGGGATCAAGGCCGGTATTCACGCCGATGAAGCCCGAGTAGCCAGCGGTAGTGGAAAAAACGACCGGTAGCGCATCCGCGACCTGCAGATAGGAGAAGCCGAACAACGGTACATCGATCTCGGAAAGCCCGATGATCACGCATCCATTGGCAGCGCAGAACTCCACTTCTCCGGTCCCGTTGGTCTCGGAGGGCAGTTGCACAACGCCCTCCTGGGTGATGCCCGCGTTCACGATGACGTAGTGGGCGGAACCCGAGGCGTTCTCATCATCGGTCAGAACGGTGAGCTTGGTGCCCGCGTACCGCGCTGGGTCGGCATCGTCGCAATCGCCGCCCGTGTTCACCATGGCGACCGGCGGTGTGCACGAGTATATGCCTGTGGCTTCATCGCCATAGCCGTCGCCATCGGCGTCCGTGTACCACGTGAAACCTTCATCCACGGTACCATCGCAGTCATTGTCCGTACCGTCGCAGACTTCTACCGCACCTAGGAAGATGAGCGGATCGGTGTCGTCGCAATCGCCGTCGTTCACCGTTTGTCCATCGCCGTCATTGTCCGTCAGGCCTTCATCCACTTGTCCATCGCAGTTGTCGTCCACGCCGTTCAGCACTTCGGGCGCATTGGGGTTCACGCTGGCGTTCGCATCGTCACAATCCCCGCTCGCCGCGGTGAATCCATCGCCGTCCGTATCCGGAAGTTCATCCACCAGTCCATCGCAGTCATTGTCGATGCCGTCATTCAGGATCTCCGCGACGGAAGGGTTGACCAATGCGTTCGCGTCATCGCAATCGAACCCGTTCGCGACATAGCCCATCGGTGGCGAGCAGGCCGTCACCACGCTCGTTCCGTCCCCGAAGCCATCCCCGTCCTGGTCCACGCACCAGAGCGGGGTGGCTGCGCAGGTACCGGGGCAGGTGGCCAGGGGATCGTAGTTGCACGCGGCCGGATCCATGCAGCCGGCCTGCGGCCCGAAGTTGAGCGTGTCCACCCCGAAAGATCCCGAGAGCAACGTACCGGACACCGTATCCGCACCGATGATGACGGCATAGGAACCCTGGTCCCATCCGTTCCCTGCACCATCGGCCATGAACATCCGATAGCCGCAGACCGCTGGCAGGCACCCGGGGTACACCCCGCCGAAGCCATTGTTCGAGGCTGCCACGGAACCGTTGGGGTCGACAAGCGTCCAGGCCACGTCTTGCGGGGTACTGCTCGGTGAAATGATGATGACGGACGGTAACCCGTAGGTGCAACTCCCCGGACAGGTCGCGTTCGCATTGTAGTCGCATGCCAAGGGGTCCATGCAGCCGAAGACCACATTGCCCATGTTCACATTGACGATCGTGCCGGCGCCGCCGCTCTCGTTCACTTCGCCGTTCAGAGCCCAGCCGATCTCCTGTGGGTCGTTTCCAGCGCTGACCGAGAAGGTGTAGCAACTGATGGGCGGGCAGAAGGTGATCGTACTTCCAGCGCCCGCGGCCAAGGTGCCGGTCAACGCGGTATCGCCCAGCACGTTCACCAGGGCGTAGGTGGCGTCTTCCCAACCATCGCCGCCGCTATCGGTGAGCGTGAGCGTGGTGAGGGTAGTGCAGCAGGTCCCGTCGTCGCATGTCGCGTTCGGGTTGAAGTTGTCCGCACCGGGGTCGGTGCAACCGTTGATCACCGTTCCGAAGGAGAAATCGAAGGTGGCCCCGGTAGTGGTCCCTGAAGCGATCGGATCGCCGTTCCCATCCGTGACGATGAACGTTCCGTTGACCCCATCGCCGTTGAGGTCGGAGGTGGTGGCATGGTAGCATCCGTCCGTCAGGCATGGTGTGAGGATCTGGCCCGTCATCGACGGCAAGGGCACTCCGGCCAGGGAGAGATGCAGCACCGTGCCGCTACCAGCCGAGGTGTTCAGTGTGATCGTGATCGGCTCGCACGCGGTGGTATCGGTGCAGGCGAACAAGCAGGTGGCCGAGTTCACATGGTCCCGGACCACTTGCCCCGGTTGTGGCCCGAAGCCGTTGTTGAAATTGATCCCCACATTGTTCAGGTTATCGCAATAGCTCATGATGGTCCCGCCTTCCACGGTTGGGAGCGGACCGGTGGGGCATTGCCCTTCCGGGTTGGAGCAACCATCTATCGCCGTGTTGTTACCGTTCCAAACGCAGGCATGAGTGTGGCGAGAGCCCAACAGATGGCCTTGCTCATGGCTCACGAGGTACACGCTCCAACTGTAAGTGGGCACATTGTTGAAACTGCTCTGGATGCCGCTGTAGGCCAAGCGATGGTCCGAATTCACGGAGCAGAGCGATCCGAGATCGGCCGCAACACCTCCGAATATGCCCAGGTCCAACAGATGTCCCATGTCGCCATTGAAGGGGCCGGTATGCGCCTGGAAGGAACTGAGACGGGCATCCAGGTCGTTGCCTCCATAAGGGCTGGGGATGTTCCAAATGAAGAGTTCCTGAAGTGCGATGCTCACGCCATCGTTCGCGAAGAGCGTCGCGCTCTGGTTGAACAGCGCCGTCGCGTAGTTCGCCGCGTTCGTCACGCCGCCTTTGTTCAGCACGATGTCGTGCGCTACTTCCCAATACCAGCGAACGCAACGGATGGTGGTGCTCTGGCCGGACCGTATTTCCCCCATCGCGTGGGAGTGCGCACGATCGGCAGTGCCGCAGCCGCCCGGCGGCGTTCCGAGCAGATCCCGCTCATGGTAGCTCACCAGCAGCTCTTTCGGAGCGCGATCGAAGCGGCCGAGGATCCGCTCCCCGCTGGCGTCTGACAGCAGCGCCATCATCTCATCGGGGAAAACGCTGACCGATGCGATGGACCCGACTTGTCCGCGTATCGAACCCCGGTAATGGACACTCGGAGACGGGTGGACCGACTCGCCCGTGCTGGCGATCCTCATAGTGAAGTCGTCGGCGAGCACATCCACGCGGTACAGGTCAAGCAACACATTTCCTTGTGCCGAGGGGATGGTCAGCGCGATGCGACTCTCCCGGTCCTCGATGAGCCGTTGCGCGGCCATGCGATCGAAGCGCAGCACCTCCGCTGTTCGACAGGCATCGCTCCAGAGCGCGTTCATTTCCTTGCTCGCGGCTACCGTCTCGCACAGTGTGGTCGGCTTGAACTCGACCGCGTGCTCATGCAGCTGTTCGATCTGTTGGGCCACACGGCCGCTGTGCGGCTGGATCTGCGCGTGCGAACCGGACGCACCGAGCACGGCAGCGAAGAAAGCCAAGGCGGCCGGAGCGGGAATGCGGGGGCGGAGCATGTATCGATCTGGTTTTCTGGGTATCGCCCGGCCAAAGTCAGGGATCCGCCGATCCTGTGGCCTGTCAAGGGGGTCAACCTTGGTTATATGGACATGTCAGGATCACAAGGCACTTCTTCGGAGATGAACGGACTGCCATTGATCCATCACTGCGACGTTCGTTGTGCCCATAACGCGGATAGACCGGTCGGTAGGTGTGGTGGCGTTGCACGAAACGATATGCCGGCCGGGCTGCAAGCAGCTTGTTCACTTCAACCCAGGGCGAACACCAGCACGCACAAAGCCGCGGCACCCAAGCACAGGCCCAAGAGGAAAAGGTCGAAGCGGTTGGTGTGGGCTTGGCGTATCATCGGCCGAAGTAGCGGTTCACGGCCTCGGTGCGGTTCTGCACGTGCAGCTTATCGTACATGCGGTGGATGTGCTGCTTGATCGTGCCGACGGTGATGCCGAGCCGATCGCCGATCTCCTTGTAGAGAAGCCCTTCGGCCAGCAGCGCCAGTACTTGTTGCTCACGTTCGCTCAGGCCGCTTCCCGCGATAGTGTTCGCAGTGCCGGTCGGCCTCAGGTGCGCTACCACGCGCCGCGCGACATGCGCGCTCATCGGGCTTCCACCGATATGCAATTCCCGAACGGCGGCAAGGATCTCGTCAGGTGTGGAGCTCTTCAGGATGTATCCGTTGGCCCCGGCCTTGAGCGCCTCGAAGACGCGGTGATCATCATCATGTACGGTGTACATGAGGTACTGGGTCGCGGTGCAACGCTGGCTCATCTGCCGCACACAGTCGATACCGCTGGCACCTGGCAGATTGATGTCCATGATGATCACATCGGGACAGGTCTCGCCAAGGCGGAGCAGGGCGTCTTCCGCCGTGCTGTGTACGGTGAAGGGCTCCATGCCATCCTCGAAAATGAAAAGCGAGCGAAGGGTTTCGCGGATGGTGGTATCATCCTCCACGATACTGACGCGGATCGGCACGGTGCTCATCTGGGGCGAATGTCCGCCGGGATATCCCTTGCGCCAATAGAACCTTTGTTACTATCCGGCCTGTAAAGCGGCACGCTGAAACGGATGCGCGTACCCACGAGGTCGCCGGGCAGGCCCATGCTGCTCTCGGTGCCGAGGCTTCCGCCCAAGGCCTGGATGCGCTTGCGCATGTTGCGCAGACCGTTGCCCACGCTGTCCTGGGCGTGCCCGGGAAGACCGATGCCGTCGTCCTGAACGTCCACCAGGAGATGGTCGTCGCCGATCGACATGACCAGTCGCACGGTGCGCGCATTGGCGTGCTTCACCACGTTGTGCAGGGCTTCCTTCACTACGAGGAACGTGTTGCGGCGTTGCTCGGAAGTGAGTTGAACGGCCGGCCATTCCGTGGCCGTGATGATCTCTGGCGCGAGCCCGTTCTGCTCGCAGTAGGATCGGGTATAATTCGTGGTGTAGGACACCAGGTCCGCCAAGCTGCTCTGGTCGGTGTTCATGGTCCAGATGATCTGGCGCATGCTGCCGATGAGGTCACCCGCGGTGTTGGCGAGCGCGCCGAGCTGTTCGCGTTTCACGGGATCCTTCTCCACGCGGAGGGCCATTTCACTGCGGAGTTTCAGGGCGCTCAGTCCAGCGCCGAGGTCATCGTGCATATCCCCGGCGATGCGCATGCGTTCGGCGAGTATGGCCTGTTCGCGTTCCAACCGCTCACGCTGCTCGCGCAAGCGTCGGTTCACATATCCGCGTACGGAGAAGTAGAGTGCCGCGCCGATGCCCAGCAACAGGGCGCCCCGGAACCACCACGTCGCCCAGAAAGGAGGAAGCACTACCACCTTCACCGAAGCGGGATCCAAGCTCCAGTCCACCCCGTTGTTGCTGGCTTGTACCTCGATGCGGTGATCACCTGGAGGAAGATCGAACAGGTCGATCCGCTGGGCGGCCCCGATATCCGACCATCCGGTGCCGCTTTCCATCATACGGTAGCGGAACAACGGCGACGTACGTGGGGCGAGTCCGATGGCGCCGAGTTCCAGCGTCAGTGTCTTCCGATCGGCGGGCAGGCGCAGGACCTCGGGCGGGGGCTCGGTGAAGTAGCTGTCATCGTTGATGCGGAAGGTCGTGATGATGGCTTCAGGAGCCTTGAGCGGTCCATCGTCCCTGGTGGCATCGTACAGCACGATGCGCCCGCCCACGCCGAAGGCGACGCGGCCGTCGGGGAGTTCAGTGAGGCCACCGGTCACATCGTTCGGGCCCAACCCGTCCGGCAGCGTGATGCGCTGGAATCCGGCCGCTCCGTTCACCATGCGTGCGAGACCTTGGGAAGTGCAGGCCCAAACGGTGCCATGACGGTCGAAAAGCAAGCTCGACACCATCACCCCCGGCAGTCCGTTACGGCGGTTCAGGTAGCGCGTCGTTCCGGTCTCCGGATCGAGGACCACGATCCCTTCCTCGTGTGTTCCCAACCAGATCTCTCCATCCGGTGCTTCGGCGATGCATCGTACGACACCACCGGCATTCCCGCCTCGCGGATCGTGATAGACCTTGAAGCGGCCGCTCTCCAGACAAGCCACCCCGCCACCATCGTTCATGCCCAACCAGCCACGGCCACGGCGGTCCCACATCCAGCAGAGCATCATCTTCCCGGGAAGTCGGCCGTAGGGACCTTGCAGGGTATCCACGCGCACGCAGGCACCGGTCGCCAGATCAACATGGTACAACGCGCGGTTCCATGTGCCTGCCCATAGGTCGTTCGAAGGACCGGGCTCTACGAAGGTGAAATGGGTGCCACGGCTCTTGGGGATGGCCTTCTCCATGAACGGGTCGGGCGAAAGCCTCGGCCCGCGAGGATCCAGCGTGGCTATTTGATAGGTGGTCGCCACCCAGAACGTTCCATCCCCGCGGGGGGAGATGTCCTCGATACGATTGGACCGGGCCAGCGCTTGGTCCTCATTGTCGATCACCCGATTGAAAGCGTTCGTCGCGTGTCCGGTGCGGATGTCGACAATAAAAACACCTTGTCCAACGGTACCCACAAGAAGGGTGTCCAGGTTCACGGGAAGGATCTCGGTCACCGATCCATGGTTTCCGGGTATCGAAAGAACGCGCATGGCCGAACTCGACTGCCGGAGGATGGCGATGCCATCCGCGGTGCCGAACCAGCGATCACCGGATCGTGTGCGCACCGTTGCGAGTACGCGCGACGAGCGGAGTGCAGCGGGTGCTTCCGAAGAAGGAACCTCTTCCTGCCAGCGTCCGTCCGGTTCGCGGTGGAACAACCGATGGGTCCATGTCGAGATCCACAAGCGGCCGTCCGGGTCGGTATCCTGCCAGCGCATGGTGAAGCGGTTGCGCTGGCCGGCCACCGAATCGCACTGGAACACGGCTCCTGTGGTCAGGCGCTGTCCATGGATCACATAATCCTTCTCATCGAAGTACCATAGGGTATCGGTTCCTTGGAGGGCGATGGCGCTTACGGGCGATGCTCGGAACCAGGGCTGCGAGGCCGTCGCATTGCGATGATCCGTCCAGCTGTCCGAGCGGGCATCCCAGTAAGCCAGGCCATTGGAAGAAGCCGCCCACATGCCCTTCCGGGCCGCATCCCATCGGAGCGCGCCGCGGTCATTGACATGTCCCGGCGGACCCGCACCTGCTGGAAGTCCATCACCAGCCTGAAAGGTCGCGTTCCGGATGTCGAACCGGTACAGGCCTTGCTCGCTCACCACCCAGATCATGGAGTCTCCGAGGCACTGCAACTGCAGCATGCGGTTGGCCTGATGGACAGCGTTGCCGCTCGTCTTCACCTGGAAGGACCGGAAGTTCCCCTGTAGTTCATCGTACAGTGAAAGCCCGGCCATGGTGGCCAGCCACATCCGCCCCGAGGCATCTTCGGCCATGTGGTTGACCTGGTCGTGTGCGATGGAGGTGCTGTCGTTACGGTCGTGGTGGAAGCTGCGCACACGCGTACCCTCCATACGTGCCACGCCATTCAACGTGCCTGCCCACATGAAGCCATGGCGGTCCTCGAAGAGCGAATACACCTCATGGCCGGGCAGCCCATCGGCCACGGTGATGTGGTCGAAGATCAACTGCGCCAGCAAGGGCCGGGCGACCGAGAGGAAGAGCACGACCGACCACACACGCCGCATCGACGGTAAAGTAGACAAGGCGCTCGTGGTCGGAAAGCGGATCTTGCGGACTATGGCAACTGCTGCAACCGCAAGTTGTTCGGGGTGGTACTGCCCACGTTCACCAGGATGGGATCCCGATCGTTGCCGCTACCGGCGTATTGCACGTTACCGTTCATATTCACGTCGCGTGTGCTGTAGGTGTTGGCGATGATGTTGTTCGGCGTGGTGCTTCCCACGGTTACCAGGATCGGGTCGCGGTCATTGGCGCTGCCGGTGTATTTCACCTCGCCATTGAAGGAGACATCACCGGCCCAGAGCGCTTGGGTGGGGAATGTGCCCGATACGCTCTTCAGTGCTGCCGTACCGTAGGTCGAGGTGGCCACGGAGGTGAAGTTCACCGTGGATGGAAGGCCGCTCAACGGCACGCCGTTCAAGGTCATCACCCCGAGGTGTATCCGATGACGCAGGGCCACGCGATAGGTGCCCGGCGCGATCGCCAAGGTGACGGGGGACGTACCGTCGGTGGCAACCACATCACCGTCCCGTTGGATGAGCGCGCTCCGGGAGGCCACCACGATGCTGGGATCGGCGTTGTCGCGCAATTCCACGATCACCCAGTCCACGATGGCATTGTTCCCCGTGGGGGAGAACACGGTCGGCGAAACGCTTTCACCACCACCACCGACGAAGAGGTAGCCCAAGGCCGTGTAAGGCTCCCCGGTCGGGATCACGTTGGCGGTCCGCAACGCGTCGTTCATCGATCCCGTGTTGGGGTCGTAGGGACCCTCGAGCATCGCTTTCACGGAGACCTGGACGTTCGAAGGCGTGACATTGATGGTCAGTACATCCACATCCGTCAGGTTGCCACCGGATCCCGTGTTGCCTTGATCATTCGTGGTGATGGTCACCGTCGCCGTTCCGCTGAAACCCAGGATGGGGCTGAAGAACATGCCGTTGAGCGCGTTGTTCACGTTGATGATGGAGCCGGTGAAGGTCATCGATGTGTTGTTCGTGCCCGTGCCCGAACTGAAGGAGAGTCCGGCGACTCCCGAAAGCGAGACTGCGCCATTTGTCGCGGCGAGCGTGACCTGGACACTCGCTCCACCAGCGTCCACATCAGAAATGGAAACGCCGTTGCCACCTCCGCTGCTCAACACCAAGGTCTGGTCCTGCGGCGTGGTTTGTGCGGCCGGCAGGCTGTTCACCGGGGCATCGTTCACTGCGGTCACGGTGAGCGTTGCTACGTCGCTCGCCGCGCTGAAGGCTGCTGTGCCACCAGTGGTGCTGGCATCCGCCGTGCTACCGTTGGTGCCGCTGGTCTGGTCCCATGCGCGGAAAGTGATGGCCGATGCGATGCTTCCACTGAAATTGGCCGAGGGCTGGAAGTACAGGCGCGAGTTCGCGTCAGCGGCGAGCAGACGTGCCGAAGCTCCGCTCGGAGTACCGAGCGGACTCCACGCACTGCCATTGTTGAGGCTGTAGAACCAGCTGCCGTTGGTCGCATCGGCCGCCGTGATGGCGATACCCGTCAGCGCTCCGGCATCCACGTCGGTCACGTTGTCCACTTGACCGCTCGGTGCGGCGAAGTCCACGAGTGCGCTCACAGGAGTTCCCACGGCACCGATCGGAGCTCCGACATCTTCGGTCACCGCTGCCAAGGCAGGGCTGGCGGCGGTGTTCAGCACGGGTGCATCGTTCAACGCGGTGATGACGATACTGGCCACATCGGTCGCGGTAGAGTAGGCCGTGGTGCCGCCGTTCACCGAAGCATCGGCCGTGCCACCGTTGGAACCGCTCGTCTGGTCCCATGCACGGAAGGTGATGGCGGACGCGATACTTCCATTGAAATTGGCCAAAGGCTGGAAATACAACCGCGAATTCGCATCGGCGGCGAGCAGTCGACTGACCACTCCCGTAGGCGTGCCTAGCGCGCTCCATGCACCGCCATTATTGGTGGAGTAGAACCACGATCCGTTCGTGGCGTCCGCTGCCGTGATGGCGATACCGGCTACCGCTCCGGCATCCACGTCCGTCACGTTGTCCAAGCCACCGGCGGGCGGGTTCAGGTCCACAAGGGAAGAGACGAGTGTTCCCACAGCACCTGCCGGAGCAACGGCGTCCTCGTTCTGTGCGGAAAGCGCAGGGCTCGCCGCCGTATTCAGCACCGGAGCGGTATTCAACGGGGCCAGGAATACGATCCCGTACTCTTCGACCTGCCCGTACTGGATGGGCGTGGTGCAGGGGCCTGGCGTGGTGTTCAGGAAGTCCGAGATCACCCGCATGCGCCTCAGTACGTTGGCCATTGGGGCCACGGGCGTGGTGAACGAGCCTGTCCGCGCGCCCGTGCCGTTCGCCGGAGCGAAGATCAGCTCCCCGCTATCGGTGAACTGGCCGTTGCCGTTATAGTCGATGTAAACGCGTACCCATTGGCTGTTGAACGCGCCCACGGTGACGGAGATGTTGTACAGCGTGTTGGCGGAAAGCAGCGTGACGTTCGAGCAGGTGTAGTCGTTCATCACGGCACCGTCGTAAACCGTGTTGTTGTTGATGGTGTTGAGCGTGACGTTGGTGATCCCGATGCCGGACGTTGTCGCTGTGGAGCGGGTGATCGCGCATCCTGCTGTGGGTGCGGCGTACACCGTGATGTAGCCCGTCTTGGTCATCGTGGTTCCCGTGCCGTTCGCGTTGGAAGCGACGAGCGTCACATTGTAGGTTCCGGGTGAAGCGTAGGTGACCGTAGGGTTCTGCGCGGATGAAGTGGACGGGGTGCCACCGCTGAAGGTCCACGACCAGCCGGTCGGAGAGAGCTGGGACAGGTCGGTGAACGCCACACTGCCACCCGCGCAGATGCGCAGCGGTGAACCCGTGAAGTCCGACAGCGGCGGACCGGTCACTGTCATGGTCAAGGTGTTCGAGGTGGCGGGAGAGGCGATAACGCCGGCCAGGTTCGAGAACATCTCGCAGGAGATGGTCTCACCCGGCAGGAGGTTGTTGGAGGCGAAGGTGGACCCCGCACCAACGGCATTGCCGTTGCGGAACCATTGATAGACCGGTCCGGCCCCTCCGTTCACCGGTGTGGGTGTGAAGGTGACGTTGGTGCCGTAGCTGATCGTGGTACCGGGCGAGGCGGCGATACTGACCCCGGCCAGGTTGGTCGTCACGTAAACACCGTAGTCCTCCACATCGGCCACCAGGAGCTGGGTGGAGCAGGTGCGCTCGCTGTCCACGAAGGTGCCCACTTCTCCATATACACGCAGCCGTAACAAGGAGCCGGTCACGGCCGTCACGGGTATCGTCACGTTGGCGTTCACGGTCGTGGCCCCGTTCGTCACTGTGCCGGAGGAGACCAGCTCACCGGTGTCGAAGACGTTGTTGTTATTGTAATCGATGTAAGCGCTGAAGACCTCCGCACTGGCGCTGCCAGAAGTGATGCTGATCGAAAGCTGGTAGGTGCTGCCGCGGGACACCACTGTATTGCGCGTGCAACTGTAGTCCGTATAGGGGAAGCTGGTGATGGGGTCGGTGGCGCTGTTGATCGTATTGAACGCCACATTGTACACCGTCAATCCATAGTTCCCGGACGGGTTCAGCGACGTGGGCGTGCAGGCCGCTCCTGGCGCTGCCACCACGACGACGATGCCGTTCTCCGTGCGCGTGTAAGTCCCCAGCGTGGTGGTGATCTGGAGCGTCGCATTGAACACTCCGAGGGAATTCAGTGTGAACACCGGGTTCTGGTTGCTGGAGTTCTGGGTCTCGGTGCCGTTCGTGATCGTCCAGGCGAACGTGATGCCGGGCAGGTCGGGGTCGGTGAGGTAAGTGTTGGGGATGCAGCGCGACCAGTCGAACAACTGCACGCTCTGGCCGATACCGCACAGCACGGACTTTGAAGCGACGATCTGCATGGTTGGCGCACCGGGCGGCACCAAGCTCATGTTGCCGTTGGAGGCGAGGAACGAGGCGCGGTCGACCGTGAGGGCGCTTTGGATGCGCGTGTTCTGCCCGGCCGTGAACATGTTCTGGCAGGCATCGCCGGAGTAGTCCATGTAATTGTTCTTGAACAGCGCGTTCGATGAACCGCCGTCGCAGCTGTTCGTACCTGCCAGGTTGCAATCGCTGTTGCTGCGGATGTGCGGGGGCGTATCGCATACCAGGTCGCCTTGGCTGCCACAGGTGCCGTTCGTTGGGCAGGTGGTACCGTTGGCATCCCCTTCGAAGGTGTGGTACACGTTGAAGGCGTGGCCCAGCTCATGTGCGAGGGTGATGCTGGTGGCGTCCTTGTAAGCGTTCACAAGCATGATCGTTCCGTCCTCCGGAAAGCCGTGGCTGCTGCTGAAAAAGGCATAGCCCTGTGTGCCGCTTCCGCCGTTGTTGTTGTCGAATTCGGAGACGAGCCAGATGTTGTAGTACTTGGTCTGGTCCCATACACCGATGGATTTCGCCGCCGCGTCAGTGATCCCTGCGGACACGTCGAACACGCCGCTGGCCATGTAAGTGGCATTGCCTGTCATGTTGTGCCGGGTGATGCCCGTGGTGCAGGATCCGCTCGGATCGCGTACCGCCAGTGCGAACTCGATGTGCGTGTCCACGCCGTTGCCCGCGCCGGGCGTACCGGCCACCTTGCGGTAGCGCTCGTTCAGTTGGCGGATGCCCGTGCGGATCTGGTCATCCGTGATCGCGGTTATCGCCGTGCCAGTTTCCAGCACGTGCACGACCACCGGCACGAACAAGGTGCCCGCATCACGATCGTCCATGCTGAAGTGCCGCGTTCGCGCCTCGTAGTCGGCCACGCGCTGTGCGTAAGCCGGGTCGCTCAGCATGAGTTGGCGGTGATGCCGATCGAAGCCGCAGCGTTCCGCCTGCTGTGAGGAGATGATCTGGGCTGTGCCGTTGGCGGCCATGGCGAGCAGGCTGAATGACAGGAGAAGACGTTTGATCATGGTAAGGGCAGGGATTCCGGAATGTTGCATTTGGATGGTGGCAGTGGTTTTCGTGCGCCCATGGTACCGTGTAGCAGAAGGCATCGGGTCGTTGTGGCGCAACGGCCAATTTCAAGGATCGTCCCCGAATACGGGCTGCGTGTTGATAAATCTACCTCGCGGGTGCGGCGCAATGCTCAACGGGTACGGGCACGACCACGCCGGATATCCCGTTTTTCCACATGTCCGACCTTGTCGGACGAACACAGAGTATCCGTTCCACCGGCGCCGCCGACGACCCATTCCCCGAAGGTCGCTCAGCGCTTATCGATCTTCAGCACAAAAGCCACCGCATTGCTGCTGGCCGCTCCGCTCGCTCCGAAAGTCGCGCCTTCGGAATAGGTGAGCCCATCCGCGTTCATCAGCTCATTGCCCAGTGCGGCGGCAAGCTTGGCTTCAAGTCCCTTCGCCGGGTTCTGCTTCATCACCTCGTTCACTTTCGGGTACTCGATGTGCTGGTTGTACACAACGATCGCCATCACATCCGTGGTACCGACCTCATCGGCCGTGAGGCTCTGGTCCCTGGGGAAGACGCGGGTGCCGGTGATCCCGCAGTAAGGCGAGTGCTTTTCGGTGTAGGGGAAGAGCACATAGGTGCTGCCGTCGGTCTCTTCGCCGAACAGGTAGGTGTAGCATTCGGTGTTGTTGGTCACCTCGATCTTGAAGCGCGTGCCTTTGGCGATGGGCTTGGTGGTGCGGAACACACGTCCCCCTTCACGCGTGAGCGGTATGTTCTCGCCGGTCGCTTGGCCTTTCGCATCAACCACGGCCAATCCGAACCGCAGGTCGAAGCGGGTGGGTTTCACGTCCACGCCTTCGCCTTGCGGGTACACGGCATAGGCTTCCTTGGCAAAGAAGGCGAAGTCCGGATAGCTCACCCAGGCGATGCCGTTCTTGCCCCAGTCGGTGCCCCAGCTGTTCATGATCTGGAAGCCGCCGTCCTTGCCGAACTTGAAGTCGTCGTAGCCGATCACGCACATGGCATGACCGCCGAAACCGGCCATCTGGTAGTCGTTGTCGTTCGGGATCCACTTCTCTTGGTGCTCCATCTCCTGCATGAAGGAGCCGCCGACCATCATGCCGATGACCACGGGCGCGCCCTGGTTGAGCTGCTGCTTCATGGCGAGCATGTCCACCTTGCTGTTCGGATCGTCGCTCGCGCTCAGGCGTTGGAAACCCTTGATCCGGAAGTTGGCCGCCGCGGCGCGTGCTTCCTCTGTCGGTGGGCGACTGCAATCCTGATCGTCGTAGGCGAACTTGCTGAAGGGGGCTGCACCGCTCTTCTGCATGGTTTCCATGGCGCGGATCAGGTAGCTGCCCTGGCAATCGTTGCCCAATTTGATCTGGTTGTACAGGTAGCTGGGGCTGAAGGCGTTCGCGGTTGAAGGCGTCTGGTTGGTGGCCGCATTGTTCACGATACTGCGGGCCGCGTACGCACTGGCCCAGGCTACGCATGAGCCCTGTTGGCCCTGGTTCAGTCGGGGAGGGCAGAAGGCTTCCAGTGAGACCTTTTCCGGCAGCGGGTTCTTCACATTGTCCGCGAGCGGCTCGAACACCTCTGCCTTGTCGTACTGCTTGGGATCGAGCGTGGCGCCTTTGCTGGTAACGAGGTTGCTCACCACATCCGCGATGCCACCACCACCCGCACCCGCGCAGCCATTGCTCCCGCTCACGAAATAGAAGATGCCACCGACCACCACCAGGATGAGCAGCAGCTTCGGGTTGCGGAAGAGCATGGGCAGCAACATGCCGATGAGGCCGCCGCCGATGTTCGGGCCGCCGCCGCCACGGCCGGGTCGAGGTCCTTGGTTCTGTTCCTGGCCCTCGTCGGGCGTCATTCGGATGGGCATCTGGGGTCGTATTGGGTGCGTGGGGACGTGGATGAACGCCGAATGTCACGTCTGGGAGAGGCGGCCGGACGCGGCGACGAAAAGTAGCTAGCGCTTCGCCAAACGGAGCAACATGGCGCCGCCGTCGTGAACCAACCTGACGAGATAGATGCCGTCCGCTTCAGCGCTCAGGTCCAACGGCATGGTGCGGCGCTCGACGAGTTGCAGCGTGTTGCTCCGCAACAAGCGACCGGTCGCGTCCATCACGTCCAAGCGGGCATCGCCGGAGAGGCCTTCCACGGACAGGGTGAAGAGTCCGTCGCCCGGGTTCGGATAGGCTGTGAACACAACATCCCGCTGCGCTTCATTCACGCCCGTGATGGCTTGGATACCGAACGCGGTGTAGATGCGATGGCCGAACTCCGGCTCGAAGTTGCGCAGTGCCTGGTTGGTGAGCGAACGGAAGCGGAAGAAGCCGACGCCCGCATCGGTATCGGCCCAGTAGCTGAGCCCATCCTCCCCGCTATCGGTGAATTCGAGCTCGTAGCAGCCGGGAGCGAGTTCCAGCGTGTCCCGGTAAATAGTGCCCGCCGTGAAGGTCGTACGGCTGAAGACCGTGTTGCCGTTGAAGTCCCGGACGTACAGGGCGTTCTCCTGCGGTCGATTGTTTGTCTTGTAGTAGAGGATGAAGTTGTCGGGGTAGATCACCGGCATTTCGAAGTGCGTGCGGTAGTGATCGTTGTCGCTGTAGCCGTCGATGTCGCCGCCGTTCACACCGATGATCTCCACGTCGAAGAAGTTCTGGCCATCTCCCGCCCAGAAGTTCGGGGTGTACACGGGCAGTTCCACCTCGGTGCGTGCATTCGGCGCCAACGAACCGTTCCAGATATAGGTGACAGCCTGTCCGCCGCTCACACGGTAATAGAAGGTAACCGCGGTGATCGGCGTTGTGCCGTTGTTCCGGAGGATGACCACGGGCTCGTTGCAGATCGGGTTCTGGCGGCTGCGGAGTCCGGTGTCACTGGGGCGCAGCACATCGTAGATCTCGGCATCGAAAGCGTGACTGGGCTCAGCGAATTCGAAGAGGTCCATGTTCACCACATAATTGCCGCCTGCCATGCCCGGATTGTTCTGCGGAACAGGGGTGATGCCGTAGTCCAAGGTGAGGCTGTCACCCGTGACGAACGAGGTGAGTTCCGTGGCACGATCACGTACCACATCACCCGGGCACCAGCCCTCACGCGCATAGATCCATGTTCCGCCTTGGGGATACACCGGGTTGTTCGCGCAATCCACGGTACGCCAGATGTGCCACTGGTCGGCCTCCGTACCGTTGGCGAAAAGCGTGTGCGCATTGTCCTTGAACTCACAGCAGCCTTGCACGCCCGGAGTGCTGGTGGCATCCCCGTGCCCCGTCAGTCGCGCCTGCATCATCCATTGGGTGGCATCAGGATGCAGCGGGACGGTGACGGCGTGCAGTTGGGTGTCATCGCTCAAGCTGCCATAGCTGTAGCTCCGCATGGGCCCCCAAGGGTGCAGGACATCCACCACCGGACGCGGCGCATCGCCATGTATAATCAGGAACTTCAGATCGATGAGCTCCTGTGTATTTCCCGCACTCAACTCGACACTGTCATGCAACAGGTACTGGTAGTCGGTGACGTCATACACCCAACTGAAGCCGTTGGGCCCAAGGCTCAACCCGATGCCGTACGGCGTGATGTAGCGGCCGATCTCGTGGTCGTTCACCACCTCGTAGGGTACGCCGAAGTAGTCCAGCGTGTCGTTGATGTACAAGGTGCCATCGGTCATCGCGGAGTCGATGACATCACCGTCCGGGCCGAAGGTGTAGGTCTGGCCGGTGCCGTATTCGAACACGGTATCCACCGGCACGACACCGTTGCCTTGCACAGCGAAGATCTCGCGGGACAATTGCGGGAGGAAGTCGGTGTATGGAAGGGAGGTGAGAACGCTGTCGATCATGATGGTGTAGTCGCCTTGCCCGAAGGTGACTACCGGGCGTACGGACGGATCGGAAGCGTTGCGGAAGAGTTGCGTCGCAGGTCGATGCTCGCGCTTCACGGTGCCCATGAGCCAAGCCTGGTCATCGGGGTTCACCGCGTTCGAGCAGAAGGGTAGACCGGGATAGACGCCCTCGTCCATTTCGATGGAATAGAGGAGTGAATTGAAGTCCGGGTGCGCGGAGGTGGTCTTGCGATCGTACCAAGCAGCGATGGTGGCGGCGCTCACCTCGGTGCTGAAGATGTTCAGGCCATCGATCATGCCGGGATACGGGTTGCCGCCATTGGCATCACTGCCCACGCGCATGCGCACGATGCCGCCGAGCGGCTTGGTTTTCCCGGTGCCGCTGAACCAGAGCGTGCCGTTCTTGTAGATCTTCATGCTGCCCGTGGTCACGTTCTTCACGAAGGCCCAGTCCGTCCAGCCGCCTTCGAATTCCGCTTCGTTCGATTGCTTGTCGATGCGGTCATACGCGCTTCCATCGCTCCCTGCATCCCAGTAGATGCGTCCGTTGCTCCATGGCAGGTGGATGTTCAGGATACGCTGTCCGTTGGCGTCCACGGCCTCCAAGAGCGTGGTGTTCAAGGGCAATTCCGGTGCACCGTAGGTGCGGAAGGTGATGGTTACCGCGTCGCTCAACCCGGCGAGGGAAGCGGGGTCCACACCGAGGAAATCGTTGTCCGTGCGCACGGCGTCATCATCGCCGATCTCCTGTAAGGCCGTGCCGGCGGCGGTGTGTGAGGCTGCGATGGACACGGGGCTGTAATCGTCCGAGCTTTCCTGCGCGATATCGATGATCACGTTGCTGGTGCCGTCCCAGATGAAGGGCTCGATCAGCACAAGGCTCAATGAGTCGAAGTTCAGGCCCGCATCGAACACCGTCAGCAGGTCCATGTCATCGAACCGGCTGAGCGCTGTATCCGCGGTGTTCTTCATACGGATGGTGCAGCGCACGTTCAGGGCACCGTCCGGTCCGGTCGGGTGGAAGCGTAGTTCGTGAACGGGTCCTGCGACAAGTCCCGCAGCGGCGAGTTCTGCAGCCGTGTAGAGGTACTGGCTTCTTCGCGTGAAGCCCAAGAAACTGTTCGCGTCGGTGGTGTCGAAGGTGCCGACCACGGCCAGAGAACCATTGGCGACATCGACGGCGTGGGCCTTGCGCTGCCAGCGTTGATGCTCATTGAACGCGTGTGCCGGTGAGGAGACCACACTGTCCGGTGCCGCCGCGCCCACCATGAAATACGGATGTGTCAGCGCAGTGCTGTCGTTCACTCCCGTGTGCTCATGCACGAAATGGTAGGTGAGGTAATCCCACTCGCCGCAGTTGTACTGGTCCCAAGCGGTCAGAGGATCGCATTTCAGCGTATGCACCATGAGCACCTTGCGGAACTTCTCGGATGCGGGCGGGAATTCCCACCAACCTCTTCGCGTGGTAATGCTGTCGAAAGTGAGCGTGGATACCACCGTGGTGTCTTGGGCGAAGAGGGTCGCGGCGATCAGGGCGAGGCCGAACGTGGAAAGGGTGCGCATACGGATCAGGTCAGGTGGTGAAAGTAGGAGAGGCGCCTTTTCCGCCTTCTACCTTCGCGCGCCCTGCGGGGTATCCTTACGGTACATTGACGAACTGATGCCACGCCACGCGGTCCCTTATCGCACCACCGGACGGTTTTCGCCAATCGCGGTGGACTATGTGGAAGGTCGACCTGAACTGCGGGAGTTCTTCGCGTACATCCCGGACAGGACCGGCCTTGCCGCCGCGATGGCCGAGCGCGGGTACGACCCGGCTATGCGCGCGACGCTCAGTGCGGTGTTGCAGGACCAATACAAGGGTTTGGCGGTGGATCAGGCCGTTCGCGCGAACCTGGACGCCTTGCGGCAGGAAGGCACGCTTACGGTCACCACTGGCCATCAGCTCTGCCTGTTCACCGGTCCGCTGTATGTGCCGTTCAAGATCCTCAACACGATCCGCTTGGCGCGTGGACTTTCCACACCGGAAAGGCCCGTGGTGCCCGTGTTCTGGATGGCCACGGAGGACCACGACCGCGCGGAGATCGATCACACGTGGATCGGCGGAAAGAAGGTGCAATGGCCCGGGGAAGCGTCCGGTGCAGTGGGAAGACTGGATCTCGATGGGATCGAGGCCGCTGTGGCGGAGGCGGAATCCCTGCTCGGGCCGGGACCGCATGCGGACGAACTGCGGGCGTTGCTACGGTCCTGTTATCGCGAAGAGCACACATTGGCGCAGGCCACGCGCTTGTTCGTCAACGCCTTGTTCGGCCGATTCGGCCTGGTGATCCTTGACGCGGATGATGCTCGGTTGAAGCGCGCGTTCGCACCGATCATGCAGGAGGAACTGCTGAACCAGGTGACGGAGCGCACGGTGCGCTATGCCAACGAGAAGCTCCGTACCCACTACGAGCCCCAAGCACATGCTCGGGATATCAACCTGTTCCACCTCTCGTCCGGGCATCGCTCGCGCATCGGGCTGGAAGGCGACAACTACCGCGTGCTGGACGGTGGACCTTCCTTCGGTGCCGATCAGCTCTTGATCCATCTGCAGCTGCATCCCGAGCGGTTCTCGCCGAACGTCCTGCTGCGACCGGTCTACGAGGAGACGGTGTTGCCGAACATCGCGTACGTCGGAGGTGGGGGAGAGATCGCCTATTGGCTACAGCTGCGCTGGTTGTTCCAAGGGCTGCGAGTACCGATGCCCGTGCTCATGCTGCGCACGTCCGCGCTGTTCATTTCCGCCAAGCAGGCCAGGAAGTGGCGCGCATCGGGCTTGTCATCGGAAGACCTGTTCGCCCCGAAGGACATGCTGGAAAAGCGCATCGCAACGGAGCACGCCTCTTTCTCCACATCACTCGCCGTTGAACGCGCGACGCATGCCGAACTCTTCACCAAGCTCGCGGAACGCGCGCGTGCTGCGGATGCCACGCTGGAAGCTTCCGTGCGGGCGAAGGAGACCTTCTCGGCCAAAGGCTTGGACATGATCGAGCGCAAGCTCATCCACGCAGCGAAACGCCAGCAGGCCGACCGTCTTCAGCGCATGAACGAGGTGCTGGATGGCCTCTTCGCTCACGGCCTACAGGAGCGCCGAGAGAATTTCATGCCTTGGTACGCGCAGGAAGGCCCGGCTTTCTTCGATCGGTTGCTCGACCAGTTGGACCCCTTTGACCCGCGTTTCAGCGTGATCGAAGAGGATCCCCAACCATGATCCGTCCCGGAAGCCCGGCGGCGCGCAGCGTCGGGCACCGGGCCATCCGGGACCTCAACCTTTTGGGTGAGGTCCCGGATAACGCCCCACGCACATGGCCTGAGCTTGTGCGTTTCCGGGACGGAGTGTTGTTTGTATCGCCGAATGCACTACCGCACGAACGGGGCGCTTTCACTGCGCATCGCATCGCTCACACGAAGCACGTAGGCACCCGTGCCGAGCGCGGAGGTGGGCACATAGGAGCGGCCCTCCATCTCCACACGTCCCTTCCAGACCACGCGTCCCGTCATGTCGAGAACTTCTACGGATCCGCCCACGGCGAAGTCATGCACGCCGATCACCTGGTCCACATCGTTCAGGACGACCAGGCCATTGCCGCCATGCCCCGAGAACGTCACCGGCACCATGTTGCTCACGGAAGTGGCCCCATCGAGATCGGTCTGGCGCAAACGGTAGAAGCTGGTACCGGGAAGCGGCCAACGATCATAGTCCAAGTAGGTGAGCGTGCTCACGCTGTTGCCCGCCCCGTCCACGCGCGTCACTTCCTCGAAGTCCTGCCCGTTCGCGCTGCGCTCGATGGTGAAGTAGTCATTGTCGCGCTCAGAGGCGGTGGCCCAGTCCAAACGCACTTGGCTGCCCTCCGGCCGTGCGTCGAACCAGAGCAGTTCGATGGGGAGCGGATTGTCCACGGAGATGGACGCCAAGGTCCAGTAGCCACCGGGAGCGAAGGCCGTCTCTTGCGCAGCGGCCTGGGGGATCGTACCGATGAGGAATGATCCGGCCGCCCCGCCATTGCCTCGATCGCGCCACATCGTGCCGTCCCA
>JBGAJW010000047.1:0-5291 GCA_044224725.1 Flavobacteriales bacterium
GGAACGCATCGAACGGCTCGGCAAGGTGAAGCGCCGAAGCGCCGAGGATACCGACCAACTGAAGCGGGACAAGGCCGCGCTGAAGGCGTTGGAAGCCTTCGACGGTTGGAACTATCAACGCTACGTGGAGCAACTTCTACCGGGACGGAAACCGCACACCCTGGACCTTGACAACCGCCGCTTGTATCGCCTTTCCAACGGTCAGTTGATACCGGTGAGCGACCTCGGCACCTATGTGCTTCGCGTTGACTTTTGGAGGCGGTTGCTTGTGTTGTGGGATGGGCCAATGGACAAGCGCGCGGACAACGTGCGGGCCTTCCTGGATCACCACCACCGCAACGGGTGGAAGCCGGACGTGTTCCTGGACCTTGTGAAGGATACCGCTACCCGGTTCCGCAAATTGAACGCCCGCGAAACACTGGCCGAAGTGCTGGCCGAGTGGCATTCGAGCGCAAGCCTTCGGCGAATGGGCCGAGTGCTTTCCGATGCTATCCGAAAGGACATGGACCTGCCCCCTCTACCCGATGAGGTTCCGCCCCCTTCAAGTCTTTGGGAAGGTCGTTCCGTTGCGGATGCTATTGGCGAAATGAAGCACGAAGCGCACCACTGTTTGCTCACCCTGCACATTGAGAGCGCGGCCACTGTGGAGGCATACAGGAAGAAACGTGGGCGAACGTTGAAAGGGTATCGGCCCGACCTGGAAACCTACATGGCCACGCTCGGAAACCAACGTCGTGAACTTGCGGCCAGTTGGTACCATGCGGGGGGATCCCTCATGTACGGGTTGACACTTCGCGCTTCCGATGCCCTTGGCCCAACCCCTGATCGCATCACGAAGCGTTGGGAGCGGTGGTCCGATGGATACGCCGCGCAAATCATGGCGTTGGTGCAAAGTGCTGGCAATGGCGCGGAAGCGATGCGGGAAGTTGCACGCCTCGCTACAAGCGTTGCTCAACTATCCATTGGAACGGCTGAGGCAGCGACATACGACGCTCAGTTGATCGCGGCCAAGGATGATGTGAGCAACAGGGGACAGAATGCCGCGCCCGGCGATATCGCGGCAATGTTCCGCGATCACCTCGACCAATTCGCTTCCGGTAAGGATCGTCTCGTTGAGCGGTTGAGGGAGATCGCAGCAAGCACGGCCCTTCCGACGGAAGTAGAAGCACCTACGTTTGCCGCCTTGCTGGGAGCAACGAACGCCGAAGCGGTTCGCGTAGCGATGAACGCCGCTGGCATTGTGTACAAGCCCGCGAAAGGAAAGGGGCGCATCGTGGCGGCTCTTCATGCCGCCTGCGATCACTTCAGCAAGCCCACCCCTCGGCCTATGGACTGGCCTTTGATGCTGGCCGAGTTCATTCCCGGAAGCACATGGACCCCGAAGAGCATTCCAGAGGCAAGGCCGAGCTACCAAGGCCCGCAATACAAGGAAGCCTATCGCGCGGTGAAGGACCGCCTCTCCCAATAGTTCCGAAAGTTCCTTTCTCCGAATAGGAAGCATCGCGTTTCCGCGCATTCGCTGTTTCGCCCATCGCCACGGCACTGAGGCCAAGGCAGGCAAAGCGAATGACATCGAACCCCTTTGAAGAGATCACGGCGCGCTTGGATGCGTTGGCCGTGGATGTGCGAGCACTGAAGAGCCGCACGATGAACGACAAGCCTACCGATGAGATCGGAGGGCTGGACCTGGCCGTGGAGATCACCGGCCTTGCACGTCGAACGATCTACAAGCTCACCCACCGCCGGGAGATCCCTCACCGCCGCGTTGGTGGTCGGCTCTACTTCCGCCGTGCGGAACTGGAGGCATGGATCGACGCGGGCCGCCGTCGCACGGTAGCCGAGGTCGCGGTGGAACGTATGGCAGGAAACAAGTGAGCGGGCAGCGCGCCAACGCTAACCCGCTCAAAAACTGACTTCCATGCCAAACATAACACCGCACGCGATCAACACCGACTTGGTGAACGCGATACAAGCCGAAGCCGCTCACCTCACCGTCCTACCGGCGGAAGATGATCGACCCAAGGCACAAGGTTTCCCGGTCCATGTGCTGCCTGAAGGTTTGCAGTGGATCACCTCACACCTCCACGAAACGATCGGCTTCCCTGTGGACTACACGGCGGCCGCGATCCTCTTCGCCGCATCGGTAGCGATCGGCACCTCGGCACGCATCACACCGAAACGTGGATGGACCGAACCGGCGATCCTGTGGCTTGCCTTGGTGGGCAGGCCGGGCGCGAACAAAACGCATCCGCTCACCATGATGCTCCGACCCTTGACGGTGCGGGATCGTGAAAGCGCCCGGCGTTATGAGGATGAGCTGAGGGAATACGAACGCGCCGCGAAGCAAGCCCGCAAGGAAGAGGCAGGCGAAGCGCCGAACGAACCCGAATGCGATCAACACTTGGTGAGCGATACCACCCCGGAGGCATTGGTGGAAGCCCTCAACCGGAACCCGCGCGGGGTCGGCTTGCATCGTGATGAGCTGGCCGGATGGGTGGAGGACTTCGGACGGTATAGCAAGGGCGGGGACGTGGAAAAGTTCCTCTCCATGTGGAGCGCCCAACCCGTGCGTGTGAACAGGGTGAAGAGCAAGCGGCCGCTCTATGTGGAACGTCCGTTCGTGTCCGTGTGCGGCACGATCCAGCCCGGCGTATTGGGAAGGTTGATCGCGGACGGCCGAGGGGCCAACGGCTTCGTGGATCGGATCCTCTTCGCCTATCCCGAAGCCCAGGAAGTACCCGCTTGGAACGAAGCCGAACCGGATGCACAAGTCGCGGACTACTGGCAAGCGTTCATCCACAAGCTCCTTTCGATACCACCACCGGACGAAGGTGCCGACCCGCTACTCTTCACGTTCACGCCGGACGCGAAGCGACTTTGGGCGAAGCACCACGCCGCGCTGAAAGCAGAGATCGACGGTTTCAACCGCGATGGGGACGAAGCACGCGCCGGGCATCGGACCAAGATGCTCAGTTACACGTTGCGGTTGGCAGTGATAGACACGCTGGCACGATGGGCCGAGAGCAACGAACACGCGATCCCCTCACACGTTGACGCCCCATCGTTGG
Source organism: Flavobacteriales bacterium (assembly GCA_044224725.1). Taxonomy (GTDB): domain Bacteria; phylum Bacteroidota; class Bacteroidia; order Flavobacteriales_F; family PHOS-HE28; genus PHOS-HE28. The sequence goes on from JBGAJW010000047.1 coordinate 3,069, forward strand.
CCGCTGCGATCGCCCTTGTGGACTACTTCACCTCTACGGCTGACAAAGTGCTGTTCAGCCTACACGATAGCACCCCGGTGGATGAACTGAGCGGCCCCAAGCTGAAGCTCTACCGCGCACTGCCCACAACGTTCGCCACGGCCAAGGCGATCGTGATCGCCGAGGGCATGGGTATCAAACGACGCACCGCCGAGCGATACCTCGGCGATAGGAAGCTCTTCCAACGGCACCGTGACGGGGGCCAATACACGAAGGTCCATGAAGGTTGATCGCTACCCCTTGGCGGGCTTGTCGGTTGGCGGTCCTTGGTCTGAAAGCCGCGCCCGTGTTGAGGTTCCCGGAGTTCACACGGTGGCGGGGCCGTGGCGTAGTGGCGGAAGCACTTGGCCACCGCCACACCGCCAAGCGACCGCCACACCCCCGAACGCGGGGAATGCTTGTCCCCGTAGGTGTTCAGCGCACCAACCGCCACCCGCCACGCCCGCCACGTACTTCCAAAAAGCAACACGATGAACGCGCCCCATCGTTTCATCCTGGAGCCGTACAAGGGTCCATCCACACGGCACACCTGCCCGCAATGCAGCAAGCCGAGAGAGTTCGCGCGGTACGTGGATACCACCACCGGCGAACTACTACCTGAGCACGTCGGCAAGTGCAACCGATCGGACACATGTGCATACCACTACCCACCACGCGACTACTTCCGCGACAATGGCACCCACCCCACCGAAGCCGATGGCAGCGCATGGACGCCGAAGCCTGAGCCGCCCCCGCTTCCACCTCACTTGCACAAGCGCGCCGAGGTAGCCGCGTTGCGAGCACACCCTGAGCGGAACAACCTGGCCGCCTATTGGCGCGATCGCATCGGCGCGGATCGTTGGGACACTGTGGCCCGTGCCTATGCGCTGGGAACGTGGCCGAGCGGATCACTGGCCGGGGCTGCGATCTACTGGCAAGTAGACTACCTCGGCACTGTGAAGGCTGGGAAGGTGATGCAATACGATCCCAGCACGGGGAAGCGTGTGCATGGTGCTCAGAGTTGGGTTCACGCATTGACGGGCGGCATTCCCGAAGGATCGCGCTTGGAGCAATGCCTCTATGGTGAGCACCTACTAAAGAGCTGGCCGATGGATGCGCCGGTCGCGGTGGTGGAGAGTGAAAAGACGGCCATGATAGCCGCCGCGTTAGTGCCGTCGATCTTGTGGGTTGCGGTGGGGGCCGTGGGAGCCTTCACGCTGGCCAAGCTCCAAGCCCTCACCGGGCGGAAGGTGCTGGCATTCCCTGACCTCAGCCGCGACGGTAGCGCCTTCACCAAGTGGAGGGAGAAAGCCGTGGAGATCGGCCACCTCTTCGACGCCGTGCATGTTTCGGACTTGCTGGAGCGCATGGGCACGGATGCCGATCGTGAGGCCGGGCTGGACATCGGGGACTACCTGTTGAGGTCGGGGGATGAGGTCGCCCCCACCGCAACGCCGAACACCTCGGCACCGGTGAACATCCCGGCCATGATCCTCTCCGAAGCGGAAACCGTGATGCAACGATGGGCCGAGCGAAACCCCGCGATCAACACCCTTGTGGATGTGCTCGGCTTGGACCTGAAGAGCGCCAAGATCACGAAGCTGGACCCTGCGAAGTGATGAGGGCCGAACGAACACGAAAGGACATGGAGAACCTGGCCGAAGGGATCCGCGAAGAGCTGGACAACGCGGCACGGGCTGAAGCCTTGGCCGATCGCATAGCAGCACTGGAGCGCATCGCCGAGCTATCGAAGAGCCTAAGATCGAAGTGCAACCGCGAACTGATGGAATTGCAACGCATGAACGAAACAACAAACCCAAGTCAACGATGAGCAAGCGGAAAACTGGAGCGGCCGAGGCTGCGATCCACACGAACAACGAACACTGGAACGGCTACGCCTTGGCCTTTCTGTGCAAGGTGAAGGAAGGCGGCAAGTTCCCCGACGTGGACAAGGCAATGGACCTCTATTGCGACGTGCTCGGGATCATACAGGACCACCACGACAAACCGTTGAAGGGCGATCGTGCGGCTGAGGCACTACTGGCCAAGGCAGGGATGAACGAAGAGCAATGCGTGGCGATCAACCTTGCGGCCTACACGTACCTGAAGGGAAGTGAGTTCGACGTGGACCTATCGGTGGGCATCGCACTACTGAAGGGCCGCACGAAGGCGAAGGAAGCCGAACCCTGGAGCAAGGGAACACGG
>JBGAJW010000047.1:5305-39473 GCA_044224725.1 Flavobacteriales bacterium
AATTGGTGAGGCGTGAACTGGCCGAGCTGCCCGAAACCCTGAAGACACTGGAGCCAAAGGACCGCATCGCTACACTGTGCAAGCTCATGCCCTACGTGTTCCCCAAGTTGAACAACGTGGAAGGCAAGGAAGAGCAACCTACCGGCTGGGGTTTCTGAGCACTGCGATGGGACGCCCCTACACTGGAGCCGCGACGGTCTACTCTTCCCCGCGCTTGGAATTGTCGCGGTTGCTGAAGGTCGGCTACTTCACAAAGGGGGCCGAGGTGAGCGGATCATGGACGTGGACCAACGGCGACGCCGTGCGGATCTTCACCAAGCGGAAGGGGGCCGAGGTTTACATGGAACTGAGCTACACCTGGAGCCATCCGCACACCGGGGCCGCTGAAGATGTGCGGCAACGGTTCGACATGGTAAGCAAACCGAGCAACCTCGGCCGGGGTGAAGTGCTCTACTTCCGTTGCCCACAAACCGGCCGCGCTTGTCGGAACCTCTACCGGGCCTACCATGCCCGCACCTTCCGAAGTAGGTGGGGCTTCAGCTACCGGCTCTACTACCCCTCCCAAACATGCGGCAAGCTCAACCGCTGGGATGAAACCTACTGGAATGCCGAGCGGCACCTGGAGCGAAGCAAGGGCAAACGGAACCCCGGCACCTATCGGGGCAAGCCCACGAAGCGATCAAAACGGCGGGAACGGCTCTACACCCAACTGGAAAGGGCCGATGAAATGCGGTGGTCCCCGGCTTGCTGGCCGATCCGCCTACGTGGGGCGTTCATGGACCCGCGCTAATTCCAAAGGAGTTCGGTTATCGGAGCGCCCGCGAATTGATCCGGGCAGGGCTGGCAAGGCTTCCAAGCGATACACCGGGAACGGCTCCAGCGGTCGCAAACTTGCCCCCTTATTTACCCCGACCCTAACGAACAAGCCCCCCAACTTGCGCTGGAGGGCTTGCGGCTCTAAGAGAGCCCCCCGCCGGATTTGAACCGGCGACCTGCTCATTACGAATGAGCTGCTCTACCGCTGAGCTAGGGAGGCTGAACTGATATGCCCGGTGACGAGCGGGCGGCAAATGTAGGCGTCCGTCCGGCTCGTCAACAGGTCAAGCCTCAACGCTTGGTGAAGCGCGTGGTGATGCCGCTCGCCGAGCGCACCGCGTAGCTGCCGTTCGCCAGACCGGTCACGTCGAACTGCGCTATGCCCAATGCGTTCGCTCGCACGTTCAGAACGCAGCGGCCTGAAGCATCCAGGATGTTGATCGACTCGCCCATCCGCAAGGCATCGGAGCGCAGGGTGACGGCACCTTGCGCCGGGTTCGGGAACACGCTCATCGAACTGGTCAACGCCTCATTGATAGAGTTGCTGCTGCGCACGTCGAGGGCCAGTTTTCCGGGACTCACACCCACGGCCACGGTGCTCAGCACGGCTCCGTTGTGGTCCATTACATGCAATTCGCCACTGGAGTAGAAGTCTGTGGTGGTCCCGTACATCACCCCGTTGATCGGATCATCGATCAGTCCGTAGGTGGCAGGCGAACCCTCCAAGGTGTCCGCTACGGTGGCCGTAGCAAGGTCGAAGGTGTTCAGCAGGTTCTGGGCGTACTCCATGAAGTAGATGCGGTTCTCCGTTTTGGCGGAGGAGCCACAGCCGGAACTCATGGCCACATCGTTCGTGTAGTCCACCAAGTTGCCACCGATGCTGAACTTGCTCACGCTGCTGCCGGTGAAATCCTTGTTGTTGAAGGTGTACACCGCGCCGTCCACCACCATCACGTTCTCCGGGTTCAGGCCGTTCACCCCGAGGTCGATGGACGCTTCCCAGCTCTGGGTGCCCAGGTCCAGCACGCCGAGTTTTCCGACGGCATTGCCCCATTCGAAGCCGTTGTTCACGGCGATGTAGGCCCTGTCCCCCACCACCTCCACGCCCTCGCAGCTATAGGGCAGGTCGGCGGTGCCGATGGTGTAGATCAGGTCCAAGGTGTTCTTGTCGCGCACTTCGCAGTAGCTGGGCAAGCCGCCCACTTCACCGCGCGTGATCACGATCGCGTCATTCCAGAAGGCGAAGCGTCGGATGCCGACAACCTCGGCCTCATTCAAGAGCGCGAAGCTGTTCGCATCGTACTTCAGCAGGTGGTGGTCCGCGGCCACGTAAACGAAGTCGCCGTCCACGGCCACATGGTTGCCGAAGCGCGCATCGGTGATGGTGGCCACGGTGTTGTAGGTACCCGTCTGCGGATCATAGCTGCCCAATGTCACGGGTACTTCCTGCGTTTGGTTGTTCAGGTCGTAGTAGCCTTCGTTCAGTACGAGCACTTGATGGACGTATTGCTGCGCGTTCACGAACGCTACAGCGGCCAACGCCGGGGCCAAAAGGAATGAACGGACCATGAGGTTGTTTTTTGCCTTCTTCACCGGAAGGCGGTTGATGTAAGACCCGTGAGGACGACGTTGCTGAACATCAGCAATGCGAGCGCACAGGCAAGGACAATGCGCACGGTTCAGGTCTTCTGGCTCACCATCATTTCCCGTTGCGCCTTCCCATCCCGATGCATCGGGACAGTGGCTTCAGGCAACGGGCCTTTCGATGGTTCACAGCTGCGGGAACAGCCCCCGGTTCACACGGGATTCCCTTGGCCGAACGCGCGGCGAATGTATGCGGGCATCCGGTGCAAGGGAACGTCCCTGCCAAGGATCCCTAAGGTATCTTGGCGGCATCCCCTCTCCTGCTCGCACATGAGCGACTACACACTGAAGCCCGTAACCGTCTCCGATGCGGACATCGTGGAGATCGCTGTGCTCTTGCGCACGGTGTTCCCGGACGCGGACCACTTCACGGACGAAGCGGTGTGCTGGCAATACCGGGACAATCCGGACGGCCAGGTCGTCGGTTTCAACGCCTGGCTGGATGCGGTGCTCGCAGCGCATTACGTCACCATTCCCTTGGTGGCACGCGTGCACGGCGTGGAGGAACGTGGCCTGCTCTCGTTGAATACGGCGACACATCCGGTACACCAAGGCAAAGGGCTTTTCACCAAGCTGGCCAATGCCACCTACGCCCATGCCAAGGAGCAGGGTTTTGGCTTCGTGGTGGGCGTGGCGAACGCGAGCAGCACCCACGGCTTCACCAAGAAGCTCGGCTTTCAGCTCGTCTCCCCGCTCCGCGCCATGATCGGTATCGGTCAGCTCCCCTGCCGCGATGCGAAGGATTCAACGGAATACGAACGTATATGGAGCGATGCGGCCATCCGCTGGCGATTGAAGCATCCGGCCTATGGCTACAAACTGAAGCGCAGTGGTGAGCAGCGGATGGTGCTGAGCGAGCGCTCGCAATTCGGTGCGCGCTACGTGCTGGGCACTTATGCGAGCGAACGCTTCGATGGGTGCGCCCAAGAAGAGAAAGGAAGCGTGCGCCTGAAGACGTGGATCGGACTGGACCCTTCCATGCACTGGAGCGGTTCGCTCTATGTGAACGTGCCGATGCGCTTCCGCCCTTCACCGCTGAACCTCATCTTCAAGGATCTCACCGGCAAGGACCGCAAGCTGAGCCCGGACCGTGTGCGGTTCCAAGCCATGGACTTCGATATCCTGTAAGGGCGATCCTCTGTGTGCCCTGTGGTTCCGTGCCTCTTTGGTGAGCATCAACCGGTCAGAACTTCACCTGCGCCCCGAGCTGGAATTGAACGCCGCTTGTCTTGAGTTCGGCTTGGTAGTCGATCTGGTCGAGCAATGGGTTTTCTGGATCACGGTCGCGCCATTTCATGTTGTGGCTGGCGAACTTGACGCCGAAGTTCATGCCGAAGGTCTTGCCGAAGTAGTACTGGGCCTGGGCTCCGAAGCGGAAATGCCCACCCGCATAGGAGTCGTCGAATTCCGCGGAGGTCCCTTCCCCGGTCCGTATGCGCAACGCGCTGATGCCCAGGTCCGCATTCAGATGGATGGCAAAGTGTTCCTTGTTCAGCACATAGAACCGCGGCTCGATGCTCAGGATGAAGAAGGCGTTGGGGTGCGTGCCCGCCGAATCGATGTACTGCCCGGGCTCAATGCAGAGGCCGAGGCTGAAGCGTTCTGAAAGGCCCGCTTGCAGATCGAGCGGATAGGAGACGGTGGCCGCACCATCTTCCGAAGTATTGGAAACCCGAGCGATCCCCGGCAGCGCGAAGCTGTTCTCGAATTTCGTCTTGAACACCCCCAAGCCGGCCCCGAGGCCCAGTTGGAACCTCCCCTTCGCGTTCACCTGTCCAAAACCCGTGGAACTGAGGCTGAGCGCGGTCAAGAGAATGATCACATGTCTCATCCGATGTGGTGTTTGTGGCGAAAGTACCCGCATGGCCAAGCCACTTCAGCGTTGGTCACGGAAGTTCATCAACGCTGCCCCCTTCATGGAAAGCCGCCGAAGAAGTCCCCGTAGCCATTGTTATCCCATGGTTAACAGCCCCTGTATATTCGCGCCCTACCGCTTTTGCAAGGAGCGGCGATGGAACCAACACCCGACCGAAGTTGATGGAGAAGCGGATGGAGAACACCAGCAATGAGACGGAGGAGACGAAACGGTGCTACAGCGAGTACAGCAGCAGCGGCGCCGTGGAGTTCTGCCCCTTCAAGGACCTGAACCTGCCTTCCAACTACGACGAGGTGCTGAACCGCTTCCGCAAGCTCCAAGGTGAGCGCGCGATCGAGGTCTTCAACTAGCCGTTCCCGTCTCTGGCTTGAACGCCCCGAACCCCCGGATGAGTCTCCGGGGATTCGGGGCTTTTTCGATTACGGACCCGGGGACTGACGACGTCCGTGTCGGGGATCGGACAGAACGTATAATTTCAAAGCCATCCTCCGCGCGTCGGTCTTGGACCGCCCTCCTTCCGAAGAACGAGAGAAGGACACGTTGGTTCCGGACAGACCTCCACGGTGGGGTAACGTTTCCACAACCAAACCCTACCTGCCATGAAAGTTTTCGATGACAAGCACATCAAGAACGTCGTACTGCTGGGCTCCCACGGATGCGGCAAGACCACGCTGGCCGAAACCATGCTCTTCGAAGCGGGTCTTATTCCACGCCGCGGCCGTATCGAGGACAAGAACACCGTGAGCGACTACCACGATCTGGAACACGAGCGTGGGAGCAGCGTGTACAGCACCGTGCTGCACACCGAGTGGAGGAATTACAAGATCAACATCATCGACACGCCGGGCTTGGACGACCTGATCGGCGAAACGGTGCCCGCCTTGCGCGTGGCGGACACCTGCGTGCTGCTGCTGAACGCCCACCACGGCGTGGAGGTGGGCACGGACCTGGTGTGGGAGCATATGCAGCGCTACGATCGCCCGGTGATCATCGGCGTGAACCAGCTGGACCACCCCAATGCGGATTTCGACGCCACGGTCGAACAGGCGAAGGAGCACTTCGGCAGTGCGGTCACGGTGATGCAGTATCCCGTGGAGACCGGCGATGGCTTCCACCGCATCATCGACCTGCTGAAGATGACGATGTACGTGTTCAAGGACGCCGGCGGTAAACCGGAAAAGCAACCGATACCGGAATCCGAGAAGCAACGCGCGGAGGCGCTGCACAAGGAACTGGTGGAAAAGGCCGCCGAGAACGACGAAACGCTCATGGAGCACTACTTCGACAAGGGCGAGCTCGATGAGGATGAGATGCGCATGGGCCTGAAGCAAGGCATGATGAAGCGCACTTGCTTCCCGGTATTCTGCCTCAGCGCGTTGCGTAACATGGGGAGCGGCCGCTTGATGGGCTTCATCGACAACGTGGCCCCCAGCGCCATTGAAATGCCCGCGGAGGAACTCGTGGGCGGTGGCGAACTGCGCTGCGAGGCCAGTGGCCCGGCGGTGCTCTTCACCTTCAAGACGATGATCGAGCCGAAGAGCGGCCATATCACGCTCTTCAAGGTGATGAGCGGCGAGGTGCGCGAAGGCATGGACCTGATCAACGACAACACCGGTGGATCAGAACGGGTGAACCAGCTCTTCATCGTGGATGGCCGCGAGCGCAAGCCCGTGGAGAAGCTGGTAGCGGGCGACATCGGCGGCACGATCAAATTGAAGGATACGGCCACTGCCCATACCCTGCACACACCCGGCAAATCGATCAAGTTGCAAGCCATCGCCTTCCCCGAGCCGCGTTTGCGGCAGGTGATAAAGGCCAAAGACCAGAAGCTGGAAGAGAAGCTGCATGCGGCCTTGTTGGAGATCCAGAAGGAGGATCCCACCATCGTGCTCACCTATCAGCGCGAAACCAGCCAGCAACTCGTCGGTGGCCAGGGCGAACTGCACCTGAACCTGCTGAAGTGGAAATTGAGCCACCACTACAAGGTGGACGTGGACTTCAATGCGCCACGGATCCCCTACCGCGAGACCATCCGCAGGAATGCCGAGGCGAGCTACCGGCACAAGAAGCAGACCGGCGGCAGCGGCCAATTCGGCGAAGTGCACCTGCGCATCGAGCCGTGGTATGAAGGCATTCCCGAACCTGCGGGCGTCAGCGTCCGCGGCAAGGAAGAGCACGACCTGGTCACCGGTGGCAAGCTGGTCTTCTACAACTGCATCGTGGGTGGCGTCATCGACAACAAGTTCATGCCGAGCATCCTCAAAGGCGTGATGGAGAAGATGGAGAAGGGCCCCTTGACCGGCTCGCCCGCGCGCGACATCCGCGTGATCGTGTACGATGGCAAGATGCACCCGGTGGACAGCAACGACATCAGCTTCAAGATCGCCGGACTGCAAGCCTTCCGTGAAGCCTTCAACAACGCTGATCCCCAATTGATGGAGCCGGTGCAGGAGATCGAGGTTCGCGTGCCAGCCGACCTGATGGGCGATGTGATGACCGATCTCCAGGGCCGCCGCTCCATCGTCATGGGCGTGGATGGGCAGGGACGTTACCAGATCATCAAGACGCTCACTCCCTTGGCTGAACTGGACCGCTACAGCACCACCTTGCGGAGCCTTACCCAAGGCCGCGGAACCTATTCGGAGAAGTTCCACGCATATCAGCCGGTGCCCACCGAGCTGCAGCACAAGCTGGTGAGCGGTCACAAGGAGGAGGAAGTGCCCGCTTGACCTTTTTCAATCTGCCGGAACAAGGCCGCGCGATGCGTGGCCTTGTTTTTTACCGCCTTAGCGGAAGAGTGCGGCTAAGGCCGAACGACACCCTGCGTCCCGGTCGGCAATTCCACCGCATCATTGCCGCGGTCCTTGTCAGCCAGACGGCCGTCCGGGTCAACGGCCACCAGCCGCACGCCGGACAATGGCAGCGGCAAAGCCATCGTGTATTCTGGTGACGTCCATGTCCACGGGGGCAGCACCGACCAAGCGTGCCCATCAGCCGGCGTTGTACGCGCTCCGAGCATCAAGGAGAGCGGTACGTGGTAGTACGACGTGCTGCCGTCCGCAGCGACCAGCGCCACCTCTACCGGCATGAGCATCTCCCCCTTCCTCGCCAGGGAGATGAACGTACTGTCCCCACGACCGACAACGGAGGTCACGGCATAGTCCAGTTCCCGCGTCGTATTGATCCACTCATCGAAGTACCAGTCCAGCTGCAGCCCGCTCTCCTTCTCCATCACTCGCCGCACATCGATCGGCTCGGGATGTTTGAAACGGCAGGTGTTGTAGTAGCGGAGCAGCCCCCGGTGCAAGGTGCTGTCGCCTATTACCGCGCCCAGCTGGTCCAGGAAGAATTCGCCTTTGCTGTAGGCGGTACTGCCATAGCCGCGGTTCGTGCGGAAGTGGTCCGCGTGGGTGCTCATCGGTTCATGCATGTCGCTCGCGGCCAATTGCAGGTACGCATCGGTGGCGTCCGCATGCACCCGGTCCTGGGATTGCCCGGGGAACAGGTACCGCATCACCTCGCTGCTCGCATACTCGGTGAAGCCTTCGTCCATCCACGGGAAGCTCGCTTCATCGCTCGCCAGCATGCCGTAATACCAATTGTGGATGCTCTCGTGCACGCTCACTCCCACCAAGCTGCCCAAACGCCGACTGCCGGTGATCAGCGTCAGGTTCGGGTACTCCATCCCGCCATCACCACCTTGCGCGAAGGTGAAGTGCGGATACGGGTACGCGCCGAAGTGCGTGGCCATGTATTGGAAGTGCTTCACCATGTAACCGGGCAGCTCCTTCCAGGTCGCTGCGCTCTCCCCTTTCTCCTCATAGATGAAATGAAGGAGGGGACCGCCCGGCACCTGAGCGGTCATGTGCGTGTAGTCCGGATCCGCGGACCACGCGAAATCGTGCACGTTCTTGGCGATGAAGTGCCATTCCAGTCGTCCGTCCGGGCACTTCTGCGGCTTGGTGCGCGCAGCGTATCCATGTCCGATGGAAGACGCGTTCTCCAGTTCGCCAGAGGCCGCGACGGTGAATGAGCTATCCAGCTTCAGGCGTACGTCATAATCTCCCCACTCGCCGTAGAACTCACGGCCCACGTACGGGTCCGGGTGCCAGCCTTCATGGTCGTACGCCGCGACTTTCGGGAACCATTGGGTCATGCTGTACGCGATGCCTTCTTGGCTGTCCCGCCCGCTGCGCCGGATCTGCACCGGCACTTGTCCATTGAACGCGAACGTGAGCGTCGTGGACTTCTTGGGGAACAAGGGTTTCGCGAGCACCACACGCAGGATGGTCCCCAGTTCTTCCATGATGGCCGGTTTGCCGTCCTGGAGCATCCCCGAACAGCGCAGGTCCCCTTGTTCCGCGGGCGAAAGCGCCGCGATGCGGTCGCCCACGCGCTGGTCGGGATCGGCGATGGTGCGCGAACGCACATCCATCTCACTCCCCGGCTTGAAGGCATTGAAGTAGAGGTGGAAGAACAACTGCCTCAAGGTGTCGGGGCTGTTGTTCTGATACACCAGTTTCTCGGTGCCCGTGAAACGGTGCGTCTTCACATCCAACTCGGTGACGAGTTCGCAGCGGATGCGCTGCTGCCAGCGGTCGCACTGGGCGCTGGTGAGCACGGGCAGTGTTGAAGTGAACAACAAAGCGGCCACGATGGGCCCGGTAGGACGCGGTGTCAGCATGGGCGGCGAAGATCCCTGATCCGAGGATCCCTATGCAAGCCACCATGTCGACAGCGAGCGATACGTGCTGTTCCGTTCAGGAAAGCAGGCGCTGCCTCAAGGCGAACTCCAGCTGCCGGTTGCTCTCAATGAGCTTGGCGGTAAAGGCGGTCCGCTCTTCCTCAGCCCTGAAATCCGCGAAGGCCGCAGACACGGCTTTGCGCACGCTTTCCTCCTCCCACGGTTTCTGGATGTAGTAGCACACCCCGCCCTGGTTCAGGGCGTCCACGATGGCCTGTAGGTCGGCGTAGGCGGTGACCAGCATACGGCGAACGGAAGGATGGCGATCCCGCACCAAGCGGAGGACCTCGGTACCGGACATGCCCGGCATCCGCTGGTCGGCGATGAGCACATGCACTTCGTTCTCGGCGAGGATCTTCAATGCTTCGGCCGGGCAATCGGCCAGGAACACCTTGAACTCCTTGCGGAACGCGGCTTGGAAGGCTTGCCTGTTCGCGGCGCTGTCGTCCAAGTAGAGCACACTCGGGATGGTCGCCGTGGGCTTGTTCATGATGGTCATGGTGCGGTCGGCGTTGCAGGCCGATGCGCGTTCCTACGCCTGGTCCATGCCATAGGTTCGCGCCATTCCAATTGTGCATATCCTGTTGATAACTTTTTCATAGCTACATTTCGCCCGCTCCTCTCAGATTGCCTCGCTCTTACCATACCGGAAAATGAATCTTGGGCTCGAAGCGCTGACCCGCGCTTCAGCGACTGGACGGGACCTCTTCCGACCAGAGTTCTTCAGGCTTGCTGTCCCAGCCGACAGGGAACGCCTGCGTGAACTGCTGAAGCGCTGCCCCACCCTCGTGGTGCATGACGAACTGCTTTCACAGCTCGGCGAACTGGTGCGTGCGCTCAATCCGTCCGTCAAATTCGGCAAGCCGGAACTCGCCGAGGCTGCGAAGGCCCACTTGGGCACGACACCATCTGAGGACTACGGCGTTTGGGTCTATTACCCGTGGTCCGGCCGTCTGGTCCACCTACTGGACGAGGCCGAGTTCGCGTTGGTGCGCACGGACCGCAACCGCAACAAGATCACCCGGGAGGAACAGGTGCGCCTCGGGAAGAAGCGGATCGGCGTGATCGGCCTGAGCGTCGGACAGAGCGTCTGCCTCACACTCGCCTTGGAGCGTGGCTTCGGGGAACTGCGCATTGCGGATTTCGATACCCTGGACCTCAGCAACCTGAACCGCATCCGCAACGGCGTTCACAACCTGGGGCATCTCAAAACGGTGAACGTGGCGCGCGAGATCGCGGAGCTCGATCCTTTCCTGAAAGTGACCCTATTCGACAAGGGGTTGACACCCGACAACATCGACAGCTTTCTGAATGAAGGTGGCAAGCTGGACGTCCTCGTGGACGAATGTGACAGCGTGGATGTGAAGATCCTCTGCCGCCAGCGCGCCAAGGCCTACCATATCCCGGTGATCATGGATACCAGCGACCGCGGCCTGCTGGACGTGGAACGCTTCGATCTGGAACCGGAACGCCCTGTCCTGCACGGGCTGGTAGAACATTTGGACCTGAAGCTGGCCGCCCAAGCGCGGACCAACGAGGAGAAGCTGCCCTTCGTTATCCCGATCATCGGTCTGGAGACGATGAGCACCCGCATGAAAGCGAGCATGCTCGAGATCGAGAGCACGGTGACCACGTGGCCGCAACTGGGCAGCTCCGTAGTGATGGGTGGCGCTGTGGTCGGTCATGTCGCACGCCGGATCATGCTCGGCCAACCGATGCCCAGCGGTCGGTGGTGGCTCGACCCTGATGATCTGCTGGGCGTGCAGGAGCAGCCCTTGGCCGATGATCGCTCGGCCGGAGCCCACATGGACCGAAGGGCCGATCGGCCCTCCATCAGTTTGGAGGCGATGATCTCCGGCGCTGAACGTCTGCCGGGATCCTTGAAGGGCGGTATGTTGTCTGCCAAAGAGGCCGAGCAGCTCGCAAGCTCAGGAAGTCAGGCACCATCGGGCGGCAATTGCCAGCCTTGGAAGTTCCTGCATCACGACGGTCGGTTGCTGTTGTTCTTGGACACAGAGCGTGCGCATAGCGTACTTGACCCGGGTTCGCGCTACGCATGGCTGAGCATGGGCGCCTGTGCGGAGAACGTGTTGCTGGAAGCCGCCCGGCTGGGGATCGGGCTGCACCACTATTTCGTTCCCCTTCCTGAAGTACCTGAGCTCATCGCGGTGTTCAGCAAGGATGAAGAACCTGCTTCAAGGCCGAACGCGCGGATAGAAGCAGACTTGGCGGAAGCCATTCCTGACCGTTGTACGAACCGGCGGTTCTCGGAAACACTGGAACTGCTTGCTGCGAAGGCGGAAGCCTTGATCGAATCGGTCGCATCGCGATTCCCCTTGACCCCCCTCACGATCGTGCGCGACCGGACGACCATCGAGCGCATCGCCGTGCTGTGCGGAAAGGCCGAGCGGATCCGGTTCCTGAACCACGAGTGCCACAGGGACATGTTCGTGCGCGAAATGCGCTGGAACGCCGAGCAGGCTGAACGGACCCGCGATGGCATCGACGTGGCAACGCTGGAGTTGAGCTTGGCCGACCGTACGGGCCTTCGTGTGGCCGCCGACCCGACGGCGATGTCCTTGTTGCGCCATTGGGGTACAGGCAACGCGATGGAGAAGATGACCGCCAAGATGATCCGGGCATCGAGTTCACTGGCCATCATCTCCATACCGGATATGACCTTGGCCAGCGCTTACACGGGTGGCCGTGCCTTGGAGCGCGCTTGGCTGAAGGCCACGGCACTGGGCCTCACCGCTCACCCGGTCGGAGCCCCGATCTTCATGGGCATCCACGGCCTATGGGATGACAAGGGCATCCTGAACGCCGCGGAGCATCGTGAGGCGGAAGCGGTCCTGGACGAGTTCAAGTCGATCCTCGGGATGTCAGCAGCGCATCCCTTCTTCATGATGCGTTTGGGTGAAGCCCAAGCCCCCACCGCCCGCAGCTTGCGATACCCTGTCGGATCGATCCTCCATATCCACCAACCCGCCCACGTTTGAACATGGAAACCATCACCATCAAAGCGTTCAAGGCGGTAGATGACCGTGTGCGTTGTGCCCGATACCTGCTCGAACACATCAAGGTGTTGGAGGACATCGGCGTGGCCAGCGCATTGAAACCGGATATCTCCTGGTGCACGGACCCGAACGTGATCGTCATCGTTGCCGAGCACATCGAACTGGGCATGGTGGCCGGTATGCGTTTGCACTTGCGACCAGGCGAACTCGGGCTGCCGATGGAGCGCTCGTTGATGAACCTGGAACCCACCGTGCCGGAGAGACTGGCCGCCCTGATACCGGAAGGCAGGGCTGAGATCGCCGGTCTTTGGAACGCGCATCGTTTCGCCGGGCGTGGTATTCCGTTGCTCCTCATCTCATCAGGTGTCGCATTGGCGGGGTTGCTCGGCGTGAGCGCACTGGTGTGCGTTGCTGCCGAGTATGTCGTTCCCTACACCCGGAAAGTGGGATTCTCAACACTCGCACATATCGGCGATGCAGGACTTTTCCGCTACCCGCTCGCCAACATGCGCTCGTTCGCCATGGTCGTGATGGACCCGTTGACGCTGGAAGGCGCTGATGCGCGTGCGCGTCATCGCATCCTGAGCCTGCGCATACAACCTGCGCAACGGCGTTCCGAAGAACCCAAGAAGGGCCGATTGGATGTCCACTACGACATCTGGCCAACAGGCGTCCATCCTTTGAAGCAACAGACCTCGGACCAGCGCCACAAGGCTGCCTGATCACCGGTAACACCTGTGCATGGTCCTCGTAGAAGCGGGCCATGTTGAAGCGTCCTTCCCTGTTCTTGCTTGTCGTTCTGGGCATTCAGATCGCTCGTGCGACGGATGCGCCCCAGGTCATCGTTGTGCACGACGCCATTGTCGGGCCCATCGGCCAGAGCATGCAGTGCTTCACGGACAGTACCGCGCTGATGACCGTGGACCAGATCACAGCTTGGTCAGGTCCGGGGAAGACGGAAATACCCCGTTTCGAGCTCAGCAAACGCGCCCACTGGTTCCGCTTCACCGTAGAGAACAGGACGCCGGAGAATGTCCTTTCCGTATCCATCCCGTACGCGGCCATCGATCAGATCGACATCTATGTGGAACGATCGGAGGGGGCCTTCCCTATCGCCACGTCCGGTCTGGCCCGCGCCAGCAAAGATGAGCGGCGCGCCCAAGGAGAATACGCCTTCACGCTGCCTGTTCAACCCGGGAAACGGGTCACCGTGATCGCCCGCATGTTCGGATTCAAACCGATCCATGCCTCCCTGATGATCGGGCCGCCGGCCGACATCGAACGCTCGCTCACGGCGCGTTACCCGGCCATCGGGGCCTACATGGGCATCATGCTCGTGCTGGCACTGTACAACCTCTTCATCTTCCTGAGCACGCGCGACAGGAACTACTTCCTCTACGTGCTCTCCACCGTAACGGTCTGCGCTGCGCAACTCTCCCTGCAGGGCTACGGTCCGTTCGATCTCTTCCTGCGCGGCGAATGGTTGACACCGCGCGCGAGCCTGCTCTTCTCCCTCATCGCCATCCCCTTGGGCTTCGAATTCGCGAAGGGCTTCATCGATACAGCGCGATTCGCACCCCGGATGCACCGGCTCACGCCTGTGGTGTATGGCGCACTTTTCCTCATCGGCTGCCTGTTCATGTTCGGTGACGCTTGGTCAGGCTACATGGCCGGGCAAATGGCTTCCGGCATGTCAGCGCTCTACTTGCTCACCATGGCCATCATCGCCGTCAGGAAGGGTTCCCGACAGGCGCGATTCTTCCTGCTGGCGTGGTCCGGTTTCCTGATCGGCGTTGTACTGTTCGTGATGAAGGATGAAGGGGTTTTGCCGTACAGTGTTTGGACGGTCTATGCCATGCCCGCGGGCTCGATCGTGGAAGGCGTGCTGCTCTCCTTCGGTCTTGCGGACCGCATCAATATCCTCCGCAGGGAGAAGGAGCAATCACAGGCTGAAGCCCTCGCTTCGGCCCAAGAGAACGCCCGCATCACACGCGATCAGAACATAATCCTGGAGCAGAAGGTCACCGAACGGACAGAGCAGTTGCAGCTGAGCTTGGACCAATTGAAGCAGGCGCAGAGCCAGCTGGTGGAAGCCGAGAAGATGTCCTCCCTCGGTCAACTGACGGCCGGTATCGCACATGAGATCAACAACCCGATCAACTATATCCGCAGCAATATCCCACCGCTCAAGCGAGATATGGCCGACCTGCTGGAAGTGCTGGGAGCCTACCGCGCGCAAGTCGCTCCCCAGAGCATCGCCGCGCTGGAGAAGAAGCTCGGCCTGGATGAGACCATTACCGAGGTGAACGACATCCTGCTCAGCATGGAAGAAGGTGCCAACCGTACGGCCGAGATCGTCCGCGGGCTGCGTTCGTTCAGCCGATTGGATGAAGGCGATCTGAAGTCCGTGGACGTCAACGATGGCATCCGCAGTACGCTGAACATCCTGGGGCCGCAGTTGAAGGACCGGGTTCAGGTGGAACTCGATCTGCGTGCGGCGGAAGCCTTGGAGTGCTTCCCCGGCAAATTGAACCAGGTGTTCATGAACATGCTGAACAATGCCGTGCAGGCCGTGGTCTCGCGCCATGGTGCGCAAGGCGGCCGTATCCGGGTGCTCTCCGAACAAGCGGAAGGACATACCGTGATCTCCATCCTCGACAACGGCATCGGCATGAAGCCGGAGGTCAGGGCGCGGGTGTTCGAGCCCTTCTTCACCACGAAAGCCGTGGGTGAAGGGACCGGCCTCGGCCTTTCGATCGCGCACAGCATCATCGAGAAGCACAACGGGCGCATCGAGGTGGACAGCGTGGAGAACGAGGGCAGCATTTTCCGCATCATCCTCCCGAATACACAACCCATGGCCTTGGCCAAACGAGCATGAGCATGCAACCAGGCCAAAGCTCCGGCGAGCCCGGCATTGACGCCGAGCGCATCAAGGTCCTCTATGTGGATGACGAGGAAGGCAACCTGATGGCCTTCCGCGCCAGCTTCCGGCGCGATTTCGAGATACGGGTAGCGAGCAGCGCCGCACAGGGACTGGCCATGCTGGAAGAATCCCCGGCCCACGTGGTGATCAGCGACCAGCGCATGCCTGTGATGAGCGGCGCGGAGTTCTTGGCGCAGGTACGTGAGCGCCATCCGAAGGCCATCCGCATCATGCTGACCGGGTTCTCGGATATCGAGGCGGTCATCGAGGCGGTGAACAAGGGCGGTATCCACGCTTACATCACGAAGCCATGGGATCCGGTAGACCTGAAACTGCGCATCGAGCAAGCCTATGAAGTGCATGCTCTTCGTGCTGAACGGGAACGGCTTTTCCAACGCTACCGTCAGGTCTTCGATACGGCCGGCGATCCCATCGTGATCGTTGACGAAGCGGGAAACCTACAGGACGTGAACCCGGCCGCCGAAAGGCTGATGGGCTTGGACCGTTCCGAATTGCTGCGGTCAGGCTTCCACCCCTACGTTCCGGACCCGGACGCCTTGCTCGTTGCGATGAAAGGCCACCGCGACGGGAAATCGTTCACGAACGTGGAAATCACTTTGCGCACGCCCCAAGGCGCGATGCTCGACTGCCTGATGACAGCGACCTATCAAGGGCGCACGGCGGACGGCAAAGCAGTGTTCCAGGCCATCATCAAAGACATCACCGATAGGAAGCAGGAAGAGCTTCGCCTGAAGAAGCTCAACCATGACCTGGACCGGCGGGTGGCCGCGCGGACCAAGCAGCTGATGGAAGCGCTCGATGACCTGGGCGCCTTTTCCTATTCCGTGGCGCACGACCTGCGATCCCCGCTGAAAGGCATGCGCTCACTGACGGACCATCTGGGCGAGCTCGCCGCAGCACGGAGTGACGGGGAGATCAGCGACGTGAGCGAACGCATCCATCGCAGCACCTCGCGGCTCATCGCACTCGTGGACGACCTGCTCCGGTTCGCACGCACCGACACCCAGCGGGTAGACCGCTCGAATGTGGACCTGCGTGACGCCGTTCTGGAATGCCTGGCCACACTCGATGTCACCGACCGCCGCGTTGAATTCACCATGCCCGAAGCAGGCCAGGCGATCATCCCCGCGGACAAGGCGATGTTGCACGTGGTACTCAACAACGTGCTTTCCAATGCCCTGAAGTTCACGCGCACCCGTGAGCAAGCGCGCATCGCCGTATCCCATTCGATGCAGGACGGTGACCATGTGGTGAGCGTGAGCGACAACGGCATCGGCTTCAATGCCCAACGGAGCGACCAGCTCTTCGGGGTCTTCAAACGCCTGCACAAAACGGATGAGTTCGAAGGAACCGGCATCGGTCTGGCCATCGTGCAGCGTATCGTGCAAAAGCATGGTGGCACCTGCTGGGCTGAAGGCCGCGAAGGAGAGGGCGCCACAGTTCATCTGCGTTTCCCCGCAGTGGCGGGCGATCTGTCACTCCGGATGGCGGGGTAAAGGAACCCTGCTTCCCTGTTCAACGTACCAGTCCCATATCCAATAGAACATGCGACTCCGCATACTCCCGTTCTACATGGCCTTGCTGCTCACCGGTAGCGCTATGGGCCAACACAAGAGCAAGAACAAGAACAAAGGCAACGACCTGGAGGGCCCACACAAGGACCTTTACCTGCCCGTGGAATGCCTGGTGACCGCCAACGGTGGCCCCACCGATAACGTCACGGTCACCGTGTACAAAGACAATGAGGTGGCTTTCGAATTGAGCCCAGAGAAGAACAAGTCCGCCTTCCTGCTCGAATTGGACATGGACTGTTCGTACACCGTGCTCGTGAGCAAGGAGGGCTATCGGAACAAAACGGTCTTCATTGATTCACACCTCCCCGAGGACCAGACCAAATACAAGTCGACCTCATTCGCGGTCGACTTGGACGGTGCGGACAAATTCGCGCACGGCGACCAGTTCTACCTGGACTTCCCCAGCGCTATCATCCAATGGGATGGACAGAAGCAGACCTTCGTCCACAACGAGAACTACGTCGCGAACATCCAATTGAAGATGGCCCTGCTGGGAGCCCAAGTAGAGACGCAATAGCCCCCGACCACATTTCTTGAAGGCGTGCGACCCCGGGTCGCGCGCCTTTTTCGTCAGTGCTGATCGTAATCCACAACCACACGCGGGCTGCGGGGGTGCGTCTGGCAGGTGAGCACATAGCCATCCGCTACTTCTTCATCCGTGAGCGCGTAGTTCATGGCCATCTCCACCTGCCCTTCGAGCACACGCGCTTTGCACGTACAACAGACGGCTCCTTTGCAGGCGTATGGCACATCCAGTCCGGCGTCGATGGCGGCATCCAGAACGGCATCGCCCTTCGGGTCCATCTCGATCTCGTGTTCGCGCCCGTCCAGGATCACCTTCACGCGTGCCTTCCCGGAAGCGCTGGGTGAGGTTGCGTGTGCCGTTTCCTTCTTGGCGTCCGTGCTCACCGGCGTATTGAAGAGCTCGATGTGGATCCGCTTCTTCGGCACACCGCTCTTCTCCAAAGCCTCGCTAACGTTCACCATCATCTGCTCAGGGCCGCAGATGAAGAACTCCTTGTGCAGAGCGTCCTGCAGGAACCGACCGACCAGTTCCTTGGCCTTGTCCGTTGTGATCCGGCCATTGAAGAGCTTGTCCTCGTCCACACCTTTGGTGAGGATGTGGTGTACGTCCAGCCGGTCCGGATAGTGGGTCTTCAGTTCGGCGAGGCGCTCCCGGAAAATGATCCGGTCCACATCGCTGTTGCCATAGAACAGGGTGAACCGGCTCTTGGGCTCGGTGCGCAGCACGGTCTTCAGAATGCTCAGGATGGGCGTGATGCCGCTGCCCGCCGCGAAAGCCACGTAGTGGTTGGTATTCGCGGGGTCCAGTGCCGTATGGAAGTTGCCCATCGGGGTCATGACATCGAGGGTCATACCCGGCTTCAGTTTGTCCACCAGTTGGGTGGATGCACGACCACCATCCACTTTCTTCACCGCGATGCGGATCTCGTCCGTATCCAATGGGCTGCTGCAGATGCTGTAGCTCCGGCGCAGTTCCTCGTTGTTCACGAAGAGCTTCAGGGTGAGGTATTGACCTTGGATGAACGCGAACTCGGACTTCAGCTCCGGAGGTACGCGCAGGCTCACCACGATGGCGTCAGCGGTCTCCTGTTTCACGTCTGCTACCTGTAAGGAATGGAAACGGGCCATGCGGGCGGGAGGTGGGTTCATCTAGGGGGCGCGAAAGTAAATGGGGCGATCATCGGCGACCGCACGAAATGAACCGTGGAGCCTCCGGTCTTGTTCACCGTATTGATGAAGGTCAGCTACGGCGTGCCCACCCTGCCTATTTTCGCCACACCCAGAACAACCTGATGGACAACAACGCACTGGAAACGGCCTTCCAAGCCAAGGTGGACGCCGAGCAGAAGATCGAGCCGAAGGATTGGATGCCGGAGAAGTACCGCAAAACGCTCATCCGGCAGATCAGCCAGCATGCGCACAGCGAGGTGGTGGGCATGCTTCCGGAAGGCAACTGGATCACCCGCGCCCCGAACCTGCGGCGCAAGGCCATCCTGCTGGCCAAGGTACAGGACGAGGGTGGTCACGGCCTCTATCTCTACAGCGCTTGCGAAACGCTCGGAGTAGGCCGTGATGAGCTCATTGAACAATTGCTCACCGGCAAGGCCAAGTACAGCAGCATATTCAACTACCCTACCCTTTCATGGGCGGACATCGGGGCCATCGGCTGGCTGGTGGACGGCGCCGCGATCATGAACCAGGTGATGCTGACCCGCACGAGCTACGGACCCTATTCCCGGGCGATGGTGCGCATCTGCAAGGAAGAGAGCTTCCATCAGCGGCAGGGCTACGAGATCATGGCCACCTGCATGAAGGGGACCCCGGAACAAAAGGAAATGGCACAGGACGCCATGAACCGTTGGTGGTGGCCCAGTTTGATGATGTTCGGGCCGAACGATGCGAAAAGCGCCCACAGCGCCGAGAGCATGAAGTGGAAGATCAAGCGGCAGAGCAACGATGAACTGCGGCAGACCTTCATCGACCGCACGGTTCAACAGGCCCACACCATCGGGCTCACGGTGCCGGACCCCGATCTGAAGTGGAACGAAGAACGTGGGCACTTTGACTTCGGTGAGATCGACTGGACGGAATTCAACAACGTGGTGGCCGGAAACGGCCCGTGCAACCGCGAACGGCTGAAGGCCCGCGTTGATGCGCACGAGAATGGGCGCTGGGTGCGCGAGGCAGCTGCGGCCTATGCCACCAAGAAGGCGAAGAGAAAGGAAGTAATGGCCGCCTGAAAACACGAACGAACCATGGCAAACAACGAGAAGGATTGGCCCGTTTGGGAGGTGTTCATCCAGAGCAAACGGGGCTTGGAGCACAAACACTGCGGAAGTCTTCACGCCGCCGACGCACAAATGGCGATCGAGAACGCGCGTGACATCTACACGCGCCGTAACGAGGGCGACAGCATCTGGGTGGTGCCCAGTTCGGCCATCAGCGCCAGCAGCCCTGAGGATATCGGTCCCTTTTTCGAACCGGCCAACGACAAAGCCTACCGCCACCCCACCTTCTATACCATGCCGGAGGGCGCCAAGTACATCTGAGCCATGGACAAGAAGGAAGCACTCATCCAGTTCCTGCTCCGACGCGCGGACGACACGCATGTGCTCGGCAATCGCTTGGGCGAATGGTGCGGACACGGCCCCGTGCTGGAAGAGGATCTGGCCTTGAGCAACGTAGCGTTGGACCTGATCGGCCAAGCACGCAACTACCTGACCTACGCCGGCGAACTGGAAGGCCAGGGGCGTGATGAGGATGACCTCGCCTACCTCCGCAACGAACGCCAGTACGTCAACTGCAAGCTGGTGGAGCAGCCGAACGGCGATTACGCCCACTCCATCGTGCGGGGATTCCTCTTCGATGCGTGGCATCTTCCCTTCCAGGAGGCGCTGGCAAAAAGCACCGACGAGCGTGTCGCTGGCATAGCCGCGAAGGCCGTGAAAGAGGTGACATACCACCTGAAACGCGACAGCGAATGGTTGATCCGCTTCGGGGATGGAACCGAGGAGAGCCACCAACGGGCGCAACAGGCCCTTGATGACCTGTGGACATTCACAGGCGAATTGTTCGAGGAGGACGAAGTCTATCAGGCAATGGTCCAAGCCGGCATCGCTCCAGCGATGGCACCGATCAAAGCGGCCTTCGACAAGACGGTGGATGCCGTTCTGGCAGAAGCGACCTTGAAGCGCCCTGCTGATGGCTTCATGGCCACGGGAGGGCGACAAGGAAAACACTCCGAGCACTTGGGCTACATCCTGGCGGATATGCAATACCTGCAGCGGGCGTATCCGGGGGCGGAGTGGTAGGAACGAACCGCAACGACGCTACGAAGCGACGCGTGCGCAGCGGGCGGCGCGAAATGCGTGGCGGTCCCGTTGCGCCGTCGCGCCGTGGCGGTTAACCGCATTCCAATGATCACCAAGAACCGCATCCTCGAACTCCTGGACTACGTGAAGGACCCGGAGATCCCGGCCATCAACGTGCTGGAGTTGGGTGTGGTGCGCCACGTGGAAGTGGAAGCGGATGGCAAGGCGATCGTCACCATTACCCCGACCTACACGGGTTGTCCGGCCATGGATGTGATGGCGGCGGACATCAAAAAGGAACTGTTGGAGGCGGGTGTGCCAGCTGTGGAGGTCAAGCTGAGCCTCTCCCCTGCCTGGACCACCGATTGGATCACCGAGACCGGCAAACGCAGGTTGAAGGAGTACGGCATCGCGCCGCCGGAAAGAACCGCCGATATACGCGCGCTCAAAGGTGAAGCACCCGTGGTACCCTGCCCGCAGTGCGGCTCCAAGAACACGGTAATGATCTCGGCATTCGGCAGTACGGCCTGCAAGGCGTTGTGGAAGTGTACCGATTGCTTGGAGCCGTTCGATCAGTTCAAGTGCTTGTGATCGATCGGATGATGAGATGCCGATGCGACGACTTCCTGACCACAGGGACTCTGTGTGGAGCGCTCCTCTTGGCTTCGTGCGACTGTGTGCGGACCGTCCATGCCTTGGTGGTCGATCAGGCAACGGGACAGCCGATCGAAGGTGCGCGCGTACGCGAACGACATGGTGATGGGCAGTACGAAGACGAGTACTTTTTGACGAACGACTCGGGCCTTTTCGAGTTCGATGATATTTCCGGGGGCTTCCGTTGCCCTCCTGTGCAGTTGCACATTTCCAAGGACGGCTACATACCCGTTGACCGGGACTTCGGGTCGTCTTCGCATGGTGACACGGTTCTCTTGCGCGCGGAGCCTTGGCGCTACAAGGCCCACTGATCCCCTCTGCGCCTTCAGTTCTTCCTATCGGTAAGTAGCTTGGGCATTGCCACCTCCAGCTTGGGTATGAGCACGCAGGTTGCCAGTAATAAAGTCAACGGGAAAACATGCACCATGAAGCGCCACTCGGCCATGTGCAGTCCGAGCGGGTAGATGTAGACCATGTACAGCGAGACGATCGGTACCCAGACCGCCAGCAGTGAAGGTGCGCACCGCCACTTCCAGAGCATCACCACACCTGCGATCCCACCGACAACGAAGGCGAACAGATAAAGGAACATCTGCAACAGCTTGAACAACTTCATCCAGAGAGGCAACGCGTTGAACGAACTGTTGAAGAGTGTCTCCGCCCCGTTCTGTACCACCATGTGCCTTACCATCAGGAATCGGCTGATGACATGGTGCATGAATGGCGCGCCTTCCGCATGGAGCGCGGTATATCGGTCCAAGGTGGCATTGGCCCGTGCGATGGCCGCCACGGAATCCGCACTGCTCAGATCGCCGTCCAAGGCTGAGCGTATGAGTCCGCTTACGGCCAGCAAGCTGTCTTCCGTATAGCCGGGCGCATACGCGTACGCCGGAGGTGGACCAGCCTTACGGCCTTCATCGTCCACTTCTCCGGCACCGTGCCAAAGGCCGTACCACCGGATGTCAGCTCCCGGTTGCCACCAGATGTAATCACCGCCGTAGCCTGCCAGGAAGCGCATGAGGTAACCGAGCGGACGGTCCGCGATCTCGTCGGGCATCATCCCCTGGTTCGTCAACGGGTTGAACTCATGGTTCACCCTCCAGTTGCGCGCCACCCAGACCACCTCCATGATCGCGAAGGGGATCAGGAACAAGGCAAGCGGTTTGAGCGATCGTGACTTTCCCCAGTGCATGTAGATGAGCACCGTCGCGAACACGAAAAGTAGCGCCGCCACCGGTCTCAGGAAAACCATCCAGGCCAGGAACAGACCTGCACCGATCAGCAGCCATTTGCGCTGTTTGTCGAGCGCCTGCTGGAAGAGGAATACCTGAATGACCATTACCGAAGCAGCGAGGCTATCAGACGACATCGATGTATCATACCAACTCGAAAACGTGCTGAGCAGGAAGAGCGCGTAGGTGATCAGCGCGGTAGTGTGCGAGCCCGTGAACCGCAACGCGATCAACGCCAAGAGATACACACTGATGCCGGAAAGCAACCATTGCAGGACCACCATCGCATCACGGCTCGCGATCGGGGACAGGAACTGCCGGAACATCCAATAAGGGGCTCCTACCCCCGGCATGCGGTAGTCCGGGTCGTACTCTCCGCCCTTCAGCATGCTCTCGATCGGATCGAAGTAGCTATGCGTATCCGGGGTATCGAAGTACCATTCACCGG
Source organism: Flavobacteriales bacterium (assembly GCA_044224725.1). Taxonomy (GTDB): domain Bacteria; phylum Bacteroidota; class Bacteroidia; order Flavobacteriales_F; family PHOS-HE28; genus PHOS-HE28. The sequence continues at coordinate 28,094 of JBGAJW010000047.1, forward strand.
GCGCATCCTTCGGTCGCACGTCGCTCACTTTCCATTCGATGTATACGCCGCGAAGCAGCAAAGCGATCAGCAGGAAGAGTATCCAGCGACGTTCAAGCAGTGTCTGACCTGTCAATGGACTCATGTGTGGAAATGGATCTGGCCAGACAGCTCAGAGCATGGCCCGCCTGTCGGCAACGTTACTTCCTGACGGCCCGCTACGGACCAAGTTGCCCTGTGTGTACCAACAGCGGTCCGTTCATCGTGGTGTCGGTACTTGTCGGCGGAGTCGCTCCCCGGCCTCTACTTTTCGCGGCGCAAGCGCCAGATGAATCCACCAGATGTCCACACTTCCGATCCGCGCGCCGGGTATCTTGCTTTGAAGCGTGAGATCGACGAGGCCATCGGTTCCGTCCTGAATGGCCCCGCCTATATCCTAGGCGAGGTCGTCGCACACTCCACCTCGCTTTGCGTGCGCTGGACATCGGCTCCGGGGATGAAGTGATCACCGTATCGCATACGGCGGTGGCCACGGTGGCGGCGATCGCCATGGCCGGTGCCGTTCCCGTTCTGGCGGATGTGGACCCGGAGACCCGCACCATCGATGCCGCTGCCGCTGAGGCGCTCATCACGCCGCGCACGAAAGCGATCATCGCCGTGCATCTCTATGGTCACCCGGCGGATCTCGACGCGTTGACGAGGCTGTGCGAGAAGAGTGGGCTCGTGCTTATCGAGGATTGCGCGCAATGCCATGCCGCCGAATGGAAAGGCCGCAAGACCGGTTCGTTCGGGCGGGTTTCCACCTTCAGCTTCTATCCGACCAAGAACCTCGGTGCCATCGGCGATGCGGGCATGGTGCTGACGGACGACGCGGCGATCGCGGAGAAGCTCCGGTTGCTCCGCCAGTACGGATGGGCAAAGCCGCAGAACAGCTTGATCCAAGGTTGGAACAGCCGGTTGGACCCGCTGCAAGCGGCCATCCTCTCTGTAAAACTGGAGCATCTGGACGCGCACACCGCTCGTCGACAAGCGCTCGCCGCACGCTACGACGAACGCTTGAAGGGACTGCCCTTCAAGCTGCCGACGGTCCCGAGCCATGGCACCCACGTCTACCACCTGTATGTGATCCAATTGGAGGACCATGACTGGAAGGAAGCCCAGGTCGTCCGGGGCGCATTGCAAGCGTCCCTCGCCGAACAAGGCATTTTAGCGGGCATCCACTACCCGTTCGGTGTTCATGAGCAACCGGCTTACAGGTCGTGGATCCGCACCGGTGATATGGCTGTTACCGAACGGTTGGCGCGTACGGTGCTCTCCCTGCCGCTCTATCCTGAACTGGCCGACGGAGACCAGTCGCGCGTATGCGAAGCCGTGCGCGCTTTCTTCGACGCGTGATGAACAGCACGACCGTCGCTTCGCTTTCCCTCATCCACCTGCAACAACACAGGCGGGATGATGGGGCGCTGACCGTGATCCCCGATGATGGTCCTGCCGGTCTCGGTATCCCGGTCCGCAGGGTCTTCATCGTGACTGATGTGCCCGCCGGTGGTGTGCGGGGAGACCATGCTCACCGCGACTGTACGCAGGTGGTGGTATGCCTGCGTGGGCGTGTTTCCGTCCGCGTGGATGATGGCCGTGATGCGGTCACCGTGGAACTGGCCAGTTCGGACCAGGGACTTTCCATACCGCCTGGTCTTTGGAACCACTTGACCTTCGATGGGCCGGACACGGTGATCGCTGTTTTCTGTGATCAGCCCTATACCGAAAGCGACTACTTGCGGGACCGGTCGGAATATGAGGCCTTCAAAGGGATCTCGCGATGAAGGCGGGGATGGAGAGCGTGGAGTACACCCTGATGCAGGAGGTGGAGGAAACCATGTGGTGGTATCGGGGTCTGCACGCCAACATCCTCGGTGCGCTCGCTAAGTACGCCACCGGGTTCACTGACCTGCTGGATGCCGGATGCGGTACTGGCGGAATGTTGAAGGCCATCCAGGAGAACTATCCCGCCGCGCGCCTGCACGGTATCGACATTTCCGAGCAGGCGTGCATCGCCGCGCGCGACAAGTCGGGTGCGGATGTCCTGCTCGGATCGGTGGATGCCCTTCCCCACCCGGACCGGTCGTTCGATGCGCTCATCAGCTTGGACGTGCTCGGCTATGATCTGGGTGTGGACGCGGCCGTGCGCGGTTTTTTCCGCGTATTGAAGCCAGGGGGACATGCGGTGCTCAACCTCGCGGCCTACCAATGGATGCTCTCCTATCATGACCGGGCCGTCGGCCAGTCCCACCGGTACACGCGTTCCGGTGCGATCAAGCTCCTGGAGAAACACGGCTTCCGGATCGTCTTCAGTACCTATTGGAACACGATCCTCTTCCCGCTGATGGTGCTGCAACGCAAACTGGCACGGAGTACCGGTGAAAGTGACGTGAAACCCTTCCACCCGCTGGTGAACAACGCGTTCAAAACATGCCTCGCTGTGGAACGCGCCTTCATCCGCAGCGGAGTACCCTTGCCTTTCGGTGGTTCCGTCCTGATCATCGCGCAACGACCTCACCAGTGATCACGCTCTCCATCATCATCCCCGTTTATAACGGCGCGAGCAGCATCGAACGCTTGGTGGGTGAGTTGGCCGCGTTGAAGGTGGATGGCGGTGTGGAACTCGTCCTGGTGAACGACTGCAGTCCGGACAACAGTTGGGAGATCATCCAGCGGCTGGTGAAGCAAGCTCCCATGCCCATCGTGGCGGTGGACCTCGCGCGGAACTTCGGCGAGCACAACGCGGTGATGGCCGGCTACGCGGCCTGCAACGGCAAGTTCATCATCAACATCGATGATGACTTCCAGAATCCGCCCAGCGAAGTGTTGAAACTGCTGGAGTACGCGCAGGCCAATGCGCGGTTCGACGTGATCTACACCAAGTACGCACGGAAGCAGCACAACTTCTTCCGCAACCTCGGCAGCAGGTTCAATGATGCGGTGGCGAACTTCCTCTTGGACAAACCCCGTGGGCTGTACCTCTCGAGCTTCCGGTGCATCAACCGTTTCCTGTGCGACGAGATCCTGCGGTACACGGGCCCGTACCCTTACATCGACGGCATCATCCTGGAGCACACGCAACGCATCGGCACCTTGGAGGTGGTACATGCCCCGCGCAAGGAAGGCCGCAGCAGCTACACCCTGCGCAAGCTGGTCAGGCTCTGGCTCTTCATGTTCGTGAACTTCTCGGTGATGCCCTTGCGCGTGGCCAGCGCCATCGGCTTCCTCTTCAGCGTGACGGGCTTCCTGCTCGCGGTTTATGTCATCTATGAGAGCGTCATTTCGGGCAATCCACCGGGCTGGGCTTCCATCTCAGCGGGCATCCTCGTGTTCGGCGGTATCCAATTGCTCATGCTCGGCCTCATCGGCGAATACCTCGGGCGTTTGTTCATGATGCAGAAGGGCAAGCCGCAGTATGTGGTGCGGACGAAGTTGGGCGGTTAGCGTCGGTGGTACTTTCTCCGGTGGTATGGATGTCCGCGCGATAGCGGCGAATAGAGCCGCACGTCATAGGCCTTCACTCCTTATCGTCCAAATGCAGCCGATGCAGCAGTCGGTGCGTGAGAGGTGTCAGTATCACCGCTACGGTAGTGAGCAGCGCGATGCCGCTGTACAAAGCGTAGAACGAGGCGAACCACTTGGCGCTATCGCAAGGCAGGTCACCGACCGGTCCCATGCCGCCGAGGATCATGCTGGCATTGAGGAAGGCGTCCACTATAACGAACCCGGCAAAGTGCATGTAGCCCCACGTGCCCACGGCGAGGCTCGCCACGACAAGCACCATGGCGAACAACACGAAGCGCAGCTGCCGCAGCAGATAGGTGCGCCATGGCGCGAGCGGCTCTTTCCGATGTTCCAATTTCATCGGCGTGAAGCTATGCGCCGATCAACACCGAACGGTTAGCCTTCCGCTCCGTGTTCTGCCCCCCTGCCCTGTCCGTGCTGGGAACTTCGCGGCAACATCCGGGGCACGAGCGCAGACGCTCGTGCCAGAACAACCCATGCGCGGCACGTGGACCATCGTCCTTCTCACCATGAGCAACGTCTTCATGACGCTCGCCTGGTACGGGCATCTCCGCTTCAAGGACCACCCGACATTGGCGAAGTTGGGCTTGATCGGCGTAGTGCTCCTCAGCTGGGGCATAGCCTTCTTCGAGTACTGCCTGCAAGTACCAGCCAACCGGCTGGGGCATATGGACTACGGCGGACCTTACTCGCTCGTACAGCTGAAGGTGATCCAAGAAGTGATCACGCTCGTGGTCTTCGTCGTCTTCGCGCTACTGGCCTTCAAACAGGAGACCTTCCGCTGGAACCATGCTTTGGCCGGGGTATTCCTGGTAGCGGCCGTATGGCTCGTGTTCAAGAAGTAGATCATGCACGAGGCCTTCCATGGTGAGCTGGTGGTGGTGCTGGCGCTTGCCGTGGGTATCATTCTCCTATTCCGCAGGCTGAAACTGCCGAACGTACTGGGCTTCATCATCGCGGGCATGTTGGCCGGACCGCACGCGCTCGGCTGGGTGGAGAAGGTCGAGACCGTGGAAACCCTCGCCGAACTGGGAGTGATCTTCCTGCTCTTCGTCATCGGCATGGAGTTCAGCTTGAAGAAGCTGGCCTCGATCGGTGCCACCGTCTTCATCGGCGGTTCATTGCAAGCGATGCTCACCACGGCCCTGGTCGCGGGCATCGGCCGCTTGTTGGGTCTTCCCATGCCGGCCGCCGTGTTCACCGGGTTCCTCGTCACGCTCAGCAGCACGGCCATCGTCCTGCGCATCCTGCAGGAACAAGGCCGCACGGACACGCCCTACGGTCGCATCACCGCCGCCATCCTCATCTTCCAGGACATCATCGTGGTACCCATGATGCTGGTGACGCCGATGCTCGCCGGCCAGAGCAGCGACATCGGCCACGACCTGCTGATGCTCGTGGTGAAGATGCTCTTCCTCGTGCTGGCCGTGTATCTGGGCGGCCGCTTCGGAGTGCCTCGTTTGCTGCGTGCGGTGAGCAAAGGCCGCAACAAGGAGCTTTTCATCATCACCATCGTCGTGCTCTGTTTCAGTGCGGCATGGGCCACGAGCGCCATGGGGCTGTCGCTCGCATTGGGCGCCTTCTTCGCGGGTCTCATCATCAGTGAAACGGACCAAGCCTACCACGCGACGGGCATCGTGCAGCCGTTCCATGAACTGTTCATGAGCTTCTTCTTCGTGAGCATCGGCATGCTCGTGGATCCCGCCTTGTTCGCGTCGAAGCCATTCACCGTATTCGGTCTGGCCATGCTCGTGGTGCTGGTGAAGACCATCGCGGCCTTCTTCGCGGTGTGGGTGCTGCGCCATCCGGTGGCCACCGCGCTCAAGTGCGGCATCGCGCTCTTCCAGGTCGGGGAGTTCGCCTTCGTGCTCGCCATCACGGGCCTCAGCACGGGCCTGCTTTCACGTGAGCATCACCAGATCTTCCTGGCGGTGTCCATCCTGAGCATGGGGGCCACGCCCTTCGCCATGCGCTCGATCGACGACCTGGTGCGGCGCGTCTTTGGTGTGTTCCTGCCCGCTTCGGTGATGCATCGCATGGACGGCATCATGCGGGTGCGGAAAGAAACCGGGAAGACCGAACGGCGCGTGCTGAAAGACCACGTGGTCATCATCGGCTACGGGCTGAATGGGCAGAACGTCGCGCTCGCAGCACAGAGCGCCAAGATCCGTTGCGCTGTGATCGAAGAGGATGCCGACCTCGCCGAGAAGGCCCGCGGCCAAGGACTGCATGTGGTCGTCGGAGACGGCAGCAACGAACATGTGCTCGAGAAGGCGCACGTGGAGCAGGCCCGCGTGGTGGTGATCGCCATCGCGGACGCGGATATCACCCGACGCATCACGGCCAGTGTCCGCTCCCACACCAGCGCGTACATCATCGTGCGGACACGATATGTGCGGGAGATCGAGGCCAACCTGCAGGCCGGGGCCAGCGAAGTGATCCCGGAGGAGTTCGAGACCAGCATCGAGATCTTCTACCGCGTGCTGCGGAAATACCTCGTGCCCGAGCGGAGCATCCAGGAACTGGTGGCCCACATACGCGGCAACCACTACGGCATGCTGCGCGGCACACCGATGATAGCAGGACCGCGTGCTCCCGTCACAGCGGACGATGGTCCCGAGGCCATGGAGATCGCCACCGTCCCCGTTGACCTCGGCCGATCGCGCATCGCGGGCAAGTCACTCGCGCAGGTGGATCTCGCCGGGCGGTTCGGTATCACCTTGCTCGCCATCCGACGGAAGGAGAACATGATCACACGGCCTGAGGGAGGGGAACGCATCCGGCAGGATGACCTGCTCTACCTGCTCGGCACGCCGGAAAGTATCAGCCGCTTGGACCACGAGCTGAGGTGATGGCCGATCAGGAATGCGCCATCGCACTTCGTCGTTGATGGATCAGGGCGAGCAGCACGATCAACAGCGCCACAGCTGCGATAGGCAAGTCGGCCCCGGGCCGGTTACCACCTGAAGGCCCTTGTGGTCCGAACAAAGGTGGGGCCACCATGCCTTTGCGCTTCTCCGGAGGCAAGCGCAGCAGGATCTCATCCGAGTAGTCGCGGTGTTTGGTGATGTCCCAACCGGTGAGCATGGCGAGCTCATCGAGTTCGCGAACGCGACGGTAGTAGAGGTCCTCCAAATAGGTCTGCCCCTCTTGGCATTGCAGATCGCCTTGCGCCGGATGCGTAAGGACATATCGCGCTTGGTACCGGTCCTTGTTGGGTGTCACTTGGAACATCAGGTCCGTTGGGAACTTGTCGCGGCCGTAGCGCACATGCAATCGCGTGAAGAAGGCTTGGCCACCGCTTGGTCCGCCCGTCCAGTTCACGCCCGCATCAACGAAATCCTGCTGCATGGGGGGCGGGCCGACGCAAGGGTCGCAGCACACGTTACCCCATGTGGGCGTCACGTCCCACGCGTACTCCAGGAACACGGCATTGCGGCCCTCGCGACGCCAAGCGCGTTGGAACAGGTCTTTGTAGAAGGGGCCGAACTTCTCCTTCACGAAGAGCGGCACATTGCGGTCGGTGGGCACTTTCGTCGTGCGGTAGTTCACGCATTCCACGCGGCCTGTGCGGGTGAAAGCGTACACGATCATGTCCTGCTCTCCATGGCTGTTCGCCATGCCAAGGCGGATGGGCAACATGAACTTCGGGCTCTCGAAGCGGATCTGGATCGGCCGCAGGTAGTCGAAGCCGCTCGCCTGCTTCTCTTTCAGGTTCACCTTCACCACGAAGAACTTCATGTTGCTGTTGATGTACGGCTGCAATACCCCGTTGGCGGTCTCTGGCACCTTGTACCCGTTCTCCAAGAGCCATTGCTGCAGGCCGCCGCTCTGCGTCGCGCTGAGCAGCAGGATATCGTACTCCCCGACGGTGTACTGGGCTTCGATCGTAACGCCGAGCGCTTTGGCCCTTTCGTTCTTGGCCAGATAGCCGATGCTGGAATCCTCCTCGTCCTTTGAAGTCGCTTGCCTCTCTTCCAGCATGAGCTCCCGATAGCATGGGTTCTGGTCGTAGTACTCCACCAAGCGCGGCGAACTATAGTTGTCCAGCATCTGGAATATGGAGCGGTCCACCACCTTGATGTCATCGCGTTCGAGCACGACAGGCACGGGCACTACGATGGCGAAGTCGCGCACATCGCCTTTGAAGTCGTTGCTCATCGTGATCACCGTTCGGTCGCCATCGCGCACCAGGATGATCTCCGAGCGGTCATTGAAGAGCGTTGCATCGGCCTTGGCGACATAGAAGCCGCAGAAGGCGGAAACGTTCTGGGCAAGCAACAGCCCGGCGGCGGGGAAAAGGTTTTTGAAGTTCATGTGGGCAAGTGATCAGTGAGCGGGTTGAAGTGTCTGTGGTCTCTGGATCCAGGAGAAGCGATCCCCTTTCCAGAGGTGATCGACCAACGGCGTGAGCGGGCTCAGGAAGAAGAGCGCCCACACCGGTGAAGCGTTCACGAAGTATTTCCAGCCCAGCACGAAGGCCAGCGCGCCTATCAGCATGCTCCAGGCCATCCGCGCGCGTGGTGCGGAAGGTGTCGTCACCGGATCGGTTATCATGAAGAAGGTGAACAACAGCAACGATCCGCTGGTGAGCTTGTGCAGCCAGACTTCCGGCTCCCAGCCCAAGTAGAGCACGGTGCGGAAGAAGTCAAGCCCCGCGAATACGAGCAGGAAGGCCATGCTGGTGTCGATGCGGCCCACACGGAGAACCACCATCATGCCTGCGGCACCCACAAGGAAGACCAGCGCTGCACCACTTCCCCACTGCCCGGGACTTACCCAAGCATCACCGGTGAGCAGCATGGCCGTAGCGATGCCCACGTTGGCGGGATTGAAGATGTGCTTGCCGTTCACCCGGAGCAGGAACTTGCTCGCTATCGCGATGAACGAACCCAGGACCAGCGTCCATGCGGAGCCCGCCTTGAACAGCAGGCACAGGCCCAGCGTGGTGATCGCGGCGCTTTTCAAGGTGCGCCATTCCAGCCCATCGATACGGATGAAGATCGCCTGCGTGCCCAAGCACGCCGCAGCGATCGTCAGGTAGCGGCCGATCTCGGCATCCCACTGCAATTCCAGGATACCGTAGCACAAGAAGATGGCGAGGAAGACGATCTGGTAGTGGCGGCCATCGCTGGTGAACCAGCGGAAGCGCTTGGTGGCGGAATGTCCTGACGGCATGATGGAGGGATTCGACAGCCCGTACACCCGTTCCGCGATGGGGTTCATCCCCGGCCCAGAAAGGAAGAACCAAAGGGGGCAGAACGCGTAACAAAGCGGCAAGCGGAAACGACATGAGGCGAGCGATCGAGAACATCCTGTTGGTGGACGACGAGGACGACCACCACTTCATCACCCGCGTGACCCTGAAGAAAGCGGGGTTCCTGGGCCGATTGGACGCGTACCACACGGCAGAGGACGCTATGCGCCATCTGCGCGCGGGCAACGAACCGCCTGACCTTATCCTGGTGGACATCAACATGCCCGGCACCACGGGATTCGACATGCTGCGGATCCTGGAAGCCGAGGGGTTGCTGCCCGACGACCGTAGCCTGGTGGTGATGTGCAGCAGCAGCAACCGCCCCATGGACATCGAGGCCGCCCGCAGGTTCAAGAGCGTGGACGACTACGTGGAAAAATCATTCAACCTGGAACAGTTCGAACGTCTTTCCGACGCATTCGCCCGAAAGCGCGCTTAACTTCGAGGCATCTCTCCCGACATGAAAAAAGTACTTATCATCGAGGACGAAGCCATCATCTCCTTCGGTTACCGGCTCCAACTGGAGCAGATGGGCCTGGAGGTGGTCGGTACGGCCCGCAGCAGCGACGAAGCCTTGGCACTGCTCGGAAAGGAACGCCCGGACGTCATCATCATGGACGTCTACATCAAAGGTGACCTGAACGGGCTCCAGCTGGCCCAGCGTGTCCATGAGAAGGACCCCATCCCCGTGATCTTCCTCACGGCCAGCACCAAACCGGAGATCGTGGAGGGCATCCGCGCGCTGAAGGGCTGCCACTATCTGCTGAAGCCGATCGACACGGACAGCCTCAGCGGGCTGCTGAATGCCACCGTACGTTCGGATGCCTGAGCCCCCGGTGCGTGCGGCCGACAGCCAACAGGCCGAGCGCCTGCACACGTTCGCGCACGACATCAAGAACCGCCTTGGCACCCTGTGGGAAGCATTGCGCATGTTGCGTTCCGGCCCGATCGAAGGCGTGGACCCCGATGAACTGATGTCCTTCGCCGAGCGGGGGTTCTTCCAAGCGCAACGTGATCTTGAAGACCTGCTCGACGACTTCCACGTGGAGCGCGGCGTTTCCGCGGAAAGGACGCCTTTCGACATGCGCAAGTCCTTGGACGAAGCGCTGAGGAACGAGGACTATCGCCTGCGGAAGAAGGGGCAGCGCGTCGACGTGCGCGGACCAGCGGAAGCCCCGGCCAGTGGTGATGCGCGACTGACCACCCAACTCCTGCAGGCGCTTATCAGCAATGCCAGCAAGTTCTCTCCGCGCGATACCGTCATCGGGGTGGAGTTCTCCAACGGAGGCCAAGGCACGACTATCCGTGTGACCGACAGTGGATGTGGGCTTCTCCCAGAGGATCTGGCCGCCGTCTTCACGCGCTACATCATCCTCTCGTCCCGCAGCACGGACGGTGAACCGCAGTCCCGCGGAACGCTGGCCCGCGCGAAGCAATGGGCCGAAGCGCAGGGAGGTACGCTCGATGTTGCGAGCGAGGGTATTGGCAAAGGATGCGTTTTCACGCTCCGTTTGCCCGGTTGTTGATCCTCGGCAGAAGGCAACGGCAGTGCGCAATTCGCGCCGCTGCCTACAGTTCACTGCTTTCAGTCGTCACCGTCGGCACTGCCGGACCCGCGCGCTTGATGCGTTTCGCTACGCGTTGGCCCTTGCTGTTGGTTGATACGTTGAATTCCATCATGTCGTCGATGGCCAGCGTGTTGAAGTCCACGTCCACCAGGTCATCGTGCAAGAAGAACAGGTTGTTCTCCGGGAAGCGGATGAAGCCGTAGCCCTTGTGCAGGCTCATGATGCTGCTGGTGTGGCGCTCGGTATCCTCGTAGCTGCTCATACTGATGAGCGGCCTTTCAGGATCGGCGACCGGATCCCGCGGCAGTGCGGCGTCCTTCACCACGAACATATCGGTGATCACCTCGTCATCGGCGCGAAGACCCTCCTCCACCAGATCGCTCATCTCCAATGGATAGGTCACGTTGTTCCACAGGTCTGTACTGGTGCGTGTGGTCTGGTGTTCGCCGGTGAGCTCATCCGTGTATTCGAAGTCCCAGCCCAACAGCATGGTCTTGCAGCCAAGCGCATGGAGCTTGCGCACCAAGGGCACATGGTCGCCATCACTGGCGATCAACGCCACCACGTCATAGCGCTTCAGCATGCACAGCTCGTAGGTCTCCAAGGCCATAAGAACGTCGATGCCCTTCTCCCGCTTGCGGCCCATGAGGTCCTTTACGGGCAGGTAGTGCGTCTGCACGCCGTTGTACATGAGCACATCGTCGAACACGCGGTCGTAGTAGAGCTGGTTGGCCTTTTCATTGGCGTCTTTCGCGCTGAAACGGCCCCGGAAGAAGTGGGCATCGATGATGTGGCAGAGATTGGCGGTGATCCCTTCCTTCATCGCCACGGTATGCTTCACGAAGTCGTGCAGGCCACCGATGTGGAGCCTGCGCCGGTGCGGATGGACATAATTGTAGTAGTTGCTCACATGGCTGAAGTAGGAGCCATCATAGAACACGCCCAGTTTCAGGGCACGGTTGGTATTGGACTGGATGCTCATGGCATATGTGTTGGATGTACGGTCGACGAT
>JBGAJW010000048.1:0-37596 GCA_044224725.1 Flavobacteriales bacterium
AGACCTGGGCTATGGCCACCCAGTTCCCCGCGATGCTGCGAAGCGTGCGCCAAGAACATCACCTCTTCCTGAACCTCCGCCGCCAACTGCGACTTGATGCGGTGATCAGCGACCAGCGTTTCGGTATCCGTGCCGATGGCATGCCAAGCGTGATCATGACGCATCAGCTCTTCCCCTTCACGCCGTTCGCACAAGGCGTGCTGCGGCGCATCAACCTGCGTTCCGTGGCGCGCTTCGATCGCTGCTGGATACCCGATGATGCGCAAGCACCTGGCCTCGCCGGTGAGTTGTCGCATGGTCGGAACGTTCCGCACAATGCCCGTTACATCGGACCGATCAGCCGCATGGATCCCGCCAAGGCCATCGCACCCAAGGAACCCTATCGCATCGTGTGTGTGATCAGCGGACCGGAGCCGCAGCGGACCCTGCTCGAAGAAGAACTGATGAAGCAGTTGCCGCATATCAGCGGCCAACACTTGCTCGTTCGTGGCAAGCCCGAACCCGTTCTGGATGAAACGTTGGGCAATGTGCGTCGCCTGGGCCATCTCGGCGGCGATGCGCTCACCGGTGCGCTGCTTCAAGCCCAGCTCATCGTGAGCCGCACGGGCTACACCACCTTGATGGACCTCGCACACATCGGCAGGTCGGCGCTGGTGATCCCCACGCCCGGGCAGGATGAACAGGAATATCTCGGTGAGCTGCATGCGCGGAGCGGAAGGTTCCTCGTGCAGGCGCAGGACCGGTTGAACATTCGGGAGGTGCTTGAGCGTGGCGGGATGAAGGAGGAAATGAAGGTGAAGGACGCGAAGGAGCAGGGAACAGACCACGGCTTGGAACGCGCCTTGCAAGACCTCGCCGCCCTCATCGCGAACTCCCGTGCATAACGGGGCACGCGTATACATTCGCCGAACGATGACCCTTCGCTCCGCTCTCTTCCTCGCCACCTGCATCCATCTTCCGCTCCTGCACGCGCAACAGGACCCCGATACCCGATTGAAGGAACTGCAAGCGCAGTATGACCAGCTCGAAGCGCAGGAGAAGGCGCTGATGGGACCCATCGAAGACGCGAAGCTCTCCATCATGCAGCGGGATCTCGCCGCGCAGGGATTGCCAGCGCTCGCACCCGGCGATGTCATCACCGTACACCCGGGCCACTCGCTCGTGTGGGACGAAACGCACCATGTGCCGAAATGGACCGCGCACATCGTGCTGCCGGACATCATGAAGGGCAGCCTCGCGCGCATCGACTCCTTCAAGCCGGATCCGGACGTGAAGGGACACACGGACCTCTTCGATGAATACTGGAACAGCGGTTACGACCGCGGCCACATGGTGCCGAGCGCGGACATGCGCTGGAGCCAGAAAGCCCTCGAAGCCACTTACCTCTACAGTAACATCTCCCCACAGAAAGCGGAAATGAACCGCGAGACCTGGGCCGACCTCGAAGACTGGGGCCGACGCTACGTCCACTATGCCCAAGAGCGCGTGTTCATCGTTACCGGTCCGGTGATCGCCGAGGGGCTGCCCACCTTGAACACGCCGACCACCATCGAGAAGGTGATGATCCCGACGTACTGCTTCAAGGCGTTCGCGGACCTCGAAGGCCCGGACAAGAAGGGCATCGCCTTCGTGATGAAGAACGGTCCGGCCGAGAAGAACCTGCTGAGCTACGCCGTGTCCATCGATAGTGTGGAGAAGCTAACAGGGTTGGACCTGTTCCCCGCATTGGATGATGCCACTGAGAACAGCATTGAGGCCATGACCGACGTGACGCCTTGGATGGTCAAAGGCGATCCGACCGCCGGAGATGTGCCACCCATAAAGGCCCCTCTCCCTGGAGGCCGGTTCAACACGACACAGGCCAAATACCACATCGGCCAGACGGCTACCATCTGCGGAACGGTAGTGAGCACACGCCGCACCAAGAAGGCCAACGCCGTTTATCTGAACCTGGACCGCAACCACCCCAATCAGGAATTCTATGCCACCATCTGGGACTACAACGGCCCGAACTTCCACTATGATCCTGTCACCTATCTCCAAGACAAGAAGATCTGCATCACGGGCAAGCTCAGCATCTACGACGATATCCCGCGCATCAGCGTGAACAACGAGAACGAGATCGAGCTGTGGGATGAGATCGTGAAGTAGGGTCCCGTACGCCCCGGAGCGTAGTGCGGCTTACTTTGCTCTCCGTCATTTCGTGCACCCATGCCGCGTTCCTGCCTCTTCCTCCTCCCCTGCGCATTCCTGCTCTCCACCTGTGGTGATGGTCCCGCGACGGACCAGCCCGTGACCAGCCCTGGCACATCCAAGGGCCCGCTCCTATCCGCCATCTCCTCAGACCAGAGCGGCATCGACTTCAACAACACGATCACGGAATCCCCGGAGCTGAACTACTTCACCTACGTGTACGCCTACAACGGCGGCGGTGTGGCGGTAGGCGATATCGACAATGATGGCTTGCAGGACCTCTATTTCACCGGCAATCAGGTCAGCGACAAATTGTACCGCAACCTCGGCGGCCTGAAGTTCGAGGACATCACCGAGAAGGCCATCGGGCCCAAAGCGCGGGAGGGCTGGCGCACCGGTGTGACCATGGCGGACGTGAACGCCGATGGGCACCTGGACATCTACGTCAGCCGCGCGGGCACCTCCAACAGCCACGCGCTCACCGCCAACCTGCTGTACATGAACAACGGGGACGGCACCTTCACCGAACGCGCGAACGAGCTCGGCGTGGCCGATACATCGCAGAGCACACAGGCCGCCTTCTTCGACCCCGACCTCGACGGCGATCTCGACCTGCATGTGATCAATCACCCGTTGGGCCGCATGAAAGGGCTCACCAATTTCACCGCGCGCACCGCCGTGGAAGAGAAGCGCGCGCCGACGGACCGCTTCTTCCGCAACGATGGCGGGCATTTCACCGACGCCACCTACGAAGCCAAGCTGGAGAACTTCGACTACACGCTCGGGCAAAGCGTGAGCGACCTGGACCAGGACGGCTGGCCGGACATCTACACCGCGAACGATTTCGACGCGCCGGACCTGATGTACCTGAACCGGAAGGACGGCACCTTCGGCGAGCAGAGCCAGTACCGCCTGCGCCACATCAGCAACTTCGGCATGGGCTGCGATGTGGCCGACTACAACAACGACGCACTGCCCGACATCATGACCCTGGACATGACCGCGGACGATCACCTGCGGAACAAGACGAACATGGCCAGCATGAACCCGCAGAAGTTCTGGGCGCTGGTGAACGGCGGCTACTTCTTCCAGTACATGTTGAACACCCTGCAGCTGAACAACGGCAACGGCACATGGAGCGAAGTAGGACAGCTGGCAGGCGTTGCGCGCACGGACTGGAGCTGGGCACCGCTCTTCTGCGATCTGGACAATGATGGATGGAAGGACCTGCTGATCACGAACGGCTACCTGCACGATGTGCGCGACAACGACTATGCACGCGCCGTGTACGACACCATCCACACCGGCTCGGGCTACTTCGGCACGCTCGGACTGGTTCCGAGCACGAAGCTGCGCAACTACCTGTTCCGCAACAACGGCGACCTCACCTTCGCGGACAGTTCACAGTCCTGGGGCTTCACCGAACCCGTGAACAGCAACGGTGCGGCCTACGCGGATCTGGACAACGACGGGGACCTGGACCTGGTCATCAACAACATGAACGCGGAGGCCTCGCTCTTCGCGAACAACACCGCCGCGACCTTCACCGATAGGCATTGGCTGCGCGTGAGGACGACCAGCGGCAACGCAGCAGCGCTCGGCGCGAAAGTGACCGCGCATGTCAACGGCACATTGCAATACCAAGAGCTCTACCCCGAGCGTGGCTACCAGAGCTGCGTGGAACCCGTACTCCACTTCGGCCTCGGTACGGCGGAAATCATTGATACCCTGGATGTGGAATGGCCGGGCGGCGCGCATACCCTGCTCACGAACGTGAAAGCCGACCGACTGCTCACCTTGAAGAAGGAGGATGCCAAGGGGACCGATCACGCACCCTTGAAGCCTGAGCCACTGTTCACCGAGATCGCCGCCGACATCGGCCTGAAGTTCCAGCACCAGGAGAACCCCTACAACGACTTCGAACTGGAACCCCTATTGCCGCACAAACAGAGCGAGCTCGGGCCCATGCTTTCTTCCGCCGACGCGAACGGTGACGGGCTCGATGACGTGTTCATCGGCGCCGGGCACGGGCAGGCTCCGCGCCTCTTCACGCAAAAGACCGATGGTACGTTCAGCGCCGCAGCGTCGCAGCCTTGGGATCGGCACAGCGAACAGGAAACCGTCGGCAGCCTCTTCTTCGATGCGGACAAGGACGGCGACCAGGACCTGCTCATTCTCGCAGGTGGCAACGAGGAGGACATGCGCGAAGCGGTCTACACCCAACGCTTCTACCTGAACACCGGGAAGGGCACCTTCTCCGAAGCAACGGACCGATTACCTCCCATGATGACCAGTGCCCTTCGTGCGGCCGCCGCCGACATCGACAAGGATGGCGATCTCGATGTCTACATCGGTGGCCGCACCACACCGGCGCACTATCCCTTCGCGCCGCGCAGCTACCTGCTGGTGAACGACGGTAAGGGCCATTTCGCCGATGGTACCGAAGCGCTCGCGCCAGAAGCCCTGGGACCGGGACTCGTCACCGATGTGCGGTTCGCCGATCTGGACAGCGACAACGACCCCGACCTGCTCGTAGTGGGCGAGTGGATGAAGGTCACCTGGTTCCGGAATGATGGCGGGCACTTTTCCGATGCGAGCAAGGAAGCGGGACTGGACGATACGCACGGTTGGTGGTACAGCGTGGCCGTTGCCGACGTGAACGAGGACGGACATCCCGATATCATCGGCGGCAACCTCGGGTGGAACAGCAAATTCCACGGCACCAAGGACCGGCCCATCCATGTCTACTGGGCTGATTTCGATGACAACGGCCGACATGATATCGTACTGGCGAAAGAGAAGAACGGCAAGCAACTGCCGGTGCGCGGCCGCGAATGCTCAAGCCAGCAGTGTCCGATGATCCTGCAGAAGTTCCCTACGTATGCGCAGTATGCCAATAGCGACCTCGCGGGCATCTACACGCAGGAAAAACTCTCCGGCGCACTTCACCTGCAGGCCACGATGATGCTGTCCACCGTGCTCATCAACGATGGCAAGGGGCACTTCACACCACAAGCTCTTCCCATGATGGCACAGGTCGCGCCGATGAACGCTATCATCCCCATGGACGTCGATGGCGACACCCACATCGATCTGGTGTGCGCCGGGAACAACTGGGGCGCCGAGGTGGAGACCGCCCGTTATGACGCGGGTACCGGCCTCATTCTGCGCGGTGATGGAAAGGGCGGATTCACCCCGATGCCCATTTCCCGCTCCGGCTTCTTCGCGTGGGGCAATGTGAAGGATCTGGCGCTCGTTCGCACGGGCCCGAACAAAGCTCCGCTCATCGTAGTAGCCAACAACAACGATATCGTGCAAGCCTTCGGGAAGAAGAGACTGAAGGCGGGGCTGGCGGCGAAGTAGCTTCCGGTCGGATATTCCCGCGATCCGGGTCAAGCCAGTTGCCGCGAAGTGCCGCGCTGCTCTTACTTCCCCTTGGGCAGCGTGAATCCGAAAGTGGTGCCTTTGCCTTCCGCGCTCTTCACCGTGATGGTGCCGCCGTGCGCCTCCACGATGTGTTTCACGATGGCGAGTCCGAGCCCGCTGCCACCCTCATTGCGCGCTCGGCTCTTGCCCACCCGATAAAAGCGTTCGAACAACCTCGGCAGGTGCTCCTCGGCGATGCCGATGCCGTTGTCACTGACCTCCACCAGCACGCGGTCACCCACGTCGAAGGAACGCACACTGCACCAGCCGCCCTCGCTGCCGTAGTTAACCGCGTTGTTGAAGAGGTTGGTGAAGACCTGCAGCAGTCGGTCGTGATCCGCCCGAACGGGTACTTCCTCGTCCAACTCATTGCGCAAGGTGACCCGACGTTCACGCGCCTTCATTTCCAGCGCCTCGATGCCCTCGTTCACCGCGCTGTTCAGATCCATGCGCTCCAGGTCCATCGCCATCACGCCGCTCTCCAGCTGCGTGATCAGGTCCATGTCCTCCACGATGCGGATCAGCCGGTCAACACCATTGCTCGCACGCTCCAGGAAGTCGCGGTTCACTTTGCCGTCCTCCAATCCGCCTTCGAGCAGCGTGAGGATGTAGCCCTGAATGCTGAAGATGGGCGTGCGCAGCTCGTGGGCCAGGTTGCCGATGAACTCCCGGCGGAACCGCTCGCGCTCCTTCAGACCGGTGATCTCCGTGCGCTTCTCTTCGGCCCAGGCTTCCACCTCCACGCCCACACTGCCCAAGGGATCCGGCCCCTTCACGTGCGCTGCCGTGCCGCCGGCCTGCGTATCGTGGATAGTGCGGTGGATCAGATCCACGCGCTCCTGCACGAATCGCCTGATGAGCCAGTGTGAGGCGACGAACACCGTCAAGGCGACGGGGACCAGTACCATCACCACCCCGAGCGCATCCAATGCGTGCCGGGCAACCAAGGCCATGCCGACCAGCATGGCCGCCACCGTGACCGCCGCGATCGAGGCGATCACGAGCGCCATGCGCACCGGCGAGCCCATGTTCATCGGCGGCGAAGGTACCCGCAGTTCCTCTCCACACCCCTTGCTGGGCAAGGCTTTTCCCGCATCCTCTTAACCTGCTGGAAACATTCGTCCGGTAGGTTCGCGCCCCGCCCGCCAAAGCGTTTTCCGCGAAGGCGCGGCTCCTTTTCCCGGCCCGACAAATGCGCTTCGGACTGCTGCAATTCCTCCTGCTCGCGGGCTCGCTCGGCCTCTTCATCTATGGCATGAAGGTGATGAGCGAGGGCCTCCAGAAGGTGGCCGGCTCACGCATGCGCCGTGTGCTCGAAGCCATGACCAAGGACCGCCTGCGCGGCGTGTTCACTGGCTTCATCACCACCGTGGTCGCGCAATACTCGTCCGTTACCAGTGTGATGACGGTGAGCTTCGTGAACGCGGGACTTCTCACCCTCCGCCAATCGATCCCCGTGCTGCTCGGTGCCAATATCGGCACCACCGTGAAGCTGCTCGCCTTCGCCTGGATCGGCTTCTCTTCCGTTGAGCTCTCCTATGTGGCCATCCCCATCATGGGCGTCGCACTGCCCTTCCTCTTCCTGCGCGGTGGCCGCATGAAGGCCATCAGCGAGCTGATGATCGGCATGGCGCTCACCCTGCTCGGGCTCTACTTCATGAAAGAGCACGCGCCTGAACCTCCGGCACAAGCATTGAGCTTCCTGCAAGGGCTCGCGTCCTACGGCATAGCGTCCCACATATTGTTCGTGCTCATCGGCGCGGCGCTCGCCATCGTGATCCAGAGCAGCAGCCACGCCTTGGTGCTCACCGTGCTCATGTGCGAGAAGGGCATCATCAACTACGAGATGGCCGCGGCCCTCGTCATCGGCGAGAACATCGGTACCACGCTAACGGCCAATATCGCCGCGCTGGTCGGCAACGCATGGGCGAAACGGACGGCTCGGGCGCATTCCGTCATCAAGGTATTCGGTGCGCTCTGGGCGCTTGTGCTCTTCAGCCCGGTCCTCACGGGCATCGATGCGCTTACCCAGCGCGTGCATCACCTCTCACCCTACACTGACGCCAACGTGCTGCCGTGGTCGCTCACCTACCTGCACATCGCCTTCAACCTCGTGAACATGCTCGTGCTCATCCGCTTCACGCCCTTCATCGAGAAGGTGGTGACGCGTATGGTGCCCGCACGTGATGGGCTGGACGAGGAGTACCGGCTGGAGTACATCGATGACCCGCTCATGCCGCTGACGCCGGAACTGAGCCTGCTGGAAGCCAAGAAGGAGATCGTGAAATTCGGCGGACTGTGCCACCGCATGATGGCCATGGTACGCGACCTCCTCATCGAGAAGAGCGCCAACGAGCGGTCCGTGCTGCTCCAACGCATCGCCAAGTACGAGGACATCACCGACCGCATCGAAGTGGAGGTGAGCCGTTTCCTGACGAAGACCGGCACCGAGGCGGGCGACGAGCGCATGAGTGAGCGCATCCGCGCCATGATCAGCATCATCGGCGATCTGGAGCGCGTGGGCGACATCCTCTTCCAGATGAGCAAGGGCATCGAGCGCAAGGCCGATGAGAAGCTCTGGTTCACGCCCGAACAACGGCAGAACCTGCTGGCCATGCTGCAGCTGATCGATACCGCGTTCGAGGTGATGTTGCGCAACCTCGACGCTGACGGGGATGCCGTGAAGCTGGACGAGGCCTTGGAGATCGAGCAACGCATCAACCAGCAACGCGATGCTTTGCGGCGCGCGCACCTGAAGAGCGTGGAGAGCGGAGATCACAACATCAAGAGCGGGCTCGTCTACAACGACCTCTTCAGCAGTTGTGAGAAGCTCGGCGACCACCTCATCAATGTGAGCGAGGCGCTTACCGGCATGGTGTGAGGGACAGGCGTGTCCTGAAGTAGAAAGTCGAAAGTGGCAAGTGCCGCTTCACGCAGCGCCACCTGCCACTTTCACCTTGTGATCCGTCACTGCATCACGAAGGTCTCGCTGGTCACCGTGTTGCTCAAGTTCAACGAGCGGTCCTCCAACCGGACGTTCGCCTGTAGCGTATCGCCGGGAAGGATATCCACCAAAGGGAAAGGGCGCAAGCCCGGGAACGGCCCGATGCGTACCTCGATCTCGCCGTTCAACGTCGGGTCTTGGCCGGATGGCGAGATACGCTTCATCCGGTAAGGCCAATCGGAATCAATGTCCGTCCACTGCCCATTGACCTGTTTCTTGAACTCGCAGATGAAATTGTAGTAATGCGCCTCATCCACCCCGAATGGTGATTGCGTATCGGACGCGTCCAAGCCCACATCGCCATCCCCATCGGTGAAGTCGACCGTCACATAAACGAACCGGCTGGTGGTGGTATCCACCGAACTGTTAGCCTCAAAGCGCTGCTCCAAACTCTTGAAGGTCAGGATCGGCTGGTCCGGGAAATTCTCCGGTTTCAAACAGCCGGTGAACAGGGCCATGATCACCAAGAACCCGGCGGTTCGGCTCAGGCGTGCGACTTTCGCGTTCATCGTTCCAAAGATAGATGCAACCCGTGGCCTTGCCTTCCTTCCTGCCGGCGCTCCTTGAACGCCCGTTCGCCATCACCGGCCACGAGGACTTCAACGCGCTGGCGATGGATCTATTCCTGCTGCACGCGGAAAGAAACCCTGTGTACCGGGGATTCCTGAGCGCCTTGGGCCGGCTCCCCCAGACCGTGCGACGGGTCGAGGACATCCCCTACCTGCCTATCAGCGCCTTCCGCAACCAACGCGTGCTCTTGGAAGGCCTGGAGCCTTCCGTCGTGTTCACCAGCAGTGGAACCACGGGCTCCATCACCAGCAGCCATCACGTTCCCTGGCCGGAACTCTACGAGCGCTCCTTCCTCACCTCGTTCACCGCCGCATACGGCGACCCCTCCGGCTGGCGCATTATCGCGCTTTTGCCCGCCTACCTTGAAAGGCCGGGAAGTTCCCTCGTGTACATGGCCCAGAAGCTCATCAGCGCGAGCGACGACCCGCTCAGTGGCACTTATCTCTATCAGTACGACCAGCTAGCGGACGTGCTGCGCCGAAGCGAGGCCGAAGCGAAACCCACACTCCTGCTCGGCGTCACCTTCGCCTTGCTTGATCTGGCGGAAAAGCACCCGATGCCCTTGAAGCACACCGTGGTGATGGAAACCGGCGGCATGAAAGGACGTCGGCCCGAAATGGTGAGGGAAGAACTGCACGACATTCTGAAATCAGCGTTCGCGTTGGAAGCCGTACACAGCGAGTACGGTATGACCGAACTGCTCTCGCAAGCGTGGTCGAAAGGTGACGGCCTCTACCGCTGCCCGCCGTGGATGCGCGTCTCGCTGCGCGATGTGAACGACCCGCTTGCACGCGTGGGAACGGGACGCACCGGCGGCATCGACATCATCGATCTGTGCAACGTCGCGAGTTGTCCGTTCATCAGCACGCAGGACTTGGGCCGCTTGCACGTGGATGCTTCGTTCGAAGTGCTCGGGCGCTTTGACAACAGCGATTTGCGGGGGTGCAATCTCATGGTGGAGTAAGGCTTCCAACTATCTTCGGTATGCAAAGGCCGATCATGAACGGAACCGGAACAGCAATGCGTGGCAGGAAGCGCTGGGCCACATCGCTCGTTTTGACCGTGCTGCTTTCGTGCTCTGCCAACGTTTCCTGCTCCCAAACGGACGACACCGGGAACGTGCGACTCTACCGTCCCAAGGATCTGTTCTGCTCTGCGTTGAAGGCCAAGGTCATCGTGGATGATACCGTCACGATCCACCTTGCGAATGGAGCGACCAAGGAGCTTGTGCTCTCGGCCGGAAAACATCGTATTCGAACCCGCAGATCGTCCATCGATATCGAGGTGATCGCTGGTGGGACGAACCAATTGCGCACCTTCTTCGAGTTCAATTTCCTTTTCGGGAGGGCTATGGTTGTGGAGGTATCGCAAGCATCGGCCCTATCAGAGGCTGGGCGCCTTCACAAGACCGAGTGATCGGACCTGGACTCTTGTGTGTCGCGCAGGCGTCCTCGCCCGCATATCAGGTCGCGCTAGACCGCCTTGACCAAGAAGTAGTTCTTCTTCCCGCGCTGCAGCAGGATGAACCTCCCGCTGAGCAGATCAGCCGTGTTCACCGTACGCTCTTCTGGGCTCTTCGTTTTGTTCACGCTGATGCTGCCCTCCTTCAAGGCGCGCTTCGCTTCACCCTTGCTGGGCAGGAAGCCGGAACGCTCACTCAGCAGGTCCACGATGGGCACGCCACCGGCGAGAACATCGCGTGATACTTCCGCTTGCGGCACGCCATCGAATACATCGAGCCATTGTTGTTCGCTCAGCGCACCGAGGGCTTCCGTGGTCCCATTGCCGAAGAGGATCTCCGAGGCTTGGATCGCGCCATCCAGTTCGGACTTTCCGTGGGTCATCACGGTGATGAACGCCGCGACTTCCTTCTGCAATTTCCGCAGATGCGGCGACCTCTCATGCTCGATGATCTGCGCTTGCACCTGCTCCTTCGTCCAATTGGTGAAGATGTGCGCGAAGCGTGCGGCATCGGCATCGGTAGCGTTCAACCAGAACTGGAAGAACTTGTACGGCGAAGTGCGCTTGGCATCCAACCAGATGTTGCCGCCCTCGCTCTTGCCGAACTTGCTTCCGTCAGCCTTGGTGAGCAGCGGTGTAGTGAGCGCGTAAGCTTCGCCACCGTCCATGCGCCGGATCAGCTCGGTGCCCGTGGTGATATTGCCCCATTGATCGCTGCCGCCCATCTGCAAGCGGCAACCCTTGTGCTTGTACAGCCAGTAGTAGTCGTAACCCTGCACCAGCTGGTAGGTGAACTCTGTGAAGCTGATGCCCGTCTCCATGCGGTTCTTCACGCTGTCCTTCGCCAGCATGTAGCCCACGGGTATATGCTTTCCCACGTCGCGGATGAAGGTGAGGAAGCCCATGTCCTTGAACCAGTCGTAGTTGTTCACCAGTTCCGCCGGGCGCGTGGTCGACTTGAAATCGATGAAGCGCGCGAGTTGGTCGCCGACGCATTGCTGGTTGTGGCGCAGCACGTCCTCATCGAGCAGGTTGCGCTCACTCTTCTTGCCGCTGGGATCGCCCACCATGCCCGTAGCACCGCCCACCAGCGCGATCGGCCGATGGCCGCTCTCCTGGAAGTGCTTGAGCATCATGATCTGCACCATGTTGCCCACGTGCAGACTGTCCGCCGTGGGATCGAAGCCGATATAGCCGCTGGCCGGACCCAGGTTCAGGTATTCACGGGTGCCGGGCATGCTGTCGTGCAACAGCCCGCGCCAGGTCAGTTCTTCGACGTGATCTCTTACTGTGCTCATTCTTCGCCCGCCATAGCCTGAAACGCAACGGCGGTAGGGCGGCGAAAGTAGGAGCCAGTCGGCAGGCACAGGCGCAGGACCAAGGCGCGGAGCAGAAGCCAACTGCGCCCGTTCCTGCCCCTGCTCCTGTATGTTCGCCGCATGGACCTCGTCACCGGCGGCACTGGCATCGTAGGCGTTCACGTGCTGAACGAACTGCTGGATCGTGGACGGAGCGTGCGCGCCCTGCACCGGGCTGGCAGCGATCGCGACCTGGTGCTACGGGTGCTTCGGCACTACCACGCGGACGGTGAAGCGCGATTCAAACGCATTGAATGGGTGGAAGGCGACCTCCTCGAACCGGATGCACTGAGCACTGCGATGAAGGGCGTGGAACGCGTCTTCCATTGCGCGGCCCTGGTTTCATTCGACCCGCGCGATTCGGAACGGATGTTCCTGCACAACATCACCGGCACTGCGAACGTGGTGAACGCGATGCTCGCCAGCGGCGTCGAGCGATTGGGCCACGTCAGCAGCACAGCGACGATCGGTTTCCGACCGGATGGTGGCGCCAATGATGAATCGGTGGAGTTCAAGAGCGACAAGTCCGCCTCCGCGTACGCCATCAGCAAGCACGAAGCGGAATTGGAAGTTCAACGCGGCATCGCCGAAGGACTGCACGCGGTGATGGTGAACCCTTGTGTGGTGATCGGACCGGGACCCGCCGGACGTAGCAGCATGACCATCATGGAACGCCTGCGCAAGGGCTCGCGCTTCTACCCAAGGGGAAGCAACGCCGTGGTGGACGCGCGCGACGTGGCCATCGCGCTCGTGCGTCTGCTGGACGAAGGCGTGACCCCGGGTCAAAGCCCGGGGAACGGCGAGCGGCACCTGCTCATCGGTGAGAACATCTCTTACCGCGACCTCTTCAGCACCATCGCGCGGAACGCGGGCAAGTCAGCACCAACGACCGCTATCGCTCCATGGACGATGGAATTCGCTTGGCGATTCGAACGCTTGCGCACGCTGTTCGGCGGAAGGCCTTTGGTCACCAAGGCATCCGCGCGTACCGCATCGCGACAGCGGCTGTACGACGGCTCAAGGGCGCGGAAAGTCCTATCGATGGAATTCAGGAAGGCCGAAGAGGCCGTCGCGAACACGGAGCGGTTCCTGCGCGGTCAGTGAGCCACACCTGAACTATCAGCGACGTCCACGCGCTTCTGCAAGTCGGTGAGCACGTCGTTGTAGATGTCCTTGAGCTCGGCGGGATGGGCCACGTACCAATTGAACGTGGTCTTGAACGCCTCTTCCGTTACGCCCTGTTCCTTGAACATCTCGGCGTAGTACGACTTGCCCGGGACGTCGGTCTTCTTGTCGATGACCGCTTCATGGTTCACGCGCGCTTCGATGAGCTGCGCCTCGAGCAACACCTCGGTGAACTTCTCACGGGGCAACAGATCAGCTGGCTGCTCCTCGGAGGAGGAACACGCCACCATGAAAATGAACGAGAGGAACGCGAACGACTTCATCGGTCGAAGAGCAATCGTTCGCCGCGCGCACTCCGGTCCACCTTGCCGTCATTGTACACCAGTCGCCCGTTCACCCAGGTCTTGTCCACGTGTGCACGGAACCGCTGGCCTTCCAAGGGCGACCACCCGCACTTGTAAAACAGGTTGTCCTTCGAAACGGTCCATGGAGAATCAAGGTCGACAAGCACCAGGTCCGCGAACATGCCATCCGCAATGAAACCGCGGTCCTTCACATCGAACAGGCGCGCAGGCGCGTGGCTCATTTTCTCCACCACTTGTTCCAGGGTGAAGACGCCGTCATGCATCAACTCCAGCATGGCCACGAGCGAATGCTGCACCAATGGTGCTCCGCTGGGGCACCGGGTGTAGGGCCGCGCTTTCTCCTCCAGCGTGTGCGGTGCATGGTCCGTGGCGATCACGTCGATGCGACCGTCGATGACGGCACGACGGATGGCGTCGCGATCCCCCTGTGTCTTGACCGCCGGGTTCCATTTGATGCGCGTACCCTTCTTCGCGTAGTCCGCATCCGTGAACCAGAGATGATGCACGCAGGCTTCGGCGGTGATGCGCTTTCCATCCAACGGTCCCGGTGCGAACAGTTCCAGCTCACGCGCGGTGCTGATGTGCAGGACATGCAGCCGCGTACCGTGCTCCTTCGCGCGGGCGACCGCACGGCTGCTGCTCAGCCAGCACGCTTCAGCGCTCCGGATCCGCGGGTGCTCTTCCAGCGGGATATCTTCTCCGTAGCTCGCTAACGCAGCGGCGGTGTTGGCACGGACTGTCGGTTCGTCTTCAGCGTGTACGGCCAGGATCATGTGCGCCTGGCGGAACAACGCATCGAGCGTGCGCTCATCGTTCACGAGCATATCGCCCGTGCTGCTGCCCAGGAAGGCTTTCAGTCCGCACACGTTCCTCGGATCGGTCCGCAATACCTCAGCGAGGTTGCTGTTGCCCACGCCCAAGAAGAACGAATAGTTCGCGACACTGCTCGCCGCGCCCAACGCGTATTTGTCCGCCAGCAACGGTTGCGTCAGCGTGTTGGGCACGGTGTTCGGCATCTCCATGAAACTGGTGACGCCACCGGCCACCGCTGCGGCGGATCCATGCGCGATATCGTCCTTGTGCGTGAGGCCCGGTTCCCTGAAATGCACTTGGTCATCGATGCATCCGGGAAGCAGATGCTTGCCTTCGGCATCCACTTCCGTCACGTTCCGCGCGCTGCCGATCCCTTCTGTGGCGACGCGTTCGATGCGACCGCCACGCACGAGCACATCGGCCTGGAAGGTCTTGCCTTCGTTCACCACGTGTGCCGCTCGGATCAGCCAGTCGCTCATCGCTTCACGTTGTCCACTTTCCGCTGCCGTACGCTGAACTTCATCTTCCACACGCCCAGCACGGCCTCCCGGAAGATGTTCGCGCTCATCTTGCTGGTGCCCTTCAAGCGGTCGATGAAGGTGATGGGCACTTCCGCGATGCGGAAACCTGCGAGGTGCGCACGGTATTTCATCTCGATCTGGAACGCATAGCCAACGAATCGGATCTCGTCGAGCGCCACCGTGCGTAGCACGCGTTCATGGTAGCAGACGAAGCCCGCCGTGGTATCGCGCACGCCGAGCCAGAGGATCGCCCGCACATACAGTGATGCGCAGAAGCTCAACATGATCCGGTCCCATGACCAGTCGCGCACATGGCCGCCTTTCACGTAACGTGAACCGACGCTCATGTCCGCGCCGCCTTTGGCGCACGCATCGTACAGACGCACGAGGTCATCGGGGTTGTGGCTGAAGTCGGCGTCCATCTCGAAGATGTGCACGTAGCCCCGTTCCAAGGCCCATTTGAAGCCTGCGATGTAGGCCGTGCCCAGTCCGAGTTTGCCCGCGCGCTGGATCAAGTGAAGCCGTTCGCCATGCTGCGCTTGCAGCTCCTTCACCGTGTTCGCCGTGCCGTCCGGCGATCCATCATCCACGACGAGCGCATGGAACGAGGGCTCCAGCCGGAATACGTGTCCGAGGATCTCCCGGATGTTCTCCTGTTCGTTGTAGGTGGGTATGATGACCAGCCGCTCCGGCACGCCGTGGAAATGAGCCGCCGAAGATAGACCGGGCTTCCCGCCAGCTCCGCCCAGAAGGACGAAGCGCCTGTGAAAGGAGGTGAATGACCGGTCATCGCACCAGCGTCACATGGCCCGTGCGGTCCACGCGGCCCGTGCCATAGCGCTCGCGCCCGATGAGCTTCCAGACATATACCCCGATCGGGGTGGGCGATCCATCGCCGAAGTTGCCGTCCCAGCCCTCGCCCATGCGCGAAGTGGAGAAGATACCCTGTCCCCAGCGATCGAAGATCAGGAACTCGTAGCCCTCCTGCTTCAACCCGGAAACGAATGGCATGAACACCTCATTGATGCCATCCCCGTCGGGCGAAAAAGCGTTCGGCACGAAGAGACCGGCCCCCATCGGAACAGGTATCTCAGCGCAGGCCGTGTCATAGCAATTCTCGGAGGCGTAGGCCGTGAGGCACACCGCGTACAACCCATCCAGCGCCGATGGGAAGGTGAAACGCGGGTTGACGTCCGTTGAATTGCCCAGCTCATCGAATTGCCAGTAGTAAGCGTTGGCACCCAGACTCTGGTTCTGGAAGTAGGCTTCAGGAGCATTCGTGTTCAAGTTCGGCGGACCGAACGTAAAGGCGGCTTCGGGCCGTGTGTAGATCGACAAGCCGCCCGCCAAGGAAGTGTCACCGACGCAACCGGCAGTTGATGTTACCGAAAGCGTGATCGCGTATTCGCCGCTCGCATCGTACAACACCGGATCGGGCTGCGATATCTGGCTTGTGCCACCGTTGCCGAAGTCCCAGCTGTACGCGCCTTCATCCCCATTACTGTTCGTGAAGGTCACCTCCACCGGCGCGCATCCGGTGGCCATCGCGAGCGCTATGGCCGGTGCCGGCACATCGTTGATCGTCACCGCAACGGATGCTTGCGCCTGGGGGCAGGGGGCCGGTGCCGTGAGCGTGTAGGTATAGACACCGCTGAGATCCGATGCCGGCTGGATGGTGCCATTCGAAGGAAGACCTCCGGGAGCGGTCCACGCGCCGCCTTCGTCCGTCCCGTTCCCCAACAGCGGGAACAACGCGAAAGGGTCGGCATCCGAGCACACGGAAGCAGCGCCATTCGCGCCCACGTTGGCCGCTTCTGATACAGCGACCGTGACGACGGCCTGGTCATCAACGCACGGATAGCTACCCGCAAGTTGGTACGTGTACGCGCCGGGTTCCGAGGTCCCCGGAACGAACTGGCCATTGGACAGGGCGCCACCAGGTGCTGTCCATGTTCCACCGGCATCGGGAGTTCCACCCAGCCTGTCGAAGAGCGTCAGGGCTGGGTCCGTGCTGCAGGACAAGGCGGAGGCGTCCGCGCCCGCCTGAGGCTGGGTGTTCACTTCCACATTGAGCGAGGTGCTCGCCGAGGGACATGGGGCGGCTGCCTCCACGGTGTAGGTATAGACGCCTTCGAGCCCCGTGTTGGGATCGAAGGTTCCCGAGAACGGTGCACCAAGCGGATCCACCCATGCACCGCCAGCATCCGGCGAACCTCCGAGCTGGCCCAGTAACTGGACCGGAGCATTCGTGGAGCATAACGTCACGTTGCCCACTGTACCGGCATCCACCGTAGCGCTCACTGTGACGGTCACGATACCCTGCGCATCCGGGCAGCCCCCGCCGAAGGTGAGAACGGTGTAAGCGTATTCCCCGCTTTGCGCGGTTGCCGGATCCAAGGTCCCGGTGAACGGCTCCCCACCTGGACCCGTCCAGATGCCATTCGCGTCGGGCTGGCCGAGCAGCGAACCGATCAACTGGACCGGTGCATCGGTCTCGCAGAACGCGACGGTATTGTCCTGACCGGCGTTCGGGCCCAACACCACGTTCACCTGCACGGTAGCGATATCGGACGGGCACACGGTACCCACCACGGTATAGGTATACATGCCCTGCGGCGAAGTGGCCGGATCGAAAGTGCCGTCGAACGGGGTGTTGAGGATGTCCGTCCATACGCCGCTCGTTTGCGGTGTGCCGCCCAGCAGGTCGAAGAGCGTCAGCAGAGGATCTCCCGTGCATACGGTGAAGCCGCCATCGATCCCCGCGTCCGGCGCGGATTCGATGTTCACGGTGACGTCCGCGCTCGAAGAAACGCACGGTGCCGCGGCGATGATCGTGTACGTGTATACCCCGGAGGCATCGAGCGCAGGTACCAATGTACCGCTGTGGGCGCTTCCGTCAGGAGCGGTCCAAGACCCTCCGGCCTCAGCGCTTCCGCCCAAGATGTCCAACAAAACCGTTGGCCCCGTGGAAGAACAGATGTCCAGCGTTCCATCGGTACCGGCATCAGGGGACCCCGTCTCGGTCACCGTCACCACCGACTGGTCAGCAGGGCATGGAGCGGTGCCGTTCACAGTGAATGTGTATGCGCCGGGTACATCGGTGACCGGATCGTAGATACCGCTGAAGGCACCGCCACCCGGCGATGTCCATGTTCCACCGGCATCCGCGCCGATGAGCTGGGCGAAAAGATCAGCGCCGGAGCCTTGATCACATACGGTGAGCATGGCATCCGCGCCAGCGCTCGGAGCAGCGACGATCGTCACGATGACCTCCGCCTGGTCCCCCGGACAAGGGGGTGCAGCACTGAGGGAGTACGTGTAGATGCCCGCGCCATCATTTGCCGGATCGATGATCGCGCTGTGCGGGAGGCCGTCAGGTCCGGTCCATACCCCACCCGCGTCAGCCCCGTTCAATCCGGTGGACAGGTCGGCCGGAACGGCATTGGCGCAGAGTATCAATCCACCGTCCACACCCGCATCAGGTGAACTCGTCTCATTCACCGTCACCGTGGCCTGGTCGGCAACGCACGGGGCGATACCGTTCACCGTGTAGGTGTACACGCCGCCGACATCAACGGATGGCTCGTAGGTGCCGCTGGAGGCGGCTCCTCCCGGGTCCGTCCACGTTCCGCCGGCATCAGCACCTGCCAATGTCGGGAACAGGGCGGTCCCAGCTCCCTGATCGCAGACGGTGAGCATTCCGTCCGTACCGGCGTTCGGTGGAGAAACGATGCTCACCGAGACCTGCGCGGCGTCGCTGATGCACGGAGCGGAAGCCGCGAGCGTATAGGTGTATGCGCCGGCAATGTCGAACGATGGATCGAACGTGCCGCTGTGGGACGCACCTCCTGGGGCGGTCCATGTCCCCCCGACCTGCGCTCCGGTGAGTTGGGCGAAGAGGTCCGTTCCGGGTGAGGAAGCGCACAGGGTGATCGCGCCGTCCGTCCCCGCGTTGGGTGAACCTGTTTCGATAACTGTCACGGTGGCCTGGTCAGCCGCGCACGGGGCCGTTCCTGCGACCGTGTAGGTGAAGACACCGCCGCCATCGATCGCCGGATCGTAGGTCCCGCTGAACGCACCGCCACCCGGAGCGGTCCATGTGCCACCGACCTGCGCTCCGGAAAGCGAGGCGAACAGCCCTGCTGGCGCGCCTGCATCGCAGACCGTCAATGCCCCATCAGCACCCGCGTTCGGTGGTGCGTTCACTGTTACCGTCACCTGCGCCTGATCGCCTGCGCACGGCGCAACCGCAGCGATCGTATACGTGTATACCCCTGCGGGATCCGAATCAGGGTCGATGGTGGTCCCATGCGGAGCACCGCCCGGCTCGGTCCAGCTTCCGCCTGCTTCCGCGCCGCCGCCGAGCGCAGTGAACAGCGCGGCCACCGCGTCATAGCTGCACAAAATGATCGACCCATCGGTGCCAGCATTCGGCGAAGCTGTCTCGGTAACCGTCACGACCGACTGGCCCGCATCAGCTCCACCAAGCTGGGCGAAGAGCCCGGTCGGCAGACCTTGGTCACAAACGGTGATCGATCCATCCGTCCCAGCATCGGGTGCGGCTTCCAGAGTGACCACGACCTGCGACTGGTCGCCGACACAGGGAGCCGTGGCCGACAACGTGTAGGTGTAATTGCCGGGCGCATCCAACGCGGGGTCGAATGACGCGCCATGCGGCGCACCGCCTGGATCTGTCCAGGTTCCACCCACCTGTGCTCCGGCAAGCGCCGCGAACAGGCCCGCGGCCGATGATGTGGAGCACAAGGTGATCGCCCCGTCCGTTCCGGCATCCGGCGTACCGGTCTCGTTCACGGTCACCGTGGCCTGGTCCGATCCGCATGGAGCGATACCATTCACGGTGTACGTATAAATGCCGCTGGCTCCGGTCGCGGGATCGTAGATTCCGCTGAACGGCCCACCGCCGGGGCCTGTCCAGGTTCCCCCGGGCTGGGCACCGGACAATTGTGTGAACAGGGCCGCGGGTGCACCGATGTCGCAAATCGTGATGACACCGTCCGCACCGGCATCAGGAGCAGCGTTGATAGAAACGCTCACTTGCGATTGGTCACTGACGCATGGTGCCGGTGCGGCCAATGTGTAGATATAGACCCCGGCAGCATCCGTACCGGGATCGATCGTTCCGCCATGCGAGGCGCCACCGGGAGCTGTCCATGCGCCACCGGGTTGTGGTGCTCCGCCCAAGGCCGGAAACAAGGCGGTCGCCGCACCATCAGCACACAGGGTCAGCACACCATCCGCGCCCGCATCGGGTGAACCGGTCTCGTTCACCGTAACGGCAGCTTGGTCATTGGCGCAAGGAGCGGTGCCTATCACGGTGTACGTGTAGATGCCGCTGGTGTTGGCGGCGGGATCGTACGTGCCATTGAACGCGCCCCCACCGGGCGCTGTCCATGTCCCGCCCCCTTGCGCGCCCGTGAGCTCGCCGAAGAGAGCGACGGCACCTCCGTTATCGCATACCGTTAATGCGGCATCCGCACCCGCAGATGGCGGTGCGATGATATCCACTACGGTCGTTGTGCTGAATCCGGGACATGCTCCGTTAGCGGGCAACGCATACATGATCGTGTAACCGCCCGGAACACTCCCCCCTGGATCGATGGCCCCTGTGACCGCATCGACCAGAAGGCCCGCAGGTGCTGCCGAGAACACGCCCCCTGTTGTTCCTGTCAGTACCGGCGCCACCGTACCACTCGTGGCGCAGAACGCAGCGGAAGCATACGTGATGGTGGCATCAGGGGGAACATCTTCCGAAACCGTGACGGCGGCCGCATCGCTGGCGCACGGCGCGATACCATTCACCGTGTACACATAGGTACCGGGGCCGTCCGCCAAAGGATCGAAAGTACCGTTGGAGGCCGCCCCGCCAGGACCCGCCCAAGTACCCCCTGCTTGCGCACCGGCCAGCAAGGGGAACATGGCCGTTGGTGCTGCGGATCCGCAGATGGTCAGTGCAGCGTCCGAACCGGCGATCGGAGGGGGAGCTTCGGCAACGGTCACTACCGACTGGTCCGCGGCACAGGGCGCGATCCCGCTCACCGTGTAGGTGTACGCGCCGGGAACATCGACCGCCGGATCGTATGTCCCACTGAATGCCGCACCTCCGGGCGCGGTCCATGAGCCCCCACCGTCCGCACCCGTCAGTTGTGCGAACAAAGCCGTAGCCCCTGACGTGCCGCACAGGTCGATCGCGCCGTCAATGCCCGCGTTCGATGCCGCATTCTCCGCGACAGTGACCGTGGCCTGATCGGCGGCACACGGGGCCAGACCATTCACCGTGTAGGTGTAAACGCCGGAAGCCTGCACCGCGGGGTCATAGGTCCCGTTGAACGCACCTCCTCCGGGCGCGGTCCATGTGCCACCGGGTTGCGCGCCGATGAGTTGCGCGAGCAGGCCGCTTGGCGCTGAAGTGCTGCATGTGGTCAGCGATCCATCACTACCGGCATCCGGCACCGGGTTCTCCGTTACCGTGACGGTGGACTGGTCCGCTACGCAGGGGGCGATACCACTGACCGTGTACGTATACGCACCGGAAGCGTCTACAGCCGGATCATAGGTCCCGCTGAACACCGCCCCACCGGGGGCGGTCCATGCTCCACCCCCGTCCGCACCCGCGATCAAGGAGAGCAGAGCAGTCGCTACCGAGTTCCCGCAAACGGTGAGCGCACCATCCAAGCCAGCATCCGGGGCCGGGTTCTCCGTTACCGCGACGGTCGCCTGATCGTTCACACAAGGAGCGCTACCAATGAGCGTATAGGTGTATGTTCCGGGGCCGTGCGATACCGGATCATACGTACCGCCGAACGCGCCACCGCCCGGTGCGGACCAGGTACCGCCCGCTTGGCCGCCGGTAAGCAAAGGCAACAACGCGGTCGGGGCGGAATCATCGCATAAGGCGAGCACCGCGTCAGCACCGGCCGACGGTTGCTGGTTCTCGGTGACCGTTACGAACGCCGCGTCGCTCAAGCAGGGAGCGATGCCCAGGATCGCATAGGTATACACGCCAGGCCCATTCACGGCGGGGTTGTATGTGCCGCTGAACCCGACGTTCCCCGGTGCGGCCCACATGCCACCGGCCTGAGCACCCGCCAACAGCGGGAACAGCGCCGTAGGTGGTGAAGTGCTGCACAGCGTGATGACGGCATCAGCCCCCGCTACGGGCGGAGAGTTCTCTGTTACCGTTACGGTCGCCACATCGCTCGGACATGGTGCCACGCCCGCGACCGTGTATGTATAGACACCCGATGCATCGACCGCTGGGTCGTAGAAACCGGAGAAGGGGGTTCCGTCCGGAGCGGTCCATGTACCCCCTGCCTGGGAGCCGGTGAGGAGCGCATGCAGGTTGGTGGAAAGGTTGTTCCCGCATACGGCCAGGCTCCCATCAGTGCCCGCGTTCGGTGGCGCCGATTCGCTCACCGTCACCGTCGCCTGGTCCACGAGGCATGGTGCCAAGCCGGGTACGGTGTAGGTATAAACACCAGGCCCGTCCGCAGCGGGATTGTAAGTGCCGAGGAAGGCGGCGCCCCCGGGCGCGGTCCATGTGCCGTTGGATTGCGCACCGACCAATTGGTCGATGAGGTTCACCGTAGTGCCGTTGCTGCAGACGCTCAACGTTCCGTTCGCTCCGGCGTTCGGCGCGAGGTTCTCCGTGACAGTGACGGTGGCGGCCGCGTTCGGGCAGGGGGCCGTACCCATCAGCGTGTAGGTATAGATCCCGGGGATGTCCACCGCCGGATCATAGGAGGTGCCGTGCACCGCACCGCCCGGTGCGGTCCACGTGCCTCCTGCACCCGGCGAACCGCCCAGTTGGCCCTGCAGGTTGAACGCGGCTGCATTCGAGCAGACAGTGATAGCGCCGTTCGCTCCCGCGATCGGCAGAGCGTTCTCAGTGACTGTTACAGTGGCGACACCATTGGGACAGGGCGCCGTGCCGACAACCGTGTAGGTGTAGACACCCGGCGCATGGACAGCGGGATCATAACTTCCCCCGAAGGCTCCGCCGCCAGGACCGGTCCAGATACCACCGACCTGCGGGGACCCGCCAAGGAACGCGATCAACCCTTGCGCACCACCATTCCCGCAGAAAGTCGCCGTGCCATTGGTACCCGGTACCGGTGCCGTCGTCTCAGACACCGTCACCGTAGCGCTCGTGCCTGCGCATCCCGCACCCGCTGAAACGCTGTATGTGTAGATGCCCGGGCTGTCCACCGCTGGGTCGTATGTGCCATTGAAGGGACCGCCGCCCGGAGCGGTCCACGAACCGCCTGCGTCGGGTGTGCCGCCCAGCGCGTTGAACAGGTTGGATGGGGCCGCGTTGGAACAGAGTGCAAGAACCGCGTTCGTTCCGGCATTCGGCGCGGAGAGATAAGTTATGGTGGCCGTGGCCGAAGCGTTCGCGCAAGCGGTGCCTACCGTGTAGGTGTAAACACCGGCCGGATCCGTCAAGGGGTCGAAATCCGCGTTGTGCGGGTTGCCGTTCGGGTCGGTCCAATACCCGTTGATGTCGGGCAAGCCGCCCAGCACACTGATCAGGAAGAACGCGCCGCTACCGGGACATACTTGAACGGATCCATTCGTGCCGGGAGAGGGGGCCACTCCTCCCGTATTCACCGTTGTGATGTTCACCGCAAGGGATGCGGTGTTTTCGATGGGGCAGTTGCCGTCGTCCGCTTGGATGAGCACGTTCACGGGTGAGTTCGCCAGATCGCCCGTCCAACAGATCCGCGCCGTCGCGGGGTTGTTGCCGATCACGCTGAAGGTGGCACCGGGCAGCAGCGCGGTGGCCTGGGACACCACTTGCAGCATCGTGCCGGGATCGGCGTCCGTGAAGAGCACGTCCACACAGAACGCTTCCCCATCGCACACCTCGATGCTGTTGGCCCCCGTTAGCAGGCCCCCTGTGTTGTTCACCACGCCCTGGGTTTCCGGCACGCTCCCCGTACAGGCGATCACCACGAAGGTGATGTCGCGCATCACGACGCCGATCAGGTTGCCGTTTATATCATACTCCTCCACCCGTATCACCACCACGTAGTTGCCACTGACGGTGGGGGTGAACACGATCTGCCCCGTGATGGGATCCACGGTGATGCCCGGGACCGGCAGGCCGCCGGTGAAGCCGGGCTGGTAGTTCAGGTTCTGCACCGTTCCGGCGAAGAGCTGGCCCGATTCCAAAGAGTACACCAGCGTGTTGCCGTCCGGATCCGTGACCCCGAAATTGTAGTACACGGGCTGGTTCACGCACACGTAAGGCAGCGATTGGTCGGTGAACACGGGCGAGTTGTCGCACGCCGCGTCCAGCGTGTTGATCTCCGCCTCGATGAACATGCCCTGGTTGCCCACCAGGTTCACCGCGTTGCTGCGGCAGCAGATGTTCCAGCTCACATTCCACGAATCGCACGGCGGCAGGTTCTGAGCCGTCTCGAAGTGGTACCACATCATCCCCGGCAGCGCGCCCCCGTTGCAGGTGCTGTTCGCCAATTGGGCCCCGCACAACTGGCTCACCTCCTGCTGGCTGGTCGGCAGCAGGTCCTGTACCGTGTAGGTGGTACCACAGTCGCTCGAAAAGGTGATGTCCTGCGGAATGATCGTGAAGCCCGAGCAATCCAGGAACAGGTCCAAGCTTATCTGGTACTGCCCGGCACCCAGGCACTCCCACGTGATGCTGCCCCCGGCATAGTGTCCAGCACGCGCACTCTTCACGGAATGGAGCAGGAGTAGACACACCCCGGCGCGCATGACAGCGCGCGCGACCTTGGACCAGTGCTTCGGGGAGAGGACCACGGTGTGCATAGGAGCCGCCAGTACGGCCAAAACGGCCGCAAAGGTACCCCTGAACCGCCCTGAGCGCCAGTGAGTGACCTTATGTTTACGGGTCCGACAGGTCAAGCTTCCGCGAACGACCGGCGAATTAACCTTTCGGACATCCGGGCGTGCCACACGCGTCGATTACTTTCGCATCCCTTTTTACGGGCCTCTTGGCCCCTCAACACGCACCCAAACAACTGACCCATGCGTCGTACTCTACTCCTGCTTTCCGTGTCCGCAGTACCGGTATTGCTTTCCGCTCAATGCAGCGAACTCTTCTTCTCGGAATACTGCGAAGGCAGCTCCCAGAACAAGGCCTTGGAGATCTACAATCCGACCCTTGGCACCATCGACCTCAGCCAGTACAGCATCAAACGTTACTCCAACGGGTCCTTCACCGCTTCGGAGAGCCTCACCCTGAGCGGCAGTTTGCTGCCCAGCCATACGGTCGTGGTCACCAATGGCCAGTTGGATTCCGCTGGTGGTTTCGGTTTTTGCGACACTACGCTCTACAATCTCGGCCAACTCCACTGCCCGGGTACCTACCCCACGCCCATGTACTACAATGGGGATGATGCCATCACGCTCGAACACTTGGATGGCACCATCGCCGACATCATGGGCGAAGTAGGGGTCGACCCAGGAGGGGCTTGGACGGATGATGCGACCGCGAACTACACCGATGGGAACGGTGGAAGCTGGTGGACCGCGAACCACACCTTGATCCGCAAAGCCTCTGTAATGGGAGGAGTTACCAGCAACCCTTCCCCTTTCAATGTGACATTGGAATGGGACTCGCTCCCTATCAATACATGGACCGACCTGAACCACCACGTGTGCGATTGCCCCACCGTTGATGCCATTACAGAGCAGCAGGCGGAGTCCATGATCTTCGCACCGAACCCGGTAGAGAACGGCCCGGTCATGATCAAGGCCACGGACCGCATCAATTCCGTACAGGTATTCGATGTGCGCGGACGTTCCATCTATGCCGTTGCACCTTCGGACAAGAGCGGCACCTACATCCTGCACCTGCCAGAGGCACTGCCAGGACTCTATATGGTCCGCGTGGCGCTGGAAGGTGGTGCTCGCCTGAGCCGAGAGTTGTTGGTGCACTGACCGGACCACCACCATGCTTCGCGAAATGGCCCGGAACGGGCTGCTTACCGTCCTTGGGCTCCTGTTGCCTGCGTTCTTGTCCGCCCAAAAGGCGGAGATAGAAGGAACCTTGCGGGATGTGGGCACCGGTGAAACGCTTATCGGTGCCACGGTGAAGCTGGCGGATACGCTCGCTGCCTCCACGGATGTTGATGGGCACTACCGCCTCATTGCCCCTTACGGGAACTATACCCTCACGATGTCCTACGTGGGCTATGAGGACCAGAGCCAGCCCTTGGAAGTGAAGGCACCACATATGACGGTGGACCTGAAGCTGAAGAGCGTGACACTCACCGAGGTCCAAGTAGTAGCGGATGTGGCCGTGAAGCGGGAAACACCCGTCGCCTTCTCCACCATTGAACCTCGGAAGATCCAAGAGGAATTGGCCTCGCGGGACATCCCCATGTTGCTCAACAGCACACCGGGGGTGTACGCCACCACGAACGGCGGGGGCGATGGTGATGCACGTATCACCCTGCGCGGCTTCAGCCAAAGCAATGTGGCCGTGATGCTCGATGGCGTGCCCGTGAACGATATGGAGAACGGAGCGGTGTATTGGAGCAACTGGTTCGGGCTGGATGCAGCAACGCGTAGCATCCAAGTGCAGCGGGGCTTGGGTGCCAGCAAGATCGCCATTCCCTCCGTGGGCGGTACCATCAACATCCTCACCAAGGGCATCGACCAGAAGCGCAGCCTCATCATCAAGCAAGAAGCCGCGAACAACGCCTACCTGCGCACCACCATCGGTTTCACGAGCGGCAAGCTCAAAGGAGGGTGGGGCCTCACCTTGGGTGGCTCATACAAGAAAGGCGATGGCTGGGTGGACCAGACCTGGACCAAGGGCTGGTTCTATTTCGCCAAATTGGAGAAAAGGATGGGCAAGCACCTGTTGAGCCTGAGCGGCTTCGGTGCGCCCCAAGAGCATGGGCAACGAGCGTACAAGCTGCACATAGGCACCTACGTCTCCGATTTCATCAAGGATCCGTCCATTGATGCTACGGGCGCCCAGAATTACGGACGGCAGTACAATCAGCACTGGGGTTACTTGGAACGCTTTGATTTCACGGCGGACGGCACCCGCTCGAACATCAAGAGCGAAACCCTCAACGAACGGGTGAACTACTACCACAAACCGCAATTCTCCTTGCGGGACCTGTGGCAAGTGAACGATAAGCTGTACATAAGCAACGTGGCCTACCTCAGCATCGGTAACGGCGGCGGAACACGTCTCACCAACAGTGCACCGCCGCAGACCGCCGATGGCCTCATCGACTTCCAGCAGATCTATAACGAGAACACGGGCTACGCGGGCATCTTCACGCCGTCCACCTTCGATAACAACCCTACGCGTAAGGCCTCGAACATCATCCGCAGCCTGGTGAACAACCACATGTGGTACGGACTGCTGACCACCGCGACCTACCGCATGAATGATAAGCTCGAACTATCCGGTGGCCTTGACCTGCGCAGCTATCGCGGACAGCACTATGCGGAGGTGTACGACCTCCTCGGAGGCAACTACTACATGAATACGAGCGGCCGGGATGAGAACTCGGCGAGCGATACGGTGCGCTTGGGCGACAAGATGAGCTACCATAACTCCGACCTGGTGCAATGGGGCGGCCTGTTCATGCAGCTTGAACACCACACCAAGGTCTTCAGTTGGTTCGTGAGCGGCACCGTGGCCAATACCGGTTACCAACGCACGGACTATTTCCGCAAGCGGGACCTTGAGATCGACGGCCACTTTTTCTCAGAGGCCGTGGGCTATGGCGATGTGTTCTATTGGAACGGCAGCAGTTCCCTCACCGCGCTCAAGGGTGCTACGGTAACCACCAGTGGGGATACCATCTTCGTGGACAATGTGGGCACCCAGCCTGACGGGTCCATCGTCGGCGCCTCTTCCTATACCAATGAATACAGCGGGGCATCCGACGCCCAGACCTCGAAAAAGTGGATACCGGGCTTCAATGTGAAGGGCGGCGCCAATTACAACCTGAACGAGTGGAACAACGTGTTCTTCAACGTCGGGATCCTGAGCAACGCACCGCGTTTCGACTACGTGTTCGATTTCACGAACAAGCCGTTCGCGAACATCAAGAACGAACAAGTGCTCGCCTTGGAGACAGGCTACTCCTTCCGCCAGCACGAACTGGCCATCAACGTGAACACCTATTATACCTACTGGAAGAACAAGCCGGTTGACGTGGCCACCACCGTGCGGTTCGGTGATGAGCAACGAAAGGTGAACATCAATGGCATGAACGCGCGGCATATGGGCGTGGAATTGGACCTTGCGTGGAAGCTCAATACCAAGTGGACACTGGAAGGACTGGCTTCCTTGGCTGATTGGACATGGCAATCGCAGGTGAAGGACCTCGCATTGCGGGACGATGATGGCCGGCCCGCTGTGGACCCGTCCACGGGTGTGCCCGTACTCATCAACTTCGACGCGCGCGGCGTCCACGTGGGCAATGCAGCACAGACACAGCTTGGAGGCATGCTCCGTTTCGAACCCATCAAGAAGTTGTACTTCAAGGTGCGCGGCACCTACTTCGCCCGGCAGTACGCTGACTTCGACCCCTTCACACTTACCGCTGGTGCTGAACAGCGGGAATCCTGGAGCATGCCGAATTACCTCCTTACCGAAGTGCATGCCGGGTACGGCTTCCGGGCGAGGAAGACCGAAGTGCTCATTACCGGCAGCGTGCTCAACGCGCTGGACACCTACTACATCTCGGACGCGCGGAACAATGATGGCAACGTGGCCCCCGCTTCCTACAACTTCGACGCCGCTTCGGCCAGTGTGTACTTCGGCGCAGGTCGCACATGGAACCTCGGCGTGCAGTTCACTTTCTGAAAACCCAACATGCCCCGGGCCCCGGGATGACCTCTGATGAAAAAGCTCCTCCCCCTCCTCACCTTCCTCCTGCCCATGCTGGCGCAGGCCCAAGCCGACATCGCGGAAGCCCGCACCTTCGCCGATGGCGCCACGGTGACCGTCACCGGC
Organism: Flavobacteriales bacterium; assembly: GCA_044224725.1. Taxonomy (GTDB): domain Bacteria; phylum Bacteroidota; class Bacteroidia; order Flavobacteriales_F; family PHOS-HE28; genus PHOS-HE28. Next base: position 28,830 of record JBGAJW010000048.1, read on the forward strand.
ATCGTTACCAATGGCGACGAGCTCGGCCCCATCCGCTACATGCAGGACGGTACCGGCGGCATCTCCGCTTACCCCGGTGCGGGGTCAGTGCCTTTCGCACCGGCACCCGGGGACAACATCACCATCACAGGTGTGATGGCACGCTACAATGGGCTCACCGAGCTCAACCCCATCACGGCCGTAACCATCAACAGCACGGGGAACCCGCTGCCCGCACCGCAGGTGATCACACCCGGCCAAATAGATGAACCTGTGGAATGCGAACTGGTGCAGATCGACGCGGCCACCTTCGCTGCTGGCGGTTCCACCTTCACCAGCACCACGTGGGATTTCACCGCGAGCGGACAGAGCGGTATCGTTTTCGTCAAGGTCGGCCATCCACTCATCGGCACCACGGTGCCTTCCGGGGTGGTGAACATCATCGGCATCGCTTCGCAATACACCTTCACTACGGGTGGTTACCAATTGTTGCCCCGCACCGCCGCTGACCTGGTGCTCACCTCTGCCATCAACGTTACCGGACCTGTTCTTCAGCAGAACATCACCACAACGGGCTTCGACCTGAGCTGGACCACGGACAACCCGGGAAGCTCTTACCTCAACTACGGCTTGACTCCGGCCTTGGGTACCATCGTCGGGGATGATGTGGCGACCACCACGCACACCGTTCCGCTCACAGGACTCGACCCGGCTACCTTCTACTACGCCGATGTTTACTCCGTGGCCGATGGCGACACGGCCATTACGACCATCCGCGTCTATAGCACGGCCTCCAACTCTTCGGGCGTCATGCGCGCGTACTTCAACCAGAGCGTGGACAACAGCGTGGCCACTTACCAGAACGCGGTTGGGCTCTTCGGCGCGGTGAACGATACCATCGCCGCCTATATCGCCCGCGCAGAACACACCATTGATGTGGCCATGTACAACGTGTCCGATGCCACCATCATCAGCGCGCTCAACACGGCCGTTGCCAACGGGGTGCAGGTCCGCTACATCACCGAAGGCAGCAATGTGAACACGGGCCTCTCCAGCTTGGATGCCAGCGTACCCGTGCTGCAGCGCATGAACAGCACCGGCAGCGGCATGCACAACAAGTTCATGAGCATCGACGCCGACTACCAGGACCTCGCTTGGGTGATGAGCGGTTCCATGAACTGGACCAATGAGAACCTCTTCGACGACCAGAACAACCTGGTGTTCATACAGGACGAGGCCCTGGCCCGTGCCTATCGCCTCGAGTTCGAGGAAATGTGGGGCAGCAGTGGCCCGCAGCCCAATGTGGCGAACAGCCGATTCGGACCGAACAAGACGGACAATACGCCGCATGAGTTCATCATCGGGGGTGACCGCGTGGAGTCCTACTTCTCCCCCAGCGACCATACCAATTCGCGTATCGTGGACGCCATCAACCACACGGACCACGATGTACACTTCGCCCTGCTGGTCATCACCGACAATACCATCGCTGATGCCATCATCACGGCGAACAACGGTTTCAATGTGAGCGCTGCCGGACTGGTGGAGCAAGTGAACGGCACCGGGTCCGACTATGATGCCCTCGTTACCGCGGGCGTGGAGATGCACTCCTTCGCGAACATCCCCGGCCAGCTCCACCACAAGTACGCCATCATCGACCAATCCTTCCTTCAGTTCGACCCCTTGGTCATCACCGGCTCGCACAACTGGAGCTCGTCCGCTGATTCGGAGAACGATGAGAACACCCTCTTCATCCACAACGACACCATCGCCAACCTCTTCTGGCAGGAGTGGCACGCGCGCAGTGTGGTGGGCATCGATGAGTACGCCAATGCGCTCTCCGCCTTCACCGTGTACCCCAACCCGGCCAACGAACAATTGAAACTCCGCTTCAACCAGGCGAACGGCGGTAACGCCACCGCCACCGTGGTGGATGCCACCGGCCGCGTGATGCTGGCCCAGAAAGTAGGCGGTGCCTACGGCACGAACGTGGACATCATCGACACGAGCGCATTGCCCGAAGGGTGCTACGTGGTGGTGCTCTCCAGCCAAGGAACGCGACGCCAAGTGCCTTTCATCAAGGCGCGCTAGAGCGAAGACAGGTCAACGAAAAGGACGAGCGCAGGCTCGTCCTTTTTTGTTGTGACCTTTTCCTTTATTCCGGTATCAGGAACCGCTCGGTCCTACCGCCTTCCGCATCGCGCACCGTAGCGAGCACCAGCCCATGCAGTGCGCCGGGCAGTACAAGCGCTGCCCCACCGCTCTGCACCCCGATGGTGCGGGAGAGCAACAGGCGGCCGCTGACATCGTGCAGCTGAACGAGGGCGGCACCTTGTCCACCCGTTAGCCAGAGCGACCGGTCACGCAATACCATCGTGAGTGAGGCCGTCGCGGGTGCTGCGGGCATGCCCACCCCGGTACCGGGTGCAAGGGTGAGCGTGATGGGCAGATGGTCGCTCATGAAGTAGAGCGACCGCAGGATGGCGAACGGTGTTTGTGTCGTATCGCACGCGGTGATGCTCTGGTTATAGCAGGTGCCGCTGTTGCCGAGCGGCTTGTAGCTGCCCGGTACCAGGTGCATGGGGCCCGTGCCATCCATCAGGCTGTTGCTCAGGAGCAGGATGTCAAAGCGGTCATCCATGCCGCCCCCGGAGCCATCGCCATAGATGGTACTGTAGCGCGTGCTCTGGGTATGCACCCATGCGTTCGGCGCTCCGGCCCATTCCGCACCACCCAGGCCCAATGGGTCTTCCATGTTCACCGTTCCCTCCGGTGCCAGCAGCGCGGTGAAGGCGGGTTCCGCACCGGTGTACAGGTTCATGTCGCCGCCGATGATGACCATGCGGCCCGCAGGCAAGGTGGAAAGGTGCTCCCGCAGCAGCAGTGCTTCCGCTTCCCGTTCCGTCTCATAGCCCATGCTGGACTTCAGGTGAACACCCACTACGGTGATGAAGGTCGTATCGCCTTGCAAAAGGCCCGCATCGCGCAAGTAGAGCGTGTACACGTTCAGGTCGCGCACATCGGTGAGCACGATGTGCTGCTCCTGCAGTCCCAACTTCTCGTGGTCGTAGTAGAGCATCTGCGATATCTTGACCAGTTCCGCCGGGTCGCTCTGTTGCTCCACGTACTGCGCCATGCTGAAGCGGTCTATGCCGTTCACGTTCAAGGCATCATCCAATACGCTCTGTGCGCCTGCCTCTGTCCGTATCTCCTCGCAGATGAGAATGTCGACCGGATGCCATGCGAGAATGTGGGCCAGTGTATCCGCCCGCCCCTCGGGCACCGGATCAGGAAAGTGCAGCAGGTTGTAGGCCATCACGCGCAGGCTGTCCTGTGCGGTCGCGAAGGATGCACACAGCAACAGCGACACGAGGTGTGGTAGGCGCATGGTGCACGCGTTGGTGCTCACTTGAAAATATCGTTCAGCACACCCGCCAAGCGTATGCCGCCCTTGGTCAATTGCTGCTGCACGCGTGGCCAGTTCTTGTACTGGTAGTCGTAGCCCAGGTCAGCTCCGCGCTCAGCGGGGTAGACATCCTTGCGATAGGGCACCACCTCCTGCGCCCAATCCGCCGGGGTGCCGCCTTGGGTGAACGCGATGGTCGAATTGCCCATGTGGTCCAAGCTATTGGCGAGTTCCGTGTAGCTCAGACCCACTTGCTCGATCATCTCGCTGTCCCATACCCGGTGCAGGTTCGTGCTCTTCTTGAACCAGGTGACCTGAAAGTCGTTCCCGCCCTTGTCATCCCCACGGCCAACATGCAAGGGCTGGTGCAGGTCGCCTACCAAGTGGATGAGGAAGCGCAGATAAATCGCCTTGCGCTCGAACGACACCGTATCGCTGCGCAACAGGTCGCTCATGCGCGTGATGGCTTCCACCACATCGCCCTTCGGGTTCTTCGCACTGGTGGCGTAGGTGAGGCTGTCCGGAATGGTGACCCAATGCCAGTCATGCGTGTTGTCGTAGGCATCATCGGACTTCACCTCATCCATCCAGGTGGAGGCGATGGCCAGGCTTTCGGAGCCGAGTATCTGGATGATGGCTTTGCGCGCCTTCTTGGTCAGGTGGCGTTCGGCAATTTCGCCGATGACGCGGTGGCCGGTAGGGCCCCAGGCCATGGCCGCCAAGGGCAGACAGAGCAAAGGGAGCAAGAAGGAACGCAGGTGTCGCATCGTACAGGCTTTAGGACTGCAAAGATGTTCAGCCCGTGGTGCCGGGCCTTCCTAAGTTTGACCTCCCGCCTAATGCGGGACTACGAAGCATGCTCCAACCCCGCTCCCTCTTCTTCGCCGCTGCCCTCGTTCTCAGCAGCAGCGCACTCTTCGCCCAGCAACCCGATGCCCCCGCCTGCACGGATGATGTGAAGACCGTGGTGGACAAAGTGGGCAAGGAGGTCGTCTTCTGCGGCACCCCCACGGGCGTAAAGGCCGTTACCAATGCCGAGGGCAGCAGCCGGCTGTATATGAACTTCGGAGGGGAGTATCCGGACAACACCTTCACCGTGACCATTTCGGGCAAGGTGTCCGGTGCGGAGCACGACAAGCTGAAGGAACGCTTTGAAGGCAAGGAACTCATCGTGAAGGGCACCGTGGAGATCTACAAGGACAAGCCCCAGATAAACGTGCAGCACATGGAGGACATCCGTGTGAAGTAACCGACCACAATACCACCAGCCTATGAGAACAGCCCTACTCCTGTCCGTCTTTGCCTTGGCGACTGTAGCGAACGCCCAGTTCAGCAGCGGGCTCGAAGCCTGGAACGACACCTTGCCCACCAATTGGATAGGCGACAAGACGAACATCAACCTGGACAGCATCGGGAAGGTGACCGTGAACGCGCACGGTGGCCAGTTCGCCGTGCGTCTGCAGAACTCCACCACCAACAACAAGCGCTTCACCACCCTGCCCATGCACACGGACAGTGGTACGGTGTACGACTACAGCTTCTGGGCACGCGGGCACGGCGATGTGCATGTGAGCCTCTTCGATGAACGCATAACCAGTTCCGGGTATGCACCCTACTCCGCGTATGTGACCCTGAACAACAACACGGATTGGCAGCTGATCACCGCAAGCGTGATCTGCACGCATACGAGCGACCTCGCCGAGTTCATCATCGGTTGCCGCCAAACCTTCGCACCGGAGCATCTGGTACTGGACGATGTGAACATCGCGCCCGGAGCCCCGCCACAGCAACGCAGCATACACGACATCCAATACACCACCGACGCTGGCGGCAACTCACCGGAGACGGGCAACATCGTCATCACCGGTGGTATCGTCACGGGCATCGACACGCTCGGCCTCAACGGCTACTTCATCCAATACGGCCCCGGCCCGTGGAGCGGTATCTACGTGTTCGATGACATCCACCCGGTGAACCTGGGTGACAGTGTGACCTTCCAGGCCACCGTGCAGGAGTACCACAACGCCACCGAACTCATCAACGTCACGAACTTCTCCGTGCATGGCAACCACCCCGTTCCCCCGCCACATCTCTTCGACGCGCTCGCCGCGCAGCAGGAGCAGTGGGAAGGCGTATTGTGCCGCGTGGACCAAGCCACTTGCACCGCCGTACCCGGCGGCACACCCTGGTCCGTGAACGATGGCACTTCGGACCTCCTGATCGACTCGCTGATGTTCCTGTATCCTGCGGTGGTCGGCGAGGTGTACAACATCACCGGTTGCATGGGGCAGTTCGATGCGGACCGCCAACTGAACCCGCGTTTCGGCTCCGACGTGGAGTTCTTCAACAGCGTTGCCGAGGTGAATGCGCTGGCCACTTTGAATGTGTACCCCAACCCCGCTACCGATGTGGTGAACATCAAGCTCGGTAACCCGGGCACCGTGGGTGCAGGCTATTCGCTTTCCGATGCGCTCGGCAAGACCCTGCGCGCTGGCAAGTTGAACGGCACCGCTTCCTTGTATGTGGGCGAACTCCCCCGAGGGCTCTACTTCGTGCGTGTGCAGCAAGGGGACGACTTACGGGTGGCGCGCTTTACGAAGAATTGAGTGGGCAGTGCTTCGACTCAGGGACACGTTGAAGTGACCTGCGGGAGTTGGGCGCGTCATTCACCCTCAGCCAACAAACCGCCAGAGGCGGATGCACTGCTTAGCGGCACGCGGGAACACCCGAGCGCCCGAGGGGCTTTAAGCTGCGCTAGCGATTTCAAGGGTGTTGTAGGTTTGAGCACCAGGAACAGGACGACACAAGCAGGGCGTATGGAAACCTCCCGAAGGCAACAATCTCGGGGGTAGCAAACAAATACAGCGATACGATGGGGAGCATAACCGCAGAGGTAAGACGCATCGTGGAAGAAGACATCAGCGGCCGAGTGAATCAGCTTGACGTCATCAATGAACTCATTACGAACAGTATTCACGCTAATGCTACCATCATCGATTGTTTTCTAATCTCGGACGGACAAACGATAGTAGATGAAGAAGGAACCTCGATGGGCGAGAAGAAGGTCAATGCCATTGAAGTGATTGACAACGGCGATGGCCTTAATACGGCGAACTATGCTTCGTTCACTAAGTATCGAACGAAACACAAGCTAGAACTTGGGTGTAAGGGCATCGGTCGATTCATCCTGCTCAAGGTCTACGAGAGTGTCACATACCAAAGTGCTCTGCAGGCCGAGCAAGAAGTTGTCGGCTTCAAATTCGAGATTGATTTTGACACTGATAGTCGTACAGTCATGTCGGCTGAGGTCGGAGAGAATCGTACTTCAGCTAGTATGTTGACACTTACGGAGGCGTACTACAACCCAGAGAAGAAGATTGACAGACGCCTGAACCTGAATCTAGAGGATATAAGGAATAACGTATTGCATAATCTAATTCCAACTTTGTTCTTCTATAAGAGAAATGGTGTAATCATTACTGTGACCTTTCATGAGAAGGGAACTGAGAATGTTATCTCTATCACCTCAGATACTGATGTTCCGGCCTTTGTGGAGAAGAGTTTTGCTGTTACCCGTAATGGAGAGACAAACGCCTTTAAACTCTATCATGCCATCAAAACTGAACCAGGCGGGTTTGATGCGTATCACTGTGCGCACAATCGGACTGTATGTTCATTCTCAGATGTAGACTTGAAGCTGGCATTACCCTATGGCTATTCAGCCACTATGTTACTCGAGTCAAGCTACTTGGACGAGAGAGTCAACAATGAACGAAATCAGTTCTCAATCTTTCCAGTGCGAACTGATGCTTTCAACACACTCTCTTGGGAGAACATCAACGAAGAACTGAAAAAGAGCATCACCGAACTGGTTAAGGAAGGGATACCTGATACGGAACGGTTGAACAAGGCTAAGTTGAAGGAGATTGAAGAAGAGCGACCATATCTGCTCCAATACATCGATGCCAAGGACCTGGACATTGCAGGGTTCATTGACAAGAAGCAAATTATCGAAAGAGCCAAAAAGAACTTCGATCACAGCAAGGAGCGCGTCCTGACTGGTGCAGGTAAGAAGGACTACACTGATAGCGAGCTCCGGGAGGCTATTGAGTTGGCTCAAAATGAGCTCGTGTCATATGTCAATGATCGAGTAATGATACTCGATCGATTGAATAGCTTGGTTAAGAAAAAGGAGAAGGTGGAGAAGATAATCCACAACTTGATCATGGAGATGGGCACAGAAGATGACTACTTCATGGTGGGTAAGAACAATCTATGGCTACTGGACGACAGATTTACCACGTACAGCTATGCTGCCAGCGATAAGCGGATACGAGAAGTGCTGAAAGCAGTCGATGTTGAGCCCGAAGAAGTCCGAGGGTTAAATGACGAGCCAGACTTGTCCATATTCTTCTCGAAGGACCCTTCGACAAAGAAGCAGTTAAAGGCTGTCGTCGTGGAGATTAAACCCTTCGACTATGACTCCAAGCCAAGTCGTAAGAAATTCGCTGGCATACAACAGCTAATTGACGATATTAAGGCCTTCAAGGCACATGAGAGCATTGAAGAGGTCTTCGCGTTTTTGATTACTCACGTGGATGATGAATTGGCCGAGCGCTTAGATACTGATGGGTATAAACCCCTTTTCTCGATGGGGGCAAGAGCTTTTCACAGGCTGTACGAGAAGCCGAGTATCTCTGTTTATGTGCTAAGCGCAGAGACGCTGATTGCTGATGCCGAAGCGCGGAACCGTGTTTTCCTTGATATCATTCGGAAGCAGAAGCGCATTTCAGGCATGCTCAAATAGCAAGCAGCTTCCTCAACTCGTGCCGGGTGCAAGCAGCGCTCGGGTGTTTCCCGAGTGCCGCTTGCACCCGGCCTCTGGCCTTCAGGTGTTGGCAGCTGCACCGGCATGCACGCCGATGTTCCAGAAACCGCCAGAGGCGGATGCTTGAGCGCAGTACTAAGGTAACACCCGAGCGCTGGTATGGGGTCCGTCTCGCTAGCATTGCAGCGCGCGCGAACACTGGGGCGCCGTGGGATAAATTTGCACCACACCTTCACGTAGACTTATGAGGTGAATTACAACACCGCAATTGATATGTTCGATGGTGGGAGCCTGTGAACAAACCAAATTGAATCCAGACCACTATGGCACGAGACAGTTCTTTTCGAATAGCTGAACGGAGAATCGAGGATGCGGCTCGGACGGGGGCACGGTCGCTAATACTCCGCAACCTGGGTCTGTAAGCTTCCCCTAAAGTCGGGCCAGTGATAACTGGAGGTCTCCGGGGCATTGTGGATCAGGGTTGGATGAGCACAGGCGGCCGGTAACCGAGTGCTTTGTGAGGACGAAGATGGTTGTAGTCGTACATCCACTCG
>JBGAJW010000049.1:0-37353 GCA_044224725.1 Flavobacteriales bacterium
GCAATGCGGATGGCACTGATCGGCACTACCTCGCTCGGTTTCAGGATCATCGTGTTGCCGAGCATGAGCGCATTGGGAATGGTCCAGTGCGGCACCATGTTCGGGAAGTTGAACGGCGCGATGCTCGCCACCACGCCCAGCGGTTTGCGCTCGATGCGGCATTCCACGCCCTTGCTCACCTCCAGCACTTCGCCCTGCACAAGTTGTGGCAAGCTGCATGCGAACTCGGTCAGCTCCATGCTTTTGTCCACCTCGGCGTACGACTCGTCCATCGTCTTGCCGTTCTCCGTGTGTACCAGCGTGGCCAGCTCCTCGCGATTCTTCCACAGCAGTTCGCGGTAGCGGAAGAAGATCTGTGAACGCTCCTTGATCGGCGTGCCGCTCCAACCGGGGAACGCAGCTTCGGCGGCCTTCACCGCCTTGTCCAGATCGCTGGCGGTTGAAAGTGGAACCGTGCTGATCACCGTTCCATCAAGCGGTGAATGCACGTCTATCTTCTGCTGGCCGTTCACGTCGGGTTTGCCGGCGACGTAGTTGGTGACCTCTGGGTACTTCAATGTGAGCATTGACATGGGCGATCGTATGGGCCCCGAAGCTACGACGGTGCGAAATGCGAAGCGCCCCATTGCTGGGGCGCTTCCTTGATAAGGTCCGATGGTCTTCAGCCCTTCTTCTCCTCTGTCTTCATGCCTTCCATCTCCTTCATGCCCGGACAATCGGGTGCGCAGACATGGCCTTTCTCGCCGTGCATGTATGCGTGCTGGCCGTCCTTGCAGCCGGGGTTGCATACATGTTCCTTCTCCATGGCCATATCGTGGTCACCGCCCATGCCCATACCCAGGTCGCTCATCATCTTCATCACATCGAAGCCGCTCCAAGCTTCAACGGCCTTGCCGTTCTCGAAGCGGATCACGTCAATGCCCGAAGCCTCCCACGCCTTGTTCGTGGCAGGCATGCCCGGTCCCATCTCGCCCGTGTTCGTTCCGTGTACCATGGCCACACCGGCCACCCAGTCACCGTCCGCAAGCATCACCTTGCCATCGGCCTTCATGTCCGGACTGCTGGCCAGGTAGGTCTTCATCGCCTTGATATAGGCCTCTTTGCCGGAACCCTCGATCATCGGATCCGGATTGTGGTTCACGAAATTGTCGGCGATGTAGTCGCCCAGCAGCTTCTCGTCACCGGTGTTCCAAGCCTTCCCGATGTTCTCGAAGGCGGCCTTGTTGGTGGCTTCCTTGTCAGCATTAGGGTCCTTCGGGGCCGAACAGGCTACAAGAAGGCTGATCGCCGTGGCGATGGGAAAGATGTTCCGTGTCATCTGGGTGTGGTGTTGGTTGTTGGGACATCGAATGTAGCAAGCCCTTCCAGTCGTTGGCACCTCTACTTTCGCGACCCCATCGCTTGACCTGTGCAGCAGCGCACCCACTCTTTCACGCTCGATACCTCCCGCTTGGATGGCGTGTTGGAACAACCGCTGTTCCGGGCCGTGGCCGCTGAGGCCAAGGAGCAGGGCATTCCCGCGTTCGCGATCGGGGGCTACGTGCGCGACCTGATCCTGGGCCGCCCCTGCAAGGACATCGACTTCGTGGTGGAAGGCGACGGCATCGCCTTCGCCGAGGCCGTGGCCAAACGCCTGAAGGCGGAGCCCGTGCATGTATTCAAGAACTTCGGTACCGCGATGTTCATGCTCGGCGATCTGCAGGTGGAGTTCGTCGGTGCGCGGAAAGAGAGCTACGCGCGCAACAGCCGCAAACCCGAAGTGGAGCCGGGCAGCATCAAGGACGATCAGGAACGCCGGGACTTCACTATCAACGCGCTGGCGATCTCGCTCGATGAAGGCAGTGCGGGCGCGCTTGTGGATCCCTTCGGCGGCCTCCTCGATCTGGACCGCGGCATCCTGCGCACGCCCCTGGACCCGGACATCACCTTCAGCGATGATCCACTGCGCATGATGCGCGCCGTGCGATTCGCCACCCAGCTCGGCTTCGTCATCGACCCGCCCAGCTTCGCGGCCATCAAGCGCAACGCGGAACGGTTGGACATCATCAGCGCCGAGCGGATCCACACGGAGCTGAACAAGATCATCCTGACGAAGAAGCCCAGCATCGGGTTCATCCTGATGCGGGATTGCGGATTGCTCGCGCGGTTCTTCCCTGAGTTCCTCGAACTACAGGGCGCTGAAGAGAAGTACGGCATCGGGCACAAGGACAATTTCTACCACACGTTGCAGGTGCTGGACAATGTGTGCGAAAAGAGCGAGGACCTCTGGTTGCGCTGGGCGGCCGTGCTGCACGACATCGCCAAGCCGAAGACCAAGCGCTTCGACCCCGAGCACGGATGGACCTTCCACGGGCACGAGGACAAGGGCGCACGGATGGTGCCCGGCATCTTCCGCCGATTGAAACTGCCGCTCGATGAGCAGATGCGCTTCGTGCAGAACCTCGTAGCGCTGCACCTCCGCCCCATCTCGCTAACCAAGGAAGAAGTGACCGATAGCGCAGTGCGCCGACTGCTGTTCGATGCGGGCGATGACATCGATGCGCTGATGATCCTGTGCCGCGCCGACATCACCAGCAAGAACGAGAAGAAGAAGGAGCGCTACCTCCACAATTACGAGGTAGTGATCCAGAAGCTGAAGGACGTGGAGGCGAAGGACCACGTCCGCAATTTCCAGCCACCGATCACCGGGCAAGACATCATGCTGGCCTTCGGCATCGAGCCTTGCAAGTTGATCGGGGACATCAAGACGGTGATCAAGGACGCGATCCTGGACGGGGTGATCGGGAACGACCGGGCCCAGGCTTGGCAGCTCATGCTGGAGACCGGTCGCAAACTCGGGCGTGAACCCTTGGCGGGTATGGAAAAACCGACCCAGGAGCAGGCGCAGGCGCAGGGGCAATGATCACCGATTAGTTTCGCGGTGCCCTTGGCCCTGCGCCTGCCTATTGCCCCTGAACAATGTCCCTCTATCGTTTCCGCGTGATGATCGACGACGCCAGTGAGGCGTTCCGCGACATCGAGATCCGCCGCAACCAGACCTTCCTCGACTTCCATAAGGCCATCAAGAAGGCCTTCGGCTTCCAAGGCGATGAGATGGCGTGCTTCTACGTGAGCGACGATGAATGGACGAAGGGCGCGGAGATCCCGTTGGCGGACCTGGGCTTCGCGGAGGACGGCAAGGTGCCCGCGCTGATGCACGAGACCCAGCTCGGCGACCACATGCGCAGCACCAACCAGCGCTATGTGTACGCCTACGACTTCCTGCACATGTGGATGTTCATGTGTGAGCTGATCCACGTGGGCGAACCCGTGAAAGGCCAGCGCTACCCCAAGGTGGTGATGAGCGTGGGTACGCCGCCCGGCGAACACAGCCGCATGGACGCCATCCTGATGCCCGATGAAGAGGAGGATATGCGCGAAGAAGCGACCGAGGTCTATGCCGAGGATGAAGGCCACGACGATGACGATCATGGAACCGACCAGGGCGAAGAGCATGACGAGTTCGGCCATGGGGACCATGATGGGCTGAGCGGGCATGAGGAGCTGCCGGACAATTACTGAGACCACAGAGGCACAGAGGTCACTGAGGCGTATCGTCATGCGCGAAAAGAAACCCGTGCTCATCGTGATCGGTGGACCAACGGCCAGCGGCAAGACGGGTGTCGCAGCAGCACTGGCGAAGCATCTCGGCACGGAGGTGATCAGCGCGGATTCGCGACAGTTCTATCATGCTATGCGCATTGGGACAGCGCGACCTCCGGAAGAGGAGCTGCTCGGCGTGAAGCACTACTTTCTCGGGCACCTCGAATTGCAGGAGACCTGGAGCGCCGGTGAATTCGCTCGGCAGGCTGAACCCGTTCTCCAGGACATCCTCGCCCGCCATGGCCAAGCGGTAATGGTCGGCGGAAGCGGACTGTACATCGATGCGCTGTGCAATGGACTGGATCCGATCCCGCCGACCGATCACCATGAACGCGCTCGCCTTCAGGAGCAGTTCCGGGAGAGCGGTCTGCAGCCGCTGTTGGACCGCTTGCACGAACTGGATCCCGAAAGCTGGCGCACCATCGACCGCAACAATCCCCACCGCGTGATCCGGGCGCTGGAAGTGTGCCTATCGAGCGGTCGGCCGTTCAGCGCACAGCGCACGGGGCCACGCCAGCGCGAGGACGTTCGTATCGTGCGTATCGCGCTGGACTTGCCGAGGACCGATCTCTATGCCCGCATCGATGCGCGCGTGGACCGCATGGTCGCTGATGGGCTGGTGGAAGAAGCGCGCTCACTCCTGCCCTGCCGCGAGCTGAACGCGCTGAACACCGTGGGCTACAAGGAATTGTTCGCGCACTTTGATAACCCCTCCCCGACTCTCCCCGGTGGGGAGGGAGCAGAGCTTGCAAGAATTACCGCGCTGATCAAGCAACACACACGGAACTATGCGAAGCGGCAGATGACCTGGCTGCGTCGCGATCCTTCATGGAAGCACTTCGCGCCGGAAGACCAAGCAGGTATGCTGGCCGTGATCGATGGTGCAAAGGGAGCCCTTCAGACCTGAACGCCGACGAGCGTCACGTCGTCCAACTGGTCCAGCCCACCCTTCCACTCGAGGAAGCCGTGCTCCAATGCGCGCCCTTGGCGGCAAAGGTTGGCCCCGGTGACGCGTGCGATCATTTCCTTCATGCCAGCGGTCTTCAACTTGCGGCCTTGTGGGCCACCGAACTGGTCCGCGAAGCCATCACTTCCCATGAAAAGCCGATCACCCTTGTCCAACACGATGAGGTGCGGCGTGAAGTCGCGCAATGTGCCCTCGTGGTATCCCACCGGCAGTCGGTCACCCTTCACCTCTTCCAAACCATCGCCGTTCGCCCGCACGATGTACAAGGGGCACAGGGCGCCGCTGAATTCGCACTCACGCGTTACACGGTCATAGGAAATGATACCGATGTTCATGCCGTCCCGCACGTGTGAGTCGCCCTCCTGGTGCGCGAGGGACCGGAGCAGTTCCGTGCGCAGCTCACCGAGCACCTGTGCCGGTGAAGTGATACTCCGGCCCGTAACGATCCCTTGCAGCAGGGTGATGCCCGTCATGCTCAACAATGCCCCGGGCACGCCATGCCCGGTGCAGTCCGCCACGGCGAGGATGCTCTTCGGTCCCACTTGGGCACTCCAGTAGAAATCGCCGCTCACGATGTCGCGTGGCCGGTACAGGATGAAGGCGTCGGCGAATGCGGCGCGCACCTGCGAAAGCGAGGGCAGCATCGCCTGCTGGATGCCCTGCGCGTACCGTAATCCGCTGAGCAATTCGTTGTTCTGTAATTCCACCAGCGCGTTGCGTTCGGCGATCTCCTGTTGCAACCGCAGTCGTTCACGTATGTCGCGCATGTAGAGCACCACGGCCGGGCGGCCCACGTGCTCCGTCACCTTCACGCTGCATTCCACCGGCAAACGCTGCCCCTCGGCGGTGCGGAACGGGATGTCGTCATAGACCAGCCCGCCTTCCGCCCAAGCATCAGCGATGCGAAGGGAGCTCCTGTCCAGATCCTCCGGGAAGTGCAGATCGAAGATGGTCTTCGAGGAAAGCGCTTCCAACGAATGGCCGAGCAGGTCCGCTGCACGCTGATTGGCCAAGTGGATCCGTCCGTTCGCCACATCGAGCACGATGGCCCCATCGAAAGCCTGATCGAAGAGGTGCTTGTAGCCCCCGTCCCTGATCGCTGGCGCGGACGCCTTCTCTCCTTGCTTGAAGAGCGCGAACAAGGGGATCAGGTCGCTGAAGGTCATGCCGCGCGTACTTGTTCCCGGTCATCGGTCGCTCCACCGGCTTCAGGCAATTGGTCCAGCACACCGAAAATGAGCGTGGGGTCCAGGAATTCGCCCACACGGTCCGGTCGGCTCACATAGCGCACGGTTCCGTTGATGTCCACCAGGAAGGACGCGGGCAAGGGGATCCCTTCCGCATAATCCACCATCGCTTCGATGGCCGGGTTCTCATACACCACGCCGTAGCGCTGGGATACTTCCTGTGAACTGTCTGAAAGGAGTTGATAGCCCACCCCGATCCGCGCGACCATGTCCCGGTTCACCTCCACGCTGTCCGGCCCGATGCCGATCACATGCACTCCGCGCGCCTTGAAGCGCTCATGATGCTTCTGGTAGGTGCGCAACATCATGTGGCAGCCGGGACACCAATCACCACGAACGAAGATGAGCAGCACGGGATGCCGGCCTTTGTGCTCGGACAAGCGCACCGAGCCACCTTGCTGGTCCGGCAGGATGAAATCAGGAGCGGCCATGCCTGGTTGCACGCGATAGCCCATGCTTGTGCGGCGGCGCATCATCACCGCGTCCTGCATATAGCTGGCACAGAGGAACAACCCAGCGCTGAAGGTGACCAGCGGGAACAGGTGAGTGGCCACGTCGAACGGAGCGCTCAACCAGGTGATCGAGAAGGGCACCGCTGCGCCCGCGAGCAGCAACGGTTCCATCCAACGCTTGTTCACATAGGTGAATACAGGCAAGTAGGCTTGGCGGAGCACGATGGCCAAGGCACTCAACATGAGCGGCACCATCGCTAGGAAAAGAGACCCCGAGCCGAAACCGATCGAAAGCCCAAGCCCTGCGGCGCTGCCGATGATCATGCCGAACTGGAAACGGCCGGTGTACTTCTTGAACTCCGCCAAGGCGCAGACCTGGGCGAGCACGAGAAGGGTGCTCGGGACAAGACCCGGGGCGAAGCAGGCCAAGGCAAGCCCGAAAGCGGACAGGCCCAAGGACAGCCACGTGAGGGGTTGATGGAAACGTGCCATGTGCTGGTCGGACCGGTTTCAACGCCATCCGGAGCGACAAGTTCCCGGCCCAGGGCCTACCCCGATCGGGGCATAGGCGGGTGACACTGGTTCAGGCACCTTTGCGCCCCCCGAACCATCGGGGCTATAGCATGGCCAAGAAATGGATCTGGGTGTTGCCGCTGCTCGCACTGGCGTGCAAAGCCCCGGAAACGCAGGATGAGAAGGCGGTGAACGTGTACACCCACCGGCACTATGAGACCGACAAGCAGCTCTTCACCGACTTCGAGCAGAAGACCGGCATCAAGGTGAACGTGGTGATGGCCGAGGACGATGACCTCCTGAGCCGCTTGGAAGCCGAAGGCGCGAACAGCCCCGCCGATGTGATCATCACCGCGGATGCCGGGCGTTTGGGCCTCGCAGCGCAACGCGGATTCCTGAAAGCCGAACGCGATTCCGTTCTCGAAGCCAACGTACCCGAGCACTTGCGCGATCCCCAAGGCCGCTGGTTCGGTTTCACCATGCGCGCCCGTGTGGTGGCTTACGACAAGAACAAGGTGAAGCCCGAAGAACTGCTCACCTACAACGATATCTGTTCACCGCGCTTCAAAGGCCAGATCCTCGTTCGGCCCAGCGAGCACGTTTATAACCAGAGCCTCGTAGCGGCCATGATCGCGCACTGGGGTGCGGACAGCGCGCAGAAGTGGTGCGAGGGCATCGTGGCGAACATGGCGCGCGAGCCTAAGGGCAGCGATACGGACCAGTTGCTCGCCATCGGTGAAGGGCTCGGCAGCGTGGCCATCGTGAACAGCTACTACATCGGCAAGCTCATGAAGAGCGATGACCCCGCGCGGCAGAAGGCGAAGAACACGATCGCCGTGGCGTTGCCGATGATCGATCCGATCCGGACCCGAACTCTCGATGGTTCATCCACAGGCATGGCTGGGCTCGGCACGCACGTGAACATCAGCGGCGGCGGTGTGGCGGCGCATGCGAAGCACGAGAAGAACGCGCTCGAACTACTCCGCTTCCTGAGCAGTGATGCCTCGCAAGCCGCCTTCGCCGACGGCAACATGGAGTATCCCGTGAAGCCGGGCATTCCCGCGTCCGCGATCCTGCAAGGCTTTGGAAAGCTCTACCCGGACACACTCGATCTGAGCATGCTCGGGAAGTACAACGCGGACGCGGTGAAGGCGCTTACGGCTGCCGGTTGGCGTTGAACTCCGGGATGGGGATGAAGCACATGCGGCGCGTCAGTTGGCCCATACTCGCACTGGCGCTCCTGCTGCTGGCACCGCTGCTTGTGGTGGTCACGGCCCCCTTGCATTCCAATTCCACCGAATGGTCCTTCGTGCTGCACGGCTTGTTGCCTTCCCACCTGAAGGAGACCGGCCTGCTACTGGTGATCGCAGTGGCGCTCGCCGTCATCTTCGGCACAGGTTCGGCCTGGCTTGTTTCCGCGTTCCGCTTTCCGGGTCGTGACCTGTTCCGTTGGGCACTTGTTCTTCCGCTCGCCCTGCCCACCTACATCAGCGCGATCACCTTCGCCGCGCTCTTCGGACCGACGGGAAGCATCCGCCTCGCGCTCGGCCTTCCGTTCGATATCATGAATCTGCCGGGGCTCGCCCTCGTCTTCGCGCTCGTGCTCTTTCCCTACGTGTATCTGCCCGCACGTGCGGCCTTCGGCACAGGGATGGCCGTTCATCTCGATGCGGCGCGCATGCTGGGTGGTGGGGCGATGCGCCGCTTCATCCGCGTGGCCGCTCCGCTCGCACGGCCCGCAATAGCTGGTGGCGCTTTCCTGGTGGCCATGGAAACGCTGAACGATTACGGCGCGGTGAAGTACTTCGGCATACATACGCTCACGGCAGGGATCTTCCGCGCATGGGGCGGCTTGTATGATGTGGGCAGCGCATTGCGTCTCAGCGGGCTCTTGCTGGCTCTCGTTCTCCTGCTCGTCTGGTCCGAAAGCAGATTGCGCAGGCGAGCGTTGCACTCCACCGCCAACCATGCCACGGAACGGATCGACCTCATCGGCTGGAGACGTCTTGCCGCGATCGCGGGTTGTGGGCTCTTGCTCTTCGCCGGCTTCATTCTGCCTGTGGGTGCCATCATCATGGATGCGTTCCGCACGGCCGATCTGCCGCATCTGCGCATCGTGATCCCCGCCCTGGGGAATACGCTGTTGGTCGGCACTATCGCGGCCGCGCTCACGTTGGCGGTCGCCATCGCACTCGCATTCAGTGAACGTCATCAGCGTTCCCGCTCCCGACTGGTACAATGGGCAGGGCTCGGATACGCGGTGCCCGGTGCCGTGATCGCCTTGGGTGTGATGGCCCTTGCCGGTTGGATCGGCGAGCAGACCGGGGTGGTGCTCATCGGAATGCTCGGGCTTCTCGCCTATGCGTTCACCGTGCGCTTCCTGGCGCTCGCAGGCCAACCATTGCGCGCGGGACTGGCACAACAACAACGATCCCTGGATGAATCCGCCCGGCTGCTCGGGGCCTCCCCCCTGCGCACGTTCATGCGCGTGAACGTGCCGCTGCTCCGACCGGCGTTGATGGCCGCCGCCCTGCTGGTGCTGATGGAAGTGGTGAAGGAACTGCCGCTCACGATGATCCTGCGGCCCTTCGATTTCGACACGCTCAGCACACGCGTGTTCGAGCTCGCACGGATCGAGCAATGGGCCGATGCCGCGCTGCCAGCGCTGCTTATCGTGGCCTGTGGGCTGGTGCCGGTGATCGTGTTGGACAGGCTGCTGGAGCGTTCGTAGCGAGGTGGTCCCGTAGCTTCGCCGACCGCAACGAATTGGAGACCTTACTGAACATCTCAAGCCTGTCCTTCGCCTACGGCGCCCGGACCATCCTCGACCGCGTGGACCTTTCCTTGGGCGAGGGCGAAACGCTGGTCATCGTGGGGCCGAGCGGTTGCGGAAAAACCACCTTGCTCAGGCTCATCGCGGGTCTCGAAAAACCTTCCGACGGTGAAGTACATCTCGGGAACGAGGTCCTCACCGGCCCTCACGTGTTCATCGCCCCGGAGAAACGCGGGATCGGTTTCGTTTTCCAAGGGCTGGCGCTCTTCCCGCACCTCACCGTGGACCGCAACGTCGCCTTCGGGCTGCACGGCCTGCCCCCGTCCGAGCGGAAGCAACGCGTAGCCGATGAGTTGCGAGCTGTTGGTCTGGAAGGCCTCGGTGGCCGCTACCCGCACGAGTTGAGTGGTGGCCAACAGCAACGCGTGGCCATCGCGCGATCGCTCGTGCGTCGACCACGCCTGATGCTCATGGACGAACCCTTCAGCGACCTGGACGCGAAAACTCGCACTGCTGTCCGCAATGAGGTACTGCGTATCCTGCGCGAGCACAACACCGCCGCGATCATCGTCACGCACGACAGGGAGGACGCTTTCCACGTTGCGGACCGCATCGCCGAGATGGACCATGGCCGCATCGTGCGCACGGCCCCTGCTGAGACCTTCCGCCGGGAATGGTCCGATCACCCGTTCCAACCGGCAAACTCTTCCCCCAGCACTTCTTCGCACAGCGCATGAGCACCGATCGGTTGGCGCAGCTGCGCGGCATGCTGGCCGATGAGCCCAACGACGCGTTCATCCGCTACGCCATCGCGCTCGAACTGAAGCGCGCGGGAAAAATGGAAGAGGCCGCTGAGAATCTCGAGCGGATACTGAAGGCGGACCCGAAGTACATCGCCTGTTACTACCAATTGGCGCTGATCCTCATCGATCTGGGCCGAACGCAGGAAGCGATGCACGTATGTGAGGCCGGTTCGCTCCAATGTATCACCACGGGTGATCGCAAGGCGCGCGCGGAACTGCTTGAACTGAAGAACGCCATCGCGGGCGACGAATGAAACGCGGACGCTTCTTCTTCTGGCTGGTGGCGGGCCCGATCGCCATCCTCGCCGCGATGCTCGCCGCCGCGCATCCGTATCTCGCCGTTACCGAACGCAGCGGCAGCGATGTGCTCGTCGTGGAGGGCTGGATGCAGGAGGACCATCTCCGCCAGATACCGCGATGGGTGGATTCCCTCCACTACCAACGCGTGTACACCACCGGATCCGTAAGACCGTTCGCGTACTACCTCAAGGTCGGTGAAGCGATCGAGGTGCGCTTCGCGGAGCCTGTGAACGGCAAGGTCTCCATCCATGTCGGCGGACTGCCGGGCGCGGGCTTCCGCATCATGGCGGGAACAGATACTGTCATGGAACGCTACGTGGACAGTAATCCCGTCCGCTTCCTCAGCGATGGCGGAGTGACGACCGACCGATTGCGCATCACAGCGATCAGCTCCGTGAGCACGGACTACTCGACGGACATCCTCTTCATCAAGTCCCTGCTCATCGGGGCGGACAACGCCCACCTGTTGCAGGATACCACGCTCTTCGTGCGGCGGGACAGCACCTTCGCGCCAGCATGGCCTACGTACGCGCACAAATGCAAGGCTGACCTGGAACGCTTCGGGGTGAATGCCGACGTGATCGCTGTGCCGTCGTGGGGAATGCCGGACAGCCGCAGTTGGGCCAACGCGAGCTTCTTCGGTGTGCGCGCCAAGGCGGACAAGCTCACCTCCTGCGATGTGATCACCGTTGGCGTGCATGCGCGGCGCTCGCGCGAACTCTTCCGCCGGGCCTGCGGTCCGGAAGTGAACGTGGGCGTGATCTCGTTGGAGGATCCGGAATGCCCGCGTGATGGCTGGTGGCACAAGCGCAATGGCTGGATCCAGATGCTGAAGGAGATCGGCGGCTCCGGCGAACCGATCGCCGTGGACCTCACGCGTTGATCCGCATCTATCTTGGTGGAATGAGCTACGCCATCCGCCCCGCGCCTGCTGACTTCCCCTCATACTATCACCGCTACGTGGAAGAGGCCGCAGGCGATGATATGCTGGACGCGATGCGCATCGCACAACGAACGATACACGAGGTGCTCGCACGCGTGCCGTCCACGATGGAAGAGCACCGCTACGCTGCGGACAAATGGTCGATCAAGGAAGTGGTACAGCATGTGATCGACGGCGAACGGATCTTCGCCTACCGTGCGCTGCGTTTCTCCCGTGGCGATGGAACGGAGCTCCCCGGTTTCGAGGAGAACGATTACACACCCGCATCAAAGGCCGATCGCCGAACATTGAAGGACTTGCTGCACGAATACGATGTTGTGCGAGAGGCTTCCCTCCTTCTTTTCCAAAGCCTTCCACCCGGAACCCTCGACCGGTCAGGCCTCGCGAACGGACAACGGATTTCCGTGCGCGCGCTCGGCTGGGTGATCGCCGGGCACAGCAACCACCACGCGACCGTTCTCGCGGAACGGTACCTTTCCAACAACTGACGTCATGGGCACCACCATGCCTTCATCTGGCAAGACGCGGAGTATCCATCAGTGGCTCGATGAGTACGGCGAAAGCCATACGAACCCGACCAATGAGCTGATCCATTGGATCTGCGTGCCGACGATCTTCTTCTGTGTGGTCGGCTTCCTCGTGAGCATTCCTTCACCCGCACTGCCAGTGATCGGTGGTCATCTCTGGGCGAAAGCGGCCATCGCGCTCACCTTGCTGTTCTACGCGATGCGCTCCGTGCCGCTCTTCTTCGGCATGGGTGTGTGGTGCGGGTTGTGCTTCTGGCTGGCGCACCGGCTGGAAGCTGGTGCCCCTATGCCGCTGTGGGCCATCTGCCTGGTGCTCTTCACCGGGGCCTGGATCGGCCAGTTCATAGGGCACGGCATCGAAGGGAAGAAACCCAGCTTCCTGAAAGACCTGCAGTTCTTGATGATCGGGCCGGCGTGGTTGATGGTGAAAGTGTACCGGCGGTTGGGCGTCGGCTACTGAACAGCTTCGAACCGCTCGGTACGGATCCTCGGCGACGGTGGCGTTTGATACATACCGGCGAAGTACTTCGGTCGATAGCCCGAAGGGCCATCAATAATGAGGAATGGATCCATGGCTTCGCGCAAAGACATCAGGACAACGTCGGGTTCGAGCAGGGCTTGACCGAACAGATCCTCCTTCATTGAGTTGCCCAAGAACAGATGTGAATCCTGCACGGCACGGAAGGTCGATAGTCTTGGATCAGCACCCGTGAAATCGGTTACGGACGCTTCATGGTCGAGCGCCGCGATCATTCCCCACCAATCCGCCTTCCCTGCCCTCGTGATCATCGTCTCCATATCCATGGCGATGTTCCCATCCCCTTTCCTGTCGGCGAAGACGTAGCGCCCTCCGGCATCTTCGATCAACCGGGCCATGTAACTGTTTCCGGGTGGGACCCACCATTGGCCTTGCCACACGCTGCCGAAGAGAACGGTCGGGCGATCGGTCATCGCACTGTCCACACGTAGTGCTTCGTAGCGCTCGCGGATGCCCGCGAACAAGCTGTCCGCTTTATGCTCCTCACCGAACAAGACACCAAAAAACCGCAGCCATTCCGCACGGCCCAAGGGGTGTTCTTCGAGGTACTCGCTGACTTCGATCGTGGGTATGCCCAAGCCCTCAAGCGCATGGGTCTCTCCTTGGCTGAAGGGATAGCCGAAGAGCGCCTCCGGCTTCAATGCCAGCAGTGCTTCGCGGTCCAGGCCGTCGCCTGTGGCGATCTCCTTCACCGTTCCGGAACGCACACGGGTTTGGAAGGCCGTATCCCGGACCTGATCCATGTGAGCGCAAGCGGTAACGGCATCGCCCTGGCCCAGAGCGTTGATGTATGGTACATGTGTCGTACTGCCCAAGGCGACCGCGGACAGAACGTGACCGAATCCGGTGGAGCCCACTGGCGGCCTTATTTCCGAGCCATGGTCGGCGAACCAGTAAACGCCTACGGTATCCCGTTCCCCGCCATGACCGAAGACCAGGACGAGTCGATCGGCACCATGCCGCCATACCTGGAAGCACTGGGCATAGGCGTTGTCCAACCGCTGCCAATCGTTCCATGAGCCTGTCGTCGTTTCCCGGCTTCCGCAAGCGCCCAGAAGGGCGGCGACCAGCATCACAAGAAGAACAGGCCGCATCAGGCTCATCGCGGGCGAATCTACCCCGGCTCTTCGCTTTGCTCCGGCCGGGGCGCCGCATCACTGTCCGATGAGCGGTCCATCCGCCACTTGCTCGTGCGCTGCCGCCACTTGCGCGAAGGCACTTCCAGAATGCTCCGCCCCCATGAAGATTCGTGGCATCGAAAACGAACAACCACCCATGAACAGCTCTACCACCCGCCGCCGCCGCAACGTCATCCTCACGTGGCTCGACCTCGTCCACGCCGGCATCTTCGGCATGTTCCTCGTGCTCGCCCACTTCTCTCTGGGTTGAGCCACCAGCTACCGGCACCATGGAACACACGTCCCGGACCTCCCGCCTCTCTTGGCCGTACCTCGCCCCGATCCTCATCTTCGGTCTCTCCTGGTACTGGCCAACCAGACCTTGGGCTGAGCCCGGAAAACCCTCTCTCCGTGAAAAGCCTTCCCCCCACGGAAGGCTTCGCTGTTTCCAGGCAGGTCGTGCCATGCGCTCTGTCCACGCTTCAGGAGTCCCTTGCGGCCGGAACAACCACTTGCTCGTCCGCTACCGCCGAATGCTCGATCGGAGCTGACCGGCCGAATGAGCTTCCCAACATTCGCAGCACATACGACAAGCAACAACAACAACGACCCATGAAAACGAAACGCACCCGCTCCCTGGAACCCGCAGTAGTGACCATCGGCCAAGTCTGCTTCCTGCTGATGATGATGATGGTGGTTCCCTTCTGACCAGCCCACCCTTCCATACGATGAGCCTCCCTGAACGGAGGCTTTTCCGTTTTTGACCGCGAGAGTACGTGCCGGCAGTGAAGGCCTGTGGGATCTGATCGCTCCCGTCCGGTGAATTCGACCACTTGCGCAGTGGATCCCGCCGCTCATGCGACGACGCAATGATCCCGGCAGGGATGAACGCAGTTTCACACCGCCAACACCGAACCGATGAACAATCGCCTCCCCCCCGCCCTCGCGATTCCCACAAAGCCATCGAGCCGTCATGGGTCACTTTGGGTCAAGCATGCGTGCTGATCATGATGGTGATCCTGGTGCAGTTCTGAACTTCCACGGCAGGCATCCGGTCCGTCTACCGGGCCATTTGGTGGAACAAGGTGCCTTCCAACAACAAGCCCCGGCGCAGGCCGGGGCTTGTTCACTACCGATCGTTCGTGCGTGTCAGGCCTTCACCGCCACTTTGGGGGCCGCAGCAAGGATCTCGGCGCTCGCACCTTCCTTGTACTTGTTGAAGTTGTCGTTGAACTGTTTGGCCAGCTTGTCAGCGGTCGCATCGTACGCGCCCTTGTCCTTCCATGTGCTGCGCGGATCCAGGATCTCCGCAGGCACGTTCGGGCAGCTCACCGGTACGGACATGCCGAAGACGGGATGCTCCTTGTACTCCACCTTGTCCAATTCACCGCGCAGTGCCGCGCCGATCATGGCCCGTGTGTACTTCAATTTCATGCGCTCGCCGGTTCCGTAAGCACCGCCGCTCCAGCCGGTATTCACCAGCCAGATGCGCACGTTGTGCTTCTTCATCTTCTCGCCGAGCATGTCCGCGTATTTCGTCGGATGAAGCGGCAGGAAGGCCTTGCCGAAGCAGGCGCTGAATGTGCTCTGCGGCTCCGTCACGCCTGCTTCTGTTCCGGCGACCTTGGCCGTATAGCCGCTGATAAAGTGGTACATGGCCTGGCCCGGGCTCAACTTGCTTATCGGGGGCAATACGCCGTACGCATCGCAGGTGAGAAAGAAGATGTTCTTCGGATGGCTTCCGATGCTGGGTACCGCGATGTTGTCGATATGATCGATCGGGTAGCTCACCCGCGTGTTCTCCGTGCGCTTGGCACTGGCGAAATCCACCTCCGTGGTGTCGTCCTTGAACTCGATGTTCTCCAGGATCGAACCGAACTTGATCGCGTCCCAGATCTGCGGCTCCTTCTCTTGGGTGAGGTCGATGCACTTGGCGTAGCAGCCACCCTCGAAGTTGAACACGCCGGTGTCGCTCCAACCGTGCTCGTCATCACCGATGAGCTTGCGGTCCGGGTCGGCGCTCAATGTGGTCTTGCCCGTTCCGCTGAGGCCGAAGAACACGGCCGTATCACCCTCCGCACCGATGTTGGCGGAGCAGTGCATGCTGAGCACGCTCTTCTCTTGTGGAAGCACGTAGTTCAACACGGTGAATATGCCCTTTTTGATCTCGCCGGTGTAACCCGTACCGCCGATCAGGATCATCTTCCTGCTGAAGTCGATGGCCGCGAAATTGTGCTGCCGGATGCCGTCCTTGGGGCCTTCAGCACGGAAGCCCGGTGCACAGATGATGTGCCATTCAGGCTCGAAGTTCTCCAGTTCGCGCTTGGTCGGGCGCAGGAACATGTTCCCGGCGAACATGGCGCTGGCGGGCTGCTCGGCCACCACACGCAGGTTCAGTTTGTAGGCGGGATCGGCACAGGCATAGGCGTCCTTCACCCACACCTCGCGGCCCTGCAGGTACACGCGGATCTTGTCGTGCAGGCGGTCGAAGTTCTCTTTGCTGATCGGGAAGTTCACATCCCCCCACCACACGGTGTTATCGGTCTTCGCGTCCTTCACGCAGAACTTGTCCTTGGGGCTGCGGCCGGTGAACTCCCCCGTGTCGATGGCGATGGCACCGCTGTTCGCCAGTTCGCCCTGACCGTTCATGAGGATATGCTCCACCAGTTCCGCTGGCTCCAGGTTCCAGAAGGCGTCGCTCACGCGTTCCAAGCCGATGGACTTCAGGTCGGCGTTCGTCGGTTTCGTTCCGAACTCGTTCATGAGAAGAATGGTTCTGTTGGTTTTCGGTTGTGCCCCTCAGGCTGCGGATGACCGGTCGGCCTGCCCGTACTCCGGGAATCGGGGCCGCGAATTTAGGATAGTGCGGAAAGGCGGGGTTGACCTCTGTCAGGCTGACTTTCGCAAGGAACCCACCAGCAACACCGTCCAACCGGCCATGAACAGCAGGCCACCGAGCGGTGTGATGGGGCCCAAGAACCGGGTAAGTACGTCCGTACCCATCATTTCCCTGGTGGCCAGCATGTAGAGCGAACCGCTGAAACACAACACGCCGAGCACGAAGAGGATGCGGACCAGGGTGATGAGCCGCGTGGCCAACCTTCCTTCCAAGGTGGCCAGCCCGAGCAATGCCAGGCCGTGGTAGAACTGGTACTGGGCGGCCGTCTGCCAGTTGTGGTAGGCGTTGATGTCCACGCGTGTTTCGATGCCGTGCGCTCCGAACGCACCCAGTCCCACGGCGAGCAACAGGATCGCGGAGGCCCAGGCGAGTGTGCGGTTGTTCATGCGACAGGTAACGGGCGGCTAAGTTGCGCAAGATGAGGTTCCGGCAACCTCCCGATCTTCGACCATCTTCGGACCCGCAACCTGGCCGCCCATGAATCTGCTGCGCAAACTCTTCAGCCCGAAAAGCGCCTCCGTAGCGGACTGGCGTGCTGTACGCTCCATGCTCACCCCTGCGGAGCGCGACCATCTCTTCCATGCCACGCGGGACCGTTTCACCGGCCAAGGCGCGATCCTTGACCTCGGCACATGGCTCGGCGGCTCCACCGCAGCGCTCGCGGCTGGGCTGAAAGAGAACCGCGACCAGCGCGCGAAGTCCCAAAAGGTGCATGCCTTCGACCTCTTCGAATTGAACAGCTACCTGAAGCAGGCTTACCCCTACCCCGAGCTGGCTGATATTCCGGCAGGTGGTTCGTTCCTGCACGTCTTCCAGCGCAACCTGGCACCTTGGGCAGTGCAGGTGGAAACACATCCGGGCGACTTCACGAAGTACGATGAGCCGCTCGGGCCTGTGGAACTGGTGCATGTGGACATCATGAAGAACTGGGCGCTCACCAACGCGGTGCTCCGCAAGTTCTTCCGTGACCTGATCCCCGGGGTGTCCATGGTGCTCCACCAGGATTTCGTCCACTACAACACCGTGTGGATCCACTTGGTGATGTACCGGCTGCGCGACCATTTCGAGGCGGTCGCGCACGTGCCTGGCAGCACCACGGTGGAGTTCAAGCTCCGCAGCGCGATCCCCCCATCATTGCTCGATCACGGATACGGCTTCGCGGATTTCGACGCGGCGGAAAGGCGGGATGCCTTCGCATGGAGCCGCTCCCTGATCAGCGATGCCTTCCTCCGGTTCAACATCGATGCGGCCGAGGCGATGACACCGGTGCATATGGGCGATCGCTCAGGAGCGGAAGAGTTGTTGACGAAAGCCCTGGCCGCCGAAGCGGACTACAAGGTCCAGCATCCGGAGGAACGGCGGCGGTCCGAACTCGCCCGGGTGAAGGCCAGCTGGGAAGCGATGCCCGTATAGCCATGCCAGCTCCAACGAACGGACCCCGACCTGCTGGCCGGGGTCCGTTCCAAGGGATAGATGAAGCTTACTGCTTGTTCAGCTTCTCCATCTCCTTGTCGAAGGTGTCCTTGAACTTCTCGTAGTCGTAGTCGATACGCAGGCGTTCGTCCTTGCTCAGGCGCTCGTTGTAGGCGGCGAGCAGGTCCTGGGCGCTGAGCTCGATGGCCACATAGGTCTTGTAGTTGCCGGTGGCGTCCACCTTCATCACCTTCTCGCAGATGGTTTTCACACCGGAGAGCTTCTGGTCCAGCACTTCGCGGGTAAGGCCCTCGAAACGCTCGCCCACTTCCTCCTTGTTATTCATCTCGCGGCTGTTCACGTAGTTGTCGATCACACCCTTGATCTGGGTGTTGATGGCGCTGGCGAGGTCGGCACGGGCGTTGGCCATGGCCTTCTTCTTGGCGGTGGCCTGGTCCATGCTCTCACCCAGGTTGTTCGCGCGGAACACCTTGTCATCGGTGAAATACTCGGGACCGGAGCACAGCACTTTCACCTCGGTCTCGCCACCGGGGGGCTTGGCGGCTTCGGCTTCAGCTTGTTTCTTTTTGCTCTTGCAAGCGCTCAACCCACCGACCAGCATCAAGGCCGAGAGCGTAATGGAGAGCGTGCGGGTGGTGGAAAAGATGTTCATCTGTTTCGACGTTGTGTGGTGTCGTGATCGGTGTTTTGCGAACGGTGTGCCAAACTTGGGCATTGCGCGTGGTTCCTACAACAGCGCGTTCATCATTGAGTTGACAAGGTCCTTGCGGAGTTCGTTCCCGGCCTTCTTGTAGGCGTCCATGCCTGCCTTCGCATAATCGAGCTGGATGCCCTTCAGTCCCTGCTTGCCGCCCTCTACGATGGTCTCGTCCGTGCGGCGGTCCCGGAAGGTGTACGTAACGTCCAGCAGCGCGGTGTAGAACCCGCTGGATTCACCGCCCTCGCGGGTGGAAGCGTTCACGTTCATCAGCAGGTCGGCATCGGACTGGCGGTCCGTGAAGCGGAAGCCTTTCGAGGTCAATTCTTCCTTGATCCCGAGCGCGATGCCCGCTGTTACCGGCTTGCCCAGGTTCGTTTCATCCGAAGTGATGTGCACCTTGGGCATCGTGCGATCGATGGGCACGCGCAGCTCCGGGATGGTGAGGCTGCCCACAAGGGGTTTCACGAAGACGGGATCAAGGTCCTTGCTCACGAGTTCGTCCACGTTCAGCCGCACGACGAGTTCCGCAGCGGCTCCGCCCATTTCCACGCGCTGTACGGTGGTCCTCAGGCGCCCGTCGGTGTCAGTGCTCTTGCTCTCGCTGACCTTGCCGCTCAACCCCGGGTACGAGATGATCACCGGCAACTGCACCAGGTCCCGGTTCTGCTTGCCATCAGCGAACGCCGCGGAAACGAGCAGCTCGCGCTTGAAGCGGTTGGCATAGTCCAGCGCGCAACGCTCCGGCAAAGCCGAGAAGCGAACGCCATTGGTGAGGCGCTGAAGATCCGCGAAGATCTCGTTGGCCAAGGGCACTTGTTTCTCACCCACGGATACCACATCGCTCTCGCCCCAGTATTCCTTCATGGCGATCAGCGCGCGCAGGTCCTGATCGAAAGCCCCCTTGAGGTCGCCCATCACCAATTGCTGCTGTGCCCGCATGTAACCGTCCTTGGCTTGCGCGATCGCCTTGGCCTTGCGCTCGGCCTTGATGCGCGCGTGCTCACTCTTGCTCAACCGGTAGTAGACCCAGTATTCCGTAGAGCTCTGCCAGGTGTCCACCTGCTCGTATCCTTCCAGTTGCTCGTTGGTGCTTGTCTTGATGTTGCTGTTGAAGGTCTCGCTGAAGCGCGTCTTCTCGTCCAACGTGGAGAGCAGGCTGTTGCCTTCCACGCGCACGCTGATCTCGCTGGCCAGATCGTTCAACGCGCTTTTCTTGGCGCTCTCCTGAAAGTCCGTCCGGACCGTGGGGCAGGTACCGATGCCGATGTAGTCGAAGTCCCCCGATGGACGTGCAGAGACCCACGCGGGTTTGGGCGCTTCGGTGGGGGCGGTCGTCCGCGGATCAGTGACCACGTCCTTGTGGCCCTTGCACGCGGCCAAAGCCAGTAGTGCTATCGCGATGTACTTCTTCACGGCAGTTTGCTGGCCAGTTCGTGGAGCAACTCGGAGGACATGCCGCGCGTGGCGTCCCGCAGGGCGTCGCCGCCGAGCACCGAGACGGACTTCACTTCCCGCGGCGCCTTCAGCAGGTTCTGGAGTTCGCGGCGGCCGTTGGGGTCGACAACGCCGTTGCGGGCGGGGAACAACGATCCCCCGTCGCCCTCGAAGCTGGCATACCAGGCATGATCGTCCTTGTTGCTGTCCACCACCTTGCTCATCAGCACTTCTCCCGTCTCCAAGGAGACCAGCTTATAGCTGAACGAGCAGCTCACCTTGTTCTCCTGGTAGTATTCCGTGTAGTGGGCGGGCTTGTACTTGGTCACCAAAATCATGTGGCCGGGGTTCGCCGGGTCCGGAACTTTCACTTGGTAGCTCTGGAAACCGTCCTTGGTGCTGCGCTTCACGGCACCCACCTCTTCGCGGTAATCGATCAAGGTGCCCATGAGCACGGCCTGTGCACCCATGAGCTTGCCGGCCTGCACCGCCGTGGCCTCGTCCACCACACCGCTCAGTCCCAAGCGTTGTTCGGCCAGGATCCGCTCGATGTTCTCCCGGTCCACCACTTTGATGAAGGGATCCGTGATCTCGGTAAGCGAAGTGGTGGCCAACGCTTGCAAGCGGGACGCCTGGTCCTTTTTCGAGCCGGCGAACGGAAGCACGGCGATGGCGTAACGGCCCTTCTCCACGGCCTGGTTCCTCAGCAGCGACGCATCCTTGTAGCTCGCGTCCTTCGCGGTCACCTTGCCCAGGTCTTCGTATGCCTTCCGGTAGCGATCCTGCTCCAAGGCCTCCTTGCCGCTCACATACAGTGGTTCCAGGTAGGCGATATCCTGCAGTTTGCCGGAATCCTTGAAGGAAGGCTCCAAGGCGGTGATCTTCGAGAAGACCGCTTCCGCGCCCTTGTAATCCTTTTCAGCCATCAACGCCTGGCCGCGCTCGTAGAGCTCCAACAGGTACTTGCCTTTCACATCATTGAAGTCCGCCGTGTAGTTGCCGGGGATGTCCAGCACCACTCCATACTGCCCCACGCGGTCCGCGTAGTTCTTGGCACTGAGGTAAGCGTTCACCGCTTCCTCCTTGCTGTCGCCCACGCTGTACGCCTTGAAGAAGGCACTGAGCTTATCGTTCAAGAGCTGCTGACCGGTCTTCTTCAGGCCGATCTTGGCCTCCACATTGCGCGTGTTCCGCATCGCGCTCTGGAGATACATGTCCGCCGCTTCGGCATACATGCCGCTGGCCTCCAGCTTGGCGCCTTTCTTCGCCATCGACTTGGAACCGGTGCATGCGACGGCGAACAGGGTCGCGAACGCGCCGAGGATGAGCAGTGAAGCGGTGGGCTTCATGGTGTGGTGGTGTGTACCGGTGGGCTTTCCGGCGGAAGGGATCAGCGACCCTTGATGTACTGGTTCAGTTCATCGATCGAACTCTCGAAGCTGAACGCGTCGTTCACCTTGTAGTAGTTGCCGATGTCATGGGTGTGATCGTACGCGTACTTGGCGAACTCCAGCTTGGTCTCCTCGAACCCGAACAAGCCCATGATGCCCTTCACCTGCGCCGTGGAGAAGCAATGGCCATCACCGATCTGCTTGGCCAAGGTCATCTTGCTCTCCTCGAAGCCCTTGCTCCCGATGCTGGCTTTCGCTTCGCTGAACTCGCTATCGCTCATGGGCATGGCACAGCCGATGGGACCGCTGTAACCGGGCATGCGGTACACCGGCTCGCTCGCCGGTGCGTTCACGGGTTCTTCCATTTCCGTATCGGTCACGGTGGTGGTGGTATGTGTGGTCGTGGTGGTCGTCGTGGTGGTCGAAGAGCCGGAAACCGGGTCCGTGAAGCCCATTGACATGTTGATGCCCATGCCGTTCACCCCCAGGTTCATGTTCACGTTCTCGCTGGTGCCTGTGGTCTGGGTGGTCGTTGTCGTGGTCTGCGAGCCGCCGGTCAGGTTCTGGCCTCCGGTCGGGGTGGTTGAAGGGCTGTCCTCGGTGAACTCCGTCGGCTTGGGCTTCTCTGTTTCCGTGGCTTTCGCCGTGCCCAATTCGGCCTGGCCCTGCATGCGCAGCACGTACTCGCCTTTCTTGTTCGTGGTGAGCTTCAAGGTGTACTCCTTGCCGTACTCCATCCATGCGTTCTGCTTCACGGGAGGAACCCCGGTCTCGGCCACGCGGACCACGATCAGCGGGGTTTCGTTGCGGATCCCGGTCGCTACCACACGCGTGGCCGGTGTCTCGTTCTTCACGTCACCGTCAATGACGAGCGTGAATTTCTCCCCCATCTCGGAGAAGACGACGATATCACTGGTCTGGGCCTGTACGGTGGTGAATGTGAGCAGGCTCGCGAAGGCGATGGTGGAGAGACGTTCCATGACTGGTGGCTTTTTCGGGTTGGCGAATTTAGTCGGGCATACCGAAGGCAAGGGGTGTGCCATGAGAAGTAGCAGGGGCAGTAGGCAGGAGCAATAGGCCGGGGCAGCGGCAGTTGCCAGCGGCAGCCTTTCTTTGCCCCTTCCATGGACCTGTCCATCGTCATCCCCCTGATCAACGAGCGCGAGTCGCTGCCGGAACTCACCGCACGGTTGCACCAGGTACTCGGGGCCATGGGCGTGAAGTACGAGGTACTGCTCATCGACGACGGGAGCACCGACGGATCCTGGGATGAGATCGAGCGGCTCCATGAGGCGGATGGCCGAGTGAAGGGCATAAAGTTGGGGCGCAACTACGGCAAGAGCCCTGCCCTGAACGAGGGTTTCCAAGCGGCGCAGGGCAACGTGGTGGTGACCATGGACGCCGACCTGCAGGACGACCCGGACGAGGTGCCCGAACTCTACCGCATGATCACCCAGGATGGCTTCGACCTGGTGAGCGGTTGGAAGAAGAAACGCTACGACCCGCTCTCCAAGACGATCCCGACCAAGCTCTTCAACTGGACCACGCGCAGGGCCAGCGGCGTCATGCTGCATGATTTCAACTGCGGCCTGAAGGCGTACCGCAAGGAGGTGATCAAGTCCATCGAGGTGTTCGGCGAGATGCACCGGTACATCCCGTTCATCGCGAAGAAGGAGGGCTTCCACCGCATCGGCGAGAAGGAAGTGAAGCACCACGCCCGCAAGTACGGAACCACCAAGTTCGGCCTCAACCGCTTCATCAACGGCTTCCTCGACCTGCTCACGATCACCTTCGTGTTCCGCTTCGGGAAGAAACCCATGCACTTCTTCGGGGCCATGGGCACCCTGATGTTCTTCCTGGGCAGCGTGTCCATCCTCTGGTTGCTCGGCGACAAGCTTTGGCACGTTTACCACCACGAGCGAGCACGTCTTGTGGCGGACAACCCCGTGTTCTTCATCGCGCTCACCGTCATGGTCATCGGCTCACAGCTTTTCCTCGCGGGCTTCGTGGCCGAACTGGTCGCGCGCAATTCGCCGGAGCGGAACGCCTACCGCGTGGACAGGCGCTTGGGTCTCTGATCGTCCGGCCATGAATTGGCGCGGATCACCCTGGCCGGCGTTCGCCCTTTTCCTCTCGTTGCTCCTCGGCCTGCACGCCTACCTCGGCCGTTATGCGCACCCGATGGCCGATGACTTCACGTACGCGCTCAGGGACGTGTCCGTTGGTGCCTGGAACGCTACGGCATATGAGTATGAGCACTGGAACGGGCGCTACGCCAGCAACTTTTTCATGCTTTTCGGACCGCTGCGCTGGGGCTTCGATGCGATCCATCCGTACCGCGTCGTTCCGGCATTGCTCCTCGCGCTGACGTGGCTCGGTGCGTGTGCGTTCCTGCGCGCACTCCTCGGTCCCGGGCTCACCCGAGCGCAAGCCGCTATCGGTGCTTCGGCATGGACCGCGCTGTACACCCACTTGATGCCGGACATGCCTGAAGGCTTCTACTGGTACACCGGTTCCGTCACTTACCAACTGCCCTGTGCCCTGACCTTGATCGCTGTAACGCTGCTCATGCGCGCGGCACGCGAACGTTCGTGGTGGGCCGCTGTTCTGGCCATCCCGCTGCTCTTCGTCATCGTCGGTTGCAACGAGGTGATCATGCTCCTGCTGGTCATAGCCAGCGGTGTTGCCATCGCTCGTTGGGTCGCTTCGCCGGGAAGGACATCGACCTTCCTGATCATCGCTGTGCCGGTGGTCGTACTGGGCGCATGCCTGGTCATTTTCGCTCCCGGCAATGAAGTGCGGAGCGCGTTCTACCCGGAACGTCATGTGCTGCCGCGCTCGGTGGGCATGAGCCTGCTCCAGACCGCGCGCTTCTCATTCGAGTGGATGACATGCCCCGGGCTGTTGCTGCTCAGCGTGATCTGGTGGATGAGCCACCGCCACCTCGCGCAGCGCTTTCCGCTCATCGGATACGGATTCGGGCTGGATCCGTGGAAATCGGTGCCCGCCCTTTTCGCTGTTGTGTTCCTGTGCGTGTTCCCGGCCTACTGGAGTACGGGGATCCTCGGCCAGCACCGCACGGCGAACGTGGCCTGCTTCTTCTTCCTGCCCCTATGGTTCGTGAACCTCTCGGTATTCGCCGCCCGCTTCGGTGGAACCGTCCTGCGCTTGCACGACACCGATCGTCGGCACGTTACCGCGGCACTGCTGTTGCTCATCGCGCTCGACCTCGGGTTCACCGGAAACAGCGGCAACGCCATCAAAGACCTTGTGACCGGCCGCGCCGAACGATCTGATGAACAACTGTGGAGACGGTACGACCTGCTCCGCGAAGCCGCCAAGAGCCCGCAACGCATCGCTACCATACCGTTCATCGAAGACCCACCGAAGAGCCTGTACGTGCTGGATCTCCGGGACCGCCGCTTCCTCGTGAACCAGGACTACGCCCGTTGGTTCGGGCTGAACGAAGTGCGGCCGTTGATCACTGTTCAGAGGGAGGACGCGAAGGCGACCAACTGATCGGCAAAGCGCTTCCACGAAAGCTCTGCCCGCAGTTCCGCGATGCGCGCACGATAGGCCGACGCCCTGCCTGATGCGTGGAAGCCGGCGATGGCCTCTGCGATGGCGCCCGCTTCCGGATCAGGCACGATCAAGCCTGTGCGGTCGTACTCGACGCTCTCTTTCAAGCCGCCCACGTCGGTGGCGATCACCGGTGTGCCGAAGTGGTACGCGATCGCCGTGATCCCGCTCTGTGTTGCGCTCTTGTAAGGAAGTACCACCGCGTCCGCAGCGCTGAAGAACATCGGCACCTCCTGGTCGGCGATGTAGCGGATGTGATCGACCACACGATCCTTCAGCCCGTGCCGCGCGATGGCCTCGTGATACTTGGCCATATCACCGTAGGGCTCACCAGCGATCACCAGCACATGGTCCGCAGGCAGCTTCGCCATCGCATCGATGAGCAGGTCCAAGCCCTTGTAGTCACGGATGAAGCCGAAGAAGAGCGAGACTTTGCGGTCGTCCGCGACGCCCAGCTTCTTGCGGGCTTCTGCCATCGGCAACGGTGCGCCGAAATGATCATAAAGCGGATGCGGCAGCAGGATCACCTTCGCATCAGGGCGAAGTGACAACAGGTCCACCTTTACCTTTTCGCTCATCGCCACGAAGGCGTCGTTGCGCTTCAGGAAGTAGCGCGTGAAGGCCGTGTCGAAGAAGCGCTTCTCGTGCGGAATGACGTTGTCGAGCATGGTGATCGCCTTCACACCGCGCTTGCGCAGCGCTCCGGAGACCGAACCGAGCGAGGGCCCGAAGAAGCTCATCCAATACTTCATCAACAGCACGTCCGGCTTGCCCTTGGCGATCGTGTTCGCGGCGCTCGGCCAGCTCAATGGCCCGATGCTGCTTACCACGCGCGGCGCGTTGATCGGATCCGCGATGTCTTCCGCCGTCACCATCTGCGTCTTGCCGGGGAAAAGTTTCTCCGGGTACTGGGTGGTGAAGGTGTACGGCGAGACCGCATGGCCTTGGCTCTCCAGTTCGCGCATCAGCCGCGCATTGAATTGCGCGATGCCGCCCCGGAAGGGATGGAAAGTGCTGAGGTAGGCGAACTTCACGGCAGTGCCTTGCGCTCCGAGCGGATGTGCTCCATCACCGTGCCCACCTCGACGTCCAACATGCAGCTCCGTGAACGGGAACAGGTGTTGCCGTAGTAGCAATCGCAGCCGCTCGTCGGCTGCACGATGGCGCCCCGGTCATACAGGTGGAATTCGTGCGCGTTGAAGATGTTGTTGAACAGCACAAGCCGCTTGCGCAGCGCGATGGCGATGTGCATCATCATGCTCACCTGCGTTACCACGATGTCCGTGTTCGCGGTGATGGCGAAGAACTCCTTCAACGAATAGTGACCCGGATAGTAGCAGCCTGTGTTCGTGGCATAACGGGTGTTCAGTCCGTCTTCCTGCTTGCCGCCGAGCACAATGGGGAAGAAGCCTTCCGCCTGTAGCGACGTGATCAACGCCGTCCAGCGCTCCTCCGGCCAAAGGCGCGTGGTCCAACGGTCACCGCAACCCGTGTTCAGCCCCACGATGGGCTTTCCTTGGGCCTTCGCCCGTATGCTCTCCCACTTCGCCGCGAGCGCTGGATCAACGTCCAATTGGTACTCTTCGCCTTGGAAATCGAGGTGGCAGACCTCGAAGATCTCCTCCAGATAGTTCTTCGTGTTGGCCTGGCTGCGGCCGTCGAACAGACCGGTCACCAGCTTGTGCATGGCCCTCGGCGTGGCCGCATCGATGTGCCCATCCTTCAAGGTGAAGCCGAACTTCTCCGTGCTCTTCACATCGCGCAGCAGCGCACAGGCCTCCACCTCCTTGTCCAGGTTGATGGCGATGTCATACACGCCATTCCGCGCTCGTTCCAACCCGACGAGGTCATACGCGAGCACCTCGTCCGCGCCGATCCCCTTGCCGGGTTTCGCCCGTGGTACCACGTCCGGGCTTTGGGTGATCCAGGTGATGCGCGCGTTGGGCCATAGCGCCCGGAATCGCACCAACAGCGGCGACGTGCGGATCACATCCCCCAAAGCACCCAGCTTGATGATCAGGATGCGCTTGGCGGGCACCTTGTACACCGGACAGCCATCGCACTCGTAGCCATGCGCCTTGTTCGGTGCGCACGGGATATGCCCGCGGAAGTGGCGGCAATCGAAGTGGATGATCGGAGTGGACATGAGGGCCGCAAATATGGCGAAGCCTCTGCGCGTTGATCGGTAGGCTTCTTGCTTCCCACTCGCCGGGTCCCCGCTCGCAACGAAGTGGATAACCGGGGTACCTTCGCAACCGCTTATGATGACCCGTCGACCATCCCTGATGATCCTCGCGCTGGGCCTTGCTGCCAGTGCCTTCGGCCAACCTCCGGCCTCCGTGAACAAGAAGGACGCCCAAGGCCGCAAACAAGGCCCGTGGGAAAAGCCGTGGGCGGACAGCCAACAATTGCGCTACAAGGGCCAGTTCAAGGACGACAAGCCTGTGGGCATCTTCACTTACTACAGCACGGCGGGCAAAGTGGAGAGCACTGTCGCGCACTATACCTCAGGAGGTGCCTCCCACGCCAAGCACTTCCACCCGGATGGCAAACTGATGGCCGAGGGCCGCTACGTCGGTGAGCAGAAAGACAGCATCTGGAACTACTATGACGCCACCGGTGCCCTGCGCAGCACGGAACGCTGGAAGAACGGGAAATTCAGCGGCGATCAAGAGGCCTTTTTCGCCAATGGCCAGGTGGCGGAGCGTTGCACCTGGAAAGAGGGGAAGCGCAACGGGCCCTGCCAGCAGTTCTTCGACAACGGGCAAGTGCGCACGAGCACCACGTACGTGAACGATGAGGCGGATGGGCCGAGCCTGGTCTTCAGTGAGGATGGCAAGAAAGAGATCGAGGGGCAGAACGTGAAAGGCCAGCGCGATGGCCTATGGAAGCACTACAACGCGGATGGCACCGTGCTCATGCAGATGCTCTACGCCAAGGACAAACTGGTCAAAGAGAAAAAGGAGAACGGCACCTTCCGCACCTTCTACCCGGACGAGCAACTGATGAGCGAGGAGACCTACAAGCTCGGCAAACGGGAAGGCAAATTCACGGAGTACCACGACAATGGACATTGGGTGGAGCACCCTGCCAAAGTGGGGCCTGAAGGCGCAGAGAAGAGCGAGACCGAACGCGTGCTGGAAGGACAGACGAAGAAGCGCGAAGGCACCTACAAGAACGACCTGCTGGACGGGGAAGTGAAGGAGTGGGACGAGCAGAACAAACTGGTGAAGACCACGATCTACAAGGATGGAGTGGAAAGTGGAAAGTAGCGTCGACCCACCGGGTCGACCTGTTTGAAATTCGGAGTGTTTGGAGGTTTGTTGGGCACCCATTGCAGCGTCGACCAATGGGGCCGACCGGGAAAAACGAAATGAGCAAGAACGGACGTGTATTGGTAGCCATGAGCGGCGGTGTGGACAGCAGCGTTACCGCGCTGATGCTGCACGACCAAGGGTATGAGGTGATCGGTGTCACCATGAAGACGTGGGACTACGCGGAGGGCGGGAACGGCAAACGCATCACGGGCTGCTGCGATCTGGACAGCATCAACGACGCGCGCGAGCTGGCGGTGAGCCGGGGCATCCATCACATGATCCTGGACATCCGCGAAGAGTTCGGCAACAGCATCATCGGCAATTTCACCAGCGAGTACATGGCCGGCCGCACGCCCAATCCCTGCGTGCTGTGCAACACCTTCATCAAGTGGGAGGCCCTGCTGAAGCGCGCCGACATGATGGACTGCGAGCTCATCGCCACAGGGCACTACGCGAACGTCAGGGAGGAGAACGGGCGATGGGTCGTCAGCAAGGGCCGCGACGAGAGCAAGGACCAGAGCTATGTACTGTGGGGACTTGAACAGAAGAACCTCGCACGCACCCGGTTCCCCGTGGGCGGCTTCCGCAAGACGGAGATCCGCGAGATGGCCGCGAAGAGCGGCTTCCCGAACCTGGCCAAGAAGAGCGAGAGCTATGAGATCTGCTTCATCCCGGACAACGACTACCGCGGCTTCCTGAAGCGCAAGATGCCCTCCGCCTTCGAGAAACTCGCCCAAGGCAAGTTCATCGGCACGGACGGTGCTTTCCTCGGGGAGCACGATGGCTACCCCTTTTTCACCATCGGCCAGCGCAAAGGTTTGGGCATCGCCACGGGCAAGCCGATGTACGTCACCGACATCCGGCCGGAAACGAATACTGTAGTGCTGGGCGACAAGGAGGACCTGAACAAGCAGACGGCCTGGGTACGCACACCGAACTTCCAAAAAGTTCCCGCGTTGACCGGGGAAATGGAGGCTACCTCGAAGATCCGGTACAAGGACAAAGGCACGCCGAGCACGATCAGCATGACCGGTCAACATGTGCGTGTGGACTTCCATGCGCCCGTGGGAGGCATCGCACCCGGGCAGAGCGCCGTCTTCTATGACGGGAACGACGTGATCGGTGGTGGTTTCATCGATCGAGAACCCCTGAACGCATGAAGCATACCCTTCCAAGCCTGCTGGCCATCGCCGCGATCGGAACCTTCGCCGGGTGCAGCAAGGACGAGCCCGCCGAGGTCGACATGGGATACGACTACTTCCCCCAGAACATCGGTCACTGGGTCGAGTACCAAGTGGACAGCATGCGCGTACGTCTTGCGGGCAACACCCTTGACACTACGATGTACAGTTACCCACTGCGCGAAGAGCTCGTGGAGGACATCACCGACGCCGAAGGCCGACCTGCCCAGCGCATCATCCGCTACTTCCGGGACGTGAATGGCACGTGGTTCCCGAAAGACGTGTGGTGGCAGACCCGCGACAATGTGCGCGCTGAACGTTCCGAGGAAAACCTGCGCCGCATCAAACTCATCTTCCCGCCGCGCACGGGCACCGAGTGGAATACCAATGCCACCAACATCGAGGATGAGTTCGGCCTGGAGTACGAGGATGTCGACCAGCCCTTCAGCGTGAACGGGTTCAGCTTCGATAATACCATTGCGGTGGTCGGTACGTTCCCGAACAACATCATCGAAACCCGGAACTACTTGGAGCGATACGCCAGGGGTGTGGGTATGATCCAGCATGAAGTTGACAGCATCAGCTCTGAACCCAACTTTGGTCAGGGAGGTTGGAACAGGTATGATCGCTGGTATGTGAGGTACACGATCACCGGCTACGGGAATTGAGCCACCATGATCCGGGCGGCGCTCCTCTCCGTTTGCATCTTGGTAATGCTCACATCCGGAGCACAGACCGCCCCGGCGACCTATTGGGTGCGCTTCACGGACAAGAACTCCTCGCCGTTCAACATCAGTGCACCACAGGATTTCCTGAGCCCACGTGCGATCGAGCGCCGGGAGAACCAAGGCATCCCGATCGATGAGCTGGATCTGCCGGTGGACCCCGCATACATCAGTGCGCTGCTCGCCGCCGGGCAGTTCCAATTGCACACCGTGAGCAAGTGGTTCAACGCGGTAACGATCGTGAGCACGGACACGCTGGCGTTGGACACCATCACCTCGCTGCCTTTCGTGAGCGAATTGCGCTGCTTGCGACCAGGTGTGCGGCATGATCGCCGCATCAGTGACAAGTTCCCGACGCTGAAGAGCGCACTGGAAAGCGCAACGCTGGATGGGACCTACGGTGCTTCGCTGCGCGCGATCTCGATGATGAACGGACATCTGCTGCACGAACTCGGCGGTGCGCGGGGCGAAGGCATGCTCATCGGCATACTGGACTCCGGCTTCGAACAAGCGGATTCCATGGCCGCCTTCTCCGAATTGCGCGAACGGGACGGCATCCTGCTCACCGACGACATCGTGTGCCCGTGGTGCGACGTGTACAACGAACACTGGCACGGCCGCTCCGTGCTGTCCGTGCTCGCCGGGCAACTGCCGGGCAAGCTCATGGGCACGGCACCGAACGCGGATTATATCCTCCTGCGCACCGAGGACGCGAACTCCGAATACCCCGTGGAAGAGGACAACTGGGTGCGCGGAGCGGAGATCGCCGACAGCATCGGTTGCGATGTGCTGAACACTTCCCTCGGCTACACCGAATTCGATGACAGCACGATGGACCATACGCGTGCCGACCTCGATGGCCTCACCACGCGCATCAGCATCGCGGCCGGCATCGCCTCACGCAAGGGCATGATCCCCGTGAACAGCGCGGGCAACAGCGGCTCGAGCGAATGGCGTTTCATCAGCGCACCGGCCGATGCCATCGACATCCTTGCCGTGGGCGCTGTGGATGATGAACGCGCAGTGGCCGATTTCAGTTCGCGCGGACCCACCATCGATGGCCGCGTGAAACCCGATGTCTGTGCCGTGGGACTGGGCACGGTCGGCGTATCCGGTTCCGGCGATGATGTCGAACGCATCAATGGCACATCGTTCTCTTCCCCGCTGGTATGCGGGCTCACCGCGTGCTTATGGCAGCTGCATCCGGAGATGTCCGCGCACGCGATCATGGACGCCGTGCGCCGCAGCGCATCGCACTTCCACCAACCCAACGACAGCATCGGATACGGCATACCCGATTTCTGGCGCGCGCACCTTCTGCTCGGCGGAACGGACCTCACCGGCCTGAACGCGCCCACGTTCTTCAACGTGTATCCCCTGCCCTTCTCCAACGAGTTGAACATCGGGCTTTTCACCGGCGAAAGCGAAGAGATCACCATCGACCTCTTCGATGTGATGGGCCGCTCCATGCTGTCCCGCACACTCACGGTGGAACCACGCATTTACCTCCAGCTCCGCTTGGAAGATGCCGAGGTCACCGGGTTGCCCAATGGACATTACACGCTGCGTGCTTCCTTGGGCGGCCGCGCGGAAATGACGAGGCCGCTCGTTAAGGCCCCTTGATCAGCGCTTCTTGCGTACCAGGTAAAGTACCCCGTTCAGATCGTCCGTGAACCAGAAGCTGTTGGCGTCGCGCATGCGCACGTCGCAGGGGCGACCGTAGCGCTCGCCATCCTGCAGGAACCCGTCCACGATCCTCTCTGGCGGAAAGCCGGGCCGCACCCGCACAATCGCGTAGCCTTTGCCCATCTTCACGATGCTGCTTCCGTGCAGGGCCACCACGAAGCTGTTCTCCAATCGGTCGTCCGCGAACCCGGTGAACAGGTCGAAGCCGAGCGGCGCGGAATGCGCTCCGAGCGCGGCATAGGCTTTTTCGGGCGACCGCAAGCGCATGTTCGGCTTGGCGAAGCTGGTATCCATCACCACCTCCTCCCCGGACTGGTAGAAATAAGGCCACCCGTAGAAGCCGTCCTCCACCACATGATGGAGCTTATCGTCGGGCGCTTCGGTACCGTACTGGTCGCTGCCCATGTCCGTGGCGAAGAGATCGCCCATGATCCATTTCATGCCCACGGCATTGCGCAGGCCGCTCGCGTAAATGCGCTGGTTCCTTCCGTCGGGGTCCATCTCCAGAACCGTCGCGCGCACGTCCTCCTTCTCGATGCACGCGTTGCAGCTGCTACCGATGCTCGCGTACAGTTTGTTCCCATGGAACGCCAGGCTGCGGGTGAGGTGCCAGCCTCCATACTTGTAGTTCAGGCCGTAGTTCGGGAAGGTGTCGATCACCATCGGAGCGCTTCCGGGAAGCGTATCGCCCGCGTGGAAAGGATATCGGAACAGATTGTTCGTGGTCGCCACGTACAGGAAGGTATCCGTGGCCGTTGAATAGAAAGCGACCTGATTGGGATTCCGCAGGCCATCGAGGTAGACCTTCCGCTCCATGAACCGTGCACTGTCCTCGTTCCACCCGCTCAGGATGTACACCCTGCCCTTCTTGTTGTCCGTGAGGTCGTGCATGTCCGTGATGAACAGGCGTCCGTCCGGCGCTGGGGTAATGAAGCGCAGGCGGTCCATGCCTTCGGCCGCCACCTTCAGTTCATAGCCTTCCGGTATCCGCAGCTCGAACGATAAGCCCTTCGCGAGACGGACTTCCACAGGCAAGAGGGATATCGGGCCGCGGTCCTTGAACGCCTGTGTATCCGCCGCGATCATATCCTTGGCGCTCACTTCGGGCGGGCCGATCTTCACCGCAGCCGTATCAACAGCGGGTGCCGTTACCGGGGTTCCATTCGGTGGCTCTGCGGTACAAGCCAAGAAACCGATGATCGCCAAGCGCGGGAGAATGCGCATTTCCATGGAGAGTGAGCCAATTTAGCGGTGTGCAAGCCACGTCTTCAATTTTGTCGTCAACAACGATCGAACAGGCTTATCGCCATGGCATCTTCCCCATGGTGCATGACGACGGCGAGCTCTCCTGGCATGACCCCGATCCGCGCGCTGTTTTCCGGCTGGACCGTACGCGCCCCAATCCCCGCCTGCGCTCGTACATCCGATCGCACGGCTACCGTTGCACCAGGGACGCGTGTTTCGAGCGTGTGATGCGCGCCTGCGCGGACCGCGAAAGCACCTGGATCAACGAGGACATGGTAGCGGCCTATACCGGACTGCACCGGCTAGGCAAGGCGCATTCCGTGGAGACCTGGCAGGGCGATGCGCTGATCGGCGGCATATACGGCGTCTCCATCGGTGCGGCGTTCTTCGGGGAAAGCATGTTCAGCCATGCGGACAACGCGAGCAAGGCCGCTTTCCATCACCTCGCCGAGCACCTCCGCGAACAAGGCTTCATCCTGTTCGACTCACAGTACATCAACGATCATACGCGTTCGCTCGGGGCCATCGAGATACCGCGTGATGCCTTCCGTTCTTTGCTGGCACTGGCGGTGGAAAGCCCCGACCTCTTCTGATCGTT
This sequence comes from Flavobacteriales bacterium, assembly GCA_044224725.1. Lineage (GTDB taxonomy): Bacteria > Bacteroidota > Bacteroidia > Flavobacteriales_F > PHOS-HE28 > PHOS-HE28. The sequence continues at coordinate 34,013 of JBGAJW010000049.1, forward strand.
CATCGCAAGGCCGGTGATCCACGTTCCGTCATCGGCCGTCCAGCCGGTGTTCGAAGAGCGTGTAGGAGCCGTAGGGGTCGGCACCCGAAATGGCGACGTTGCGTCGCGGAGAGGCGTTGTCCTCGTGCATGAAGGCGTGGATCGCGCTGGTGAAACCGAGCTCCACGGCCGATTGTTCGAGTTTCCGTAGCAGGTGCGTGCCCAAGCCGGATGGCGCATCCTTCCGCCGTGCCGCGCTCTTCACGATGAAGCCTGTACGGTCCGGGCTGAACATGTCCGGGATGCCGAGTATGAATCCGAGCAGCGTGTCCTTCTTGTCCACCGCCAGCAGTACCAGGCGCGGTACGAGCAACTGGCCCAACCGGTGGTATTTCATCACGAACTCTTCCACGGGGATCGGCGTGTAGAGGAACGTGTCCTTGAACGCCTCGATGCTGAACTGCCCGATGAGCGCGAGTTCCTGCACCAGATAGGCCTTGTTCAACGGTCGCACCGAAATGCCCGAGACGGCGAGGTCCTCGTCCTTGAACCGGATCGCCAGACGGTCCACCGCCAGATCGCGGTCGATCCGCGATACGTAGCGAGCCAATGGGACGAAGCCTTCCGCCCTCCATTGCGCGGGATAGTACGCATGATGGTAGGGTTCCATGTAAAAGCGCGGCCGGTCATCCGTATCGTTGAACCGGTAGCTGTTCCACGTATTGCCCTCCATCGGCCCGATCAACCGCGTGATGCGGTATTTCCGCGCCAGCGAGCGCACCTCATCGAAGATCGCCCGTGCGACCTCCGGGTCGTTGATGCATTCATAACCGCCGACCATCGCCGTGCGCGCGCCATCATCCTGGCCGGGCATGTCGAAGTAGAAGGCGCACCGGCCGACCGGCGTACCATTCCGCAACACCACCACGCACGCCGTCAGATGCTTGTCGTCCGGTTCATGACCGCCCTTCGAACGAGGACCGCCCGGCTCGTAGCAGTTGGCCACCACCTCCGCGAACAGATGGAAGTCCGGAGCGCCGGGAAGGGTGATCAGGGTGCGGAGCGAGGACATCAGAAAAGGGGAAACTGGACTTCGCGAATGCCAATATCGCTGTTGCGGCGGCAGGAATGACCGCATCATCCATCCACGTATGCGTGATCTCCCCATCCAACACGGCGGGAGTCGCCACCTGCGGAGCCATCCCGAAAGCCGCCCCGACCCGGTCCTGCTGCGCCGTACGGAACTCCCCCCTTTGAGCCGACCTGCCGAAGACACGTTCCCCAGTGCGGGTACAACGCGATCTTTGCCCTGCATGCTGCTCACTGCATTCCCCTTCAAAAGGACCTGGTGGCCCTTGTTGGTGCTCGCGTCGGCACTGCCGACTTTCGGCCAAGGTGGCGCGTCGCTTACGGTGCATGTGGTCCTGAACAAGCCCGATGCCGGTGGAATACTGCGCGTGGCCCTCTGCCCGGACAAGGCGGCGTACGACAGCGAGCAGGGATGTACCGTGCTGGCCTTGGAAGCGATCGGGCATGTGGTGACGGGCACCTTCGCGGATGTCCACCCCGGTACATGCGCGGTAAAGGTCTTCCATGACATCAACCGTGATGGCGAACTGAATACCAGTTGGATAGGCTGGCCCCAAGAGCCCTACGGCTTCAGCAATGACGCTCCCGTCAACATGGGGCCACCCGCGTTCAAACTGGCCATGATCACGGTGAAAGAAGGCGAGAATCCCATCCGCATCGCACTGCGTTGATCCGGCCCACCTCATCGGTCAAGGGCAACCTTTCTCCCCGAGCTTCGACTACTTTCACGACCACCGATGTCCGGACCACGCCCCAAGCCAGAGACCCTGCTCGACGAACCACTGCCCAAAGGACCGGCGGAACGTGTGGTCCCGCCTTTCCGGGTCTTGCGGGCCGCTTCGGAGAACACCCGCATGATGCACGCTACGCTGGATGAGCTGCTGGCCCGGAAACGCTGGGTGTTCGCGGCCATGGGGTTGGCATTGTGCCTATCCACGGTCTGGTATCAGGTGGACCCTCCGCTTTACAGCTCGACCGTGTCATTCTATGTGATGCCTGCACCCGTGCCCGACAAGGACTCCCCCATCTACTTGTCCTTGCATACCGACGCCAAGGCACTACCGCTTATCGCTACATCGAGTCCGATGTTCGACCATCTCATAGAGACCTTCAAACTGGGCGCGCATTATGGCGTGCCAGTCGGAAGCCCGGATGAACGTACCAGACTCCACGCCAAGCTTGCCCAGCGCGTAACCGTTGACCTGCATGAAGAGGACGTGATCGCCGTGCGCGTACAGGACCACGATAGGACGATGGCGGCCGCCATGGCCAATAACATATTCGAGACCACCAGATCCATGGTGCGGACCGAACAGAAGGCCGATCTGGTGCGACAACTCGGGGTGATCCAGCAAGTGATCGACAGCACAGACCACATCATCGCGACCCGGGCGACTGAGCTGGTGCGCCTCGCGGATGAACTGCGGTCCGCTCGTGGAGCCGCCGAAGACCCCGCCAAATTGGAGCAGTCCCTCATGACCGCGGCGAACCATGTGGCCATGTCGAACGAGGACCTTGTTCATCAACGCCGCAACCAAGCCAACCTTCTGGCGATGATGGACGCACAGGACGGCGACATGATCCGGTTGCGGACGGGTGCGATGGAAGACATCACTACCAGCCCGCTCTGGAGCTCGGTGTTCGGCATCCTCATGATCACACTCGCCTCCGGCCTTGCCGCAGCGGTGCTGCTGATGCTGATCATCGACAACTGGTTCACACCGGGAACGCTGCCGATACGGGTCAAGCGCTGAGGATCAGCGAGTGCGCCGATCGATCACCGGATCGATCGCCTGCCGCTGCGCGAGGTAGCGCTGGTAGACCTCGCTGTAGCGAATACGATGATCGAGCACGTCATCGGCGTGGCCCGATGCGACGATCAACAGCTCGGATGCTTCGCGCAACCCGTGATGTCCACCATCACATGCGGTGATCACATCCACCTTGCCCATGCACGCGCCCTCGAACCAAGGGGATGCCTTGCGCCCGATGAGCACGCGCAGGCCGCAGCGCTCCGCCACCGGAAGATCCAGTACATCGTCGAAGAAGAAGGCGACGTCCTCCGCGCGGAGATCATGCGCGGCCAGGAACGCATCGAAGGCTTCGGGCTTGTTGGTGTAGCCCATGTAGCATCCGTGCATCCGTTCGCGTTGTGCGAACCGTTCAGCGTACGCATTGTGCTGACCGGTAATGATTCCTGCCGCCGGGAGCCGCTCGCCGTTCTTCAACCAGAGCGCGAACCGCAGCATGTTCACGCCCATGCTGTCCACTTC
>JBGAJW010000050.1:0-37383 GCA_044224725.1 Flavobacteriales bacterium
TTGTCGGGGCGGTAGTTGAAGATGCCATGTCCCGTCGCGGCTTCGGCAGTCACGGCCACCGTGATAGGAGGGTTCATTAGCTTTCGCTGATGACACAGACGCAGATCCTTGCACAACTGGACCAGTGCGCGGAAAACTACACGTTCCCCATGCTGGACAACGGATATGCCTATCCCGCGGATGTGCGGCTCACGGCCTATCGCGATACGGATCGTTGGGCATTGGTCATTGAGACGGTGGATCAAAGCCCGAGAGGGGGAGGCCACGACGGGACGCGAAATGTGATCCATGTTTTCGGCAATTGCATCGAAGGCGAACCAGGCCCAGCGAATGAGGACTTCGTGAGCAGGACCAGTGATCCGCCTGAAGGACCGATCTATGGAGAGGAATGTGATTGGAACCTCGATAGGGTCGCCGGAACGGTAATGGTGCGTGATCGTGCCATTCCCTTCGACCTGAGCCCTGATGTCCTTCACCGCAAGGGGATCACTCCTGCTGAGGAGGGAGCACTTTCTGCGATCGACCTGCTTCGGAGTTTGCTTCCTGAACACAGGGAATTGTTCCTAGCAACAGAGGAGGAAAAACGTCGTCGGATCCCAAGTGATCTGCCGGAGTTCATGCAGCTCGAGGAATGGCATCACCCGGATATCAGTGGCAATGAAAAGCCAAGCGACAACGAAACTTTCCAACTCCTGGCCGAGGCACTGGTGAGCGGTGATCCTACACGATACAAGCCGAAAGCAAGTCCGAACACCAACTGGCGGAATTGGCCGGAGGGTGGAACACTTTGAGGTCGATGCAGGAATTCATCCCGTTGCGGCCTGCTTATGTCAGGTAGAACAGATGAGAGGGGATGAACAAGAACAGCCCCGCCCCCTGGCGCCATCGGCAAGTACGATGGCGTGTTCCGCAAGTGAAATCAGGGTGCCGTGCCCCTCTCTTTGTGTCCGAAACGACCAACATGGAACGACGCAACTTCCTCGGGATCGGCCTGGCCTCGGCGGCGGCAACAATGCTGCCCGGTGGTTCAAACGCGGCATTCGCGGAACCGCCTGCAACCAACGCTCCGACAGCTCCGCTAGCAGGCCGCCGCAAGCTGGGCAAACTGGAAGTGAGCAGCGTGGGCCTGGGCGTGCAGAACATGAGCCGCACCTTCCAGACCACGGTGCCCTACCGGCCGGAGATGATCAAGATCATCCGCGCGGCCTTCGACAACGGGGTCACCTTCTTCGATGCGGCCGAGGCCTATGGCCCGCATGAGGTGGAGCGGATCCTCGGTGAGGGCATCGCGCCCTTCCGCGACCAGGTGGTGATCACCTCCAAGTTCGGCTGGGACATCGACCGGGAAACGGGCCAGCGCCGTCCGGGCCTCAACAGCAAGCCGGACCACATCAAACTGATCGTGGACGACATGCTGAAGCGCCTGCGCACCGACCGCATCGACCTGCTGTACCAGCATCGCGTGGATCCGGAGGTGCCCATTGAAGATGTGGCTGGCGCGGTGCAAGACCTGATGAAACAAGGCAAGGTGCTGCATTGGGGCCTGTGCGAAATGGGGCCGAACACCCTGCGTCGCGCGCATGCCACGCTGCCCGTGACCGCTGTGCAGAACGAATACTCGATGGTGTGGCGCGGTCCGGAGAAGGAGATCATCCCCATCTGCGAGGAACTGGGGATCGGCTTCGTGCCGTGGTGGCCGCTCGCCTGCCAGCTCCTCACCGGCTGGATCGATGCGAACACGCGTTTCGCTCCGGGCGACATTCGTACGATCACCACACGCTACGCACCCGAAAACCTGCCGAACAACCTGAAGCTCGTGGATGTGGTGAAGGCCTGGGCCGAGCGCAAACAAGCCTCACCGAGCCAGATCGCGCTGGCCTGGTTGCTGAGCCGCAAACCGTGGATCGTTCCGATCCCGGGTACGACGAACATGGCGCACATGCTGGACAACATCGGCGCGGATGCCGTGCGGTTCACGCCGGAAGAACTCGCGGAGCTGGACAAGGCCATCGATGCGATCGAGATCCAAGGGCAACGTTTGCCGGATGCGGTGCTGGTGCATTCGGGGAGGGAGGCGCCACTGAAGAAGTGAAAACAGAAAACTGAAAGATGAAAACGAGAGAACTTGGAAAGAGCGGCCTTGAAGTCTCCGCGATGGGGCTCGGGTGCATGGGCATGAGCTTCGGCTACGGCCCCGCGAAGGATGAACAGGAGATGATCGCGCTGATCCGTCAGGCGGTGGAGCTGGGCATCACCTTCTTCGATACGGCGGAGGTGTATGGACCGTACACCAACGAGGAGCTAGTGGGCAAGGCGCTGGCCCCTGTGCGCGACCGGGTGGTGATCGCCACCAAGTTCGGTTTCCACATCGGCGCAGATGGAAAGTCGGCCGGTGTGAACAGCAAGCCAGCCCACATCAAGGCCGTGGCCGAAGCTTCCTTGAAGCGCCTGCGCACCGATCGCATCGACCTCTTCTACCAGCACCGCGTGGACCCGAACGTGCCCATCGAGGACGTGGCCGATGCCGTGAAGGAACTGATCGCCGAAGGCAAGGTGAAGCACTTCGGCTTGAGCGAAGCGGGCGTGAAGAACATCCGTCGCGCGCATGCGGTGCAACCGGTGACGGCCTTGCAGAGCGAGTACTCCTTGTTCTGGCGCGAACCTGAGACGGAGATCATTCCAACCTTGGGGGAACTGGGTATCGGCCTGGTGCCTTTCAGTCCGCTCGGCAAGGGTTTCCTCACCGGCAAGATCGACGCGAAGACGACCTTCTCCGCCGGTGACTTCCGCAACACGGTGCCGCGCTTCGCACCGGAGAACCGCGATGCGAACCTGGCGCTGGTGGACCTGGTGAGCGGCATCGCTGTGCGCAAAGGCGCAACGCCGGCGCAGGTCGCGCTCGCCTGGCTCTTGAGCCGCAAGCCGTGGATCGTGCCCATCCCCGGCACCACGAAACCGGAACGTTTGAAGGAGAACGTGGGCGGTGCCAGCGTGGAACTCACCGCTGCTGACCTGGAGGAGATCGGAACGGCCCTGTCCAATATCGAAGTGCAAGGCGCGCGGTATTCGGAAGGGGCGCAGCGGTTGATCGATCGGTAGCGAAGAGCCCGTATGTCGGCGGCCATTGCCGTTGTGATAGAGGTGCGCAGCACTGCTGTGCGCTTCAGGAACTCGCGTTCGCCTGCCTGGACGACGGCTCTGCGGTTCCCGGTTTGAACCCGCCGCACGCCCCGGTGTACCGCGAACCGCCATGCGCACCAGCTTGCCCGCCATTCTTTTCTTGTTCCTGCCATGCATCGCTCTCGCCCAGGAGCCCCTGCCGCATCTCATGGACGACCACCTGTACTTCGGTGTGCCCCGGTACGCGCAGGCAACGGACAGCGCGGAGTTCATGCGTTTCCGCAGCGGATTGATGGTGGATACCCTGTCGCGGACAGCGGACACGACGGTGCGCAACCGCCTGCTGTGGCAAGAGGATCAGCACGGCGGCCTGTGGATGGTGAGCCGAGGGGACAGCAGTTTGTGGGAGGCGCGTGCATTCGATCCGCTTGACCCGTTCATGGGCGGTCCCTTTGTTACCGCGGATGGCCAGCGCGGTGTGCTGGTGGTGCATGAGATGCCTTGCGGCCTGATCTGTCGCAATGCTTGGTATTATGTGGAGGAATGAACGCGGTCCGCGATCCGCTCAAGGGCAGGGCCAACGCAGCCACTGCGCTGGCGCAGAAAGCCGAGCCGCTGGTGGTAGGAGGACGTGCGCCCTTACGCCAACGCTCGGCGCATTCCCGGATCGCGTCAATCCTTCACGAAGCGCACGGACCGTCCGTCCGTAGAGCGGAGCATATACACCCCGGGTGCGAGCCCTTCCAACGGCACAGCCGCGCGCTTCGCAACCGTTCGCACGGGCCTCCCTTGCGCGTCCAGGATCACCGCGTCCACGCGGCCGGAGAGGTTGAGCACATCAAGCACGGGGTTGGGCCACGCGCGCAACGCGTCGGGTGAGGCCGCTTCGGGCGAGGAGGTGCTGGGTGCGCCGAAGATCCGCGCGATGCGGTTGCGTCCGATACCATCATAGCTGGTGAAATTGCCGCCCACGATGATCATTTCGTCCGGTTGCACGGCGAAGCAACTGGGTTCGTAGTCGCACCCGGCGCCGGGATCGAAGCTGGCGTCCAAGGAGCCGTCCGCGTTCAGCCGCGCGATGCCCGGGCGGGCCACACCGCCATACGTATCGAAGGATCCGCCGATCAGGATGCGGCCCTGGGGGTCCTCGGTCACCGCGTACACCTGGGCGTTCGCGCCCACGGAGGAGTTGAAGCCCGTGTCCACACTGCCATCGGTATTCAGCCGTACCACGTGGCGGCGCTGCACACCGTTGAACGAGCTGAACGACCCGGCCACGAGCACCTTGCCGTCCGCCTGTAGGGACACGTCCTGCAGATAGCAGCTGCAGCCGGTACCGGCATCGAAGGAGGTATCTACGCTGCCGTCCGCATTCAGCCGTGCGACGTCGTGGCGTGCGATGCCGTTGATCGTATCGAAGCTGCCGACCATGAGCACTTTGCCATCCGCCTGCAGGGCGATGTCGTTCACGCCGTAGTCCGGACCGGTGCCAGCATCGAAGGTGTCGTCCAGCGAACCGTCCGCGTTCACCCGGATGATGTTGGGCACCTGCACATTGTCGAACGCATAGATGGCCCCGGCCAGCACGATCCGGCCGTCCGGTTGCAGGGCCATGTGGCTCACGCCGTCCACGCCATGCGGGTCGAAGGACTGGTCCTGGCTGCCATCCTCGTTCAGGCGGGAAGTGGAAACATCCGAGCCGCCGGTGAAATTCATCCCGAACCCGCAGATCCCGATGCGGCCATCGGGTTGCACGAAGGCATCGGAAAGGTAGCCGTTCACGTCCAATCCGGTGGCATCGAACGTGGGGTCGGCACTGCCATCGGCCAGGAGGCGGGCGATGTGCGGGTGGAGTTGGGCATTGTACCCGCCGAAACGCCCCACTACGATGATGCGGCCCTGGGCATCGAACAGCACCTTCACCGCCGCTGCGTTCAGGCCTGTTTGCGGGTTGAAGTCGAGGTCCACGCTGCCATCCTCGTTCAGGCGCGATGCATAGCCCTGCGGGCGTGCATTGAACGCCTCGAAATCCCCGGTAACGATCGTCTGTCCATCCGGATAGACGGCCAGGTTGCGTGCGGCGCTCGCCGCTCCACTACCGGTGTTGAAGGAGGGGTCCAAGCTGCCGTCGGCGTTCAGCCGGATCACGGACCGGTGATCCACACCGTTCACTTGGTAGAAGGGTCCACCGAGCATGATCTTGCCATCCTGTCGGAGACCGAGGCCCGTGAGCCAATTGCCGTAGATGTCGGCCGGCACGAAGGTCGGGTCCAGGGCGCCGTCGGTGGTGAGCCGCGCCACCGGTTCGTGCGCTGCCCCGTTGAAGTGATCGAACTGGCCGGCCAGCAGGATCCGTTGGTCCGGCTGGATGACGACGCGGTTCACCGAGCCGCCGGTAGGGCCGGAGCCGGGGTCGAATGAAGGATCCAACACACCGGTGTTGGACACCCGGAAAATGGAGGTGCACGTGTCCCCGTCGTACATGCTGATGCCGCCGGCCAGGATGATGGCGCCGTCGTCCTGCACAGCGATCGCCTTCACGGAACCGGTGATACCCGTGCCGGTGTTGAAGCCGGTATCCAAGCTGCCGTCCGTGTTCAGGCGGGCGATGCGGACGCAGGGGATATCGTTGTACAGGCTGAAGTCACCCCCGATGAGGACCTTGCCGTCCGCTTGCACAGCGATGGCGTTGATGCTGCCGTTCGCGCCGGTGCCCACGTTGAAGCCGGTATCGCGGCTGCCGTCGGCGTTCAGCCGCGCGATGCGCTTGATGGGTTCCCCGTCGTAGGAGGTGAACGTGCCCCCGATGAGGATCTTCCCGTCGGGTTGGGAGGTGATGGCCAGCACCCAACCGTAAGCCCCCGAGCCCGGATCGAAGCTGCTGTCCAAGGTGCCGTCGGCATTCGCCCGCGCGATGCCTTGGCGGTTCACGTAGTTGTACTTCAGGAAGGGCCCGCCGAAGAGGACCTTTCCGTCCGGCTGCACATGTACGGCGTACACCACGGCGTCGGCTCCGTCCCCGATGCCATGGCCCAGGTCACCGCCATTGAAATAAGGGTCGAGCGCACCGGCTTGCTGCGCCAGTAGGGGGGAGGCGGACAGGATGCAAAGGCCGAGCAGCGTAAGTATCCTCATCGGAACGGGTATTTACGCAAGTATAGATGACGGCTTCGAGCCGTGTGCGGGTCCGGAACGGGGACTCAAAGCCGACGCCAACGGTACCTTGGCCACGCCTCCCATCCATCGCCCACATGCTCCGCACCGTACGCATCCTGCGTTACATCATGCCCTTGCGGGAAGGCGGTTCCTTGCCGGGCTTGACGGAAGCGGACGATGGCTTCAAGTACGTGGTGAAGTTCCGCGGCAACGGCCACGGCCCCAAGGCGCTCATCGCCGAGCTGATCGGTGGGGAAGTGGCGCGGGCGCTGGGGCTGCGCGTTCCGGAACTCGTCTTCGCCGAGCTGGACGAAGCCTTCGGCCGCACCGAGGGCGATGAGGAGATCCAGGACCTCTTGCAAGCCAGCCAGGGCCTGAACATCGGGCTGCACTTTTTGGCCGGGGCCATCACCTTCGATCCCGTGGTCACCGCTGTGGAGGCCGACCTGGCTTCGCGCATCGTGTGGATGGACGCGCTGTTGACCAACATCGACCGCACGGTGCGCAACACCAACATGCTCCTCTGGCAGAAGGAGCTCTGGCTGATCGATCACGGATCCTGCCTCTACTTCCACCACAGCTGGAGCAACTGGGAGCGCCATGCCACCGGGCCCTTCGACCCCATCAAAGACCACGTGCTGCTGCCCCGGGCCACGCGCCTGGCGGAAGCTGACGCGGCCTGCAAAGCGCTCCTCACCGCCGATGTCCTGCGCGGCATCGTGGCCTTGATACCGGATAGCTGGTTGCAATGGCCGGACGCCGAGGGCACGCCCGAGGAGTTGCGCGCCATCTACGCCCGCTTCCTGCTCATGCGCTTGGAACGTTCCGCCACCTTCACCACTGAAGCCAACGATGCACGGCAAGCACTTGTATGAGGTGGCCGTTATCCGGCTATTGCCGGTGTTGGCGCGGGAGGAATTCCTCAACGTGGGCATCATCCTCTTCAGCAAGCAGGCCAAGTACATCGCCGTGCGCGTGGCGCTGAACGAGGAGAAGCTGCGCTGCTTCGCCGCCGATGTGGACCTGGACCAGGTGCGCGAGAACCTGAGCTCCTTCCAACGCATCGCCGAAGGCGCGGCGGACGGCGGACCCATCGCCGCCTTGGACATTCCCTCGCGTTTCCGCTGGCTCACCGCCGTGCGCAGCTCCGCCATCCAGACCAGTCGCCCGCATCCGGGTTTGTGCGATGACCTGGAGGGGACGGTGGGGCGGTTGTTCGAGGAGTTGGTGGGGTAGGAGACTGGGAAGGCTGACCGACACGCAACTCGCGACTTGGATGCACCGAGGCGGAAAGGGACCACACCCCGGCATTCGGCACGGAGCTCAAGCCAAGCCGAATCCGTTGCGCGGTCCCTCATTTTACCAACTGGCGCAGGCCACTCGCACCGCTTGGCCCCGGCTTGAACGTTCAGGCCGGTGCTGAGCGAGCGGCGGTTGCCTAGGCATCGATCACATTCATCCGGTAGGTCCACATGCGCTTGGGCGCATCCGGTGCCAAGCGGATCATGTGGCCCACGGGCTCGGCCTGCCAGGCTTCCTTGCGCCGCCATTTCCATAACCAGGTACCGGAAAGGATGTAGCTGGTGTGATGCTCCACCCGCGCCCACGGGGTGAAGAGGAGGTTCTCGAAGAGGATGCCCTCCACCTGGTTGATGTCCAATGCGTCCGTTTTGTGGATGAGGATGTGGGCGTACTGGCGCGCGCTCACCAGCTGGCTGAGGTCCTTCACCTCACAGATCTCTTTTATCCTCCGCACGGTAACGTCCCACTCGCGTTGCACCACGCCCAAAGGCACGCGGGCCAGGTCCTGTTCCTGCTCTTCCGCTACGGTCGGCAAGGGGTCATGAGCCATTTCGTCCATTCATTGCGCCTCCATGTTATCAGGGGTTCTCATCGGCTTTGACGGAAATAATGGCAACCGTCCGCCGATAATGTAGTCGATCCGTTCAGTTCGCAACGACACCCGGACGGTTCTTCTTGCAGTCGGTCCGGGGAACCATAAAACCGCCCCATACCGCTGCGGAAACCAAGGCCACTTGCATGGACAAAGGGGAGGCACGTGATATGCCCAGAGCGGCACGACCTTATTCATCGACGTTCAGAGGATATCGACCTCCGCCCCACGACGAGGCGCTGTGGTTGCGACTACGACCTACGGCATTGCGCATGCACCTGGATGGATGGCAGGCGCAGCTCGTTAATGAGCGGCTGCTGGCCAACGCCTTGCACATGCGCGTTCGTGATCGGCGGATGCGCGATCAGCATGCGCAGCCGCACAGCATGCGACTGCGCGAACGAACGATCGGATCGCAGCTGCGAACCACTTGCGCGCATCCGCGGATCAGGTTCGTGCAGCTGCGGTTCCGGCACCTGCACGTACGATCCAATTGAGCGCAACTGCGCGATCCGGCCTGGCAAAGACCGGGCACGGCACGGCACCTGCCGGATCATGGATCGCGGCTTCTTCCCACAACCTTGCTGGAGCACGAAGTTGACCCGCGTTCGCAACCCGAAAAGCGGTGATCGCGTTCCATGGGCCGCAATACCCGAAAAAGCAGATGGAAAAGGTAAAAGCCGGATTGCGTGGCTTGAACGCTGCGCAGAAACTCGAGAAAGGGAAGATCGTGCTGGACGCCCTCACGGGTAATCCCCATTTTCCCTTCCCCGTACCACCGCTCACCGAGCTTGACGCGACGTGCATCGAGTTGCAAGAAGCGTGCATCGGGGCCTTGGATCGCGGACGCATCGCCTGCAATCGCAAGGAGCAAGCGGTCGCTGCCATGGACCTCATCCTCTCTCGGCTTGCGGGTTATGTGAATGGTGCCGCCATGGGTGACTCCACCAGGTTGATCAGTTCGGGTTTTGATCTGATCAAGCGGGCCGAACCGCGATCGCGCATAGAGGCACCGGCCACCTTGGGGACCAAACGCACGTTCCGGCCGGGTGAGATCGAGCTCCGCTGGAATGGGGTCGCCGGGGCTTTGGTGTACGAGGTGGAAACCGTCGTGACCGAGGAGCGAGGCTGGGAGCGGGTGCTGATGACCTCCAAGCCTCGCGCTACGATCACGGGATTGGAGCCGAATACTTGGCACACCTACCGCGTGCGAGCCATCGGGACCAAAGCTGTTGGGCCCTTCAGCCAAGAGATCCACACACGCTCTGCGGCCTGATCATCCCATACGATGCACACCCGAACGATGACCCCCGCCCAATTGCTGGCCGAAGCCCGCAAGGACCTGCCCGCCTTGCGCAACAAGCTTGTCGCACCGGTAAGCCGCCTGCGCAAGGAGCACGCGGTCGACCCGCAGGGCGAACTGGTACACATGTATCCGTGGACCTCACCGGCCAAGAACAACTGGCTTGTGGTACTGAAATGCACCAAGCGCGGTGTGAGCACGCACACACTTGCGTGGTACACAACGAAGGACGAGCGCATCGAAGCGATCTGGCTGACCGCTCGCGGGCTGGCCTACCACATCAGCGCGGATGTCATCGAACAGTTCGCCGCGTACGCGGATGAAAGCGAGAGCCCGTTGGAGCGCTTGCAATCCTTCTTCTTCGAGAACCACAGCTACGTGATGCAGGTGGAAGAGCCGCAGGGCGAACACCACTGGAACGTGAGCATCGGTGCCGGCCAAGGCATGGGCCTGGGCCAGTGGGACACCACCACGGACATCGTGCATTGGCGCAGCTTCATCCACTTGGGTGAGCTCTACCAACAGAACAAGCAACCGATGGCCATGGACCACGAGCGCCGCTGGTTCGACCTGAGCCCCGGCCAACGCATGGCATTGTATGACCGGGCGCGGGAGGTGGTGCTAGGGAAGCGGGGGAGGGCGGCGTAATAAGCCCAGCCCGCCCCCGATATCGGGATCATTTTATCCGGACAAGCTCCCGTTCGCTGTCCGGAACCGCCGCTTCAGCGCGTGAACTCGATGACCTGACCGCTTACCGTGACGGTGCGCTTGTAGCAGAAGGGGAAAACCCCGCCCATATGTTCCTCGGTGGTCACGTTCACTACCGCGCGCGGGCCAGCGGGCAGGTCGGCCTTGTCCAGCATGTTCGCATAGGCGTGCGCGTAGAGCTGCTTCTTCTTCATGCCACCGAAGACGAGGATGTACTTCACGCTGTCCGTGCCCATCACCTTGCCCACGTTGCGGAAGTTGGCCTCGCCCAGTTGCACCTGCGTGGCGTTCTCGTTGTGGTTGAGGACCAAGGCCTGGTTCACGCCGCAGGCAGTGAGCAGCGGGAGGAGGGCGATGGCCAGGAGAAGTGACTTCGTGTTTTTCATGTGGGAGGTTGAATGGATGCGCGAAGCAGGGCAGGGGAGCGTGCGGGAAGTATGACGGGCGGTAGTCGCGGAGTTACCGATCGTCAGCCCATGGGCGTATTACGGCGGACAACGTGGGGATCGTGCTGTGGAATTCATCCTCGGCAACCTTCCTCGCGCAGTTGCATAGGGCCGGCAACGCCTCGGTCAACGGTGCATTGGAATACACCGGCATCAGCAACGACCGCGACCCGATCCCACAGTGAACGTGGGTGGCACCACACCGTACGATGTGCGGGTGCATCTGTTGCCATCGTGGATAGAAGCCAGCACCAGCGCTTCTCGGTCATGATCCGCATGGAAGCGGTGGTGATGGTTCCCACTGCCATCTGCCTGTGGATCGGAAGAACTGCCGACTTGGGAACCTTGGTTGCAAGGCCCGTGTGAATGGATCCTGTACGTTGGTCTTCGCGAACCACCGATCGACCGCAGCCCATGACCCGCACAAACCGCCTTCTTCGCCACGCATTTATCGCCCTCAGCGCATTGCTGGGCGGTTATAGCGCGCAGGCCAACAACATCCAAGTGACCAACTCTGCCCTCGCGGGCAACACCGGTACCAGCGTACAGGTGCAGTTCGACCTGAGCTGGGAGAACTGCTGGCGACTTGGTTCCGGCCGTTGGGATGCTGCCTGGGTCTTCGTAAAATACCGGACCAGCCTTACCGGTCCGTGGTTCCATGCGAACGTGAACAACACCGGCCATGTGGCCGCCGCAGGCAGCCAGATAGACCCGGGCCTGCTGAGTCCCGTCACGGCCTATAACGCCAGTTCCAACCCGGTGGTGGGCGTGTTCATCTACCGGGATGCCGCAGGCACAGGTAACCTCAGCCTGCCCGGCACCCAGTTGCAATGGAATTTCGCGGCGCAAGGCTTGGATATTTCGGACATCGCCCAAGTGCAGGTGTTCGCTATTGAAATGGTGTACGTGCCACAGGGGGCCTTTGCCGCAGGAAGCGGAGGCACGGAAACGAATGCCTTCACCCTCACTACCATCAACACGGCCACGGCCACCACGGTGCCCGCAGGCACCGGAACCTTGGGGGGAGAGGCCGGCGGGTTCCCCACAGGGCAAACGGCCCCCACCAGTGCCAGCTGGCCCAACGGTTTCAATGACTTCTATTGCATGAAGTACGAACTGACCCAACAGGGCTTTGTGGACTGCTTGAACACACTGACCTACGCCCAGCAGGTGACGCGCACGGCCAGCGCACCCACCAGTGCAGCGGGCACCGGGGCCTTGAACAGCACGAATGCCAACCGCAACGGCATCGACATCCAGACCCCCGGCGTGGCCAATACCACCCCGGCGGTATATGCCTGCAACCTGGACGGTGATGCGGTCTTCGGGGAAGCGGCGGATGGCAAGGACATCGCCTGCAACTTCTTGGCCTGGGGCGACCTGACCGCGTATCTCGACTGGAGCGGATTGCGGCCCATGACCGAACTTGAGTTCGAGAAAGCCTGCCGGGGAACCATCGCACCGGTGGCCAACGGGTATCCGTGGGGTAACACAGGTGTCGCGGGCAGCACCTACACCCTGGCCAATGCCGGGGCCACCAACGAGGGCATTGCCACCAACTACAGCACCACCTTGGGCAACGCGAGCTACAACATCACGGATGGAACGATCGATGGCCCCCTGCGTGCGGGCATCTTCGCGGCCAACGGCGCCAACAGCGGCCGCGTAACGGCAGGTGCCAGCTACTACGGCATCATGGAGTTGGGCGGCAACCTCTGGGAACGTCCGGTAACGCTCGGGAATGCGAATGGCCAGGCCTACACGGGCGTGCATGGTAACGGGACCTTGGCTACGGATGGCAACCCCGATGCCCCCGCATGGCCCGCGGTCAGCACGGCGAGCGGATCCGGCTGGCGGGGCGGTGCTTGGACCCACGGTTCCGCGAACACGCAGCCTTCCGACCGCCAGTTCGCCACCAACACCGACCCCACGCGCCTCAACAACACCGGTGGTCGTGGTGCCCGGCTCGCGCCTTAGTCGGGGTTATCAATACGTGAGCCTGCGGAATCGGGTAAAGTCCCATCCAATATGAAGTGAACACGAAGCGAAGCAACCGAACATCGATCCAATGAGAAGGGTCCTACTCCATTTCGCCTGGCTGCCGCTGGTAGCACATGCCCAATTCGCGGGTGGCAACGGGCGTGGCGATGCGGCCTCGATCATGTCCCTGACACCGGTCCTGTCCAACATGTTCACGGGGGGCGTCGGTCGTGGCGATGTGGCCTCGCTCATCACGCCAGGGCCCACCGCCTTCAACATCTTCGCCGGCGGCAACGGCCGGGGCGATGTGACCTCGCTCATCACGCCCGCGATCATGCCCTCCAACATCTTCGCCGGTGGCAATGGCCGCGGTGATGTCGCCTCGTTGATCACCCCCGCGATCATCCCCTCCAATATTTTCGCCGGGGGGAATGGCCGGGGCGATGTGGCCTCATTGATCACCTCCGCGATCATCCCCTCCAACATCTTCGCCGGTGGCAACGGCCGTGGCGATGTGGCCGCCTTGATCACGCCCGCGACCATCCCCTCCAACATCTTCACCGGTGGCAATGGCCGGGGCGATGTGGCCTCACTGATCGGCAACCAGCAACCTGCTTTCCTGTTGCTCGCCATGCGCGGCGTACTGGAAGGACCGTACAACAGCGCGACCGGGCAGATGAACGATGCGCTGCGTACACTTCCCACCTTCCCGCTCACCGAGCCTTACACGGCCCTCGGCTATGCACATGTGGGCGGCGGCGGGGCAGAGAGCGTCGCGCCTACCGTGCTGGCCACCACCGGCCTCAACGCCATCGTGGATTGGGTGGCCGTTGAGCTGCGCGATGCCACCTCACCCACCACGATACTCGCCACGCGCAGCGCGCTCATCCAACGCGATGGTGATGTTGTCTCAACGGACGGAGTATCACCGCTCACCTTCAATCAAGCGCCAGGCAGCTACAACGTGGCCCTGCGCCACCGCAACCACTTGGGCGTGATGTCGGGCAACGCCACAGCCCTCGGCCTTTCCACCACACCGCTGGACCTGTCACTGGCTTCCACCGTCACCTACGGCACCGCCGCACGCAAGAGCGTCAGCGGGACCTTCCCGGCGGAGGTGCTCTGGGCCGGTGATGTCACCTTCAACGGCGCGTTGAAATACACCGGCTCCGGTAACGACCGCGACCCCATCCTGGTGACCGTAGGCAGCACCACACCGAACAACGTGGTGGCCAACACCTACAGCACCCGCGACGTGAACCTGAACGGCAATGTGCAATACACGGGCAGTGGTAACGATCGCGATCCGATATTGGTGAATGTGGGGAGCACCACACCGAACAACGTACGGGTGGCGCAGTTGCCATAGCCTGGTCCCATCACCTGGTGCCAGAAAAGACAAGTCTGGTCTTTGGTGCAGAAACCCTGCCCCCGGATGAAACTCCGGTGTCGTGGGGTTTCGCCTTTGGAGGACGAGGATCGTTCTTCGCGGTACAAGCTCGCTCGATCGCACGAAGGTCCCTTCATGTGTAACCAAAGTTCCGTTGACCGGTCTACTTCAACCCGATACGTTTGGCCATCGACCGCCAACTCACTCAATCCATGCAGTTGAACATCCGCGTTGTCCGCCACACCGTGCTCACCTCCGTTTGCCTGTTGGGCGCGCTGAGCGGCCTCGCCAACAACATCCAGGTCTCCAGCGGGGTGCTTACCGCGATAACGCCCACCCAGATGTCCGTGCAATTCAACGTGAGCTGGGAGAACAGCTGGCGCGCGGAACCCGAAAGCACGCTTCGCTGGACAACACGGGCCATCTTGCGCCCAGCGGCAGCACCATCACCACCGGCTTGCTCACCCCGGGCACCGCGTACAACGCCACCACCAACCCCGGAGTCGGAGCGTTCATTTACAGGAGCACAACGGGCAGCGGCACCTTCACCGCGAATGGCGCGCGATTGCGCTGGAACTACAGCGCGGACAACATCAGCGCGGTGGATGTGCAGGAGGTGCGCGTCTTCGCCATTGAAATGGTGTATGTGCCGCAAGGGGCCTTTTGGTTGGGCACCGGTGGGGCCGAGCAGCTCCACTTCAAGAACGGGTCTACGGAGGATCCGTACCTGATCAGCTCCGAGGCCGCGATCCCAACGGGAAATCCGTTCGTTGGCGCGCTCGGTGAGCTCACGGCAGGAGCCTATAGTGCGGTCGGCACACTGGCCGCAGCATTCCCCAAAGGCTTCGCGGCCTTCTACTGCATGAAATATGAGCTGACCCAGCAGGCCTACGTGGATTTTCTGAATACCCTGACCTACGCCCAGCAGGTCACCCGGACGACCACTGCGCCGAATAGCGCCGCTGGAAATGGGGCCTTGATCCAAACCAATGGAGGCCGCAACGGTATCGATATCCAGGCCCCCGGCGTGGCCAGCACGACTCCGGCGGTGTACGCCTGCAATCTGGATGGGGATGCCAACTACGGAGAGGCGGTGGATGGCACCGACATCGCCTGCAACTACATCAGTTGGGGGGATCTGACGGGTTACTTGGACTGGAGCGGCATTCGGCCCATGTCCGAATTGGAGTTCGAGAAGGCTTGCCGTGGCACCTTGCTTCCCGTCGCCCTTGAATTCCCTTGGGGGAACACGGCTATTGCTTCAAGCCCGTATACGGTCACTAACTCAGGTGCGGTCAATGAGGGTATCGCCAGCGGCTACAGCACAAGCCAAGGCAATGCGCTCTACATCAACACAACGGGAGGCGTGAGCCCGATGCGCGTGGGCATTTTTGCCGCCCATCCGAGCAACAGCGACCGGATGACCGCCGGGGCCACGTTCTACGGCATCCTGGAGATGGGCGGCAACATGGGTGAGCGCGCCGTCAGCATCACTGCGGAAGGGCGGGTCTATACGGGCATCCATGGGAACGGTGGACTGGGGACCAACGGTGACCCGGACGTTGCGAACTGGCTTTCGCCCACCACCGGCTTGGGCTCTGGCATCCGCGGCGGAACATCGAGTACGATCCCCGGATCTCTCCAGGTTTCTGATCGTATCGCCGCCGGGAACCCATTAACGACCGATAGGAGCTCTACCCACGGCGGACGTGGTGTGCGTTCGATGCCCTAGCCCCGCCAAAGCGTTGGCGCCGTGTGTGCGGCGGCCAGCTCGGACAGCACCGGAAGAAGTCAACATACGGATCATCTGGTAAGACACCATGCGCGCTATGAACATGTGGAAGGTCATTTGTTGGTCGTTGCTGCTGCTGGTTCCGGCCGGTTCGCAGGCCCAGTGCTTCGGCACGGTGCAATTCCCGGTCACCACCACGGTGCCGGATGCGGCCGGGGCAGCCACGGTGATCAGCACCCAGAGCTTCGCCGGGGACTATGCGCTGGTCGCGCTCACGGCCGGGCAGATCTACCGGTTCAGCAGTTCGGTGGCCACGGACCATATCACTGTTTCCACGGCCGTCGCTTCAGGCGCGGTGGCCTTCGGTACCCAGCCTGTACTGTACACCGCTGCGGCCACACAAGCCTACTTCGTGCATTTCCATACCAACGCAGCCTGCGGTACACAGTCCGTGGTACGTACCACACGGGTGCAACGGGTGTATTGCACCGCAGGTACCACTTCCTGTGGCGGCACCAATGAGTCCATTGCGCGCGTCACCATCGGCGCGATCAACAATCTATCAGGTGGCTGCGGGGGTGGCGGCTACGCGGACTTCAGCGCACAGATCGCCACGATCTCCACGGGCCAATCCGAGTCGATCACCGTGGTGAACACCAACCCCTTTGCAGGCGATCAGGTGCGGGTCTTCGTGGACTGGAACCTCAACTTCAGCCTGAACGATGCGGGTGAAACGTATGCCCTGGCCACCACGGACAACATCACCTTCAGCGGGAGCATCACCGCGCCACCGGGTACCCTGCCCGGTAACGTACGCATGCGGGTGCGCCTCGCATATACCGGCACAGTCCCCACCTGCGGCAACACGAACTTCGGTGAGGTGGAGGATTATACGTTGAGCGTGTGCAACAGCTTTGGCGGCGGCTCGGGCAGGGGAGATGTGATGTTCGCGATCCTGCCTCCGTACATCAACCGGTTCGGCGGTGGCAGCGGGCGGGGTGACGCGCAGCATACCATCCAAGGGCCGGACCCGATCGTGCTGTCGGACATCGGGGGGAACACCTCTTTCTGTCAAGGCGAGAGCTTCCAAGTGGCGTACGTGCCAGGTGGGAGCCACAACCCCGGCAACACGTTCACGGTGCAGCTCAGCAATGCAGCGGGAAGCTTCACAGCGCAGGTTCCGGTGGACATCGGAAGTGTGACATCCACCGGTAGTGGTAGCATTCCGTGCCTCATCCCGGTTGCCACGCCAGCAGGAGCGGGCTATCGCCTGCGCGTGGTGAGCAGCAACCCGGTGCGTACCGGATTCGCTTTTGGCACCGCCCTCACGGTGGTCGCGGGCACCACGTGGTATGCCGATGTGGACGGCGACGGCTTCGGTAACCCGGCTGCGACCTTGCTGGCCTGTTCCCAACCGAACGGCTATGTGGCCAATAACACGGACAATTGCCCCACCGATCCACTGAAGACCGCGCCGGGCATTTGCGGCTGCGGTGTACAGGACTGCCCCGTGGGCACCGTGAACGTGAGCGTGGAGGATGAGAACACCTACTTCCAAAACGGTGCACCGCTCGTTGCCGGGGCGCATGTGGTCATTTACGACCTTACTACCTCTGTGATCTTCGCCGATGGGTTCTCCAATGCGGCTGGTGTGTTCAGCTCCTCCAACATTCCCTCGGGCACACGGCACATTTCGGTGAGCGCACCGGGTCACACCAGCGTCCAGGTCGCCATTGTCGTCGCCTCGGGATCAATCCTGAACACCGCTGTCTTCATTTCGCGCACGTTGGGCCCGGATGCGGACAACGATGGCTTCTTCGCGCCCTATGATTGCAATGACGCCGACCCGGACATCAATCCCGGCGCTGTGGAACTGTGCAGCGATGCGCTCGACAATGACTGCGACGGCATCGTGAACGAATTGTTCATCTTCTACGCCGATGCGGACGGCGATGGCTTCGGTGATCCGGTCGTGGACAGCATCGCATGCAGCACGCCTGTGGGCTACGTGGCCAACAACACGGACAACTGCCCGGCGGTGGCCGGCGTGATCGGCTCGGCGTGCAACGACAACAACGCCAACACCAGCAACGACGTGCTGAACGCCAGCTGCGTGTGCATCGGTACACCCACGGTCGTCTCGCTCGCTGCGCGCGTTCTTCTCGAAGGTCCCTATAACAGCACCACGGGCCTGATGAACGATGCCTTGCGCAGCCTGGGCACCTTCCCGCTCACCGATCCGTACCCGGCCTTGGGCTACGTGCACACCGGCAGCGGCACCGGCGGCCCGGTAGCCCCTGCCGTGATCGCTGCGGCCGGCACCGATGCCATCGTGGATTGGGTGTTGTTGGAACTGCGGAGCACGTCCAACCCCGCCACCATCCTGGCCAGTCGCAGTGCATTGGTGCAGCGTGATGGCGACGTGGTGGATGTGGATGGTACGTCGCCGGTATCGTTCACCATCGCTTCAGGGAACTACTTCGTGGCGGTGCGCCACCGCAATCACCTCGGGTGCATGACCGCGGGTGCATTGTCCTTGGGCGCAGCCGCATCGTCCGTCGATTTCACGTCAAGCGCGTTGAGCACATTCGGCACGAACGCCCGCAAGCCCATCACCGGCACCATCCCAGCGCAGGCGCTCTGGGCCGGCGACGTCACCTTCAATGGTCAGATCATATACACCGGAAGCACCAACGACCGCGATCCCATCCTGGTGACCGTGGGCAGCACCACGCCGAACAACACAGTGAGCAACGCCTACAGCACGCGCGATGTGAACATGAACGGGCAGGTGAAATACACGGGAACGGGTAACGACCGCGATCCGATATTGGTGAACGTGGGGAGTACGACACCGAACAACGTGCGACTTCAGCAACTGCCTTAGCGGGCTTGCCTGCCGGAGGCAGGTGCAGCAGCTGCCTTGAACAGAACAACCAAGTCGGCTTAACGGGTAAGGGCCGGATCGGTGCATGCGCGGCGTCCTCATAGGATGCCGTTCGTGTTTTTACGCTCCGGCTCGCTCGTACTCGCAGGCCCTATTAATGCCGCACCTCGGGGATGTTCACAGATGTTGGAGTCGTGCCATATTGGGGCTCGAAAAAGCATCGAAACATGCGGCACACGCGAACAGCGGAACGCACGGATGGTCGTGAAGGACCCTAGCGCGGCCCAACGGGTTATTTTGAGATGGCTTCCAGTAAGGAGCACAACCATTTCGGCTCAACACCGATCTCTTGGAACTCGTTGTCTGTAGCTGTGGAGCCATGCAGGAGAACTTGCTCCGCGCAGGACTTTTCAACCGCGTTGGGTATATGCGACCGATCTCTTAATCTTGAGGTATCAAGCCCTCCGGGGCCTTCCCGGAGCATCCCTTGATCCCATGGGGAGATCATGGAAACAACGTTCGCAGACGTTGGCCGCTTTCGAGCGTTGCGCGTGGGCAAGTACCTGCCGATCGCCGGTTGTGCGTGTGTGTTCATCATGGGGTGCAACGCGCAACCCGTGGAACGCGCCCCTTGTTCCACCTGTGGCCACGCCTGTAGCCAACACACCATTACCGCTACCGCACACAGCAGCACTGGCTCCCCAGGATACCGCGCGCTCCGTTTTCCGGCATCGGAAAGCCAGCGAGGTGCTGAACTCACGTACCGCATCGTGCCTGCGCCAAACGGCACCTACGGCTATGACATTTTCAGCAACGGCCGCCTCTTCGTGCACCAGACCCATTTGCCCGGTGTGCCCGGCAAGGAGGGGTGCAAGACCCGGGTCGAGGCCGAAAAGCTGGCTGCATTCGTGATCGACAAGATCCGCAAAGGCCAGATGCCGCCCAGCGTTTCACCCCAAGACATGAAGGCCCTTGGGATCCACTGAACACCACCCTCCACCGCCAACCATTTGTTCCAATGCGCTTGCTCCGAACCACCCTTGCTCCAGCGATCTTCCTGGTGTGCTCCTCTACCATGCATGCCCAATTGGCATGGCTGCCGCTGGGGCCCGATGACGCCAACTGGCCTTCCCTAGGTGACTCACATTATCAGGATATCGCCTTGGACGGGAGCGGCAACCCCGTGGTCGCCCACTTAGATGGTGCCAATGGCGGTCTCACTGTGGTCCGCTGGAATGGCGCGGCTTGGAGCGTGGTGGGCACCCCGGGCATTTCCGCTGGATACGCCCAGTACCTAAGCCTCGCTCTGGACGCTGGTGGTAACCCCGTGGTCGCCTACCTGGATGGCGCCAACGGCAGCAAAACCACCGTGATGCGCTGGAATGGAACGGCTTGGAGCGTGGTGGGCGCCCCGGGCATTTCCGCTGGATATGCCCAGTACCAAAGTCTCGCCTTGGACGCCGCAGGCAACCCCGTGGTCGCCTACCGCGATGACGCCAACGGCGGCAAGACCACCGTGATGCGCTGGAACGGCGCGGCTTGGAACGTGGTGGGCACTCCCGGCATTTCTGCTGGAAGCGCCTTATACCAGAGCCTTGCGTTGGACGCGAGCGGCAACCCCGTGGTCGCCTACACGGATAATGCCATCGGCATAAGGACCACAGTGATGCGTTGGAACGGCGCGGCTTGGAGCGTGGTGGGTGCTGCCGGTATTTCCGCAGGCCAAGCCTATTTCCAGAGCCTCGCATTGGACACGAGCGGCAACCCCGTGGTCGCTTACAAGGATGATGTCAACGGCGAGAAAACCACGGTGATGCGCTGGAACGGCGCGGCGTGGAGCGTGGTGGGTGCGGTGGGTATTTCCGCTGGCGAAGCCTATTTCCAGAGCCTCGCCTTGGATGCGAGTGGCAATCCCGTGGTCACCTACCGCGATAACGCCAACGGATACAAGGCCACCGTGATGCGCTGGAACGGATCAACTTGGAGCGCGGTGGGCGCCGCGGGCATTTCCGCTGGAGTTGTCGAGTACCTATGCCTCGCCCTGGACGCTGTGGGCAACCCCGTGGTCGCTTACCGTGATTTGGTCAACGGTGGCAAAACCACTGTGATTCGCTGGAGCGGTGCAGCGTGGGATGTGTTGGGCACCTTAGGCATTTCGGCTGGAGGTGTCGACCACCAAAGTCTTGCCTTGGACGCAGCAGGCCACCCCGTGGTCGCCTATCGCGATGACGCTAACGGCTTCAAGACCACCGTGATGCGCTGGAACGGCTCCGCTTGGGCCACCGTGGGCGCTGCGGGCATCTCCGCTGGATCGGCACATAACCAAAGTCTCGCCCTGGACGCCGCAGGCCACCCCGTGGTCGCTTATTATGATGGCACCAACGGCGGAAAGACCACCGTGATGCGCTGGAACGGCTCCGCTTGGGCCACCGTGCGCTGTTTCCGCGATCGGCACATGCAACAAAAAGCCCGCCCTGACGCCGGGCAACCCCGTGGTCGCCTTTCGCGATGACGCCAACGGCCAAAAGACCACCGTGATGCGCTGGAACGGCTCAGCCTGGAGCGTGGTGGGCACTCCGGGCATTTCCGCTGGTGGTACCGATTCCCAGAGCCTCGCCCTGGACGCCGCAGGCCACCCCGTGGTCGCCTTTCGCGATGACGCCAATGGCGGAAAGACCACCGTGATGCGCTGGAACGGCTCCGCTTGGGCCACCGTGGGCGCTGCGGGCATTTCCGCTGGAGCTGCCTATTACCAGAGCCTCGCCCTGGACGCCGCGGGCAACCCCGTGGTCGCCTTTCGCGATGACGCCAACGGCCAAAAGACCACCGTGATGCGCTGGAACGGCTCAGCCTGGAGCGTGGTGGGCACTCCGGGCATTTCCGCTGGAGGTGCCGATTTCCAGAGCCTCGCATTGGACGCGAGCGGCGATCCCGTGGTCGCGTACAGAGATGTGATCAACGGTGGAAGAACTACGGTACAGCGCTGGAATGGCTCCAATTGGGTGGTGGTGGGTACAGCCGGATTTACGGCATCGGTCTCCAGCTATTCATCACGCTGGTTGCAAGTGGATGCTCAGGGGAACATGGTGGTGGCCTATGGCAGCGGTTTTCTGTATGCCAAGCGATACAGCAGCAACAGCCTGAGCACAGGCAGCGTGAGCGGCTCCTTCTGCGCCAACGGCAGCAACTTCAACATGCCTTTCACGGCCGCAGCCCCCTTTGCGGGGGGCAACATGTTCACCGCCCAGCTCAGCGATGCCAGCGGCAGCTTTGCCAGCCCGGTGGCCATCGGCAGCCTGAGCGCCACCGGCAGTGGCAGCGTACCGTGCGCGATACCCCTTGGCACACCTGCCGGTGCGGGCTACCGCATCCGCGTGGTGGCCAGCGCCCCCAGCATCATGGGTACGGACAACGGTGCGGACCTCACCATCACGGCGCCCACCGCTTGGTACGCGGATGCTGACGGCGACGGCTTCGGTGATGCCGCTGCGGACAGTATGGCCTGTGCCCAACCGGTGGGCCATGTCGCGGACAATACGGATCCGTGCCCGCTGGCCCTGCCCGGTATCGCCAACTTCAACACGGGCAACTGTGCCTGCGATCCAGGCTACTACGCCACCACCACCCAGGTGGGGTCCAACACGGTGATCACGGGCTGCACCATCTGCCCACCGGGGAACTACTGCCCGGATGGCCTGCAGCAACTGCCCTGTGCGGCAGGCAGCTACAGCAGCGGCAGCGGTGCCATCGCCTGCACGCTATGCCAGGCGGGTACCTTCAACGCGGTACCGGGTGCCACCTCCTGCACCACTTGTCCGCTGGGCGAAGCGAGCGGCGAGGGCGCCACGGCCTGTGTGCCGGGCACGGACCTGTGGATACAGAGAGCTAACGTTGGGGGGAACGCCCGCCGCTATGCCGTGGGCTTCAGCATCGGCGCCAAGAGCTTCATCGGCACCGGGTTCGATACGGCCCCCATGGGCGACTTCTGGGAATATGACCCCGCGCTGGATGCATGGACGCAGAAGGCCGATTTCGGTGGTACCGCACGCTATTCCGCCGTGGGCTTCAGCATCGGCTCCAAAGGCTACATCGGCACCGGCACCAACGGCGCGGCGCAGAACGACTTCTGGGCGTACGACCCGGGCACCAATAGCTGGACCCAGAAGGCCAGCTTCGGCGGAACGGCCCGCCAGGGAGCCGTGGGCTTCAGCATCGGCACCAAGGGCTACCTCGGCACAGGTAACGACGGGTCAAACCGGAACGACTTCTGGGAGTATGATCCCGCCACGGATACCTGGACCCAGCGAGCGGCCTTCGGCGGCACAGGCCGCTATTGGGCCGTTGGCTTCAGCACGAGCGCCAAGGGCTACATCGGTACCGGGTACGACGGTTCCAACCGCAAGGACTTCTGGGAGTACGACCCCGGCAGCGATGCATGGTCCCCGAAAGCCGACTTCGGCGGTAGCGGGCGCAACTCGGCGGTGGGCTTCACCATCGGCGGCAAGGGCTTCATCGGCACCGGATACGACGGCTCCAATACAAGCGATTTCTGGGAATACAATGCCACCAGCAACACGTGGGTACAGAAGGCCACCTATAGTGGTGCGCCACGCCACGCGGCCACGGGGTTCAGCAACGGCACCAAGGGCTACATCGGAACAGGTTCGGCCGTTACCAATGCGAGCGATTTCTGGGCATACAGCGCTTTCATCGACCTGACGTGCAGTGTAGCGGGCACTTCCTTCTGCGCGGACGGGGCGAGCACCTTCTCCGTGAGCTATTCCACGAGCGGCCTGTTCAACAGCGGCAACACCTTTGTGGCCCAACTGAGCGATGCCACCGGTGGTTTCACCAGCCCCACGGCCATCGGCAATGTGAACGCCACATCCAGTGGGTCCATCACCTGCACCATTCCCCTGGCCATTCCGCCGGGGACCGGCTACCGCGTGCGTGTGGTGAGCAGCGATGTGGCGGTAACGGGCACCGCGAACACCGGCAGCCTGACCATCAGCATGCCCACGCTGTGGTATGCGGATGCGGATGGCGATGGCTTCGGCGATGCCGCTGCGGACAGCACGGCGTGCGGGCAACCATCGGGTTACGTTGCCGACAACACCGACCTCTGCCCCTTGGCGCTATCCGGTATCGCGAACTTCAATACAAGCAGCTGTGCATGTATGCCGGGATACTACCCGGTCACCACGTTGATCGGGACGAACGTGGTGATCACCGGATGCACACCCTGCCCGCCGGGCACCTACTGCCCTGACGGCCTGCAGCAACTGCCGTGCGCGGCGGGCAGTTACAGCGGTGTCTACGGTGCCATCACGTGTCTCCTTTGTCCGGTGGGCACCTTCAGCGCTGCACCATCGGCAACGGTTTGCACGGCCTGTTCCATGGGGCAGGCCAGCGGTGAGGGGGCCACGGGATGTGTGACCGAACTGGACCTCTGGACCCAACGGGCCAATGTGGGCGGTGGCACGCGCCGCTACGCCGTGGGCTTCAGCATCGGGGGCCTGAGCTATATCGGTACCGGTTATGATACCGCGCCCATGAACGACTTCTGGGCCTACGACCCCGCAACTGACGCATGGACCCAGAAAGCCGATTTCGGCGGCGCGCCGCGCTATTCGGCCGTGGGCTTCAGCATCGGCAACAAGGGCTACATCGGCACGGGTGCCGCATCGGATGGCAACAAGCGGGATCTCTGGGCCTACGACCCGGCCACCAACACATGGACCCAGAAAGCCGACTTCGGGGGTACCGCGCGCGTTTACGCGGTGGGCTTCAGCATCGGCGACAAGGGCTACATCGGAACGGGTAGCGATGGTTCCAACCGGAACGACTTCTGGGCCTATGATCCCGGCACCGACACCTGGACACAGAAGGCCAATTTCGGGGGATCGTCGCGCATCTACGCGGTGGGCCTCAGCATCGGCGACAAGGGCTACATCGGCACCGGGCATGATGGCTCCAACCGGAACGATTTCTGGGCATACAACCCCGCCACCGATAGCTGGGCCCAGATGGCCAACTTCGGTGGTAGCGGCCGCAATTCGGCCACCGGGTTCAGCATAGGCCCTAGGGGCTACATCGGTACTGGATACGACGGTACCAACAAGAACGACTTCTGGGCGTACGACCCCGCCGCGAACACATGGACACAGAAGGCCACGTACAGTGGCGCTCCCCGGCACGCGGCCGTGGGTTTCAGCAACGGTACCAAGGGCTACATCGGCACCGGGTCCGCCGGTTCCAATGCGCAGGACTTCTGGTCGTACTCCACCGTCGCGGAGCTGCGTTGCAGCGTCGCGAGCGCCACGTTCTGCACGGATGGAACGAGTTCCTTCCCCGTCACGTATGTAACGGAGGGGACCTACGGCGGTGGGAACACCTTTACTGCACAGCTCAGTGATGCCACTGGCAGCTTCGTCAGTCCCACCGTCATCGGCAGTACGAACGCCACGGCCAGCGGCACCATCACCTGTGTCCTTCCCGCGCTCACGCCGGAAGGAACGGGCTACCGGATCCGCGTGGTGGCTGATAACCCGGCCATCACCGGCAGTGCCAACGGGAGCGCCTTGAGCATCCACCAGCTCAGCCTGCCGTCGATCACCGCGTCGGGATCCACCAGTTTGTGTTCCGGTGGCTCGGTCACCCTTGCCGGTAGTTCCGCATCCGCCTGGCTGTGGAACACCGGTGCCACCACCCAGAGCATCGGCGTGACCTCCGCGGGCACGTACACCCTTACAGCCACGGATGCCGATGGGTGCAGCGGCAGCACGACGCAAGCGGTGACGCAGTTGCCGCAACCCACCCCCGGTGCCGGTTGGCAGAAGGCCCTCGGGGGCACGGGCAGCGATGCAGCGCGCGATGTATGGCAAACGACCGATGGAGGCTACCTTATCACCGGTAGTTCAGGCTCATCGGACGGGGATGCCACCGCGAACCAGGGCGCCAACGACTTCTGGGTCGTGAAAACGAACGCCACGGGCAGCATCCAATGGCAGACGAGCCTGGGCGGTTCGGCGAACGAGTACATCACGGGCGCGATACAGACCAGCGATGGCGGGTATGCGCTCGCGGGAAGCACCGAATCAGCGAACCTGCCGGGCTTCCATGGCTCCACGGATGCCTGGCTGGTGCGGCTCGATCCGGCAGGCACGGTGCTGTGGCAGCGGAGCTTCGGCACCAGTGGTGTCGATGAGGCTGGTGCCATCGTTCAGGCCGCTGATGGTTCATTGGTGTTCGCAGGATCCACCGCGTTCTATGGTGGGGACGTCAGTGGTTGGAACGGTGCAGCGGACTTCCTGCTGGTGAAGCTTGATGAAGCGACCGGCTCGACCATCTGGCAGAGATGTCTCGGCACCAGCTATGGGGAGCGTGCGACCGGGTTGAGCAGAACCGCGGATGGCGGTTTCATCCTGTGCGGTTATACGGATGCCTTGGCAGGTACGCACGGAGCCAGCGACTTCAACGTGATGAAAACGGACGGCACCGGCAACCTGCAATGGTCGCAGACCTATGGTGGCTCAGCGGTGGATGTCGGCAGGTCGGTTCTCCAACTTCCTTCAGGCGACTATGTGACCGCCGGTCACACATTTTCCAGCGATGACCAAGTAAGCGGCAGCCATGGCGGGGTGGATACTTGGGTGGTCCGTTTGAACTCCGTGGGCGGGATCGTATGGCAGCGTTGCCTCGGTGGCTCGGCCGACGACTATGGAGGTATCGTAGTGGCCGGTGCGCACAATGATGTGCTGATGCTGGGCTCCACTTCCTCGAACAACGGCGACGTCACCGGCTTCCACGGCACGCAAGATGCCTGGCTGGTGAGCATGTCCCAGGCGGACGGTACCCTTAACTGGCAACGCGCATTGGGCGGCAGCGGCAATGACGAAGGGGGCGGTGTGCGCCCCACGGCCGATGGGGAGATCATCGTGAGCGCGACCACCGCGTCCAATGATGGCGATGTGAGCGGCCATCATGGTGGGGGTGACATGTGGCTCGTGAAAATGAACCGTGGTGCCGTTGCTTCCGACGAACCGCTCGCGGTATGCGACGGTGGACCATTGACCTTGACGGCCAACACGGGCAGTTCGTATTTGTGGAGTACCGGGGCCACCACGCAGAGCATCACCGTGAGCACAGCAGGCAGCTATTCCATTACGGTGGACGGCTGTTTCACGAGCCTTCCCGCGGTGGTGACGTACAATACACCACCTGATCCACCCACCATCTCG
Source organism: Flavobacteriales bacterium (assembly GCA_044224725.1). GTDB lineage: Bacteria > Bacteroidota > Bacteroidia > Flavobacteriales_F > PHOS-HE28 > PHOS-HE28. The sequence goes on from JBGAJW010000050.1 coordinate 26,857, forward strand.
CTGAGCGGAGCGAACGCCCTGTGTGCCGGCGGCAGCGTGGTGCTCACCAGCAGCGAAGCGTCGGGGAATACGTGGAGCACCGGGGCCACCACATCGGGTATCACCGTCAATGCACCAGGGTCCTACACCGTTACCTACACAGCGAACGGATGCTCAGCGACCAGTGCGCCCATGCCCGTGGTCATGAGCCAGTACACCACCGTTTGGAGCGAGAATTTTGAAGGCCCCGTGTACTACCCCTCCGGTGGTTGGTATGGCTCCTCGTTCGGTGTGGTTTCCGGGTACCCCTACAACGCGTTCAGTGTGCAAGCGGGTTTTGCACCCATCACCAACAACACGATGCAGGTGATCAATGTGACGTCCTCCACTTCAGCCTTCTTCGGTTACGGCATCGAGAACCCGGGCAATACCAACCATGCCCCCCTGATCTACCGGGCGGTGGACGCCACCGGCCTGCACAGCCTGCGGATCAGCTACGATTGGATCTGCAATGGGGAAGCGGGGGCGGACTATGGACAGATGGTGGTTTATCATCCCAGCACCGGATGGATCTCCTGGGGGCCCACGCTGCAGGGCCAAACCGGGGTCCAGCATGTCGTCGACCTTGCCTTGCCGTACTACTTGTCCCACACCTCCTTCTACATCGGTTGGTACTTCACCTCCAACCAGAGCGTTGTGAACCAACCGGGGCTTTCCGTGGACAATATCACGGTAAGCGGTGCCACCTACGTGCTGGGGCACGGAACACTGAGCGGCCCATTCTGCGCTGGAGCCCCGGTGAGCGTGCCGTATGACGGATGCGGCTATTTCGGCGGCGGCAACATCTTCACTGCCCAATTGAGCGATGCCAGCGGCAGTTTCGCGTCCCCGGTGGACATCGGGTCGCTCAGCTCCAGCACCGCCGGTACGATCAATGCCATCATCCCCATGGGAACGCCGATCGGGTCGGGTTATCGCATCCGTATCGTATCGAACAACCCGGCGATCATCGGTGCGGACAATGGGCAGTCCTTCACCATCCACCAGCTCCCTACGCTGTTGGTTACCGATCCTCCGGCGACCTGTGGGACCGGTACCGTCGATCTTACGGCAGCGGCCATCACCGCCGGTTCAACGAATGGGCTTGCCCTCACCTATTGGACGGATGCCGCGGCGACCGGTTCCTACGCTACCCCGGCGACAGCCTCCAATGGCATCTACTACATCAAGGGTACCGATGCGGCGGGCTGTTCCGATATGGGTCAGGTAACGGCCATCATCAGTGTACCTGCGGATGCCGGCGCTGACGGCGCCTTGGCCGTCTGTGCCAACGCTGCTCCCGAGCTCTTGATCGCCGCCTTGGGTGGCAGCCCGCAGACCGGTGGTTCATGGACCGGACCCAGCACGGTGAGCGGGGGAGCATACGACCCGTCCAACATGGACCCGGGCGCGTACCGCTACATCGTCACCGGGACCGCGCCGTGCCCGAACGATACCGGTTTTGTGACTGTCAGCGAACCGCAGCCCGTGCTCTGGTATGCGGATACAGATGGTGATGGTTACGGGGATACCGTTGCGGACAGCCTCGACTGCGACCAGCCGGTTGGCTATGTGGCCGATGGTTCTGACGACTGCCCATCCGTGTTCGGGCGCGTGGGTGAACCGTGCGACGATGGCGATGCGAATACCGACAATGATGTGCTCACGGCCACCTGTGCTTGTGTGGGCACACCTACGGCCATCACGGTCGCGGCGCGGGTCATCCTGGAAGGACCCTATGTGAGCGCCACCGGCCTGATGAACGACGCCCTGCGTGGGCTGGGCAACTTCCCGCTCACTGATCCGTACCCAGGACTGGGCTACACGCATACCGGTAGCGGCAACAGCGGCGCGGTCGCCCCCGCGGTGGTCGCCGTGGGCGGCAACGATGCCATCGTGGATTGGGTGCTGCTGGAACTGCGTAGCACGTCCAACCCCGCCACCATCCTAGCCAGTCGCAGCTGCCTTGTGCAGCGCGATGGCGATGTGGTGGACCTCGATGGCACCTCGCCGGTGAGCTTCACCATGGCCGCCGGCAACTACTACGTGGCCATGCGCCACCGCAACCACCTGGGGTGCATGACCATTGCACCGGTCGCCGTGGCCGCAGCGCCCGTGGCGGTCAATTTCACCACCAGCGCCACGGTTACCTACGGCACCGCCGCGCGCAAGAGCGTGGGCGGGGCCGTCACCGCCGAGGTGCTCTGGGCCGGCGATGTCACCTTCAACGGCCAGGTCAAATACACCGGAACGGGTAACGACCGTGATCCGATCCTCACCACGGTGGGCAGCACCACACCGAACAACACCGTGAGTACCTACAGCACCCGCGATGTGAACATGAACGGGCAGGTGAAGTACACCGGAAGCGGCAACGATCGCGATCCCATCCTGGTGAACGTGGGGAGCACGACTCCCAATAACGTGCGGGTGCAGCAGTTGCCCTAGCATGCGCGCCCCGGCATTGAATCCTATCGCACGAAGCGCCATACGCTCGCCGTGCTCCCTGAGCGGTAGCTGAGGCTGTACGGCCCCGCTGGCAGGTCGGCCACGGATAGCGCCATGGTGCTGGCTGTCGTTGGCCATGTGCGCAGGGTGCGGCCCGCCGCGTCGATGACCGAGAGCTGGCCTTGCGACCGGTCCGGAGGGAGTTGCACGAACACCTGCCCCGAAGCGGCATCATAGCGGGCGTTCAAGGCTGTGTTCAACGGTGACCATGAAGGCACGGCCGATACCGTGAAACGCGGCACGAAGCGGAAGACCGTATTCGGCGCGGGCAGGTTGTGCAACGCATCGAAGTCGTAGTTCGGCAGTGAATCGAGCGTGGGGTTGTTGGCGTCCTGCTCCACCCAGAGTTTGCCGTAGCAACCGCTGAATGACCAAGGCGAGTGGAAGATGCCGCAATTCGGCCCCGAGGCGTCCGTATAGTCCATCGCACTGCCGGAGTTCGGGCCCATGTGCACCTCCACCACGCCGGTGGCCTGGTACAAGCGGATCTGGTAATTCAGGTAGCTGTCCGCCGGGCCGGTGACGAAGCGGATGTTGTGCCACTGCGCAGTGAGCACCTTCTCACCCGCGTCGCCAGTGATGGTGTAGCTCACGTTGCTCGTGCTGTCGATCTCCACGATGTTGGTGAAGAAGCCATCCAGGATCACCAGCTCGGTGGCTGTTTCTATGCGGATGAAGCCGTGGCCACCGATGGTGATGGGGTAGGAGTTGGTACCCGTCCATGCCTGGTCGTAGAGCATGAAAGTCTCACCATTCAGTTCAGGGAGCGGATCGTCCGCATCGCTGTTGAAGTCGCAGTACACCGCATTCGTCAGTTCGGTGTACGGCTGCTGGTCGTGTTCGAAGGAGTAGGCGTTCTGCGCGTTTACGGAAAGGGTAGCGCACAGCAGGGTGAGGGTGAAGAGGTGTTTCATCCGCGTGGTTGTTTGAGCCTCCGACGCTGGGGTGCCCACTACCGGATGTCTTGATACCGGCCGATCGGTGTGATGCCACTACGGGTCCGATCGCACGGGTTGTCCTTGACGGAATGTTGCCGACGGGACGGGCGGCGGAGCGACGGGCTCGGTCGAATAGTCGTCCACAAAACGGCTGAAATGGATCACTGCTAGGACAAGCCCTGAACAGGAAGAAGCCCCCCGATGATTCGGGGGGCTTCGCATTTCCAGTAGGAGAGGTGGCTATGCGGTCGGCTCGCTCGCGGGCGGCAACTCTTTGGTGTCGTCGCCCTTGCCGATCTTCTTCTTGCCCTTGGTGACCTTGATCATCACATCGGCTTTCTCCTTGTTCAGGCCGATGGAGATCTTGTCGCCCTCTTCGATGCCTTGGTTGATGATCTCTTCGGCCATGGGATCCTCGATGAACTTCTGGATGGCGCGCTTCAGCGGGCGTGCTCCGAATTTCTCGTCGTAGCCTTTCTCGGCGAGGAAGTCCTTGGCCTCATCGGTGAGTTTCAACTCGTAGCCCAGCTCGGCGATGCGCTTGTACACGTTGCCGAGTTCGATGTCGATGATCTTGTGGATGTCAGCCCGCTTCAGCGAGTTGAACATGATGATGTCATCGATGCGGTTGAGGAACTCTGGAGCGAAGGCCTTCTTCAGCGCCTTCTCCACGATGCCACGGTTGTTGTCATCGGTGCTGTCCGCACGGGCCTGTGTGCCGAAGCCCACGCCTTTGCCGTAGTCCTGCAGGTCGCGCGCGCCGATGTTGCTCGTCATGATGATGATCGAGTTCTTGAAATCGATGCGGCGGCCGAGGCTGTCGGTCATCTGGCCATCGTCCAAGGCTTGCAACAGCAGGTTGAAGACGTCCGGATGCGCTTTCTCGATCTCGTCCAGCAGGATGATCGCGTAGGGGCGGCGGCGCACCTTCTCGGTGAGCTGTCCGCCTTCCTCATAACCCACATAGCCGGGGGGCGCACCGATCAGGCGGCTCACGGAGAACTTCTCCATGTATTCGCTCATGTCGATGCGGATCAAGGCGTCGTCCGTGTCAAAGAGGTAGCGCGCGAGTTCCTTGGCGAGCTGCGTTTTGCCCACGCCGGTCGGGCCGAGGAAGATGAACGAGCCGATGGGGCGGTTGGGGTCCTTCAGGCCTGCGCGGTTGCGCTGGATGGCCTTCACCACTTTGGCTACGGCCTCATCCTGGCCGATCACCTTGCCGACCATTTCCTCCTTCATGCGGCGCAACTTGCCGCTCTCCTTCTCGGCGATGCGCGTAACGGGAATGCCGCTCATCATGGCCACCACTTCGGCCACGTTCTCCTCGGAAACCGTGGTGCGGTGGGTCTTGCTCTCTTCTTCCCACTGGCGCTTGGCCTTCTCCAGTTCTTCCAGCAGGGTGCGCTCGCGGTCGCGCAGTTTGGCGGCCTCTTCGTAGCGCTGGCTGCGCACCACCTTGTTCTTCTCTTCCTTCACCTCCTCGATCTTGGCTTCCACGTCCAGGATCGTCTTGGGCACCACGATGTTGCTGATGTGCACACGACTGCCCGCTTCGTCCAACGCATCGATGGCCTTGTCCGGCAGGTGGCGGTCGGTGATGTAACGGTTGGTGAGCTTTACGCACGCGTTGATGGCCTCGGGTGTGTAGTTCACGTTGTGGTGGTCCTCGTACTTCTCCTTGATGTTGTTGAGGATCTGGATGGTCTCATCCACGGAGGTCGGCTCCACCAGCACCTTCTGGAAGCGGCGCTCGAGGGCACCGTCCTTCTCGATGTACTGGCGGTACTCGTCCAATGTGGTGGCACCGATGCATTGGATCTCGCCACGCGCCAAGGCGGGCTTGAACATGTTGCTGGCATCGAGCGAGCCGGAAGCGCCGCCCGCACCCACGATAGTGTGGATCTCGTCGATGAAGAGGATCACGTCCGGGCTGTTCTCCAGCTCGTTCATCACCGCCTTCATGCGCTCCTCGAACTGGCCGCGGTATTTGGTACCGGCCACCAAGGAGGCGATGTCCAGGGCCACGATGCGCTTATTGAAGAGCACGCGGCTCACCTTGCGCTGGATGATGCGCAGGGCCAAGCCTTCGGCGATGGCGCTCTTGCCCACGCCGGGCTCACCGATGAGCACGGGGTTGTTCTTCTTGCGGCGGGAGAGGATCTGGCTCACGCGCTCGATCTCTTTCTCGCGGCCCACGATGGGGTCCAATTTGCCTTCCTCGGCCATCTTGGTGAGGTCACGGCCGAAGTTGTCCAGCACCGGCGTTTTGCTTTTGCTGTCGCCGCCCTGCTTCTTCTGCCCTCCGCCACCGCCGCCACCGCTGTAGCTGCCGCTGTTATCGTCGTCATCATCTTCCGCGCTGCCGGGACCTTGGGCCTTGGGCTTCGCTTTGCCGGGGGTGGGTTTGCCACCGGCCATGATGGTGTCCAGTTCGTTCTTCACTTGCTCGTAGTCCACGTTGAATTTGTTGAGGGTGCGCGTGGCCAGGTTGTCGCTGTCCTTCAGCATGCTTAACAGCACGTGCTCCGTTTCGATCTGTGCGCTCTTGAAGAGCTTCGCTTCCAGAAAGGTGATCTTCAGCATCTTCTCCGCCTGCTTGATCAGGCCGATCTTGTCCTTGTCCGGCGGACGCATGGCGCTGGCGGGTTCCATGGCGCTTTCCACCACTTTGCGCAGGTCCTCGAGGTCCACGTCCAAGTGGCGCAGGATCTTTACCGCATTGCCTTCACCCTCGCGGATGAGGCCCAGCAGGATGTGCTCGATGCCGATGTAGTGGTGGCCCAAGCGAAGGGCTTCCTCACGGCTGTAACCGATGACCTCCCGCACCCGGGGGCTGAATTTGGCGTCCATGTTCATGCTCAGAAGAGAATTGGGCCGGTCCGTTCCCCCACACCTCCGCAACGCTGCCAAGATAGGCGACCGGCCAACCGGGGCAAGCTATTTCCCGGCTTTCGGGCTGCCAAAAGACAGCACCGGTCTTTTATCCACATCGGCTTGTGGGGCTGTGGAAAAATCAGCGTCGGCAGCGTGTGCGATCGGGATACTTTCGGGCTCCCTTTCAAAAAGGGGGTGACAAGAACGGTGCGAGGAACGGCGCGGTTGACAAGGTGGCAGAGCGGGGCGGGAAGCTCAAAGGCTCAAGTCACACGTCTCAAGCTTCAAAATGAAGTGCGCTTCCTGAACGTTGTTTGTGACCTGATGTATGGAACTTGAGACTTGACGCTTGAACATGGCCGACGGAGAGAAGATCATCCCGATCAACATCGAGAACGAGATGCGCACCGCCTACATCGACTATTCGATGTCGGTGATCGTGAGCCGGGCCCTGCCCGACGTGCGTGATGGATTGAAACCCGTACACCGCCGCGTGCTCTACGGCATGCAGGATCTCGGTGTGGGCAGCACACGACCGCACAAGAAGAGCGCCCGTATCGTGGGTGAAGTGCTCGGCAAGTACCACCCGCACGGCGACGGCAGCGTGTATGACGCCATGGTGCGCATGGCCCAGGACTGGAGCCTGCGCTATCCGCTCGTTGATGGCCAAGGCAACTTCGGCAGCATCGACCCCGATCCCCCGGCGGCGATGCGTTACACCGAGGCGCGCTTGAAGAAGATCGCCGAGGAAGTGCTCGCCGACCTGGACAAGGAGACCGTGGACATGCGGCCCAATTTCGACGACACGCTGCAAGAGCCGTCGGTGATGCCGACGAAGATCCCGAACCTGCTGGTGAACGGCGCGGCGGGCATCGCCGTGGGCATGGCCACCAACATGCCGCCGCACAACCTGAGCGAGGTCTGCGACGCCACCGTGGCCTACATCGAGAACCGCGACATCGACACGGCGGGCCTGATGCAGCACATCAAAGGCCCTGACTTCCCGACAGGCGGCACCATCCACGGCATCGAGGGCGTGCGCGAGGCGTACGAGACCGGGCGTGGCAAGGTCGTGCTGCGGGCGAAGGCACGCATTGAAGAGGACCCGAAGACGGGACGCGAGACGATCATCGTTTCGGAGATCCCTTACATGGTGGGCAAGAACGCGCTCTTCAAAAAGAGCTGCGACCTTGTGAACGAGAAGAAGATCGAAGGCATCAGCGACGCGCGCGACGAGAGCGATCGCAACGGCATCCGCATCGTGTACGAGGTGAAGCGTGACGCCATGGCCAGCGTGGTGCTCAACCAGCTCTACAAGTTCACGGAGATGCAGACCTCCTTCAGCGTGAACAACATCGCGCTGGTGAAAGGCCGCCCGGTGATGCTCGACCTGAAGTCGATGATCCTCCATTTCGTGGAGCATCGCATGGACGTGATCATCCGTCGTACCAAGTTCGACCTGCGGAAGGCCGAAGAGCGCGCCCACATCCTGGAGGGACTGCTCATCGCCTTGGACCACTTGGACGAGGTGATCAAGTTGATCCGCGCGAGCGAAACGCCGGACATCGCCCGCGAAGGCCTGATGTCCCAGTTCGGGCTCAGCGACATTCAAGCGCGCGCCATCCTGGACATGCGCCTGCAGCGCCTCACGGGCCTGGAGCGCGACAAGATCAAGGCGGAGTACAATGAACTGATGACCCTCATCGCCCACTTGAAGGCCGTGCTGGCCGACGAGGGCATGCGCTACGGGATCATCAAGGCGGAAACGCTGGAGATGAAAGAGAAGTACGGTGACAAGCGCCGCACGAACATCGTTACCGCCGGTGGCGACATGAGCATGGAAGACCTCATCGCCGATGACGCGGTGGTGGTCACCATCAGTCACCTCGGCTACATCAAGCGCACCAGCCTCAGCGAATTCCGCACGCAGGGCAGGGGAGGCATCGGTTCCCGTGGGTCCACCACGCGCGACGAGGACTTCCTGGAGCACCTCTTCGTGGCCACGAACCACAACTATCTGCTCATCTTCACGCAGAAGGGCCAGTGCTATTGGATGCGCGTCTTCGACATTCCCGAGGGCACCCGCCAGAGCAAAGGCCGCGCGATCATCAACCTGGTCCAGCTCGCCGCTGACGACAAGGTGGTGGCCTACCTGAACGTGAAGGACCTGAAGAGCGAGGATTACCTGAACAACCACTTCGTGGTGCTCTGCACCAAGAAGGGCATCATCAAGAAGACCACGCTCGAGGCTTACAGCCGCCCGCGCGCGAACGGCATCATCGCCGTGGGCATCCGCGAAGGCGACGAACTGCTCGAAGCACGCCTGACCAACGGCAACTGCCACATCATCATGGCCAGCAAGGACGGCAAGGCCATCCACTTCGAGGAGAGCCGCGTGCGCCCCATGGGCCGCGGCGCCAGCGGGGTGATCGGCATGGACCTCGATGATGAGGACGGCAAGAACCAGGTGGTGGGCATGCTCACCATCGACGCCGCTGAGGTCGCTACGCGCCAAGTGCTCGTGGTGAGCAGCAAGGGCTACGGCAAGCGCAGCCCCGTAGAGGACTACCGCATCATCAACCGCGGCGGCAAGGGGGTGAAGACGTTGCAGGTCACGGACAAGACCGGCAAGCTCGTCGCCATCAAGGACGTGCGCGATGACGACCACTTGATGATCATCACCCGCAACGGCATCACCATCCGCATCGGACTGGACGAGATGCGCGTGCTGGGCCGTGCCACACAAGGCGTCCGCTTGATCGAACTGCGCGACAAGGACAAGATCGCGGCCGTGGCGAAAGTGGACAGCGAGCTGCACGAGGACGAGCATGCACCGGCAGCGGAAGGTGAAGCAGGAACTCCAGGTGAAGGAACCGAGGGAGAAGGAGGAGGGGAGGAAGGCGCCACTGGCACCGATGTTGCAGACGGCGGCGACGAATAAGACACGAACCGAAAAGGACATGAGGAAGACGCTTTTCATATTGGCCACCATCGCCTCCACCGCGAACATGGCGCAGAACAGCAACGTGGTGAGCGCCTACATGGCGCTGGAGGACAACAAACTCGCGGAAGCTGCGGGCTACATCGAGCCCACCATCACCAATGAGGGCACCATGGTGAAGGAGAAGACTTGGCGCTACCGGGGCATGATCTACCAGCGCATCTGCTTCAGCGATGATGCCGCCCTGAAAGCCCAGTTCCCGGACGCGATGGACAAGGCCATCGCGAGCTTCACCAAGGCCAAGGAACTCGATACCAAGGGTGCCGAGAAGGAAGGCAACGACAAGGCCCTGCGCGGCCTGCAGGCCATGGCGCTGAACGCCGGCAACGACGCGTTCACCGCAAAGGACTACGACAAGGCGATCACCTTCTATGCGCAAAGCGAGTCCGTGGCCAAGAGCTTCGGCGAGGTGGACAGCAATGCGGTCTTCAACAGCGCGCTGGCCTTCGAGAGCAAGGGGGATCTGGCCCAAGCGCTCGCACGCTACCAGCAGTGCATCAGCATCGGTTACGACAAACCGGAGATATACCGCTATGCCGCCAGCCTGCAAAAGCGCAACAAGGACCTGGATGCGGCCATCGCCACCACACAGGCCGGGCGCAAACGCCACCCCAACGACAAGGAACTGATGTTGGATGAGGTCGCCTTCCTGCAAGAAGCCGGTCGCGTTTCCGAAGTGGAGACGAGTGTGGCCGCTGCCTTGGAAAAAGATCCCGGCAATTGTGTGCTGCACAGCCTGCAAGCCAGCATCTATGAGGGCAAGGCCGACCCCAAGGGCGGCACTAAACCACCAGAGCCGGAAATGAACGCGCTCTACGACAAGGCCGAAGCCAGCTACAAGAAGAGCATCGAGTGCGATCCCAAGTTCTTCGACAGCTACTTCAACATCGGCGTGCTGTACAACAACCGCGCGGCCTACGAGTACGAGAAGGCCAACAACGAGAAGGACGACGTGAAGTACCAGAAGCTGAAGAAAGTGGCCGATGATATCTACATCAAGGCCGTGCCCTACTTCGAGCAGGCCCACCAGTTGAAGCCGGACGACCGACCCACCATCCAACAGCTCAAGACGCTCTACGCCAAGGCCCAGAACACGGCCAAGTTCGAGGAGATGAAGAAACTCCTTGGCGAGTAGCGATACCCGCCCTGGTGTTAAGGGGAAGAGCCTCGGCCGCCAGCCGGGGCTCT
>JBGAJW010000119.1:0-5303 GCA_044224725.1 Flavobacteriales bacterium
CGGCTACATGCTGGCGAAGGACAGCGTGAAGAACCGCATGGAGACGGGCATCAGCTTCACCGAATTCACTTACCAGCTGGTGCAGGGCTATGATTACTACTGGCTGTACAAGAACAAGGGTTGCCGCTTGCAGATGGGCGGTAGCGACCAGTGGGGCAACATCACCACGGGCACGGAGCTGATTCGCCGCATGGACGGTGGCGAGGCTTTCGCGCTCACCACACCATTGCTCACCAAGGCCGATGGCAGCAAGTTCGGCAAGAGCGAGGGTGGCAACATCTGGTTGGATGCGAAGCGCACATCACCCTACAAGTTCTACCAGTTCTGGTTGAACGCTACCGATGCCGATGCCGCACGCTTCGCGCACATTTTCACGAACTGGACGAAGGAGCAGGTGCAAGCGCTGATAGCTGAGCATGAGAAGTCACCGCATCTGCGGAAATTACAGAAGGAGGTCGCGGCGTTCATCACGGTGATGACACACGGACAGTCCGAACTGGATGGCGCGATCCAAGCCTCGGAGATCCTCTTCGGCAACGGAACCACGGAAGCCCTCGGAGCACTGAGCGAAAAGCAATGGCTCGATGTGTTCGATGGCGTGCCGCAGGCTGAAGTATCGCGTGACGTGCTCGCCGGTGGCGTGCCCATCGTGGACCTGCTGAGCGAACGTTCCGGCTTCCTTCCCAGCAAGGGTGAAGCGAAGCGTGCCCTGAAAGAAGGCAGCATCAGCGTGAACAAGGCCAAGAGCCCGGAAGAGCGTACTGTGAACGCGGCCGACCTCCTGAGCGGGCGTTTCATCCTGCTGCAACGAGGGAAGAAGAACTACTTCCTGGTGAAGGCCGTGTGAAAACGGCTCAAGCCGGAACGGTGTTGGGCGCACAAGCCCGGTTCAGCTCCCGGCGCACCGCCGCAGCGTTCTCCGCCGTCGTGTGAAGCACCAATGACTGGAAGACCATTTCCGCCTGTGCCGAGAGTTTGGTCATCGGCTGGTTCACGAAGTCGCCCATTACCGAGGAACCATGAACGAACCGTTGGAGCATGGCTCGCAGGGCGACCGCGCTCTCATCCATTCCGATGCACTTGCGGTCAAGTTTCAATGCGGCGTACAAGGTAGTGCCTGAACCGGCGAACGCATCGAGGACCAGATCTCCGGGGACGGAAGAAGCGAGGATGATCCGTTCCAACAGTTCGGCGTTCTTCTCGGTGGGGTATCCGGTCACCTTGATGTTCTGGTTGTGCGGATCCTTCACATCGAGCCAGATGTCCTGCAGCGCGATACCGGAGCTGTTCTCCAAATAGATCTTGCGGCGTGGGTTGCCGTTCTTGCTCCAATGGATCTCGCCTCGCTGGTCCATGGCTTCCAACGTTGCCGGCACGTATTGCCAGTGCTTGCCAGGAGGCGGCAGCATACCTCGCCATTCCTTTCCGGTCTCTCCGTTCCGCGATCCTGGCGCGTGCAGAGGAACGCGCTTGTGCCGTCTTCCGTCCGGGTCCGCATAGGGATACTCGCGGTCCGCCGCTTCCTCCTGCCATGCTTGGAACTGGCGCGTGAAAACATAGTCGGCGGACCGGGAATAGAAAAGGATGTAGTCGGCGATGTTCCCGAACTGGTTGCGCGTGTAATTCTTCGGGTTGCACTTCTTGCGCACGATGAAGTTGCGGAAGTTCGACTGTCCGAAGACCTCGTCCATTACGAGCTTCATGGGGAAGGCCATGTTGTCGTCAAGATGCACGTAGACCGATCCGTCCCGTGCGAGCAGTTCGCGGATAAGGATCAAGCGTTGGCGCAGGAACTCGATGAACTCCGCACCGTGCAAGGTGTCGTCATACGCATGATCGAGCGAACGCGTGGAATAGCTCCCGGATGATGCGTACGGCGGATCGATGTACACCAGCTTCACCTTGCCTGCCATGGATGGGAGCAGGCCACGCATCAACGGGAGATTGTCTCCGAAGTACATGTGTGCCTTGGCATCGGCGTCCGGTGCTGTTTCACCGATACGGTGTGTGGAAACCGATGGACCCGCAAGAACATCCTGCTCGCTGGCCTTACCTGCATAGGCAAGCACGACATCGGTGCCGAGTTGGCTCGCTTTGCCCGATCGTGGTACGCGTGGATCGCTGGTCGCCATGATATTACCCGGTGGTCTTCATGCTCAAGAGCCATTCCTTGGTCAGCCGCTCCTGCAGCATCCGCATGGTCAGGACCAGGACATGGTCGCCGAGTTCTTCGATGCGCGCGTAGTCTTTCCACATGGAGCCGAGCAGGAGCCCGGGACCGTCATTGAGAAAGATGACCTTGACGCCGGTCATGTTCCCGCCGAGGTAGGCGCTGATCTCCTTCGCCGCGTTCACATACTCGCCGGTCCGGCTGTCTTCCTGCGAACCCCCGCGGTCGCTGTCATAGTGAGCGAAGCCGATAGCGATCAATTTTTTCTTGTGCTGGACGACAAAGTCCACCGGGCGTGTCCTGTTCGGATACTCCGGAAGGAAGTCGTGGAGGAGCAGATCCTGGCCACCACGTCTCGGTCCGATGATCGTGAAGCCCTTGAAGCGCCGCTCGAACTCGTCGAAGAACGATTCGGTGAGGTCGTACCCCTTTTTGCCACGGTCTTTGTATTCCCACAGAATGGCGCACAGAGCTTCATCAGGGAGCGGACGCGAAGTGAACTTGCGCTGCACATCCTGAATGGGCCGGAAGTCCTTATCATACTGGTCGCAGATCGCTTCGCCCATGGACTTCTTCTTCAGCATTTCCACGGGCAACGCCGGTGCAACGTATTTCCTGAACACCCTGCAAAGCTGGATCCGCATCCAACCTTCTTTCACTTCATTGATGCCCATGAAGAGTTGCCGCGAGGAGCCTGAAGACTTCATCAATTGACCGAAGAGGACCAACACGGGCTTGTACAGTTCACAAGCCTGTTCCAGAATGTCCGGATAGAACTCGCCCGAAGCGAGCGTGATCCAATCGCCTCCTGTCGCCTGATAGTCGCTGAATTTGGTTCGTTTGGCCATTACAAGATCCACGTCGGGAAACCGCAGGCAAGATAGACGCAGGATGAAAGATGACGCGGAATGATCAGAAGTTCACTCCACCAGCAAGTTGCACCCCCTCACATCACTGTTATCGAAGCGCCCGAGCACTTCGAACGAACCATCGGCATGGATGCGCCCCAAGTCCTGCGTGCTGATGAACGGACAACTCGCGATGTTGCACAGATCGATGATGTCGATGCCGCCGGTGCGTCCCGGCTCCACACGCGAAAGCGGGTCGTTCACATCGCGGAGCGAGATGCGCATCCACGGCGGGCAGCGGTAGAGGCCATCGCGGTTCGACCATGCCTGCGAGAGCAGTTCGGTCATGCCGTACTCGCTGTGTATCGCTTCTAGCGCGAACGCTGACTTCAGAATGGTGTGCAGTTGTTCCCTCACCATTTCCGGCCGGCGTCCCTTCATGCCGCCGGTCTCCATCACCGCGGTGTGCTTCAAGACCATCGGGTGCTTTTCCGCCAGGTCCAACAGGGCGAAGGTGACGCCGAGCAGGAGCGTCGGCTTCGCTTCGGCCTCGCTGCGGCGAAGCACGTCCGCTAGTTGGTCGTACTGGTAGAGGTAGGTGCCACTGAGCGGATCGCCACTCGCGCTTATGAGCTTCTGGGCCATGTACACGAGGGAACTTCCGGGCCTTTCAAGGTAGGCGGGCAAAAGCGCGAGGATGCGCCAACCGGAAGGATCGCCGTACGCGGCGGTGAACGAGGTGAGGAAGGAGCGCTCGTAGAGTCCCGGCCAAGGAAGGTGATGGCTGCTCGTGATGCTGCCCGTGGTTCCGCTGCTGGTGAACACGATGGAAGGCTCCAGCCCATCGAGGAGTACACGCTGGTTCCGGAAGGCACCGATCGGCAGATAGGGGATGTCCTCGACCCGTCGCACAACCTCCGGGTCACGCCTCAAGGCGCTCAGGAATCCCCGGTAAACAGGGTTTCTTTCCGCGTGCAGACGGAATAGATCGACCGCCAGCGCGTTGAAGTCCTTGTCACCGGCCACGGTGAATGGGCGTTCAAGGAGCGCCGGGTTGAAGGAAGGCAAGGCCACGGGTTGCTTCTATCTTTGGGACGATGAACGCGAAAGTCGCACGCCTGATCCGAACCGCCGGGTTCTTGATCGTTCCGGCCATGTTCGCCGGGTGCTTGAAACCGGAGAATTTCCCGGACCAGCCGATCCTGACCTTCAAGAGCTTGGAGCAACGGTTCGAGGCCAACAGTTCGGTGGATACGGCCACCAGCCGGTTCGTTTATGTGACGGTCGACTTCACCGATGGGGATGGCGATGTAGGCTTGGACGCGTCCGATACGCAATCGCCGTTCGGGGTGGACGAGGCGCACTACTACAATTTCTTTTGCGAGTTCAAGAAGCGGATCAATGGGCAGTGGACGAGCATACAGTCCGATTGGAATTACCGGATGAAGCGCATCTCGCCTTCCGGCCAGGACCCGACGTTGAATGGCGAGATCGAGGTGCGCATCGGTCCGTTCCCCGGCTTGCGTCCTTTCCCCTTGGTGGATATCCTTCCCGGCGATACGCTGCAGGCCAACGTCCGATTGGAGGACCGCTCATTGAACATGAGCAACACGGCCACCAGCGAGGCCTTCGTGATGCAGTGAAGCACCAGTAGTGGAACGTGACAAGTGGAAAGTCCTGATGGACGAAGCTCCTCCGTGACTTTCGACTTTCCACTTGTCACTTCCCACTCCCAAGGTTGCGTTCTCACACCATCCCGGTCAGCGCCTCGCTCACATTGATGAGGTGGTCCCCGAGCTTTTCGCAACTGCTGAAGAGGTCGTTGTAGACGAGCCCGCTCTTGATGTTGTGGTCGCCGCTCTCCACGCTCTTCAGGTGCGCGCGCCTCAGCGCATCGCGTTGATGGTTGATGCGCTGCTCGATCTCCAGCGCCTCGTCGAGCTTCACGGCGTCCCCATCGGCGTCGAGGTTGCGCAACATCACTTCGAATGCGGTATCGATGAGCTGCAGCATGGTCAGCAGGTTCTGCCGTTGTTCGGGCGTGAACCAGAGCTTCTCATCGGCCTTGCGCTCGATGCCTTTGCTCATCTGGAAGAGGATGTCGCCCACGCGCTCCAGGTCGCCGATGATGCTGATCATGGCGCGGATGCGCTCGCTCATGCGCTCGTCGCCCGCCTCGGTGCCGGTCTTCGTCAGGAAGCGGCTCACCTCCACTTCGATGCGGTCGGTGATGTCCTCGTACTTGGCGATGCGCTGGAGGAGCACGGCGCGTTCGCTCGCGCTCT
>JBGAJW010000051.1:0-36940 GCA_044224725.1 Flavobacteriales bacterium
TTGCCGAGGTGTACGTCGCTGTATACCGTAGGTCCACATACATACAACCCAACGTGCGGCGGGTTCAACGGCACGAACTCCTCCTTCTTCCGCGTCAGCGTGTTCGTGAGGTGGAAGGGCAATTTCTTCGGGGTGGACATGACTTGGCTAAAGCGGCCGCGAAAGTAGGGCGATGCCGCACGCGTGATCGTTACGGCTCACGGCTCGACCCGGATGCCATGCTTGGCCAGCAATCCAGGAAGCCCATCAACGGAGAACCGCGCGCCCTTCATACGGTTCTGCTCCGGGTCGATGGTGAAGCCCTGCGCCGTGCGGAAGTCCGTGCGTTGCAGGTCGCAATTCGCGAATACGGCATCCGACAGGTCACAGCGGTCGAAGGTCACACCGCTCAGGTCGGCCCGTGTGAAGTCAGTTCCGTGCATCCGGCAGCCGATGAACTTGGTGCGCTGGAGCGCCATGCCTTGGAAGGAGCACGCGTCCATGATGCAATCCGCGAAGGTCGCTGAGAACAAGCTGGTTTGTCCGTGGTCGAAGGAGATGCCGAGCAACTTGCAGTCCGTGAACGCACATTCGCGGATGCTGGTGCGCACCACGCGGGCCATGCTCAGCTCGCAGTTGATGAAGGTGCATTCCGAGAAGGATCGGGCTGAGAGATCGACGCGCGTGAACGTGCATCGCGTGAAGGTGCAGTGCTCGTACTGGCCGGGTGGCAAAGGCTCCTTGGTGAAGTCGATGCTGGTATAGGTCTGGTCTTCGGTGCGGGGCTTTTCCATCTTCGCTCAATTCAAGTCATACACCTTCCCCGGCAAGCTCCTCACCACCCCATTGAACTCCAGCGTGAGCAGCACCGTGCTCGCCTTGTGCGGTAGCATCCCACAAGCGAAGCACAGCGAATCGATATCCAATTTGCCCTTCTCCTTCAGCACATCCACAATGGCCTGTTCCTCCGGCTGCAGCTCGGTGAACAGCGCTGACTGAACGCCGACCTTCTTCTTCGCTGTTGGCAGCCATTCCATCAACTTCAGCGCATCGGTCGCGCCGGTGATCAGGTGCGCCTTGCTGTCCTTGATGAGGCGGTTGCATCCCTCACTCTTGGCATCGGTCGGTCGGCCGGGGAAAGCCATCACTTCGCGGTCATAGCTGTTGGCGATGTCGGCGGTGATGAGCGAGCCGCCCTTCGTTCCGCTCTCGATCACGATGGTGCAGTCGGTGAGCCCGGCGATCAGCCGATTGCGGGCCGGGAAATTCCCCGGCACGAACTTCGATCCGCTGGTGAGTTCGCTCACGAGCGCACCTTGCTTCAACATCTCTTTCGCCGTTGCCGCGTGCTCGCCGGGGTAGATGCGGTCCAGCCCGTGCGCGACGCAGCCGATCGTTTCGAGGCCCGCCTTCAAGGCCGTGCGGTGCGCCACGATATCGATGCCGTACGCCAGTCCGCTCACGATCATCGCTCCGCTGTCCTTCAGGCCTTCGACCAGTTCTTCGCATAGGCGTTTGCCATGTTCGGTCGGCGCCCTTGTACCGACAATGGCCACACTTCGCGCTGGGTCCAGTTCCGCATCACCACGAACGAAGAGGAGCACGGGCGCGTCGTCGCAGTTCTTCAGCCTTTGTGGATACTCCGCATCAAGGTAGAAGAGCGCACGCAGCTTGTTCTTGCGCACGTAGGCCAGTTCCTTTTCCGCCTCGTGCACCACCTTGGTGTTCTGGATCGAAGCGGCGAGCACGGGACCGATGCCCGGCACTTTCTCCTGAAGGGTCTTCCGCACCTTCTTGTCCGTGAAGAGCGGATCCACACCGCCGCAATACGCCACCAGGTTGCGCGCGTTCACCGGGCCGATGCCTTTCAGCATGGACAGCGCGATGCGGTGGATGAGTTCCTGATCGGTCATAGGTGTTCGACGGAGGCTGCTACTTTGGCCGTCAAAGGGCGCGTGCCCAATGTAATCGCACTGATGAGGATACTCCCGCTCTTCGCGCTATGTGCGCTGATGAACGTATGCTCCGCGCAGGACGGCTCCGTGCAGGGTGTCGTGAGCGACGCTGCGACCAAGGAGCCACTGGTCGGCGTAAGCATTCTGTTCGCGACCAGTCACACGGCAAGTACGGATGTGAACGGGGCCTTCACAGCCTCTTTGCCTGCGGGTGATTACACCGTTCTCTTCCACAGCATCGGCTATGCGGACAAGCAAGTGCCCCTGCATGTGGATGCCGGTGCGCAACAAACGCTCACCATCGGCATGGAGCCGAGCGCCTCGCAACTTGACCAAGTGGTGGTGAGTGCGGGCAAGTTCGAGCAGCGCGTGGGCGAAGTGACGCAGTCGCTCAGTGTGTTGCCGCCGAACATCGTTCGTGACCGCAATACGACCTCGTTGGAGGACGCCATCGTGCAAGTGCCCGGCGTGATCGTCGTGGACAACGATCCGCAGATCCGTGCGGGCAGCGGGTTCAGCTTCGGTGCAGGCAGCCGTGTGATGATGCTCGTGGACGACCTGCCGATCCTGAGTGGGGACATCGGTCGACCGAGCTGGAGTTTCCTGCCGATCGAGAACCTGGAACAAGTGGAAGTGATCAAGGGTGCGAGTAGTGTGCTCTACGGAAGTGCCGCGTTGAGCGGTGTGATCAACGTGCGCACGGCCTATCCGCGACTGGAGCCTCGAACGCGCGCCACGGCCTACGGCGGCATCTGGGACACACCCGGTCACAAGCCCGCGAAGTGGTGGGACGCGAACAACCCGATCTTCACGGGCGCGAGCTTCAATCACGCACAACAGTTCGGCCCGCTCGACCTGGTGATCGGTGGCATGGCCTTCAGCGACTACGGCTTCGTAGGCCCCGAGCGATTGACGCCGGACAGTTTGGCGAACAGCGATCCCTCGCGCGTCGGGCCCGGCGGCTACGAGAACCGGATCCGCTTCAATCTGGGCACGCGGTGGCGCAACAAGAAGATCAAGGGCCTCAGCTACGGGTTGAACGGCAACGTGATGAAGAGCCGCAGCAGTACCGTGCTCGTATGGGACGATACCGACGAGGGTCTCTACCGCTCGGAGCCCGGCACGCTCACCCGTACCATGGGCATGCAATACTACCTGGACCCGTACATCAACTACCGAGGACCGAACGGCATGCGCCACATCCTGCGCGCGCGGTATTACTACCAGCAGTTCGACAACGACAACGAGCAGGCGAACGGCAGCCGGATGCTTTACAGCGAGTACCAGGCGCAGAAGAAGGCCAACATCTTCGGCGAGACCACGGTGACCGCCGGCATCACCTACCAGACCACGGACAGCAAGGCCGAACTCTACAGCGGCGACCCCGATGGCAACGGGCAGAACACGGCCAGCACCTACGCCGGCTACCTGCAGATGGACAAGAAGCTGGTGCAAGAACGCCTCATGTTGAGCGCCGGTGTGCGTTACGAGAACTTCAAGGTGAACACCTACGAGAAGGCGCAGCCCGTGTACCGGGCGGGCGCGACGTTCCGACTGCTGAAGGCCACTTACCTGCGTGCGAGCTACGGCCAGGGCTTCCGCTTCCCCACGATCGGCGAGCGCTATATCAAGACCAGCGTCGGCAAACTGAACATCTTTCCGAGCGAGAACCTCGAACCCGAATTCAGCGTGAACGTGGAAGGCGGCGTTAAACAGGGCTTCCGGACCGGAGGCTTCACCGGCTATGTGGATGCGGTCGTGTTCCAGCAGACCATCGACCGGTTCGTTGAGTTCACCTTCGGCACGTGGTCATCAGCCCCGGGACTCGCGGGCCTTGGTTTCCGCTCGGTGAACACGGGTGGCGCGCGCATCACGGGGATGGAGTTCGAAGTCGCCGGCAAGGGCAACATCGGAAAGCTGGAGATCACTGTCCTGATGGGCTACACGCACACCACGCCGATCAGCACCACGCCGAATGAAGCCTATGCGCTCAGCTCCAATGCGAACCCGGTACCGATCAGCTATCGGACGGCCAGCTACGATACCACCGATCACATCCTGAAGTACCGGGTGCGGAGCCTGTTCCGGTCGGACCTCGGGCTGAAGTGGAAGAAGTTCACCGGCGGCGTGAGCGTCCGCTACAACAGCCATGTGCGCAACATCGACAAGGCCTTCATCGACTTCGACAACCCGGCGGTATTGCCCACTGGTGCCAAAGGCTGGATGCTCACGCATACGACCGGCGACTGGATCGTGGACGCACGCATGGGCTACCAGCTCACGCCACAGGTGAAAGCAGCACTGATCGCCATGAACATCAGCAACGAGGTGTATTCCATCCGCCCCATGGCCATCGAAGCACCGCGCAGTTGGCAGGTTCAATTGTCCGTTGACCTATGAGTCCCCGCATCCTCGGCGTCATTCCCGCACGCTACGCTAGCAGTCGCCTGCCCGGCAAACCGCTGGTCGACATCGGCGGCCGCAGCATGGTGATGCGCGTCTTCGATCAGACGACCAAGGCGACCTCGCTTTCATCCGTTGTCGTGGCGACGGACGATACGCGCATCATCGACCATGTTCGGAACAATGGAGGCAACGTGGTGATGACCTCGCCCGACCACCCCAGTGGCACGGACCGTTGCTGGGAAGCGCTACAGACCATTGGCGCTGACGGGTTCGACGCTGTGGTGAACATCCAAGGAGACGAACCCTTCATCGTTCCCGGACAGATCGATGAGCTCAGCGCAGAGATCACCAAGCCGGGAGCGGCCATCGCCACGCTGGCACAGATCGTAACGGATGACAAGGACCTGGACGACCCGGGGGAGGTGCTGATCACCACGGATATCCACATGAACGCGCTGTACTTCAGCAGGGCCGCTATCCCCTTCCTCCGGAACCCTTCTTCGGGGCGGCGATGTGACCAGTTCCGCTACCTGAAGCATGTGGGTCTCTATGCGTACACCACGGAAGCCCTGTCCCGGATCGTCAAGTTGAAGCCTTCCTCCTTGGAACTGGCGGAATCACTGGAGCAATTGCGTTGGCTGGAGCACGGTTTCCGGGTGCGTGTTGGGCTCACCGAGCATCCGTCCTTCTGCGTGGATACCCCGGCCGATCTGGAGGAAGCCCGCAGGCGCGTCAGTGCTTCGTAGTTTCGCCGTGGAATGGCCATTGAACGCGACCTGCACGAATTGCTGTACGCGCACGACTGTGTGATCGTCCCGCGCTTCGGGGGCTTTCTCACGCACTATCGGCCCGCCCGGCTGGACGAACAGCGCCGTTCGATCCATCCACCTTCCAAGGATGTCAGCTTCAATCGGCACCTGACCCGCACGGACGGGCTGCTCACCGACCACGTGGCCAAGGCCGAAGGACTGGATTTCACCCAGGCCGGGGCCGTGATCGATGGCGAGGTGGACGCGTGGCACAGCAAGTTGGACCGCGATGGACGTTTGGAACTGCCACGCATCGGCACCTTCTATCGCGATGCGGAGCGCAACCTGCAGTTCGATCCGCACCGCCGTGTGAACTTCCTGAAGGACGCTTATGGACTGCGACCTGTTGCAGCCGTGCCTTGTGTGGTTCCTCAAGCCGTCCCCGTTATCCCTCCAGTTCGCCCAGAGCCGAAGGTGATCCCCTTGGTACCGGTGGAAGATGCGCACGAGCGGCGTTTCCCTTGGCTTGCCGCTGCTTCGGTGGTCGCCCTGCTCAGCACGGCGGCTACCTGGTGGGTGGTTGCCAGCAAGGGCCCCAGTGGTGCGCAGTGGAGCGGGTTCGATCTCTTCGCTTCGACGGAGCCGGCCATCTACCATCAACGGGTACAAGACCACGAGAGCCCGCTCGACGCGGTGGACACGACATCCTGGTCATTGCCCGCTGAACTCACTGGCGTGCATGAAGTGCCGGTGCCCGGTGATGATGGCACAGCGTTGCTCATCGATATGGGCGCGCCTGTGATCGCTGCGGTCGAGTCGGTGACCATCGCACCTGAGAACCAGGTGGCCGTGCCGGAAAGCACAGCTGTTGCTGTAAAGGCGCCCCGCATCCGCTTCCACGTGATCGGCGGCTGCTTCCTGCAGAAGGAGAACGCTGAAGGCTTCATGGCCGATCTGCGCGCGAAAGGGTTCGCCGCCAACATCCTCGATCAAAAGGGCGGGCTTTACCGCGTGGCCATCGGCAGCTACCCGCAACGGGCGCTGGCCTTGGAAGCCCTTGCCGCCGTGCGCAAGGAAGAGGCCCCGCAGGCCTGGCTCCTCGTTCGGTGACGACCTTTGTACCAACCCGTTCCCGAATGGCATACGGATCGTTGCATACCGGCCATCCTGCGCCATTAGATTCGCACCCCTTTTCGGAGTTCATGACCACGATGGACCTCACCGCGTGTACGCTGACCTTCATCGATGAAGACATCGTGCATGCCCATTTCAAGGACGGCCTCATCGCCGGCCCGGACGCGGTGGACGAGATGTTCAACGCCATCCGTGGCGCGCGCGATGGACGCAAGGTCCTGCTCATGGTGAGCGTGGGCATCGGCGCGTCCCTAACGAACGAGGCCCGCAACCACGCGTCGAGCGATGCGGGGAGTGAGCTCATCGCCGCCGATGCCATCGTTGTGCGCGATTTCGGCCACCAGATGAGCGCCAACGCCTTCGTCCGGCACAACAAACCCAAGCGGCCCATCCAGCTCTTCCCGGACACGGATTCGGCCGTCGCGTGGCTCCAACAGCACCGCAACCTCATCGAGAACGCATGAACCGCATCGCTCTTCTTCCTATCGCTTTCACCACTGTCGTTTCGTTGAATGCCCAAGCGGTGCTGGAGCCTGTTACCCGGACCATGCAATGCGAGAAGGCCGAGGTGCTTTTTCTCACGGTCGCGCCGAAGGGCGATCGCATCCTGGTAGGCACTTCCAAGGGGGCTGATGTGATGGACCTCGTCTCCGGCAAGCGTGTCTTCCACTTGGACTTCATGGAGGACAACAGTCCCGCCGTTTACTATGCGCTGTTCAATGACAACGGCGAATACGTCATGCTGGCGGGCTTTACCGGGAAGAGAGAGATCTGGGACATGAAGAAGGGCACCAAAGAGGGCGGTAATCTTTCCAACTTCAGTTGGATGCCGAATTCCCTCGCCATGAAGAAGTTGAACCTCAAGATCGGCAACTCACCCTTCGATCGCTTCTACCAGCAGGAAAGCGCACAGAACGGGGATATCACGGCCAAGGCCGACAAGAACGGCGCGATCTCCTTCATAGGCAAGGATGGCGCTTCTGTCCAAACGCTCCTGTTCCCGGAGAACAAGGACCAACAGCACCGTTCGCCGTGCTTGTTCCACGGCACGGAGTTCATCACCGGTACCGACAACGGGAAGGTGCTGTTCTATACGTTGCGCTGATCCGGCCCATGATCATGCACGGGTTTCGGATCGTGTTGGGCCGCTGGCCGGGCTAGTGCCCGACGGACCTTCACCCAGCCGTTTCTTCCTGTACTGCGCAACGGCCAACCCCAGCACCAGGCCGAGCACCAGCAGCCCGATCGCGCCGTACTTCCAGTCCAACTGCTTCAGCTCAGCCAAGAAGACTACGGCGAAGAGCACGATCGTGGCCCCTTCGTTCCAAAGCCGCAGGCCGAAGGATGACCAGCCGATGTCATTGTTCTTGGCCTTCAGGAAGATCCCCTGGTTCTTGAAGTGGTAGACGAAGAGCAAAGCGACGAAGCCGAGCTTGGCATGCATCCACGGTTGCTTGATGAGCATCGGGTTCATCGCGAACATCCACAGACCGAAGACGGCCATGAGCACCAGCGATGGCCAGGTGATGATGTACCACAGCTTGCGCTCCATCACGATCAATTGCCGCGAGAGGATCGTACGGTCCGGTTCGAACTTGGTCAAGGCCTCCTTGTGGTAGATGAACAGGCGCACGATGTAGAAGGTGCCCGCGAAGAAGGTCACCATGAAGATGATGTGCAGCGCCTTGATGATCGGGTACCAGGATCCGTCCATGGTGGAAAGGTAACGGCAGCGTTGAGTTGATTCCCGATGAGCGGGTGGCGCCGTTCACCCGCAGTGCTCCCGGTACATTCGCGCGCTGTACGGACACATCTTCGGATCCGCCCATCATCCCATCCGCTCATCCTATGGAACCCCGCCCCGCCAAAGCCAGCCTCGCCGAGACCACGCACATGGTCCTGCCCAATGACACGAACACCTTGGACAACCTCTTCGGTGGTCGGCTGCTGCAGTGGCTCGATATCAATTGCGCCATCAGTGCGCACCGCCACTGCAAACGCGTGGTAGTGACCGTTGCGGTGAACCATGTGAGCTTCGATCGGCCCATCCGGCTCGGCGACTTCGTGACCATCCGCAGCCATGTGAGCCGCGCCTTCGGTACCAGCATGGAGGTATGGAGCGATGTATGGGTGGAAGACCAGATGACAGGGGAACGCATCGCCTGCAACAGCGCCATCTACACCTTCGTGGCCGTGGACAATGCGGGGCGGCCGGTGAAGGTGCCCGAAGTGCTGCCGGAGACCGAGGAGGAGGTCCGCCGCTATGCCGGTGCGCTGCGCCGCAGGCAACTGCGCCTGATCCTCAGTGGCAAGATGGAACCGAAGGACGCGACGGAACTGAAGGCGCTGTTCGCCTAGACAGCACCGCGCGTTTTCAGCACATGGTCGCGATATGCGGCCCAGCGCTCGTACCCGAGCTCCGGGTCATCCGTGTCGAAGAACCCGCCAGTACCCGTATCCAATGCCCGGTGGCCCGAAGCCCGTACGATGGCCGCCACGCAGGCAGCCGCATGTTCACCGCCATGCACGTGTATCGCGATGCACATCAGCTCGCGGGTGGCCTCGTCCAAGCTGAAGCTCATGCTCAGTTCCACACCGCCGGTGCGGACGAACAACCAGTCATCATCCTGCCGCTCCGCGAACGGAACGGCTTCCAGGATGCGCGCTACCATCGCTTCGCGAACGCCGATAGGCTTCGGGCGGAAGTCCTCAGGGATCGCCTCGATGGACTGCACCGCAGGAAGGTCTTGGATGAAAATGTCCCAGGACATGGCTCAGGTGTTTGAGAGCTCGGCAATGCGCTTGATATCCTGCTTCTCCATGCAACGGAAATGTCCCCGAGGGCAGGCATCGAAGCCGATCTTGGAACAGGGCCGGCAGGGGAGACCGGTCACTTCCAGGATGTGCGCACGCTCCGGGTGCTGCGGGATGCAGGGCCCCATGCCGAAGCTCGGCACCGTGTTGCCCCAGATGCTCACCGTGTTCTTGCGGAAGGCCGCAGCCACATGCATCGCACCGCTGTCGTGGGTGATCGCGCTCTTCGCCTGCTTGATGAGCGATGCGCTTCCCATGAGGTCATACTTGCCTGTTGCATCGAAGGCCCGCGCACCCACCGCATCAGCGATGGCACGCGCCACGGGCTGGTCCTCCGGCCCGCCGATGATGACAATAGGTCCGTTCACGGTTGAAGCCAGTTCGATGAGCTTGTGCTCGGGCAATCGTTTCGTGAAGTGCGCCCCACCGATGCACAGCGCGACGTATCCATTGCGATGGCTTTCCGGCAGCGTGGGGATCGGCACTTCGCGTTCCGGCGGAATGAAGAGGTCGAGACCTTCTCGATCGTCCTTCACGCCCAGGTGCTCCACCGTGCTCATGTAGCGATCAACGATATGGATGCGCGGCATCCGGTCACGCTTCAGGTTCACCAGCATCCACTTCTCGATGTTCAGCTTCGGGAAGCTGTGCGCCGGAACACCCAAGGCGCGCTTCACCTTCATCGTACGCAGGTTGTGGTGCAGGTCGATGATCTCCGTGAACCCTTCCTTCTTCAGTCCCGGCAACACTTCGTCCAGTTCACCTTCCAGCGTGTGCACCTTGCCCACGTAGGGCGAGTGCGCCACCAGGTCACGGAACTGCGCCTTGGTCAGGAAGTGGATCTCCGCCTCGGGCCGTTGCTTCTTCAGGCAGCGCAGCACCGGTGAGGTGAGGATGATGTCGCCGATGGACGAGAAGCGGATGACGAGGATCTTCATGCGGGCCCCAAAGGTGCGCCTTGATACCGCACGCCCGCACGGCTCTCTACTTTCGCCGCACATGTTCATCGATACCCACGCGCACCTTTACCACAAGCAGTATGACAGCGACCGCGAGGAAATGCTGGCGCGCGCGGTGGACGCGGGTGTGAAGAAGCTCTTCCTGCCGAACATCGACCACGAGAGCATCGAGGGCATGCACGCGCTCTGCGATGCGCATCCGGACCTGTGCTTCCCCATGATGGGTCTGCACCCCGGCCATGTGACCGCTGACTTCACAAAGGACCTGGCCGAGGTGGAGCGCTTGTTGAGCGATGGCCGCTACTACGCCGTGGGCGAGATCGGCATCGACCTGTATTGGGACAAGACCTTTCTGGCACAACAGCAGGAGGCCTTCCGGATGCAGGTGCGCTGGGCCAAGGAGCTCGCGCTGCCAGTCGTGATCCACTGCCGTGAGAGCTTCAACGAAGTGTTCAGCATCGTGGAGGACGAGAAGGACAGCATGTTGCGCGGTGTCTTCCATTGCTTCACCGGCACCCCGGAACAAGCACGGATGGTCGCGGAACTCGGTGGTTTCAAGCTCGGGATCGGTGGCGTGATCACCTTCCCGAAAAGCGGCCTCGCCCAGACGATGAAGGAAGTCGGCGCGGAGCATTGTGTGCTCGAAACGGACGCGCCCTACCTCGCTCCCGTACCCTATCGCGGCAAACGTAACGAGAGCGGCTACGTGCCCTTGGTGGCGCAGGCGCTGGCCACGGCTACGGAGCGTTCGTTGGATGACATCGCCCGCATCACTACGGCCAACGCCGAACAACTCTTCTCACAAACGCCTGCGCCGAAGGCTTCGGCGTTCAAAGAATGAGCGATCGTTCGAAGGTGCTCATCATTTATACCGGCGGTACCATCGGCATGATGACCGATCCGCGCACGGGTGCCTTGCGCGCAATGGACCTTGTCCATCTGGAAGAGCATGTGCCGGAATTGGAGCGCATGAATGTGCGGCTGGATGCCGTTTCCTTCGAGCGGCCCATCGACAGCAGCGACATGCGGCCGACCGATTGGGTGCGCATCGCACGGATCATCGGCGAGCACTACGACGATCACGACGGCTTCGTCATCCTGCACGGTAGTGATACCATGGCCTACACCGCCAGCGCGCTCAGCTATCTGCTCGAAGGGCTCGGCAAACCGGTGATCCTCACCGGATCACAGCTGCCGATCGGTACGATCCGCACCGATGGAAAGGAGAACCTGCTCACCGCCATCGAGATCGCTGCGGCGAAACAGAACGGCAGACCGCTCGTTGCCGAAGTAGCCGTCTACTTCGAATACAGCCTGTATCGGGGCAATCGCACGGTGAAGGTGCATGCTGAGCGCTTCGAGGCGTTCCGCTCCCCGAATTGGCCCGTGCTCGCCGAAGCAGGAGTGCATATCCGATACGACAGCCAAGCCCTGCTGCCCTTGCGCAACGGACCGCTCACTATTCATGAGCGGCTCGATGACCACGTCGGGGTGATCCGGCTATTCCCCGGGATCCGCGCGGAATGGGTGGCGCATGCGCTGGCCACACCAGGCTTAAAGGCTGCGGTGCTCACCACTTTCGGGAGTGGCAATGGCCCCACGGATGCGTCGTTCCTGGCCGCATTGGGTGCCGCTCGTGACCGTGGTATCGTCCTCGTGAACGCCACCCAATGCGTAGGAGGCCGCGTGGAGCAGGGCCGCTACGTCACCAGCAGAGCCTTTGTGGAGATGGGTGTGGTGAGCGCCCACGACATGACGGTGGAAGCCGCGGTGACCAAATTGATGTTCCTCTTCGGGCAGGGAACGGAAAGGGTCGAGGAACGCTTCAACATTCCGCTTGCGGGGGAGGTCAGTTCGCCCTCAGCCTAAGCACCCGGCTTCTTCGGCTCGATCGCCTTCAACACGCGTTCCAGCATGTCCTTGTCGCGGCCCGGTCGGATCACGATCTCCAGTTCACTTGCGCCTTGTTTGGCGGCGTATTTCGCCGCTGGTTCCTCCACCCGTGAAATGGCCGATCCGCCGCTCAACCTCAGGTCTTGGCTATAGAGCGCGAAGAAGTCGAAGCCCAACTCCTCGCTGCACTTCTTCAACAACATCGTATCGATGCTCGGCCGTTTGAACAGCGCATGCACCGTCTTGGGCGTACACCCGACTCGCTGTGCGAATTGCGTAACGGCCATGCCCCGCTCCTTCACCCGTTTGCGTATCTCTTCCCCGATGTGTACGGCCACGCGGTAAAAGTCAGCGGATGGGAGAGGCATCTGCATGCGGTATAGTAACCGTACGGTAATCAATATAGGACGTTCGGGTGATCCAGTTACCTTTCGGTTCCTGTTCCGGTCCCGCAATGTGACGGAGCAGCATGCATGAACCTACGGATCCAGCTGAGTACGAAGGCCACGGCCTCCCTTTCCTTCCACTCGCATTCGGGCCGGTACAGGCTGTCGGTCACGGTTAGAGGAGAACGACCCCGGACCGGAGGAACGGAACCCGACCTGTTCTTCTACCCGGAAGGTGGTGGGGTCCTCGCCTTGCGTTCAGAGATCCCGATCAGCGGTGCTGCGGATGGAACGCCCGAATGGACCGCTTGCTTTGGACTGGTGCAGACCCAGGTGATGCTTATCGTTATTTATCCGATGGTGCGTTTGCGGCTTGATCCATGGACCGGTACAGCCGGTGTGGAGCTGGACGATCCCACGGTCCGGAGCGGGTTGATGATCGCCGCGCGAAGGGTCATGGGGATCCACTAGGAGGAATAGCTGGCCGCGTGGTTCCCGTGGAGAGCATCAGCGGACACGCTGCCGGTTCATCATCGCCGATCACGTTCGCGTTGG
The DNA here is from genome assembly GCA_044224725.1 of Flavobacteriales bacterium. Lineage (GTDB taxonomy): Bacteria > Bacteroidota > Bacteroidia > Flavobacteriales_F > PHOS-HE28 > PHOS-HE28. The sequence continues at coordinate 12,831 of JBGAJW010000051.1, forward strand.
AGGCGATCATCATTCGCGGATCTCCCGACCGAACGGAGAGACCGCCCACTTTTCGTATAACAATTGTCCGATCCGCACAGAAAGCGGGACCGTGCGGGACGCGAGCTTCCGGAGGGGTGCTTGGAACAGTCCGAGGCCCGTTGTTGCTCAGCTTGCTGTTCCCAGCCCAGCTTGCAAGCACACTCATACGTGTCCGGGAACAACAAGCCCCGCTTTCGCGGGGCTTTGCGGCGGAGAGAGAGGGATTCGAACCCCCGTTACCCTTTCAGGTAAACACACTTTCCAGGCGTGCGCCTTCAACCACTCGGCCATCTCTCCGGATGGGCGGCGAATGTAGCAAGAAGGCCCGCCCGGTGCGGTCCGCGTACTTTCGCGCCTGCCTGCCGCAACGGTAGGACATCATGCCCCACATCGGCCCCATCGAACTCCCGGAATTCCCGCTGCTCCTGGCCCCTATGGAGGACGTGAGCGATCCGCCGTTCCGTGCGCTGTGCAAGAAGCACGGGGCGGACCTGATGTACACGGAGTTCATCAGCAGCGAGGGCCTCATCCGCAAGGCGGCCAAGGGGATGAAGAAGCTGGACATCTTCCCGGAAGAGCGTCCTGTCGGGATCCAACTGTTCGGCGGTAGCGAGGACGCGATGGAAGAAGCCGCACGCATCGCTGAGGCCGCGGGACCCGAGCTGATCGACATCAACTACGGCTGCCCTGTACACAAGGTGGTGAACAAGGGTGCCGGCGCCTGCCTCTTACAGGACGTGGAGAAGATGGTGCGCCTTACCGACAAGGTGGTGAAGGCCGTGAAGCTGCCCGTGACCGTGAAGACGCGCCTCGGCTGGAGTGAGCAGACGAAGAACATCATGGAAGTGGCCGAACGTCTGCAGGACGTGGGTATCGCGGCGCTCAGCATCCATGGCCGCACGCGAGCGCAGCTCTACAAGGGCCCGGCGGATTGGACGCTCATCGGCGAGGTAAAGAACAACCCGCGCATCCACATCCCCATCTTCGGGAACGGTGATATCGACTCACCGGAAAAGGCGAAGGAATACCGCCAACGTTACGGCGTGGACGGCGTGATGATCGGACGGGCGAGCATCGGGTACCCGTGGATCTTCAACGGGATCAAGCACTTCCTGGCGACCGGTCAGCACCTGCCTGCACCGACACTCGATGACCGCGTGGATGCCGCTCGCGAGCACTTGGAGCGGAGCATCGCGTGGAAAGGCGATTGGGAAGGCGTGGTGGAGATGCGGCGCCACTACACGAACTACTTCCGCGGCCTGCCCAACTTCAAGGAGCACCGCATGAAGCTGGTGACCGAGCGTGATCCGCGCATCCTGATCGAGCTGCTGGAAGAGGTGCGCAGCGCGTTCGCCTTGGCGGCGTGAGGTGACTAGGTCCTGACGCCCCGCAGATAGCGCTGTCCCAATCCCCGCAAGGAGGCCGTGGTGGCCAATGTGCCGATGATCAGCACGGAGCAGAAGATCAGCACGATGTCCGTGCCCATCACTTTCACGGGGTAGCTTTCAACCACCGAGTTCTCGAGGCCGACCACTCCGGTCCATTGCTGGATGCCACAGATGAGCAGGCCCAGCAGGAGTCCTGCGACCGTTCCCACACCCACGATGAGCATTCCCTCGGTGAAGAACACGCGCCGCACGAACGCAGTCGTCGCACCCATGCCGGTGAGCGTGCGCATGTCCTGTTGCTTCTCGATCATCATCAGCGTGAGCGAGGCGATGATGTTGAACGCGCCGATGAGGACGATGAAGGCGAGCACCGCGAACGTGAACCACTTCTCCGTGGCGTTCGTGCGGTACATGAGCGCGTTCTTGGCGTAGCGCGAGGTCGCCTTGAAGCGCGGGCCAGCTGCTGCGCCCACTTGCTCGGCCAGGTCATCGATGCGCGTGCCGGGCACGGACTTTATCTCCAAGGCGCTCACCTCACCGCCGTAATGCAGTAATGAATCCACCAGGGCGATGGGGGCGATGGCATACTGCTGGTCGAACTCCATGTTGATGGAGAAGGCACCGGCAACGGCCACATGCTCCTGCTCGAAGGCCTGGTCCTTGTACCGCAGCAACTTCCGCCCCCGCACCGGTGCGCTGATCGTGAGTGGGCGCATCACGCCGTCGTCGCGCATCACACCGAGCTGGTCCTTCAGCGCGGCGCCGAGGATCACCAGAGGACCGTTCGCGCTTTCGAGCTTCGCCTCGCCATCGTACATGCTCTGTGGTAGTGAGGCCATCTGCAAGTACTGCGGCTCCACGCCTTTCAGGGTGGCCACGGCCTGCTGTTCGCCGCTGCGCAGAAGCACGTTCTCGTCGATGGTCCAGCTGGCCGCCTGTATGCCGGGCAACGCGAGGATCCTGTCCAACTCGAGGCTGTCACGCGAGAAGGTCTTGCCTTCCACCGCTGTGATGGTCACGTCCTGATCGAAGGGACTGTACAGCGTATCCACCAGTTCGCTGATGCCATTGAGCGTGCTCAGCACCACCACCATGGCCGCCGTTACCACCGCCACCACCACGATGCTGATGCCCGTGATGACGTTGACGGCATTGCGCGAGCGCTTGGCCAGCAGATAGCGGCGGGCGAAGAGTACGGCCAGGTTCACGGGGCGAAGGTCGGTCGGAAGAATACCGTCGGCCAGCAGCTCATCCTTCGCCGTTGACGTTGAACTCCAGGACGCGCCCGGTGGTGAGGTCGAACAAGGCTTGGAAATAACACGATCCACCGTCCTCGACCTCTATCCAGGACTGTTGCCAAGGAGCTTTGGCCGCGGCCTGCGCGCAGATGGCATTGAGGAATACGATGCGATGACCCTCGCCATCGCGCAGCACGCAATACTGTCTGTAGTAGTCGGATGGTTCGATCGTCTCCTCGACCATCTCCTCGTTCCAGGATGCTGCCTGGTCGATCAGCAGGCATTCCGCGCGCTCGATGTCGCTTTGCGTCAACGGGTACTCCGAGGTGCGCAGGCTTTCGCGCCATGTGACCTGTTCGCCGGGATGTAGTATCACCAGATGGGCCGGGTCCACCACGCAACTTCCGGGTGCACTGCCACGGTCGTTGGGCGACCATGTTCCCAGGTTCGAACAGAATACCACGAGCATCAGGCCGCACGAGGGGAGCATGCCACGAAAGTAGAGGCGGGAATTGCTTGCGCCGAGCGGGGCCAACCAGCACCTACTTCCACGCCTTCACGATCAGCCCGGTGCCGGTGGAATGCCGCGTGGAGACATCGGACCAATTCATCACATAAGCGATCGGGTAGGCGATCAGATAGTAGAACGGCAGGATGATGAAGAACAGTTTGCTCGTGTTCAGCATCAACAGCGGCCACTTCATGCTCAAGCGCCAGCTGATCTTGCCGGGCGTGCCGTAGCTGAAGCGCGCTTCAACTTTCGTGAAGCCGTTGCGCAGGCACTTCGCTTCCAGATCGCGGATGTTGTAGCCGTCACGCACGTGCTCTTCGATGAAGGAGCCCTCGCCCTCATCATGCACATCGCTTCCGCCCTGGTCACTGGGCGTGCTGATGATGAGCATGCCGCCCGGCTTGAGCGAAGTGCTGTAGCAGCGCAACGCGGCCTCGTCCTCCAGGATGTGTTCCATCACGTCCACGCACACCACCAGATCGAACGCGCCGGGGTTGGTGTACTTCGTCACGTCGCCTACTTCGAACGTCACGTTCGGTCGACCAATGGATCGGAAGAAATCGTTGCAATCCGCGACCTGTTCGTCCTTCACGTCCAGCGCGGTGATGCGCCAATCGGTGTTGAAACCACTGAGCCAGTACGTGTATTGGCCGTAGCCCGCACCGGCGTCATAGATCCGGACATCCTTCACGTCCCTCACCTTCTTCACCCATACCCGAAGCTCTTTGTGTACATGCCATGCCCGCAACAACAGCAGGTCCAGCATCCCATAGAACACCTTCCGCAGGAAGGGGGAGCGGTTGAAGACCGAACCGAGCTGGCGTTTGACGGGGTCGTACTGCATGGGAGATCAAGCTTCAAGGCCCAAGGCCCAAGACACAAGCTTCAACAATGATGGTGATGCGGACCGCTGCCGGATCCGGTCCCTTGTGACTTGAAGCTTGAGCCTTGTGTCTTGAAGCTTCATCACTTCTTCAGCAGCCGATCGATCTCCTCCTGCTTGTCGAGCGAATCGTCCAGGTAGAAGATCAGTTCAGGGACAACGCGCACCTGCTTGCCGATCCGGTGGCCCAACATGCCACGCATGTGCTGGGCGTCCGTGCGCACACGCTCGAGGACCGTTGTTTTGTCCTTCACCGGAAAGAGGCTCACGTACACTTTCGCTACGCCCAGGTCCGGGCTCACGCGAACGCCTGTCACGGTGATGAGCCCGCCCGGCAGCAGGCGACGGCCTTCCGTCTGCAGGATGGCGGCCATCTCTTTCTGCAGCAGGCTGTTCACCTTGTTCTGTCGCAGGCTGTCCATGATGAAAGGGCCGCGAAGATAGGCCGTGGCCAAGCTCACCGGAGCCATCACTTTTCAGAGCTCCACGCGCTTGAAATGCCGGGTGTCCACCGTTCCCAGACCCTCCACCGTTACCCTTTTCCGCGTGAAGGAGAGCGCTCGTTTGAGCCATGTCTTCATACCGGTGGGCAGGACTTTCCGTGCGAGTTGCAGAACTTGATCCCCACCCTCCGCAGCCTGTTGTTGGCCTGGGTCCTGCGCCTTCCACACGGTGACATAGTCGCTTTGTTGTGGCGTGTGGAATGCCCCTGCGTCCTTGGCCTTCCGGGCGATGATGAACAGCGTCACCGGCGCGGCGTTCACCAGCTCGGTCCGCTCGCGCAGCGCTTTCGGGTCGGCCACTTCATACCAGTCCGAGGCGGACTTCACGAGCATCGTACGCACCTCGAAGCCGTTCTCCTCGGCGAACAGACGGTAGTACAGCTCCGGGCTGAACTGGTAGAACCCGTGGCCCATGTGGTTGTTGGCCGGCGTGATCCCGATGTAGTGGCCACCGATCTCCAGCATGTCCATGCAGCTCTTGATGGCGTTCGGGAAGTGGAAGACGTGCTCGACCGTTCCGCCGTCCACGATGCAGGTGAAGCGGCCGTGCAGGGATGCCGGCACCGGCTCGTTCAGGTCGTGGATGATGGTGGCCTGTTCGTAGTCCGATGCATCGATGCTCTCGATGCGCTGCGCGCCGAGCAGTTCGAGGAAGGGCTCCGCATAGCCCTTGGACCCGTCAAGCCGGCGGAGCTGTTCCTCCGTGCCGATGCCGTGGGCCATGGCCAGCTCCCGCAACGCGCCCACCTTCATGTGGAGTTCCTGCCGACCGAGGGTGAGGGTGCGGGAGAAGTCCACGCCCCGCTGTTCGCGCGCGTGGAGCAGCAATTGGCAGGACGCGGTGAGGAAGCCCATCGGAACGCGGGGGGTACCCGCTCAAATGTAGCGGGGCACGAATTGTAGGCGCGCGCGGTGGCGCGCAGGGTATTTTCGCCCGCTCACGATGCGCCAGTTCTTCAGGATCCTCCGCTTCGGCCGACCGTACCGGCGCTATGCGGTCATGAACGGTGTGTTCAACCTGCTGGCCACCGTGTTCCACTTGGCGAGCATGCTGCTGCTGGTACCCTTCCTGCAATTGCTGGTGAACAAGCACGGCACCGTGGCGGTTGTCATTGACATGCCCCGGCCCGCCTTCGCTTTCGACAAGGCCGCCCTGAAAGCCTGCTACGAATGGTACCTGCAGCACTTCATCGCCACGCAGGGCGAACTCGGCGCGCTGGCCTGGGTGTGCGTGGCCATCGTCGTCCTTTTCCTGCTGAAGAACATCTTCCGCTACATGGCCGTGAGCGCCATCTGCGTTTTCCGCAACCGCATCATCCACGAGCTGCGCAGCCGCATCTATGACAAGATGCTCGAGCTGCCGCTCCGCTATCACAGCGGTGAACGCAAGGGCGACCTGCTCAGTGTGATCACCAACGACATGCAGGTGCTGGAGTACAGCGTGATGTATTCCATCGAGATGGTGTTCCGCGAGCCGATAGCCGTGATCCTGTTCATCGCCACGATGATCGGGTTCAGCGCGAAGCTCACGCTGATCTCCCTGGTGCTGCTGCCGCTGAGCGGACTGCTCATCGCCCGCATCAGCAAGAGCCTGCGCAAGCGCGGTACGCGCGTGCAGGAGAAGAGCGCGGACCTGCTCGCCCGTGTGGAGGAGACCCTCGGTGGCATCCGGGTGGTGAAGGCCTTCAACGGGGAGGACGACATGCGCCGCCGCTTCGAACGCGAGAACGAGATGCTCACCCGGTCAAGCATCGCACTCTTGCGAAGGCAGGACGTCGCTTCACCCCTGAGTGAAACGATGGGCGCAGCGGTGATGGCCGTGATGGCCTACATCGGTGGTTCGCTCGTGCTGGGCACGCCGCCCGAGCTCGACGGCTCCGCGTTCATCGCGTACATCGCCATCTTCTCGCAGCTGCTCACGCCGATCAAGGGCTTCTCGCAAGGGTGGAGCGGCATCGTGCGCGGCAGTGCCAGTGCCCAACGCGTCTTCGACCTGCTCGCCGTGGAGAATACGGTGATGGAACGTGTCGATGCCCGTGCGGTCGACGGACTGCGTTCAGCGGTCGAGTTCAAGGACGTGAGCTTCGCATATGATGAGCGCAAGGTGCTGGACGGCATCAACCTCAGCATCCCAAAGGGCAAGAGCGTGGCGCTCGTGGGGGCGAGCGGTGGTGGAAAGAGCACCATGGCCGGTCTGTTGCCGCGGTTCTTCGACGTGACTTACGGAGCCGTGCTCATCGATGGTGTGGACATCCGCGAACTGCGGATCAATGATCTGCGCGCACTGATGGGCATCGTTACGCAGGACAGCATCCTGTTCAATGATACCGTTGCCAACAACATCGCATTCGGCCGGCCCGGTACCAGCGAGGAGGACATCGCGCGGGCAGCCGCCATCGCGAACGCGGACGGCTTCATCAAACAACTGGACAACGGCTACCGCACCAACATCGGCGATGGCGGCAACCGTTTGAGCGGAGGCCAGAAGCAGAGGATCGCCATCGCGCGCGCCGTGCTGAAGGATCCCGCGATCCTCATCCTCGATGAAGCGACCAGCGCCCTCGATACCGAGAGCGAACGCCTCGTGCAGGACGCCCTCTTCAAGCTGATGAAGGACCGCACCTCCCTCGTGATCGCGCATCGCTTGAGCACCATACAGCATTGCGACGAGATCTGCGTGCTGCAAGCGGGACGCATCGTGGAGCGCGGCACGCACGCCGCCCTGATGAACGCGAACGGTGCCTACGCCCGCCTGGTGAACATGCAGGCCTTCGACTAGTCGGTAGACCTCAGTTCAACCCGATCGCCTTCGCCGTTTCTGGCTGGCAGAAGAGGTAGTTGAAGTGCTTGCTTTTGGTGAGCGTGGTGGCTTTTTCCGGAGGCCAGGTCACATCGTCGATGTTGTAGTACACGTAGCCGAGGCCCCGTACCAGCTCCTCCACGCGCGTGGCCACCTGGTCGTTCAGTATCTCGATGAGCAGCGTGGGCTTATCACGGCGCAGGATGTCGATGAACCCGGCAAGTACCTCGGGTTCGTGCGTCTCCACGTCGATCTTCATCAGGTCGATGCGCGGAAGGCCGAACTCCTGTGCGATGCCGGCCATGGTGCGTCCGGCCACGGATACCGGATGTACGCTCTTGCCCTCCACGATGTAGATGCGCTCTTTGTTCAGCGACACACCGAGGACATGTTCGAGATGCGGGGCGTCGTACAAGGTCACCACTCCCTCATGGTCAGTGAGCGCGGCACGCACGGCGTGGATGCCACCACCGTTGAGCGCGATGTTCTCCTCCAGCTTCGTGAACACGCGCTGCACGGGTTCCACCGCGACGATGGTCGCATCGGGCTTAACCGTCTTCGCCAGCAACGCGTAAACGCCGGTGTTGGCCCCTACGTCGATGATGGTATCGGACCGTCCGCACAGCCGCATCCACAGTTCCAAGGAGATCCTCTCCCAGCCCTTGATGCCGCGCCAGAACAGCTCGTTCTCGATCATATAGCCGTGATGCCGCATCCGGAACGAACCGCCACCGGGCACGCGCACGTTGATGACGCCGCGGAAATGCAGGTGCTGGTAGATCCGTCGGGGGAACGGAAGCAGGCGCAGCACCTTGAACAGCGGTTGCTTGAGCGGTATCGCCGCGTAAAGGCCCTTGAGCAGCTTCTTCATGTGCGCTGTGGATCGCCCATCAGACACGTTCCGGCGTCAGGGGTTGCCTTCTCCTTGTACTCCGGTATCCAGGTATTCGTCGCCGAAGAGCAGGTCGCTCTCGTACGGGAAGCGCGCCACGTGGATGGCCTTGGCCCGCTGATAGAGCAGCTTGCGCAAAGCGTCGACGTTCTCCTTCGTCACGGCGGAGATGAAGATGCACTCCTCATCGCCCATGCGGCCCATCCAGGTCTGCTTCAGTTCCTCCAAGGTGAACTGGTCGGAACGCTTCGGGGCCAGGTCATGCGGGTCGTGCTCGGCGGGCCGGTAAGCATCGATCTTGTTGAAGATGACGATGGTGGGCTTGCCGCCCGCGCCGATCTCCTGCAAGGTGCTCTTCACCGTGGCGTACTGCTCCTCGAAGTTGTGGTGGCTGATGTCCACCACGTGCAGCAGCAGGTCGGCTTCGCGTGTTTCGTCAAGGGTGCTCTTGAAACTCTCGATCAGCTGCGTGGGCAGCTTGCGGATGAAGCCCACCGTGTCGCTCAGCAGGAAGGGCAGGTTGCCGACCACCACTTTGCGCACCGTGGTATCCAAGGTGGCGAAGAGCTTGTTCTCGGCGAACACATCGCTCTTGCTCAGCAGGTTCATCAGCGTGCTTTTGCCCACGTTGGTGTAGCCCACGAGCGCCACGCGCACCAGCTTGCCGCGATTGCCGCGCTGCGTGGCCATCTGCTTGTCGATGTCCTTCAATTGCGCCTTCAACAAGGAGATGCGGTCGCGCACCAAGCGGCGATCGGTCTCGATCTCTTTCTCCCCGGCCCCGCCCCGTGTGCCCGTGCCGCCGCGCTGCCGCTCCAAGTGGGTCCACAGTTTCGTGAGCCGCGGAAGCATGTATTGGTATTGCGCGAGTTCCACTTGCGTGCGCGCATGACTGGTGCGTGCCCTGCGTGCGAAGATGTCCAGGATCAGTCGCGGCCGGTCGAGGACGGGTTTGCCCAGGTCCTTCTCCAAGTTCCGTTGCTGCGCGGGTGAAAGCTCATCATCGAAGATCACCATGTCCGCGCCGTTCGCCTCCACCCACGCCTTGATCTCCGCCAGCTTGCCGCTGCCCACATAGCTGCGACCGTCCGGCTGATGAAGCTTCTGCGTGAACCGCTTGATCGAACGGATGTCCGCCGTGCTCGCCAGGAACTCCAGTTCATCCAGGTATTCGGTGACCTGTTCGGGACTCTGCCCGGGCTCGTTGCGGCCGGGGGCGGTGATCAGGCCGACCAGCACGGCCGTCTCGCCCTTCACCCGGGTTTCCTTCACATCGATCATTTGCTCTGCGGGGCCGTGCGCAAGGTGAGCACGTGATCGGCGACCGCCTCGATCTGCTTCTTCGTCAGCATCTTCCCGTAGGACATCATGGTGCCCTTGCCGTTGGTCACCATGGCGATCACTTCATCGCGGGACAATGCGCTTATCACCAGGTTCTTCGCGCCGCTCATGCCCAGGTCGCCTTTGCGGCCATGGCACATAGCGCAGTTCGTGTTGAACACCATTTCGCCTTCGGTCGGCGGTGGTGCGTCGGCGTCTTCCATGGACGCGCTTCCACAGGCGAGCAGGGCCGCCGTGATGATCATGGACAGCAGGGTGTGCCGCATCAGAACCATCCGATCCCCTGTGCCTTGCCGATGGCGGTGAACGGCCAGGGGATCATCATCAGCATGATCACCAGGGCCAACAGGTAGAAGATGGCGATGCGCAATTGCTTGCCTTGTTCCGTCTTCGCGCGCTTGCTCACCATGCGGCCGATCGTCACCAGCGCGATCGCCAGCACCATCATGCCGATGTGCTCGAACTTCCAGAAGCGCCGCACCGTGTCGCCCATCCAACTCTGGTTGCCGCGCGCCGTTACGGCATCATAGGTCTTGAACTTCATGGCGTACAGCCCGCCCCCGATAAGCAACTGGATGTGGCAGACCACCATGGCCAGGATCGTCAACGAGCGCTCCCATACGATGATGGGTGTTTTTTGCAGGTAGCCCTTGAGCGCGACGATGCCCGAGATGCCCACCGAAATGAGCACCAGCCAGCGAAGGATGCTGTGGAACAGTTGAAGGAGCCCACCGGTGTCTTCCATGGCATGCGTTGTGAGAGCGGTCAAATGTAGACGCGGGGCCGAACGGTGGATCGCTTTTCGACCGTTCCTGCCAACGGCCGATAGGCTTCTACATTCGCCGCGCTGATGCGCTTCCGTTCGTACGCCCTGTCTCTCGCGTCCCTTTTGTACGCGGCATGCTTCGCGCAGAAGAACGCGCCGGTGAACGGACCGGCGGACAAGTCCCGCATGGTGGCGTTCACGCACGCCACGGTGCACCCTTCACCGGGCAAGACGCTCACGGACGCCACCGTGCTGGTGCAGGACGGCCGCATTCTCCGTGTCGGGCAGAACGGTATCGCTCCCGCGGATGCGACGGTGTACGATCTCCAAGGTCTGCATCTGTGGCCGGGACTGGTAGAGCCGTACAGTGATCTGGGCATGCCCGCTCCGGACGGCAACGGGCAGCCGAAACCCGCTGGCGCGCGGTTCTGGAACCCCGCCGTGCATCCTGCCGTGCAGGCGGTGAGGTACTTTGCGCCCGATGAGGACAAGGCCGCATCGTTGCGCGCACAAGGCTTCGCAACGGTGATCACCCATCGGATGGACGGCGTCGCGCGTGGGACCTCCTGTGCCGTTCTGCTCGGGGGGCGCAATGCCAACCAGGATATCATCGCCCCCGACGCCTCCGCGCATTTCTCCTTCAGCAAAGGGAGCAGCAAGGATGCCTATCCGTCCTCGCTCATGGGCAGCATCGCACTGGTGCGGCAGGCGCTCTACGATGCGCGTTGGTACACCATGCAAGGACGACGGGAGCAGAGCGATGCGGACCTTCAGGCACTGCAAGAAAGGCTCGATCTTCCGCTGGTCTTCGAGGCTTCGGACCGCAACGATGTGCTGCGCATCGCCTCTATCGGCCGGGAGTTCGGGCTCCGCTTCATCGTGAAAGGCGCCGGCGACGAGTATGCGCGTTTGGGCGACATCCTGGCCACGGACCAACCGTTGATCGTTCCGCTCGTGCTGCCCGAAGCATACGATGTGGAGGATCCCTACGAAGCGCTCGAGGTGGGTCTGGCGAAACTGAAGCACTGGGAACTCGCACCCACGAATCCCGCGCGCATCGCCGAAGCAGGCGGCACCTTCGCCTTCACCGCTCAAGGGCTGAAGGACCCCGGTGCGATGTGGGATGTGCTGCGGCGGATGGTGCGCTGCGGTCTGGACAGTACCACGGCCATCGCGGCGCTCACCACCGTTCCCGCCGCGCTGTTCCACCTGGAGCAGCGCGTGGGCGTTATCGCGCCCGGTGCGGATGCGAACCTGGTCATCTCATCGCATCATCTGCTGAACGAGAAGAACACGATCCACGAAACGTGGTGCGGTGGTCAGCGCTTCGTGCAGAAGCCGATCCCCGGCGAGGACCCGCGCGGCACCTTCGACCTCAACCTGCGCAGTTCGATCCTGAAGCTGAAGGTGACCGGGGCATTGGACAAGCCCGAAGCGGAAGTCAGCCAGCCCGGCAGCGATGCGGTGCGCGAGAAGGCCGCGCTCGATGTCGTTCGAGGAGGTGTCACACTCGTGTTCAACGGGGATCGCTTCGGCTTCAAAGGGCCTGTGCGGTTGAACGGCACCATACACCCGCGCGGTGGGATCTGGGACGGCCAAGGCCAGATGCCCGGAGGCGAGTGGATCGCGTGGAGCGCTGTGCGACAAGCGGGCGCGCAAACCATGCCCAACAAGGACAAGAAGGACAAAGCCGCACTGGACAGCTTGTGGTCAGCGGCCACCGGACAGGTGTGGTTCCCGCTCGGTGCGTATGGCGTGCCCATGCTGCCGGATACCGAACTCGTGGTCTTCCGCCATGCCACCGTTTGGACCAACGGCCCACAAGGTGTGCTGCGCGATGCGGACGTGTGCGTTGCGCAAGGACGCATTCTCGGTGTGGGCCAGAGACTGGACCTCGGCACACTCTTCACCGAGCGCCGTCGTCCCACGGTGACGGAGATCGATGCCACGGGCAAGCACATCACCTGCGGCATCATCGATGAGCACTCCCACATCGCCATCGCGCGCGGTGTGAATGAAGGTTCCCAAGCGATCACCGCTGAAGTACGCATCGGGGATGTGACCGATCCCGAGGATGTCGATATCTACCGCAACCTGGCCGGGGGCGTCACGGCCGTGCAGCAATTGCACGGAAGCGCCAACCCCATCGGTGGCCAGAGCGCGCTCACCAAGTTGCGCTGGGGGCAGAACGGCGAACAGATGCACATCGCAGGGGCCGATGGCTTCATCAAGTTCGCGCTGGGCGAGAACGTGAAGCAGAGCAACTGGGGCGATCATGGCAGCCGCTTCCCGCAGACCCGTATGGGCGTGGAACAGTTGATGTACGATGCCTTCCACCGGGCGAAGGAGTACCACGCGGAATGGTCCTTGGCGGAAGCCGCTCGGCCCAAACAAGTGAAGGGCAGGGGTCGAAGCGCACCGGAGCCTTCCGTGTCGCTCATGCCACGCCGCGACCTGGAGTTGGACGCGCTCGCTGAGATCATCGATCACGAACGCTTCATCACCTGCCACAGCTACGTGCAGAGCGAGGTGGCCATGCTCATGGAGGTCGCCGACAGCATGGGTTTCAAGGTGAACACCTTCACGCATATCCTGGAGGGCTACAAAGTGGCGCCCCGGATGAAGGAGCACGGTGTTACGGCGAGCACCTTCAGCGATTGGTGGGCCTACAAGATGGAAGTGGGCGATGCGATCCCGTACAACGCGGCACTGCTGAATGAAGCGGGCGTGAACACCTGCATCAACAGCGATGATGCCGAGATGAGCCGCCGCCTGAACCAGGAGGCCGCCAAGACGATGAAGTACGGTGGTGTGAGCGCGGAGGATGCCTGGAAAATGGTCACGCTGAACCCCGCGAAAGCACTGCACCTCGATGCGCGCATGGGCTCGGTGGAGGTCGGCAAGGATGCGGACATCGTGCTATGGAGCGCCAACCCCTTGAGCATCGAAGCGAAAGCGGAGATGACCTTCGTGGACGGTGTACGGCGCTTCGACCTGCAGAAGGACATGGACTTGCGCAAGGCGATGGGAGCGGAGCGGGAGCGGCTCATCACCAAGATGATCGCCGCGAAGAAGGCCGGTGCCCCCGCGCGCAAAGCGGAACGCAAGGAGAAAGGACATTGGCATTGCGAAACCATCGGGGAGGAACCATGAGCACCAAAGGACCAGGGGCAGGCGCAGTTGGCAGGATTGCCAACCGGGTCGCTTTGCTCCTGCCCCTGCTCCTGCTCCTTGCATCAACGAACGCCCAAAAGCCCACACCCGCTCCCGCGCAAACGAAGAGCATCCTCCTGAAAGGCGGCACCGTGCATGTCGGGGATGGCACCGTGATCGATGATGCCGCAGTAGGCTTCCGGAACGGCGCGATCGACTTCGTGGGGCACAGCTACGGTATCACCGCCGGGTACGACACCACCATCATCACCACCGATCAGCACATCTATCCCGGGCTGATCCTTCCGGACAATTCGCTCGGCCTGCACGAGGTCGATCTGGTGCGCGCCACATCGGATGAGGATGACACCGGTGAGATGGAGCCCGAGCTCCGCGCGCTTTCAGCCTACAATTCGGATTCACGCATCGTCCCCACGGTGAAGAGCAACGGTGTGCTCATCGCCCAAGTGACCCCGCGCGGCGGAACCATCGCCGGTACGAGCAGCGTGGTACAATTGGACGCATGGGACAATGCTTCCGCTGCGGTCCGGGCGGATGATGGCGTGCACATGACCTGGCCGAAAGCGTTCCAGCGCTCGGGCTGGTGGGCGGAGCCCGGCGATACCGACAAGTCGAAAGGGGACGAGCGCGCCAAGCGGCTGACGAGCATCGAAGACTTCTTCCGGAAGGCGGCTGCCTATGCCAAGGTGTCCACGCATGCGGAAACCGACCTGCGCATGGAAGCCATGAGCGGACTGTTCACGGGAACGAAGACCTTGTTCATCAATGCGGACGGTGCGCAGGACATCCAGGAGTCCGTGCTCTTCGCCAGCGCGATGGGCGTGAAGCGCACCGTGATCGTGGGCGGCTACGATGCGTGGCGCCTCCCGGACCTGCTCCGTGAGAAGAAGGTGGACGTGATCCTGCGCAGGGTACACGGCCTGCCCATGCGCGATGATGATGACGTGGATCTCCCGTACCGCTTGCCGACCTTGTTGAAGGCGAAGGGCATACGTTTCTGCTTGGGCTACACCGGCGACATGGAACGCATGGGCAGCCGCAACCTGGCTTTTCTAGCGGGTACGGCGAGCGCCTACGGCCTTTCGAAAGAGGACGCGTTACAGGCCATCACGCTCGATGCGGCACGCGTGCTGGGCATCGATCAGAAGTACGGAAGCCTTGTCGTTGGCAAGAGCGCCACGCTCTTCATCTCTACAGGTGATGCGCTCGATATGCGCACCAACAATGTGACGCACGCCTTCATCGATGGCCGCCACCTGGACCTGGACGACCATCAGAAAAAGCTGTACCGGCAGTACAAGCGGCGCTACGCCAAACCATAAACGCGGTGAGCGTCGCTCAACACCGGGCTGGTGATAGGGGACGAACCCCGGCCGGAGCGGAGCGGCGAGCCGGGGTACTTTCGGCCCCCGTGAGCAACACCTCCGCTCGTTGAGCTACGGCGTGCAAAGTGACCTGACACCCCTCATGGACCGCGCCATCGCTGCCGCTTTCGCGGCGGGCAAGGAGATCCTCGATGTCTACACGCGGCCCATCGATGTGGAGTTGAAGGAGGACCGCTCACCGCTCACCGAAGCCGACAAACGCGCCCACCTTGCGATCGCGCGGGAATTGCAGAGCACAGGCGTTCCTGTGCTGAGCGAAGAAGGGAAGGAGATCCCGGCGGAGGAGCGCCAGGCTTGGCAACACTATTGGTTGGTGGACCCGCTCGACGGCACCAAGGAGTTCATCAAGCGGAACGGGGAGTTCACGGTGAACATCGCACTGATGCACCCCCTGCACCCCACCCCGGCCCTCCCCGGTGGGGAGGGAGGAGTGCACACCACTCAAGCCTCCACCAGTGGGGGAGGTGGAATGCACCCCACCCCGGCCCTCCCCGGCGGGGAGGGAGGAGTGCGCAGTTTAGATGCGCGTTATGCGACGGAGGATCCTCGGACTTACGGTCAGTTGAAGCAGTGGGCTCGCGGAATGCGCAAAGAGCCGACGGAAGCGGAGGCCGCCATGTGGAGGATGCTCAGGCATGACAACCTCGGTGTGCGTTTCCGCAGGCAACATGTACTTGGAGACTACATTCTGGATTTCGCTTGCCTGAAGAAGCGACTTGTCATCGAGGTCGATGGCGGGATCCATCTTCAGCAGACGGAGCAGGACGCGATCCGCGAACAGGCGATCAAGGAATATGGGTTCGACATCCTGCGATTCACCAATGATGAAGTACTGGACGAAGAAGCGCGCGTTTTTGACCGCATCAAAGCAGAGGTGCACGCTCGCGCTGATGTCACAGGGGGGTTGGACTATGAGCAGGATCCGCGATCAGCGGAGGTTGCAGCGGCCTCAGGCCCCCTTCCCCACCGGGGAAGGGTCGGGGATGGGGTGCATCCCTCCCTCGGCACCCACACCCCGATAGCAGCCGTCCTCTATGTCCCCGTCAAGGACATCCTCTACTTCGCATGGAACGGTGGTGGTTCCTACAAGTTGGAACAAGCCGGAACCCGGAACACCACCTCGGCGTTGAAACTCGCCGCGCTGGCGCAGCGCCTTCCCCTTTCCATGTCCCGCACCGCCTTCACCATCGTGGCCAGCCGAAGCCACAACAGCCCCGATACCGAGGCGTTCATCGCGCGGATGAAGGACGCCCACGGTGAAGTGGCCATCACCAGCATGGGCAGTGCCCTGAAGATCTGCCTCGTGGCCGAAGGCGCCGCCGATGCCTACCCGCGCTATGCCCCGACCATGGAGTGGGACACGGCCGCCGGGCATGCCATCGCGAACGAAGCGGGCAAACAGCTCATCGACATCACCACCGATGCACCGATGCGCTACAACAAGCATTCACTGGTGAACAATTGGTTCATCGTCCAATAGCACACACCCAACCAGCAATGGCGAAGAAGAAGGACTCCGGCAAGAAAGGCACCGCCTCCGCGAAGGCTACAGGCGGTCGAAGAAAGGTCGCATTGATCACCGGCGTTACCGGGCAGGATGGCGCGTACCTGAGCGAACTGCTCCTGAACAAGGGCTACGAGGTGCACGGCGTGAAGCGACGCAGCTCGCTGTTCAACACGGACCGCATCGACCACCTCTACCACGACATGCACGAGAAGGGCCGCCCCTTCCACCTGCACTACGGCGACCTCACCGACAGTGTGAACTGCCTCCGCCTGGTGAAGGAGATCCAGCCGGACGAGATCTACAACCTCGCGGCGATGAGCCATGTGGCCGTGAGCTTCGAAATGCCGGAGTACACCGCCAACGCCGACGGTATCGGCACGCTCCGTTTCCTGGAGGCCATCCGCATCCTCGGCATGGAGAAGAAGACGAAATTCTACCAGGCCTCCACCAGTGAACTGTACGGCGGCGTGCTGCCCCGCGCGCAGAACGAGGAGACTCCGTTCTACCCTAAGAGCCCTTACGGCGTAGCCAAGCTTTACGGCTTCTGGATCACCAAGAACTACCGCGAGAGCTACGGCATCTTCGCCTGCAACGGCATCCTCTTCAACCACGAGAGCCCCTTGCGCGGGGAGACCTTCGTGACGCGCAAGATCACCCGCGCCGTGGCCAAGATCAAGCTCGGCCTGCAGGATGCGCTCTACCTCGGCAACATCGACGCCAAGCGCGATTGGGGCCACGCCAAGGACTACGTGGAAGGCATGTGGCTGATGCTGCAGGCCAAGAAGCCGGACGACTTCGTGCTCGCCACCGGCAAGACCTACACCGTCCGCCATTTCATCGACCTCGCCTTCGCCGAAGTGGGCATCAAGCTCGAATGGAAGGGCAAGGGCGTGAACGAGAAGGGCATCGACAAGAAGACGGGCAAGACCCTCGTGGCCATCGACAAGCGCTACTACCGCCCGGCCGAAGTGGACCACCTGGAAGGCGACCCCAGCAAGGCCAAGCGCGTGCTCGGTTGGAAGCACAAGTACGACCTGAAGGCCCTCGTGAACGAGATGGTGCAGAGCGACCTCGAGCTCTTCAAGCGCGACGTGTACCTGAAGAAAGGAGGGCATAAGATCCTGCATGAGCAGGAGTAGCAGGTGATCGTTGTTGGTTGATGATTGCTGGTTGATCGGCGTTCGACGGCAGTGGTCACTCACCAACAACCAACGACCAACAACCATGAACCAGTCAGACAAGATCTACGTCGCCGGCCACCGCGGCATGGTGGGCTCGGCCATCGTGCGCCGCCTGCAGAAGGACGGTTTCAACAACATCGTCACGCGCGGGAGCAAGGAAATGGACCTGCGCGAGCAGCAGCCCGTGCGCGACTTCTTCGCCAGCGAGAAACCCGATGTAGTGGTGCTCGCCGCGGCGAAAGTCGGCGGCATTCAGGCCAACAACGTCTACCGCGCGCAGTTCCTCTACGAGAACCTGATGATCCAGAACAACGTGATCGACAGCGCCTATCACAATGGCGTTAAGAAGCTGTTGTTCCTAGGTTCCTCGTGCATCTACCCGAAGATGGCACCACAGCCGCTGAAGGAGGAGAGCCTGCTCACCGGCCTGCTCGAGCAGACCAACGAGCCCTATGCCATCGCCAAGATCGCGGGCATCAAGATGGCCGAGAGCTACCGCCGTCAGTACGGCGTGAACTACATCAGCGCCATGCCCACCAACCTCTACGGGCCGAACGACAACTACGACCTGAACAACAGCCACGTGCTGCCCGCCCTCATCCGCAAGTTCCACACGGCGAAGACCACAGGCGCGCCGAGCGTGGAGGTCTGGGGCACCGGCTCGCCCATGCGCGAATTCCTGCACGTGGACGACCTCGCGGACGCCTGCTTCTTCCTGCTGAAGAACTACGACGAGGAGATGTTCGTGAACATCGGTACCGGTGAAGACCTCACCATCAAGGCGCTCGCCGAGATGATCAAGGAGATCGTGGGCTACACCGGCGAACTGAAGTGGAACACCGAGAAGCCCGATGGCACGCCCCGCAAACTGATGGACGTCGGCCGCCTGCACAAGATGGGGTGGAAGCACCGCATCGGTCTGCGCGAAGGCATCACCAGCGTGTATGCCGAGTTCGCGAAAAGCGAGCTTGCCCGTTCGTAGGCGGGACGGCAAAGGCCTGAGCCACGGTTCGTTACACCAACACCAGCCCCCCGGGAAGCCCCCGGGGGGCTGTTCGTGTCCGGCGGATGCCGAGCGCGTGAACTGTTGATCACTTTGTGGAAGCGCATCATGGTTTTTCAGGATACGGCGCATTGGGCGGATGGATAACGTTGGCCCCATGGTCAAACCCACTCCCATGCGCCATCCACTGTTCGTTCGTAGAGCCCCTCTCGTACTCGTTGCGCTCGCCCCGCTCGGCGGGCTGCTCACCGGTTGTGGCGGCGAGCCACCCGCTGCGCGTGAACCCCTTCCACTGGCAGCGGCCGCGCCGCCCCCCCAGGATTCGATGCACGTCTATGATTCCACCCTCACCCGGCTGCGCGCTGATTTCGACGGCAATGTGGACCTGTCCCCGGGCGTTCGCCTGCTCTACACCCGGCAGGAGATCCCGTGGAACACCCTCGCCGCCAAGGCACCGGTGGACACCCCCTACACCCACGGGCTGTTGGTGGACTACGGCCTCACCGGTGATTCCCTCCGGCTCGGCTTCCGCTTCGCCCGCCTGCTGCCCACGGCCACCCCGAACGACTATACCTACACGGCGCCGGATACGCTCCTGGACTTCTGGAACGCCGCGCTCACGCCCATGCTCGCCAAGAATTGGCGGGCGGCCTACCAGTACGACCCGCCCAACCCGGCCGTCTACTACAACCGGGTACGCATCCGCCACAAGACCGGTGGGGCCTTTGACCCGGTGGACCCCCTGACGGACGCCGATGCCGACATGATGGAGTGGGAGCAGGAGGTGCGGGCCATGTACACCGAGAACGCCGGCGGCCACGGCGACAGTACCTTCTACCTGGTAGCGGATTGTATCGGCCGGCGCGATGCCGGGGGCAGGCTCCGCCACGCCATCTGTTACCACCTGCGCTTGAGACCCAAGTCCGGTACAGGCTACCGCGACCTGCTGAACAACTCGGTCAACCCCGCCGCGCTCTTCAGCATGCACGCGTGCGACTTCGGCGTCCTGTGCCCGCCCAACTGTGCCACCTATTACGCCCCACCCCGTTGATGCGCGATACCTTCGGGCCGTACACATCCCACCGGCCTGGTCTCCTTCTCCCTGCTGATCCCGATAAGCGCAGCGACCATGCTCGCGTTCGCTGTCCGCGTTCCCGCCCGGACCTCTGCCTTCCACGCCACCTTGCGCAATTGGGTGGTGCTGGCCGCCCTGGTGGAGATCAGCGCCGGGATCCTGAATCAGTGCGGCCTGCCCAATATGCTGCTCTACAACCTCTACTGGCCGGTGGAGTTCGGCATGCTGCTCGCGCTGGGAGCCACCGTGGCGCCCCTGCCCCGGCGGTGGACCATTCCCCTCATGGTCCTCTTCCTGCTCGGGTGGACATGGAACGTCTCCAGCCTGGACCCGCGGCGCGAACTGGTGAGCCTCTCGGTGATCAGCGGCGCGCTGATGCTGGCCGCGCTCTACCTCTTCCTGCTGTGGTACGGCGCCGGCCGATGGACCGGCCGCTTGCGCGATGTGTCCGCCTTCTGGTTGTGCCTGGCCATTCTGCTCTACTACGGACCCGCAGGCCCCTTGCTCGGCTCCATCAACTACTTCATGCGCACGGATATGGGCATGGCCCTTTGGCTGCACCAGCTCACCCAGGTGCTCTGCGTGGGCAAGTTCCTCTTCATGTCCATGGCCTGTTACCGGCTTTACGGTTCAACAACCGCCGTTGCGCATGAAGCCGGACACTGATATCGCCACCGTCCTCATCCTCAGTGCCCTCGGCATGCTGGCGCTGCTCGGTGTGGCCGTCATCCTCATCATCGTACACCACAGCCGACGCGCGCGCCACCGGATGGACCTGGCCGAGCTGCGCCTGCGCCATGCGGACCAGGTGCGGCAAGTGGAACGCGAGGTGGAAGAGCATACCCTGCGCGGCATCGGCCTGGAACTGCACGACAATGTGGGCCAGCTCCTCACCTCCTTGCGGCTGGACCTGCATGCCGTGCGCGCCGTGAAGGGCACCGAGCCGCTCGCCTCCGAAATGAAGGCCACCCTGGACGCCGCCATCGCCGAGACCCGGCGCTTGAGCCACTCCCTGCTCGCCGAGCGCACACGCGATAGGCCCTTGCACGCCCAATTGCAGGAACATTGCGCCCGCCTGAACAGGCCCGGAACCTTGGAAGTGGTGTACTTGGCCAACGGAACGGAGCCCGACCTGGAGCCGGACCACCGCATGGTGCTCTACCGCATCTTCCAGGAGGCCGTGAACAACGCCATGAAGCACGCCCGCGCCGATCGCATCACCGTTACACTGGCCAATACGGAGCAGGTGCGCCTGGGCATACAGGACAATGGCGTCGGCTTCGAGCCCACCACCGTGGCCAGCGGTGCCGGACTGGCCAACATGCGCGAGCGCGCGAACCTCATCGGCTTCGGCTTCCATATGGTTTCCGCTCCGGGGCAGGGCACCCACATCATTGTTACCCGTTGATGGCCGCTGACACCACGCCCGTGGCCCTGGTGGACGACCACAACCTCGTGCGCAAGGGGCTGGTGTCCCTGGTGAACACTTTGGAAGGGTACCAAGTGGTGCTGGAGGCCGCCAACGGCATGGAGTTCACCAAAGCGCTTTCCGGCGGGCCAGAAGTGCGCATCGCCATCGTGGACCTGAACATGCCCGTGATGGACGGCTACGCCACCATCGCCTGGCTTGCCCGCACCTGCCCGGACGTTCGCTCCATCGCCCTCACGTTCGACGGGAGCGAGCAGGCCGTTATCCGCGCCGTGCGCGAAGGCGCACGCGGCTTCCTGCTGAAGGACGTGGAGCCCGAGGTCTTCAAGGCGGCGCTGGACGCCGTGCGCGATACCGGCTACTACGAGAGCGACCTGGTGCGCGCCATGGCCACTGACGGCGAGTTCCGCACCACCTACGAGCGCCAGCAGGAAAAGGTCCTGGAGGCCATTACCCCCAAGGAACTGGAGTTCATCATCCTGGCCTGCGCCCCGGAGGAGTACACCTACGAGCAGATCGCCGATCAGATGGGTACCAAGGCCACCACGGTGGAAACCCACCGCAAGCACGTCTTCGACCGCTTCGGCATCAAAAGCAAGTCCGGCCTCGTCATCTTCGCCTACCGCTGGGGCATCGTGAAGGTGAACCGCGACTGACCGGACCTTACCGGAAGGAGGAACCCCCGACCGGTGGCCAGGGGTTCATATAGTACGGCCGGCAGGTGGCTCTCAGATATATAGGACCGGCCGCTTGCTCCGGCCCCAAAAGTCCAGTAACGGCGCGGCACGGGCACCATGTTGCCCATCCTGAGTTTCCATGATACGGCGCATCGGAAAATTGTGTATGGGGCGCCCGCGGACCCGGCTCCGCATCCTGATTTTCCATGATGCCGGACTTCTTCGTTACTTTTTCCTCCCACATTGCCCGCGCGGGCACAGCGCTACCTCACCCCCAACCCCTCTCCCGTGGAGAGGGGGGTACACCGCACATGAGCACGAAGAACGAAAGCATCGAATGGGTCGCCGTGGAGGACATCATCCTCGGCCGCAACGCCCGCACCGTGAAACCCAGCAAGGACCGCGTGAACGAGTACGCGCGCTCCATCGCCATGTACGGCATACTGGTGCCGCTGATCGCTGACAAAGCGAAAGACGGCTACCACCTGCAGGCCGGCTACACCCGCATGGCCGCCCTGGCCCAGCTGAAGGCGGACAAGGCCCTGAGCGCCCTGGCCGCGCTGAACGGGGTGGACCTGGACCGCGTGCCCGTGCGCATCTACAAGGGGGACGACAAGGGCCGGCTGATGCTGCCCATCATCGAGAACAACTTCCACGATGTGATGAACGAGGTGGACGTGGCCACCCAGGTGAAGGCCCTGCTGGATGCCGGGGAGGACCTGAAGAACCTCGAGAATTTCTTCGGCAAGGTGAAGCTCACCCAGCTATTGAGCGTGCTGGCCCTGCCGCCCGAGGTGCAGGACCTGATCAAGGCCGACCGCCTGAAGGCCAGCACCGCCGTGAAGTTCGCCAAGGAGATCCCCGAGCCCGCCAAGCTCCTGAAGGCCCTGAACACCGCCACGGACAAGGTGGAGCAGCTCTACAAGAGCGGCAAGCGCAAGAACAAGCGCATTACCGAGGGCGTGCTGAAGGGCAAGCAGACGCCCATGAAGGTGGTGAACGATGCCGTTGCCCACCTGACAGCCAACAAAGTGAAAGTGCCGAACGGGACCAACGGCGGCTGGCTCCTGCTGAACTTCTTGCACGGCATGCAGAGCGGCATGGACGCGGGGAGCATCCTGGAGGCACTGGTGAATGGCGAGGCCATTGAGGCGCCGCCGGTGAAGAAGAGGGGGAGACGGAAAAAGGAAACAGCAAAGCACTGATGTCGGGCCAAGTGCAAAAGCTTGCAAAAAGGAGCACGCAACCGGAGGTTGACGGGATACAAGGCTTGGCGAAGCCATTCCTACGATGGGCGGGGAGTAAAAGGCAGTTGATTCCTCGGCTCCAAGCTGCCATGCCAAAGGATTATGATGGGTACATGGAGCCTTTCGTGGGATCTGGGCAGCTATTTTTTTCACTTCAGGGAGCGAAAAGGACCTCAACAATTTCAGATGCTAATTCGGACCTTATAGCCACATACCAGGCAATACAATCGAATCCCTCCAAAGTCTGGTCTTATTTGATGTCATTCCCCCTTACAAAGTCATTCTACCTCTGGGCAAGAACAAATCTTTCAACGAGCGCATCAGTTTACAAACGTGCAGCCCTATTTATTTATTTGAACCGGTACTCATTCAATGGGCTTTATCGAACGAATGCCAGTGGGCAATTCAACGTTCCATACAATAATCGCAAAAACGGGGAACTCCCTGACAAATCACACATCGTTGCCTGTTCAAAAGCCTTGAGAAACGTGACAATAGAATGTTCAGACTTTGATATAGTAGTAAGGAAGCACATCAGGCCAGGTTACTTAGTCTATTTAGATCCACCCTATGCGCGGGTGAATGACCGGTTGCACAAGCAATACGGGCCCCACACGTTCGGTCATTCAGATATAGATCGCCTTACCGCACTTTTGGAGTACATCGATAGCAATGATGCCTTTTTCATGCTTAGTTACGCTAAGTGCAGTGAGGTACGGCACTTGGGTACTTGGGAAACGAAGGAAGTCGTAACCCGACGAAACATTGCGGGATTTGCAGGCGCTCGCAGAATGGCCAAGGAAATTATATTCATGAATTATTGCGCAACATGAATTTTCTCATTATAAGTGATATACATTGCTTCCACAGCTCCAAACAAAAAGGGGCTATCAACACAACGCGTCTTTTCTCTGATGCCCTCCGTGCACCTCGTGTGCAAAACCCTTTTGAAGCACTCTTGGTCGGCATTGAGAACGGCAGTGTGCCAAAACCGGATTGCATCATATGCCCAGGCGACATTACAGAAAATTGCGATTCGCAGGGTTTGGTAACCGGGTGGATGTACATAAACGAAATCGCCCAGAAATG
>JBGAJW010000052.1:0-36646 GCA_044224725.1 Flavobacteriales bacterium
CTACCAAGGCCCGTTTGAAGTAGGGTTCGGCAAGGTCGTTCTCGCCACGCGCGGCATGCACGGTGGCCAGCGTGAACTGATAGCTGCAGTATCCGTAAGGATCCGTGCCAGGCGCCTTCAGCACATCAGCCTTCCGGGCATAGTAGAGCGCTGAGTCAAGGTCGCCGCGATCCATGTGGCACTTCGCCAGGATGGACATCGAGCGGCCATAGATCCCCTCGGACAGACCATAGCCCTGGGCTTTCCGCATGTAGCGCAGGGCGCCTTCCGTATCGCCAGCACGTTGGTACACGATCGCGGTCTCCTTGCAGACCATCCCCATCCTCAAGCTATCGCCAGTCTGCTGAAAGCGCTCGAGGGCGATGTTGAAGTGCTTCAACGCGCCATTCACGTCGCTGAGTGCTGTGAACGCAGCACCGATGCCGAAATGCGCCCGACCGATCAGTGTATCGTTCTTCGTCGGCTCCGCCACTTCCAGCCCGCGAATGGCCGCCCTCATGCAGTCCTCTGGGCGGCTGAGGTAGAGGTACTCCCTGGTCAACTTGGCAATGACAACGAACTTGGCCCGAGGGTCGGTTTCCACCAGCTCACGTGCCACCAGGGAGTCCACTGGAAGTGCACGCAGCCTCGCATTGAGCGTGTCGAGGGGCTGGGCACCTAGCTGGCCGAGCGAACCGAGGCCAATGAGCAGAACCAGTGATCTGGAAACCATGGCGACCCTTCGATGTGAGAATGACCTTGCGTTCATGATGATCAGCTTGCGTTGGCTTCACCGCGGTTCCCCTCCAACTCCTCGATCGTCTTCCTTGCCGCCTCCAAGCGTACCCGGTTGTTCTTGCTCACGAGCATGTTGGTGATCAGCTTCTCCATGCGGTGATGCAGCGGGATCAGCAGCCCCGCGATGGCGGCCATGCACAGCAGCATCAGGATCGGTGAGTGGTGGGTGAGCTCCCCGAGGAAGGGATGCACCAGCAGGTTGATGAACTCGAAGAAGAGCAGCAGCGCGATGAGGGAGAGGTTCTTGATGGCCTTGGCGCCCACGACGGAAGTCCTGCTGAAGATGAGCAGGAAGATGCCGAGCGTGATAACGATGAGCGCGATGATGCCGAATTGGATGTTGCGGGAGCGGACGGCGACTTCCTCCGCCCGCAGCTTGGCGTCCTCGCGGTCCTTCAGTTCGCGCGCGAACAACTGGCTCTGCATCTGGCCGCGGTTCTGCGTGTTCGTGATGGTATCACGGTAGGCATTGCATAGCTGCGAATAGACGAAGGCACTATCGTCCATTCCAACGGCATGGAAGGCTTTGGCCAAGCCATCGGCAGCGGTAACAATGGAGCGTGGCTGGCGGGTGCCTTCGGTCGCCTGGAAACCCATGCGCGCCATGGCCAGGGCTTCAGCGGTACGACCTTGTTCGATGAGCAGCTTCGCATAACCGGAGGCTGCATAAGTGAGGGGGTACTTCTGGTCGAACGAATCCGCCACGGCGACCGCACGCTTGTAGTAGGTTTCCGCCAGGTCGGGCTCCTTCCGTGCGGCATACACGGTTGCGAGTATGCCTTGATAATGGGAATAGCCGTAGGGATCCTTCCCAGGCTCCTTGACGATATCCGCTTCCCGGGCACAGCAGTAGGCCGAATCCAGCTGGCCCAACTCCAGGTAACATCGGGCCATAACGGACATCCCACGCGCACGGACCGACGGCGTCATGCCATAAGCCAACGCCCGGTGCATGTAACGAAGCGCCCCTTCCGTATCCCCCACCCTGCTGTACAAGACCGCGATCTCCTTGCAGATGAACGCCATTTGAAGGCTGTCACCGGTATGCTCCGCGATGCGGAACGAGGTGTTGTACCGATCCAGCGCAGCATTGACGTTGTTGACCACCGCGAACGCGCCGCCGATGTTACTATGGGCCCTGCTGAGGAGGGTGTCATTCTTGATCTGCTCGGCCAGTTCCAGCGAGCGCATAGCGTAGCGCATACATTCCTGCTGGTCGTCGAGGAAGAGGTATCGCGCGAACAGGGCGGAGTTGGCTACGAACTTCGCTCGAGGGTCATCGTTCGTCTTCGCTCGCTGGACCAACGTGTCCAACGGGAGTGATCTGAGGCGAGCGTGCAGTGTATCGAGCGGCTGGGCGCGCAGTGGTGCGATGCCGACCAGACCAATGACCCAACCGAGCAGGTGGGATCTCATCGGAATGGCTCGTTGTTGAATTGTCCGGACGTTCATGATGTTCAACCTTCGTTCGTGTCCGTCGGCCTTGCCTCCAACTCCTCGATCGTTCTCCGCGCCGCCTCCAACCTCACGCGGTTGTTCTTGCTCACCAGCATGTTGGTGATCAGGTGCTCCATG
Organism: Flavobacteriales bacterium; assembly: GCA_044224725.1. Classification (GTDB taxonomy): domain Bacteria; phylum Bacteroidota; class Bacteroidia; order Flavobacteriales_F; family PHOS-HE28; genus PHOS-HE28. Next base: position 2,353 of record JBGAJW010000052.1, read on the forward strand.
CGGTGGTGCAGTGGGATCAACAGCCCTGCGATGGCGGCCATGCACAGCAGCATCAGGATCGGCGAGTGGTGGGTGATCTCCCCAAGGAAGGGATGAACCAGCAGGTTGATGAACTCGAAGAAGAGCAGTAGTGCTATGAGCGAGAGGTTCTTGATCGCCTTGGCACCAACCACCGCCGTACGACTGAAGACGAGCAAGAAGATACCGAGCGTGATGACGATGAGGGCGATGATGCCGAACTGGATGTTGCGGGAGCGGGCGGTGGCTTCTTCAGCCTGTATGACTGCTTCCTCTTTCTCCTTCAACTGCTCACTGAAACGCATGTTCTCCACCTTGCTCAACGCTTCGGCATTCACGAGGCTGTCCTGGAGCACCGAGTGCTCCTTCAGGCTGAGGTAGGCGCTGTCCGGTTTGTTGGCTGCGTGGTAGGCCTTCTCCAGGAGGTCCGTTGCTTCGAGCGAGGCAGGCAGGTTGGCCGTGCGCTTCGCAACATCCAAAGCCAGCGTGCCCAAGGCGATAGCGCCACTGGCGTCCTTCATTTTAAGGCGTTCGCGGCCCAAGCCCACCAGCGCTGCGGGCAATACCAGGCCGATGTCGAACGAATCGCACACGGCGATGGTCTTTTTGAAGAAGAGCTCTGCCATTTCGCGCTCTCCCTTGGCCGCATACGCTTTGCCGATAGTGAGTTGAGAGCGCGCGTAGCCATAGGGGTCGATCACCGCCGAAGGGATCACGTTCGATCGTTGCGCATAGAACAACGCCGAATCGCGCATGCCCAAGCCACTGTACGTCTCGCTCATGTGGCAGGCCACACGGTTCACCTCGCCGATGCGCGTGATCTTCGCCTCCCCTTTCTTCAGCCACGTGATCGCCTCGCGGTATTGGCCGAGCTGCTTGAAGAGGATGCCGATCTCTTTCTCTGCCCAACCGATCTGGTCAGGCACCCCGCCGCGTTGCGCGTACTTCAGGCCCTTGTAGTCGTATTCGAGTGACTGTCCCTGATCATTGCCCTGCCTGAACGTATAGCCGACCACCACGTTGGCATGGGCCAGGATCGTATCCTGCTTCAGTTCATTGGCCAGATCCAACATGAGCAGCGCCGTGTTCCGCTGCTCTTCCCAACGACCGGCATACATGCATGCGGTCACATGGAAGCGAGCGGCCTGGAATCGTTCGATGGCGGACTTGGACAGGTCATGGCGCACATCGAGCGTATCGAATACGGCAAAGGCCGTTTGTGCATGGCTTGCCAACGAAGACTGGCCGAAGACTGAGGCGAGCAGCGCGATACGCAGGAAGAGGCTCGATACGGCGGGGTTGGTGTTCCGGAAAGTCGGCATGGCAAGGGAATCGGGTAAAGATGAGAGGACGGTTCCATTGCGCACCCGGTAGAAATACGAGGTGTACCCCGGGCGCTCCAGCGATCGCCATAATCGGTTCACGCTGGATCGGCACCCGGCGCGTGTTGGTGCGCTAAGGCCGATAGCTTCGCCGCGTGACCCCACCGCGCGACGACCAGCACATCGACCTCCGCTTTCTCGAAGGCCCCCGTTCCCGCTGGCGCGAGTTCCGGAGCGTCCTCAGCATCGTCCGCGAGTTCATCCGGGGCTTTCGGAAGCTGCATTTCGTGGGGCCATGCGTCACCTTCTTCGGCAGCGCGCGGTTCAAGGAGGACCATCCCTACTATGCAGCCACCCGTGAGCTGGCCCGGCGCATCGGCCGCGTGGGATTCACGATCATGACCGGCGGCGGTCCGGGCCTGATGGAAGCCGCCAATCGCGGTGCGCGTGATGTGGGCGCCCGCAGCATCGGTTGCAACATCGTGTTGCCGCACGAACAGGATCCGAATCCCTACTTGGACATCAGCCTCACGTTCGAGCGCTTCTTCGTGCGCAAGGTGCTCCTGCTGAAATACAGCATGTGCTTCGTGGTGATGCCCGGCGGTGCGGGAACCCTCGATGAGCTCTTCGAAACGGTGACGCTTATCCAAACGGGCAAGGTCAAGAACTTCCCCATCCTGCTCTACGGCCGGGACTATTGGAAGCCGATGCTCCAGCAGATCGACCGTATGATCGTGGAAGGCACGATCGGCCAGAAGGAACTGGAGTTCGTCTTCGTCGCTGATAGCGTGGAGGAAGCCACGACCCTGTTGCAGGACCGCTTGGTGGTGATGTGGCAGGAAGCGCGGAAGCGCAAGGACGCGCCGAAGTGGTGGTTCCTGGAGGACCGCGTGAACGGCGAGAAACCGATCGTTAAGGGATCGTGAGATCGCGGCCTGTTCAGCTAACGGATCCATAACCTGCGAACAAGGGGGAGGTAACGCCCGGCCGTGACTTTTGTCGCGCCAAACGCTACCACCATGTTCCGTTCCCCGCTCCTGCTCGTTACCCTGCTGATCACGTTGCTCGCACAGGCGCAGCGGGGCACGATCACCGGTACCGTTACCGCACTGGAGAACGGCAAGTTGGAACCACAGCCCTTCGCCAGCGTGCTGATCAAAGGCACCACCACCGGTGCGAGCACGGATCTGGACGGCAAGTACTTCTTCAAAGTGGAGCCCGGCACCTACACCGTGGTGACCACAATGGTGGGCTACGCCGCCGTGGAGAAGGCCGTGACCGTGGCTGCTGACCAGACGGTGAAAGTGGACCTGCAACTGAACGGCGATGCGCTCGAGATGAAGGCCGTGGAGATCGTGAAGGAGAAGCGCACCGACACGGAGACCGCCGTGCTGATGGAGACGCGCAAGAGCGAGCAGGTGGTGAACGGCGTGGGCCGCCAACAGATCGCCAAGAGCCAGGACCGCACGGCGAGTGACGTGGTGAAGCGCATCCCCGGCGTCACCATCATCGGTGACCGCTTCATCATGGTGCGGGGGCTGGCTGATCGCTACAACACCGTGCTGCTGAACGACGTGGCCGCCCCGAGCATGGAGGCGGACAAGCGCGCCTTCAGTTTCGACCTGATCCCCAGCGCGGCATTGGACCGCATCCTCATCTACAAGAGCGGCGCGCCCGAACTGCCCGGTGATTTCGCGGGCGGCACCATCAAGATCGGAACGCTGAGCGTGCCGGAGAAGAATGAGACGCGCTTCACGCTATCCAGCTCCTTCCGTCCGGGCACGACATTCCAGGACTTCCGCCAGGACCAGAAGAGCGGCACGGATGCGCTCGGCTTCGATGATGGCCTGCGCCAGTTGCCGAACGCCTTCCCGGAAAGCCTCATCGGCGCGAATGCGACCACCTCACAGAATGCTGGGCGCTCACTGAGCAACAACTGGGCGAGCAGCATGAGTTCGGCGATGCCGGATGGCCGCCTCGGCCTTTTCCTCGCACGTCGCTTCGGGAAACAAGGCGGCACGAACACCTACGGCAACCTCACCTCCATCGACTACAGCAACACGCGGTTGCGCTACGAGGCGAAGAACTACAACTACAACGCCTTCAACGCGTCCACTGGCCGCAGCGACACGATCTACAGCTACAACGACGAAGAGAACATCGAGAGCTCGCGCCTCACACTGATGCACAACTGGACTGCGATGCTCGGGAAGCACAGCAAGCTCGAGTTCCGCAATCTGTTGAACCAACTCGGCGACAACCAGACGACCTACCGCACCGGCCGTGACCTGGAAGGCGGCAATGAGCTCCGCAACTATGCCTTCCGCTACCGCCAGCGCACGATCTACAGCGGCCAGTTGCACGGCTCTCACGACATCGGCGAGAAGAACAAATTGGAGTGGACGCTCGGCTACGGCAAGGCCATCAGCAAGGAACCGGACTTCCGCCGCATCAGCACGCGCCGCGACATCAACGGCGGAGATTCCGACCAGCCGTTCGCGGCCTACATCCCGCTGAGCGCGGATCCTTTCAACGCCGGCCGTTCCTTCAGCGACCTGCACGAGGACGTGTACACCGCACGTGCCGACTACGAGCGCACGATCACCGAGAACGATGAGCATTGGAGCCTGAAGCTGCGCGGCGGTTTCTACTCCGAGTACAAGCAACGCGAGTTCAGCATGCGCTGGATGTCGTACACGAAGACCAACGGCTTCGACAATACACTGGTGTACCAGCCTCTCACCACATTGTTCAGCCAGGAACACATCAACGCGCAGAACGGCTTCGAACTGGACGAGGGCACGAACGCGAGCGACACGTATGACGCGAACAACACGTTGATGGCCGGTTACCTCGGCGGCACCGCGGTGTACGCGCATCGCTGGACCGTCAGCGGTGGTGCCCGCATGGAGTACAACCGTCAGGTATTGAACAGCGCACGCTACAGCGGAAGAAAAGTGAAGGTGGACAACACGGTGATCGCCGTGCTTCCTTCGGCGAACGTGAGCCTGGCCATCGGCGAGAAGCAGAAAGTGCGCGCGGCCTACAGCAACACGGTGAACCGTCCGGAGTTCCGTGAACTGGCGCCTTTCTCCTACTACGACTTCACCTTCAACAACGTGCTGGCCGGGAACGACTCCTTGAAGACGGCCTTCATCCACAATGTGGAAGCGCGCTGGGAACTGTACCCGAGCCTGAACGAGATCATCAGCTTCGGCGTGTTCTACAAGCGGTTCAACGATCCGATCGAAACCTACTTCGTCCCCGGTGGTGGCAGCGGTGGTACGCGCAACTTCACCTTCGACAACGCTCTGAGCGCACAGAGTCTGGGCGCAGAAGTGGAAGTACGCCGTTCGCTGAGCAGCCTCTTCGAGACCGGTCTCCTGAGCCGCTTGGGCATACAGTTCAACGCAGCGTACATCAGCACCACGGTGGATCTCGGCAAGCAGGCGGTCGGTCAGCGCAGCGAGCGCCCGCTCATGGGCCAGAGCCCATATGTGGTGAACGCGGGGATCTACTACACGGATACGGCGAGCAAGTTCCAGTGCAACGTTCTGTACAATGTGATCGGCCCGCGCCTCTTCGCCGTGGGCACCTTCGGTACGCCGGACATCTACGAGATGCCGCGCAATGTGGTGGATGTCACGCTCACCAAAGGCCTCGGCAAGCGCTTCGAAGTGAAGCTGAGCGCACAGGACATCCTCAACCAGCGCACCCGACTGGTCCAGGACAGCAACGAGAACAGCAAGCTCGATGCGACGGATGAAGAAGTGATGGGCTACCGCCGCGGCAGCTACTTCACCGCAGGAGTGAGCTATCGCTTCTGATCGGACAGCCACCGCCGAAGCCCCAGCGAGACGGAGTTGCTATCCGTGTTCATCCGTGGTTCCTCCTCCGATCCCGCTAACGAAAACTTAACGCGAGGGAACGATCCGATAAGCTGGCCCTGACGGACGGGTCACATGCGAGCGGTCCATTTGCGGCACCAAATCACAGAGGCAACAACATGGAAGCACTGATCAACACCCGGTACCTGAGCGCGCTATTGAGCGCGGCACTGCTCATCACCGCGTGCAAGAAGGACGACGACGAAGAGGTCGTGGACACGCCGACCACGCGCGAATTCACCATCACCTCCAATGGCAACGTGAACACCGTGGAAGGCAACTCCGACGTGAGCTACACCTTCACCAACGACAAGGTGTGGTTGCTGAAGAACTTCGTGTACGTGGAAAGCGGCGCGACGCTGACGATCCAGCCGGGCACCATCATCAAGGGTGACAAGGACACCAAGGGCACACTGATCATCAAGCGTGGTGCGAAGATCATGGCGGAGGGCACGGCCAGCCAGCCGATCGTCTTCACCAGCAACCAGGCCATCGGTTCCCGCGCGGCGGGCGATTGGGGCGGCGTGATCATCTGCGGCAAGGCGAAGAACAACCAGCCCGGCGGCGAAGCCACGGTAGAAGGTGGCGTGGAAGCTACCTACGGAGGAACGGATGACACGGACAACAGCGGGGTGCTGCGTTACGCGCGCATCGAGTTCCCCGGCATTCCTTTCCAGCCGAACCAGGAGATCAACGGTCTCACGCTCGCCTCGGTGGGCCGTGGCACCACGATCGACCACATCCAGGTGAGCAACAGCGGCGATGACAGCTTCGAGTTCTTCGGTGGCAACGTGGATGTGAAGAACCTGGTAGCATTCCGCGGCCTTGATGACGACTTCGACATGGACAACGGCTACAGCGGCCGCTTCCAGTTCGGCGTGGCACTGCGCGAACCGAACACGGCCGACGCCAGCGGCAGCAATGGTCTGGAGGACGACAACGATGCATCCGGCACCACGGCCGAGCCCTTCACCACGCCAGTGATCAGCAACGTGAGCATCTTCGGTCCCCAAGTGGATGCGGGCACGTCCATCAGCAGCGACTTCAAACGCGCGAACCACATCCGCCGGAACGCGCACAGCCGCGTGTTCAACAGCGTGTTCGCCGGCTTCCCCACGGGTTGCCTGATCGATGGCAGCGCCTGCGAAACCAATTGTGACGCGAACGAACTGAAGGTGAAGAACTGCGTCTATAGTGGCATGGCAACGCTCACCGCGGTGGCCAGCGGCAGCACATGGGACATCGCCACCTGGTTCAACAACGGGGGCAACACGAGCTACGTCACGAACTCGGAGTTGGGCGTGGTGAACGGTTTCAGCCAGAGCGCGCCTGACTTCACGCTCGTCGGTGGTTCACCCCTGAGCAGCGGTGCGGATTTCACGGACGGCGACCTCGGCGTCAGCTTCTTCCAGAACGTTTCCTACCGCGGCGCCTTCGGCACGGAGAACTGGACCTCGGGCTGGTGCAATTGGGATCCGCAGAACACGGTCTACTGAGCGTTTGGCGACAACCAGCCGCAAGGCTGGACTCAGTAAGCGCGGAAGGCTCCTTCGGGGGCCTTTCGCCGTTCCTGGTGTTCGTTCATCAGCGCTCCGTCCCGAACGGGTCGGCAGGCAGCGTACATCCGCCTCTTCCATCGGTGAGCACATATACACCAGGAGCGAGGTCCGGCAGCTGGAAAGAGAATCGCGTGGGATCCCCGCTCCGAAGAACGGTAGAGGGCAGATGGGCAACACGGCCCACGGCATCCAACAGCACGGTCGTTTCCGCTTCAAATCCGGAGCAGGTCACGCTGCCGCCCGATGCCCGGTTACAGGATCGTTCCGGTGCGGCATCGGCATGCTCATCCACGGCTGTGATCGAACATTCCAACGAGCGGGTGACCATGAAGGGCATCACGGAGACCTCTACAGGTTCGTTGATGACCGCTATGTCCACCGTGGAGATCGCTACCGGGTGCTCCGGCAGGACGGCAGGTTCCCCCGCCTCGGTCAGGTCACCTGTCTGTCCGCATGAAACGCACTGGGCGGTGAACGTGTTCAAGGCGATGGTCTCCATCATATCCCCGGAGAAATAGGCGAAGTGCGAACCTTCGGCATACGGCAGCAATCGACCTTCACCGATCAGCACATCCAGGGCCGTTGCCCACAAGGGAGAACCTTCTGCATCCAACCGGACCATTTGGGTACTCTCCGGAACGCGTGCGAAGAGCATCACGGAACCATCCGGGAACGCATGGGCATCATAGGCTGAACTGCCATAAAAGAAGGTTTGTTGCCCCTCCCCGTAGATGTCCGTGCGAAGCACGAAGCCCCGGCTTTCCGCTTCGCCCACGTGCGAATATCCCGCGACCACCAGGCCATGCCACGGGTCGTAGACGACACGCTTCGCCATGTCATCGAATCCATTGCCGAAGGCGCGCGCCCATGCGCCAGCACCGTCCGCCTCCAGAGCCGCGAGAAGGACATCCCGGTTACCGGTGCTATCAATGATCCCGCCGGACAATATGAGCCGATCGCCGGGAAGCACGTCCATGTACCAGAGTTGGGCGCGCTCCATGTTCAAGCGCTTGCACCAGAGCACGACCCCGTTCACGTCACATCTGATGACCAAAGGGACCTCCTCTTCGCCGGGCCAGGGCGCTTTGGAACACAAGAGGGCGACCCCACCGTCAGACAACTCGACGATGTCGAAGACGGTGGTACTGTGGCCCGTTGTCAGTGGATAGACCTCGGCCCATTCCACATTGTCCTGCTCGTCGATCCGCATGAGCATCGCCGCATTCCTCGCGGAATGATCCTCCACCGGCGGCATGGAATGCATCCCTGCGATCCATCCGGTTCCGTCCGGGCTGCGGAGGATATGCACAGGGGCATCGCTACCATCGGTACGCAGCAACCGCGTCTCCAGAAGTGCACCTACCGCGTCCGTGCGCAGCAGACCGATACGCAACATCGTATCGGTATCCATGTCCAACGGCCGTGAAAGCATGGTGAACCCGTTCACGTCGTTCGTTGCGCCCCGGTACCACATCCAGCTGTTGATGGGCTCGAACGTATAGGTGTTCTGAATCACGTTCTGGGCGATCACGGGAACAACCAGTTGCCCGAAGAGGCCGATGGTGAGTATCATTTTCATCAGAACAAATGGTGAACCGCATCGAAGGTAGTTCAGCGCCCTCGCTGTCCACATCCCGTTTTCAAGGGCGCGTCAGGAACAGCACCACGGCATAGCGTGCGCATTTCCCGACGAACATCAACAGCGCGCTCGGCAGGAAAGGGGTGCGGAATAGACCCAACGCGACCGCCAGCGGATCCCCGACCACGGGCAACCAGCATAGCAATGCCGCCCAAGCTCCTCGCCGATGCACGAAGTCTCTCCAGCGTTCGGCCTTGGTTGCGTCCAAGCGGAAGAGGCGCGTCGCCCGCTCTTCGGGTATCCAGCGGCCCAAGCCATAGTTGGTGAGCCCGCCCAGCGTATTGCCCGTCGAAGCGACCAGCAGCAACGAAGCTGTCGACCAATCACCGAGCGCCATGGCTCCGAGCAGCAGTTCCGAACTGAACGGCAGGATGGTGGCGGCCAAGAAGGCGGCCAAGAACAGACCCGGCAGTCCCCACACTTCCCAACCATGCCCGATCTCCATCGCCTGCGAAAGTCGCGTTACGGCGCTACCGGATCGGCACGCGATCGGGAATACCTTGCGGAACCATCACCCGACAGGTCGGGATGAACACATGCGCACCAACGCCCTCCTGCTTTTCTTGGCAACCGCACCCTTGGCTGAAGCCCAGATCAGAACCGACTTCCAAGGCACCTTGGGCGGGAACATCGGCATGAGCATTCCCACCGGGGACTTTGACCGTTACTGGGGCCGGAACATGTTCCAGGTCGGTGCGCACTTGGCCTTCCCGCTGGGTCGGGTACCGGTGATCCAGGGCGGCTTCGCCTTCGGATACAGCGTGATGGGTGGCAACGAAACGACCGTCCCCATCACCACCGACTACTTGGGCATCACCGAGGGCACACTCAACACCCGGTGCAAGGTGTTCAGCTACCATCCGCTGCTCCGCTTGAGCCCTTTGCAAGGCAGAATTCGTCCGTATGTGGACGGCATGGTCGGCTTCCGCCAGTTCAGTACCACGAGCAAAGTGACGGCTGACGGTGTGGAAGAGAACATCAGCAAGGAGCGGAACGAGACCGACCTGGCGTTCAGTACGGGATGGGCAGCGGGCGTGATGGTGACCCTCGGCGCAGCGGCCTACGTGGAGTTGCGTGTTGAACGATTCGACAGCGGGGAAGCCACGTATGTGGATCCGGAGAGCGTGACGGTGAGCGACGCGGGTACGGTCAGTTTCAGCACCCTTACCAGCAACACGGACGTCACCAATATGCTGGTCGGTATCGGGGTACGCTTCTGATCCACAGGATCCATCGGCTTCGTAATGTGTTGGTAACACGGCTGAAAAGCCGGTGGCGGAACGCCTGATGCCCGCTTGCGCCCCCTCTAAACTTGCGCAGCGAACAAAAGCACGTGGAAGGCGGGAAGCGGATCGGCAGCGCGCTGATATCGGTTTATCACAAGGATGGTCTCGAAGCGATCGTCCGGGAACTGCACCGCCTTCAAGTCCACCTTTACAGTACGGGCGGCACCCAGGAATTCATCGAGGGACTGGGCATTCCGGTCACGCCGGTGGAAGACCTGACGAGCTATCCGAGCATTCTCGGAGGCCGGGTGAAAACGCTCCATCCGAAGGTCTTCGGGGGTATCCTCGGTCGCCGCGATCTGGCCAGCGACGTGGCCCAATTGGAAGAGTACGCCATCCCTCCCATCGACCTGGTGATCGTGGACCTGTACCCGTTCGAGGCCACGGTGGCGGCGGGTGGAAGCGAGCAGGCCATCATCGAGAAGATCGACATCGGGGGCATCAGCTTGATCCGCGCCGGAGCGAAGAACCACGCTGACGTGGCCATCGTGGCCTCGCAAGCCCAATACCCCGATCTACTGCGGATGCTCACGGAACAGGACGGTTCCACCAGTTTGGCCCAGCGCAAGCGTTTGGCTGCCCAGGCCTTCGGAGTGAGTTCGCACTACGACAGCGCGATCCACAACTGGTTCGCCGGGAACGAAGGCGAGCTGCGGCTGAGCTCCGGCCCCGCCAACAGCCTGCGGTACGGAGAGAACCCTCATCAGCCTGCAGCCTTCTTCGGCGACCTGAAGGGCTTGTTCGACCAGCTGAACGGAAAGGAACTCAGCTACAACAACCTGCTCGATCTGGACGCGGCATTGGAGCTGATCGATGATCTCGCGACGCTGGGCGCAGTGGCGTTCGCCATCCTGAAGCACAACAACGCCTGCGGGGCGGCCGTGCGGCCCACACTGAAAGCGGCTTGGGATGCGGCCTTGGCTGGCGACCCCGTGAGCGCCTTCGGTGGTGTGCTCATCACAACGGTACGGATCGACAAGGCCACGGCGGAAGCGATCGACACCATCTTCTTCGAGATCGTCTGTGCACCCGGCTACGACCCGGATGCGCTGGAGGTCCTTAGGAAGAAGAAGAACCGGATCATCCTGATCCGCAAGCCTTCGGCGAAGCCAGCGCGCAAATACCGCACGGCATTGAACGGCATCCTCGCGCAAGCGCCCGACAGCGTGATCGACACGGCGGCGAACATGCGCACCGTGACGAAGAAGTCACCGAGCGCGCAGGAGCAGGAAGACCTGGTCTTCGCGAACATCCTGGTGAAACACACGAAGAGCAACGCCATCGTGCTGGCCAAGGGCGGCCAACTGTTGGCCAGTGGCACGGGCCAGACCAGTCGCGTGGACGCATTGGAACAGGCCATCGCCAAGGCGGGCAAATTCAACTTCGACCTGCACGGGGCGGTGATGGCCAGCGACGCGTTCTTCCCTTTCCCGGATTGCGTGGGGATCGCGGCGGATGCGGGTATCACGGCCGTCGTACAACCGGGCGGCAGCATCAAGGACCAGGAGAGCATCGATGCGGCGGACGCACGGGGACTCTCGATGGTGATCACGGGCAACCGCCATTTCAAACACTGAACACCGCAAGGGCATGAGCTGGTTCAACAGTTTCTTCACCCAGGAGATCGCGATCGACCTCGGTACGGCCAATACGCTCATCATCCACAACGACAAGGTGGTGGTGGACGAGCCCAGCATCGTGGCGGTGGACCGCACAACGGGGCGCGTGATCGCCATCGGGCGCGCGGCGCAACAGATGCACGGGAAGACCCACGAGAACATAAAGACCGTGCGGCCCTTGCGCGACGGGGTGATCGCGGACTTCCAAGCGGCCGAGGACATGATCAAGGGCATGATCCGGATGATCAATCCGGGCCGTCGATTGTTCACGCCGAACCTGCGGATGGTGATCTGCATCCCCAGCGGCATCACCGAAGTGGAGAAGCGCGCGGTGAAGGACAGCGCCGAGCATGCCGGAGCGAAGGAGGTCTACCTGATACACGAGCCCATGGCCGCGGCGATCGGCATCGGCATCGATGTGGAAGAGCCGATGGGCAACATGATCATCGACATCGGCGGCGGTACCTCGGAGATCGCGGTGATCGCCTTGGGCGGCATCGTATGCGACAAGAACATACGTGTGGCCGGTGACGAGTTCACGCAGGACATTGAAGAGTACATGCGCCGCCAGCACAACATCCTGGTGGGCGAGCGCACGGCGGAAACGATCAAGATCGAGGTCGGTAGTGCGATGACCGAACTCGACAACCCGCCGCCGGATTACGCTGTTCGCGGCCGGGACCTGATGACGGGCATCCCCAAGGAGATAACCGTCACCTACAGCGAGATCGCCCAGGCGTTGGACAAGTCCATCAGCAAGATCGAAGAGGCCATCCTCAGTGCCTTGGAAAGCACGCCGCCCGAGCTGAGCGCGGACATCTACAAGACCGGTATCTACCTGGCCGGTGGCGGCGCATTGCTGCGCGGGTTGGACAAGCGGATCAGCATCAAGACGAAGTTGCCGGTACACGTTAGCGAAGACCCGCTGCGGGCCGTTGCGCGCGGCACGGGCATCGCGTTGAAGAACATCGACCGCTTCCAGTTCCTGATGCGCGAATGACGGTAGGGGCGTGACATGTCACGCCCGGACCGGCAAAGGCGGTGCGGGGTGAACAGCAGAACACACCATGCGCGACCTCTTCCGCTTCCTCTTCCGCCAGCGCGACAACCTGCTCTTCCTGTTGTTGTTGACGCTCGGGTTGTCCATGACGATCCAGGGCAACATGCACCAGCGGGCGGAATGGATCAGCAGCAGCAACGCGGCCGTGGCGAAGGTGTACGGCTGGCGCAACGGGGTGATGGAGTTCGCCAACCTCCGGCAGAACAACGTGGAGCTGAACGAGGCCTTGGCACGCGAGCGCGAACGCGGCACCTCCATGATCGTGAGCCACGACAGCGGTATGATCAAGGTGGACACGGTGCGACAGCTCCGCTACCGCTTCCGTTCAGCGCAGGTGATCAACAGCACCACGCACAAGGCGAAGAACTACCTGACGCTCGACAAGGGCACCTTGGACGGCGTGGAGCGGAACATGGGCGTGATCGGTGCGAACGGGATCGTGGGCGTGGTGCGTGAGGCCAGCCCGCACTTCGCCTCGGTGATCAGCGTGTTGAACGAGGACCACATGGCCAGCGCGCAATTGCAGGGCACGAAACACTTCGGTCTACTGCGTTGGAATACCGGCGATCCCCGCACGGTATCGCTCGCGGACATCGACAAGCACGTGCCGGTGCACAAGGGCGATACCGTCGTCACGCGCGGAAGCGAAGGCGTATACCCCCCGGGCATCCTCATCGGCGTGGTGGACAGCGTGGCCAACGACCCTGGCATCCCCTTCCACGTGATCACGGTGCGGCTGAGCGAGGACCTCACCCGCTCGGATCATGTGCAAGTGGTGAGCGACCTGATGCGCGCGGAACGCGATTCACTGGAGAAAACGGCACCGCAGGAATGATCGGAACCGTCCTCTCCAACCTCGTCCGCTTCATCGCACTGGTGTTGCTGCAGGTGCTGCTCGTGGACCACATCGACTTGGCGAACGGCTGGGTGGTGCCGTATCTGTACGTGCTCTTCCTGCTGATGCTGCCCTTGGGCATCGCGCAGTGGGAGGCCTTGCTGGTGGGCTTCGGCACCGGACTGGTCATGGATTTCTTCAGCAGCACGCCGGGCATGCACACCGTGGCCTGCACCGTGATGATGTACGCTCGCGCCCTGATGCTCCGGGCACTATCGCCACGCGAGGGTTTCGATCCGTTGGACCGGCCGACGATCGCGCACATGGGACTGGCATGGTTCGTCACCTATGCTGGCGTGCTCGTGCTGTTGCACCACCTCACGCTTTTCTTCCTGGAAGTGTACCGCTTCTCTGACTTCCTGAGCACATTCGCGCGGGCCGTGGGCAGTTCCTTCGCCACCCTCGTGCTCTGTTTGCTGGCGCAGTTGCTCACGTCCCGCCCGTCCCGCTCCCGTTCCCGATGAATTTCGATGATCGCCGGTTCGTACTGATCGCTGCGGTGATCTTCATCTGCGTGGTCTTCGTGCTGCGCCTGTTCTGGATCCAGGTGGTGGACGACAGCTGGACGGCGCGCGCCGCGGACATCAGCGAGCGCAAGATCACGGTGTTCCCATCGCGCGGACTGGTCTATGATCGCAAGGGCGAATTGCTCGTGGCGAACACGCCCGTTTACGACATCCTGGTCGTGCCCCGCGAGGTGAAGCCCTTCGACACACTGGCGCTGGCACAGCTCATCGGCGTAACGCCGATGGAAGTGCGTGAGCGACTGAAGAAGGCCAAGCTCTATTCGGGCTACAAGCCGAGCGAATTCGAGAAGCAAGTGACGGCCGACCAGTTCGCCGCGATCTCCCTGCACCTGCACAAGTACCCGGGCTTCTACGCGCAGAGCCGCACACTTCGCACCTACCCGCAGCGCATCGGCGCGCACATGCTCGGCTACCTGAGCGAGGTGGACGCGAAGAAAGTGGCGGCCGACCCCTACTACCGCAGCGGCGACGTGATCGGCGTGGGCGGGCTGGAGCAGTACTACGAGCCCCAATTGCGCGGGCGTCGCGGCGTGAAGTACGTGGTGGTGGACGTGCACAACAATATCCAGGGATCGTATAAGAACGGGCAGTACGATACGCTGGCCTACGAAGGCAAGAATCTGTACACGAGCATCGACGCACGCATGCAGGCCTACGGCGAACGGCTCATGCAGCACAAGAAGGGCAGCATCGTGGCCATCGATCCGAAGACCGGCGGCATCCTCGCGCTGGTGACCAGTCCGGGTTATGATCCCGAGCTCCTGGTGGGGCGCGTACGCAACCAGAACTACCGTATCCTGCAGAAGGACTCGCTGAACCCGCTCTTCGACCGCGCGCTCCAAGCGCAATACCCCCCGGGATCCATTTTCAAACTCGTGCAGTCGCTCACGGCCCTTCAGGAAGGGGTGATCACACCGCAAACGGGATTCCCCTGCATCAAATCGCTGGTGGGCTGCCACAACCATCCCACTGCGACGGATGTGGAGCACGCCATCCAATACTCGTGCAATCCGTACTTCTACCAGGTCTTCAAGAAGGAGATCGAGCAGAACAAGGTTCCGAACCGATTCAAGGACGCGGCGTTGGGGCTTGCGGAGTGGGAACCCTACATCCGCAGTTTCGGTCTGGGGCAGCGGCCACCGATCGACCTGCCGGCAGCCAAAGGAGGCCGCGTACCGAACGTGGCGTACTACGACAAACGCTACGGCAAGGAGGCCTGGGCCTTCAGCACGATCTACTCGGTGAGCATCGGGCAGGGCGAGGTGGAAGTGGTGCCGATCCAGATGGCGAACCTGGCGGCCACCTTCGCCAACCGCGGCTGGTACATCGATCCGCACATCGTCACGGCGATCGGCGAACCTGACAGCTTGACGAAATGGGAGAAACACACCACGATGGTGGACCGACCGTACTTCGACCTGATCGCTGAAGGCATGCGGCGAGTGACCGAGGAGATCGCCGGAACCGGCCGATCCGCCCGGATTCCGGGCGTAACGGTCTGCGGAAAGACCGGCACGGCGCAGAACCCTCACGGCAAGGACCACGCGGTATTCGTATGCTTCGCACCGATGGAGGATCCGAAGATCGCGATGGCGGTATACGTGGAGAACAGCGGCTTCGGCGGCACATGGGCCGCGCCCATCGCCAGTTTGCTGATGGAACAGTACCTCACGGATTCCATCTCGCGGCCGGAGGTGGAGAAAAAGATGCTGGAGGCCGACCTGATCGCCACGGAGAAGAACTACCGGCCCTTCGTGAGCAAAGCACATCCCCGACGCCGATGAGCGCCGTCCGCGACAGCATCCGCTCGAACGTCGATCGCCCCTTGGTGATCATCTACCTGCTGCTGCTCTTCGCGGGTTGGGCGAACATCTACAGCGCCGCGTACAACCCGGACCACCCGAACCTCTTCGACACGAAGATGGAGTACGGCAACCAGAGCGTGTGGATCGTTGTCTGCCTGGTGCTGGGTTCTGCACTGCTGATGGTGCGCGGTGATTTCATCAAGGACATGGCCCTGCCCGCATACGGCTTCGTGCTGCTGTTGTTGATGCTCGTTCCCTTGATCGGCACCGAGATCGGCGGCAACAAGAACTGGCTGTCCATCGGCAGCATCCGCATCCAGCCCAGTGAGTTCGCCAAGTTCACCACAGCCCTTGTGCTCACGCGCTACCTGAGCGGCTTGAAATCCTTCAGCGGGTTCCAGACGAGGATGGTGGCCACGCTGATCATCCTCCTGCCCGTGGGCCTGATCCTGATCGGCAAGGACGTTGGCACGGCGCTCACCTTCGGAGCCTTCATCCTGGTGCTCTACCGCGAAGGGCTATCGGGCAACATCCTACTGCTGGCGATCGGGGTTCTCATCCTGGCCATCCTGTCGCTGATCATGCGCGAAACGATGTTCCACATACCGTTCTGGGACAAGCCGGTGGGCGGGCAGTATTTCCTCATCGGAGTGATCACCGCCGTGTGCCTGCTTTCCTTCTATGTGGTCTCACGCTTCATCATGAAGCGGCAGCGCAAACGGCTTTACGGCTTCATCGCCTTCACGCTGATCGGCTCGGCGGTGTTCATCAGCGGTTTCGACTTCGTGTTCCAGAACCTCCTGAGCGAGCGGCACCGAACACGCATCAACGTGACCTTGGGTCTGCTGGACGATCCACAGGGGCTGGGCTACAACGCGGCACAGAGCAAAACGGCGATAGGCAGCGGCGGCTTCCTCGGCAAGGGCTACCTCGAAGGGACGTTCACGAAGTACAAGTACGTCCCGGAACAGCAGACGGACTTCATCTTCTGCACCGTGGGTGAAGAATGGGGGTTCGTGGGCACCACGGTGATCGTACTGCTGTTCGGAGCGTTGATCCTGCGGTGCATCCAGATCGGTGAGCGGCAGCGCTCACGGTTCACGCGCATCTATGCGTACTGCGCTGCGAGCATCTTCTTCCTGCACCTGATGATCAACGTGGGCATGGCCATCGGTCTGGCTCCGGTGATCGGCATTCCGCTACCCCTTTTCAGCTATGGGGGCAGTTCACTCATCGGGTTCACACTTCTGCTGGGCATCCTGGTCCGCTTGGATGCGGAGCGGTTGAGCCAGTTACGGTAGACGATCCGATCCCTGCCTTCATTCCGGACGGGCCCCAAAGAAGAACGGGACACTTGCGCGCCCCGTTCATGATATCGATGATGCCCCGGTTCAGAAGAATTTGTGCCGGTCGTCCTTGATCTTGGCGGCCTCCTTCAAGGAATTGAACACGGAGTATTCGGCACGGTTGCGCACCTTGTCCACCAAGGGTTTGCTGGCCTCAGGATTCTCCGGCATCTCGCCAGCCGCGACCAAGTTGGTCATGTTCGCCACGTAGACGGCCATGTCGCCTTTGAGGGGTGGGCTCAATTGGCCATTGGGCACGGAGAAGATACGGCCGATGACCTCAGGATCACTGAATCCACCGGGGATGCTCATGCTGCTCAGGGCCATATCGCTCGCGCTCTGTACGCTGATGCCGAGTTCGGTGGCCAAGGCGTTCAGGTCGGTCTTTCCCGCCATTTTCGCCAGCAGGGCTTCCGCCTTCTTCTGCTTGCGTACTTCGGTGGTCATGGCCTCCTTCACATCCTCGAAACGGGGATCACCTTCCTCGCGGATGCCGGTGAGCAGCGCTACCACATAGCTCTCATCGCTCATGAGGGGCTCACTGGGCTTGTCTCCGATCTTGGAGCGGTTCACGTAGCTGATGACGCTGTTGGCGTCCTGCAGACCGGAGACGAAACGTTGGTCGGCGCGGAATTCATCCACAGGCGTATAGGCCAAATTGGCATCGGCCGCGCTCTTCCTGAAGCTGGCCGTATCAAGGTTGTTCAGTGAGAACGCGCTGGCGGTCTTCCAAGCCTCCTTCATGGCGCGGTCCGGACGCACTTTGCGGTCCACGGTGAGCACACGGCGCTCCTGACGGGTACGCTGGCCGAGCACTTCCACGATGTGGTAGCCATAGCTCGTTTTGCAGATGGTGGTCGCACCGACCTTCTCATCGAAGCTCGCCTTGGTGAACTCGGGCACCATGCGGGTCTTGTCGAACCACTCGTACACGCCGCCCGTGCTCTTGCTGCCGGGATCTTCCGTGTACTTCGTGACCATGGCCTCGAACTTGGACTTGTCACGCTTCACCACGGCGAGCACGCTGTCCGCGCGGCTCTTCACCTTGGCCTGCTCTTCGTCGCTTTTGCCTTGTGTACTGAAGAGGATGTGGCGCACACGGGCCTCGGGCACCTCGGCGAGCTGCTTCACCTTCACGAGCTTCCAGAAGTCCCCGTCCTTGAAGGGCCCGACAACGGCGCCGGTGTCAGCATGCGTGATGAGGGAATCGTTGAGCTGATCGGCGGTGCCTTCGTTGTAGGCCACGGCCGCACCGTTCTTGCTGGCGGCGCTACGGATCACGAAGAGGCTGTCCTCCTTTCCCTTGAGACTCTCGAATTCCGCGCGAAGGTCCTCCAACTCCTTGCGTGTTGCCGCGATATCCTCCTGGGTCGGCGTTGCGGGGAACTTCACGTACGCGAAGCTGCGAGCGGCCTTCTGCTGCCACTTCTTCTCCGAGCGGTGCGCGTTGAAGTAGGAACGGGCGTCATCATCGCTAACGGCATAGAGGCTGTCCGGTTCGGCGTCGTAGCGGCGCGCCACGAAATTGAAAGTGGCCTTCGTGTTGTTGGAGGCGTAGTCGTCCTTCACCTGCGCGCTGTTCACGAAGCAGCTCTTCTTCAACAGGGCATTGTACTTGCCGATGATCCGGTTGGGGATGAAGGTCTTCTTCTGGTACTCATAAAGCACGGGAGCCTTCTCCTGGATGCTCGCGAAGTAGCGCTTGAGCAGGGCCTTGTCCACTTGGCCGGTGGCCTTGTCCTTGAAGTTCTCGTTGTCCTTGAACTCGCTCACGATATTGTCTCCCCAACGGATGTCATCGTACTCCTCGTTGCTGAGAGTGGTGCCGAGGCCGGCCTTTGCGGCCTGCACGCTGAGCGTGCGTTCGCGGAGGATCTCCTGCCAGACACTGTTGCGGATCTGCTCCTGCATCTGGTTGTCCACGTTGGTTCCGTTCTCGCGGTACAGGTTGGCCTGTTCCTCCACACGGTTGCTGAAGTCGATGGTGCTCACTTCCTCGCCGGCGATCTCGCCGATGGCTTGGCCACCTGCCCCACCGCCGCCTTTGTTGTTGGAGAGGAGGGCGTCCAGAACGAACAAGAGGAGGGCACCGCCTACCAGGATCACCAACAGGTTTCCGCGCTCGCGGATCTTACCGATCACAGCCATCGAAACAGGGATTTTTGAAAGGGTGGCAAATATAGGCGGGGAGGCCTTGCGGGGAGGGTCGGGCTTTGCGCTTCAAAAACGGGGCAGTTGGCGCTAGGGGTTCTTGTCGCTGACCACGCTTGCCCGATCCGCCGGGCAAAGGCGCGACATGATGGATTCAGAGCCTTGATCTGGGATGGAAAGACAGAAAATGCAGCAATAGCGGCCTCTTCCGCATGTTTGCATTGCCATGCAATCGTTCGGATAGCGAACACAATCCAGCAACAGCTTGGTTATCAGACGTTAAGGCCTTGGATTGAGCGGCGCAGATCAAGCCCATCCGCATCCTTCTGAGCACAAAATGATTGCATGGCCATGCAATCATGGCTTGGGGGATCCGGGCACCCGGCTACCCGAACCCCTTCTCCGGATCCACCACTTCCAGCTTCACCAGATCGATACGCCCGTGATGAACCTGGGCCACGGTCACCTTGAAAGGACCCTCCTCGATAACTGTGCCTTGCTCCGGCACCACGCCGGTGTGGTGCAGGATCCAGCCCGCGAGCGTGTCGTAGTCCTCGCTATGTGGGAAGTTCAGCCCGAACTGCTCGGCCAGGTAATCCACGTCCAGCCGGGCGCTCAGGACGAACTCATTCTCCCCGAGGCGTTCCTCGACCAGTTCGCCCTCATCGTGTTCATCCTCGATATCGCCAACGATGGTTTCCACGACATCCTCGATGGTGAGCATACCGGCCGTGCCGCCGAACTCGTCCACGACCACCGCCACATGCGTGCGTTGCTTGGTGAACCGTTGGAGGGCCTCGTCCGCGCTCATCGTCCCGGGCACGAAGTTCACGGGGCGCATCACCGCGCGTATGCTGCGCGGCTTGCGGAAGAGTTCATAGCCATGCACATAGCCGATCATGTTGTCCATACTGTCCTTGTACACCAGCAATTTGCTCAAGCCCGTCTCCACGAAGCGGGCGTGCAGCAAGGCCACGGTCTCCTCCACGTCGATGGCTTCCACCTCGGCGCGCGGGATCATCAGTTCACGCACCTTGATGTTGCTCAACTCGAGCGTGTTCTTGAAGTACTCCACCTCGGAGTCGAGGTCGGTGTCCTTCGGTGCGCTGTCCGTCACTTCCTGGAGGAAAGCGTCCAGGTCGATGCGCCCGAAGGCCACTTCGCCATGCTTGTGCTTCGCCCCGAACAGGTTGAGGACACCATCGCTCAACACGGTGAGGACGATGGTGGGGGGCCAGAGGATGAAGTAGAGTATCCGTAGCGGCAGTGCGAAAATGCTGAGCGTGAAATTCGGGTCAAGTCGGAAGAGCGCCTTTGGAATGAACTCGCTCACCACGAGGATGATCAACGTCTCGATCACCGTTTCCATGACCAGTACGAATCCCTCCCCCGGATAGATCGCGTGCAGCTTGGGTTTCAGGATATCGGCCATCACGAGGCCGTACACCACCAGACCGATGTTGTTCCCTACGAGCAGCGAACTGATCACCCGCCCCGGCCGCTTGAGCATGGGCGCCACGATCCTCGCCCAGATCGCTCCTTCTTTCCGTTTGAGTTCCACGTAGAGCTTGTTGCAGCTCACGATGGCGATCTCCAGCCCCGCGCACAACGCGGTGAAGGCCATGCTGACAATGAGCAACAGGAGCTGTGCGGTGGACACGATGGGGCGAAGATGACGGTGTTTTCCGAGAGTCGGCAGTGGCAGTAGCGGTTCGCAGCGTGCCACACTGCCACGTGACCCGGCTAATGCCCACTTTCCCTGCTCTTACGCTCCGCCCACTCCCTTATCTTCTTCCGGGTGAAGCGACGATAGAAGAACATGGCGAAACAGACCAAGGGGAACCAGCAATAGACCTTCGCGTCCGCCCAGCCGAGCAGATGTATCTGCCAAGCGGTCCAGAGCGAACTGACGATACCGAGCGTCAGCCAGAAGAGTTCCATGATGCGGGCGAGCTTGTCCATGTTCACTTCGCTGGGGTGGCCAAGGTATCCTCCGGGTCCACGTACAGCGTTCCGGTGAGGCGCCGGATGGTGTACCGGCTGAAGTCCTCGTTCGCATCGAGCCCTTGGCCATAAAGGATGTCCTGCGCGCGGATGATCTTCACGGGTTGGTCCGTCCACACACGATCACTGTCCTGGCTCCAGACCAGATGCTCGGTCTCCAATCGCTCACCACGCGCGTTCGTGAAGACCACATGGTCCCGCACCTCCATTCGGTTCTTCCGCGGCTTGATCAGTCCTTGGCGGGCGGTAAGCACGCTGCCTTGCCCGCCGTCCGGGTTGAAGAACACGAGCTCCACACCATCGCTCATCACGGTCTTCTGGCGCTCTTCGGTCATGTACTCCTCCACCTTGCCCGCCCTCAGGCGGTTGCGGACGATACCACTGTCACTATAGAAATACTCGGCCCCGGTGGTGACACGGTCCGGGGCCGCAGCATCCATGTCCACGCGCGCCAGTTGGTCCAGGTCGTTCTTGCACGCGGTGAAAGCGCATGCGATGAGCAGGGGCCAACAACCGCGGATCATGGCTACTGGATGCGGGTGCGCTGGAACCAGCGCTCACGCTTCCACGGGGTGACGCTCACTCCGACCCACAGGTGCGTAAAGGTCTCCTGCAACAGGCCATCGCCTGTTGTGCCGCGCTGTCCGTACTCCGCGCCGATGTGGAAGTAGCTGTTCGTTTGCACCGCGTTCAAGGGCAGGGAGATGCCCGCACTGAAGCTGGTGGTGGCGAGCGGGGTGCCCTTCACTTGCAGATAATCATCCGTGTAGCGCACGCCCGCCCTGTAGGTGGCCCGCTTGAACACCCCACCCTCATCATCAGGATGGAAGCGCACGCCTGCCGCGTACATCATGCTTGCGCGCAAGGTGGTGGGCAGCGCATAGCCGTCAACATCAACCTTCAGCGCACCCCAGTCACGGCGGCGCGTTTCCGCCGTGATGAGCCACTGCGAATTGTACACGCTCAGGCCGGCACCGTAGGCCAGTGGGATGCTCATCGTACCGCTCACGGTTCCTTGGGAAGGCAAGGTGTCCACGGTCACTTCCACGCCGGTCGAGCCGCGGAAGAAGGAGGTCACCACATCGTCGCTGGTCGCGCTGAAAACGGTGGGCAGACTGGCGGTCAATCCGACGGTGAACCGCCAAGGCCGTACCTCGGCTATGTCCCGCATCCGGGGCATATCGGCGCTGTCGGTATAGGCCGTCTTCCAGCCGATGCCACGCAGCCATGCGACCCGCGCCTCCTCTGTCTTCGCGCTTCGCCAGATCAGAAGATCATCCTGCGCCAAACGCGTGGTATCCACGTGCTCCACCCGCCAACGGTCGATACGCTCTTGGGCTCTGGTCATACGGACGCCACCAGAGCGTTGCGCCCTCGCCCTCGAAGTGATGGCGTCGCTGTAATGCACACCGAAACCGCCGGTCGGGGCACGCAGCACAAGCGATGAAAAAGCCCGGGTGTTGGTGAAGGCCTGGCCGCGCGGGTAAACGGCATTGCGTGTCTGCTCGATCGAGCCGAAGATGAAATCGAAGTTCCCACCGATGGCCAGGCGGCCACCGAGGTGCCCCAATGAATCGGGCTTCTCTTGCCAGAGCACGCGTCCCACACCGGCGAACGCGCGGCTCAACCCTCCCGTGCCCTTGTATTCATAGGTCACCGTGCCTTCGTCGATGGTGCTCGTTTCGGAGAGCGAATAGCCCACATCACTGAAGGGCGTGATACCGAGGCCCATGCCCCAGCGGCCTTTGCCGAAAGGGATGCCGACGCTCATTCCCATGAAATCGGCATCGGACCGGCGCGTGGATCCCTCAGCGTTCTGTTGCTTGAGGAAGAGCCCGCGCACGCCGCCTTCGAAAACGGGGCGCACCAAGCCTTCGCCATTCATGTAGCGCGCCGCCGCGTAGCTCGCCGGGTTGGCCGAGAGTATGCTGAACGATTCGGTGTAAGCGATGCCCGTCCCGCCCATGAGTGCCGATGGGACACTTCCCGTGACCAGCAGATCGCCGAAGCCGAAGGCGCTGTAAGGCGAACCCTGGCTCGCGACCTGGGCAAGCGCACCGCCGGACTCAGCCAGAAACAGGAGCGCCGAGAGCCGGACGATCGAAGAGCGATAATGCATGCAGGCCGAAGAGGGTGAGGAACGGGTGCGCAAAGATGCCGTTTTCCAACCCCCGCGCGAACCGTGGGGCATCCCCGCCGGTGAGCACAACGGCGAGGTCCGGGTGTTGTTGCCCGATCTCGGCGATCGTCGCCTTCAATTCCGAGCGCAGGCCATGGTGCACCCCGGCCGACAAACAGTCCAGCGTGGAAAGCCCGATCCGTAACGGGTCCTCTACCGGTTCCACCACGGGCAGCCGGGCGGTGAATTCCCCCATGGAACGGGCACGCATGCGGAAACCGGGCGAGATGATCCCTCCGCGATACACCCCGCACGAATCCACCAGATCGTAGATGGCGCAGGTACCGAGGGAAATGGCCAGGACCGCACGACCCGGAAAGAGCAAGGAAGCGCCCACGGCGTTTGCCCAACGGTCCACGCCCAGTGTTTCCGGTGTGGAATAGAGGTTCTGAAGATGTGAGGGCGACGCGCCCGTGATGCGATGAACCTCACCGATAGAGCCCAAGCTGCTCCAGAACTGCGCATCATCGCGAACGACTGAACCCAAGACCACACGTTCCACGGCATAAGCGCCCAGGAAGTTCCGGATCCCTGACAGGTCGCCGTTCGCGAGCACGGCCTGTCGGGCCAAACGGCCGGCGCTGAACAGCCCCAGCTTCGTGCGGGAGTTCCCGATGTCCAGTACGAGCCGATCGGTGTACGGTTCCATGCGTCGGTCCGCTTTCTATATTCGCGGCCCCTTTCCCGGTGAGCCTACCAGCAAACCGGGGCGCAAAGATGCGGGGGAAGTACTTGGTGCCTTAGCTCAGCTGGTAGAGCAATGGATTGAAAATCCATGTGTCCCCAGTTCGATTCTGGGAGGCACCACCTCTGAAAGCCCTTCCGTTCGCGGAGGGGCTTTCTCGTTTCCGTTGTTCGCGTCCCTGGGCAAATACCCCCAATTGCGGTATTCCGTCCACAATGTGGTCCGGGTTGCTTCGCGGCCCGAATGCGGAACATCGGCCTCCTCCTCTTGTTGATCGTCGTGAAGATCCTTCCTGCACAGGTGATCACCGCGGAAGACAGCCTGAACGCAGGTCTGGTGCGCAGCGACCGCACCACCATGATCAGTGGTTATGGCGAGATCAAGGTCTCCTATGACCAACAGCTCGGTACCGGGGTGGCCAACCTTACGCGCAACGTGCTCTTCGTAGGCCATCGCTTCAACGATCGCATCAGCTTCTTCAGTGAGATGGAACTGGAGAACGCGCGTGTGGAAGGCGGCGATGCGGGCGGTGAACTGAGCATGGAGCAGCTCTTCATCAAGTTCGACCTGACGCGCGACATCTACCTGACCGGTGGTCTGTTCATCCCGCGCTTGGGGATCATCAACGAGAACCACCTGCCCACCACCTTCAATGGAAACGACAGGCCGTACGTGGAGCAGTTCATCATTCCGAGCACCTGGCGGGAGATCGGGATCGGACTGTACGGGCGGAGCCGCCGTTGGCAGGGTCTGAATTGGAACATCGGGTTGCAGAACGGGCTGGATGCGGGCGCCTTCCAGCATGGCAGCGGGATCCGTGAAGGACGTGGGGAAGGCTCACGGGCGAGCGCGGCGAACCTCGGCCTGAGCGGGTCGCTACTTTACTATGTCGGCCACTTCCGTATGCAGGCCAGCGGCTACTACGGTGGTGCTGCGGGCCTTACTCAACGGGAGGCGGACAGCCTGCAGCTGGACTATGGGCTCTTCGGTACACCCGTGCGGTTGCTAGAAGCGAACGTGCAGTACCTGGGTGAGAAACTGCGCGTGAAAGCGCTCGCCGCGCGAGTGGACATGCCCGATGCCGGTCGCATCAATCGCGCTTATGCCAGCAACACACCTGAGCGCATGTTCGGCGCGTACCTGGAAGTGGGCTGCGATCTCTGGTCTTGGATCAAGCCCGCGCAGAAGCGCGATCTCATCGCCTTCGTCCGATGCGAAACGATGGACATGAACGCGGTGGTACCGGACAACGGCATCGATGACCCTCCGCTTCGCCGAACGTATGTGGTCGCGGGCCTCACCTATGCGCCAACGGGCGGTATCAACGTGAAAGCGGACTATGTGCTGCGATCAACGGGTTCCCCCAACCCGGCGCTCAACATCAATCCATATCCGCAAGCGCTGCCCTACTTCACGGAGAACGGCTTCATCAACCTCGGCGTGGCGTACAACTTCTGATGGAGCGCCGGGATTTCCTCCGCAGTTCGTGCTTGGGCTGTGCCGGTCTCGTGGTGGGCGCCGGCCTGCTATCGCTCACTGGCTGCGCCTCGCTTCCCTTGGTAAAGGTGGAGAACAACGGGCGGGAACTCGAGGTGCCGTTGACCAGTTTCGCGGAAGGATCGCACGTGATCGTGCGCGCTCCCAAGCTTCCCTACGACCTGCTTGTGTCCAAGTTGCCCGATGGCAGCGCGCGCAGCGTGTACCTGCGTTGCACGCATGAAGACCAGCCCCTCTCCGCTACGGCCACCGGCCTCCACTGCCCTTCGCACGGCAGTCGCTTCGCCATGGACGGCTCCGTGGAAGAAGGCCCCGCGACTTTGCCCTTGAGGACCTTCCCTGTGCGGAGCGAAGGTGACAAGCTCATCATCGCGCTCGGCCGCTGAACAACTTCACCTGACGCATCCCGACAATGAAAAGAACGCCGCTTCTTCTCTGCTCCATTCTCACGCTGGCTGCCTGTAAAAAGGAGAGCAGTGATCCAACCTCCACCGCGACGGACGACTTCACGACCGCAAGCGTCCTGAACGCTTTCGCCAGTGATGTTGCCCAGGACAACTACGATGAGCTTGCCCTCCGGAGTGCTTCCCTGCGAGATCGCATCGTCGCGTTCAGTACCTCGCTGAGCGACGGTGATCTCGCCTTGTGCAAACAGCAATGGCGCGAGACACGCCTGAGCTGGGAACGCTCCGAAGCGCTCCTCTTCGGCCCCGTGGCCACGGAGAACATCGACCCGCGCATCGACACATGGCCGGTCAACTTCGTCGACCTCGAAGCGCAGCTGTCCGGAAGCCATGACTTCACCGCGGAGTATGTGAGCGGTCTGGAGGACGCCTTGAAGGGCTTCCATCCGATCGAGTATCTGCTCTTCGGGATGAACGGCGACAAGAGCGCCGCACAGTTCACCGCACGGGAGATCGCGTACGCCATCGCATTGGCGAATGACCTGGCCACGCTGACGGCTTCATTGGATGCGAGTTGGGACCCGGCCACATCCGGCAACTACACACACGCGTTCATTTCGGCGGGCAGTGGCAGTGCGGAGTACCCCACCCAGCGCGCGGCCTTCGAGGAACTGGTGAACGCCATGGCAGGCATCTGCGACGAGGTGGCCAACGGCAAGATGCACGAGGTACTGCTGGCCCAGGATCCCCTGCTCGAGGAATCCCCCTTCGCGAAAAATTCGATCACGGACTTCACGAACAACATCCGCGGGGTGGAGAACGTGTACCTGGGGCGCTACAGCGAGAACGGGACCGGGCTGGAGGACTTCGTGCGCGAGCATGACCTGCAACTGGACAATACCATCAAGCAGCGCATCGCGGCGGCGATCGCCGCGCTGGGCACCATCACCGTTCCCTTCGGTCAGGCCATCGTCGACCAGCCGGTACAAGTCCAACAGGCGGTGGACGCCATCAATGCGCTCGCCTCCACATTGAGCGACGGATTACTGCCGCTCGTGCAACTGCACGTTGATTGAAAACAACGGGATCCATCGAACGCTCACGACCGATACCACGGATGGAACACGGGGTGAACAAGTGGATCCTGTTCGCGGCCTGCGTTCTTCCGCTCGCTTCCTGCCGCAAGGAGCCGGAGCCATGGTCCACGATGGAACGGCATCCTTGGATGAGCGGCGGGAGCCAGACCGTGTTCGATGCGGGAGCGGGCGCCTTCGGCCACGCATTCCCGGAAATGGGTGGCGCGGCCTTGGGGTTGCATGGCATCGGCGACAGCCAATTCGAGCAGACCTTCGTTAGCGCACCAGCACCCGTGAATCCGGGACTCGGCCCGGTCTTCAACAGCGTGAGCTGCACCAGTTGCCACGTCGGCGATGGACGGGGCAGACCACCATCGGCCGGCGAACAGCCCATCAGCATGCTCTTCCGACTGAGTGTGCCGGGGACGGATGCGCACGGCGGCCCATTACCGATGCCCGGTTTCGGTGGGCAACTTCAACCAAGGGCCATCTTCGGAACGCAACCAGAGGCCGGTGTAACGATCACGTGGACAGAGGATCCGGTGACCCTGCCGGACGGCGAGGTGGTATACCTGCGTTCACCGCAATACGCCTTCACGGACCCTTATGTGCCCTTCCCTCCGGATGCGCGCTGGTCGCCACGTGTGGCACCGCCGGTGTTCGGCCTGGGATTGTTGGAGGCGATCCCCGATGCGGACCTCTTGGCCCACATGGATGCGGGGGACGCCAACGGGGATGGTATCAGCGGTCGGGTGAATACCGTATGGGACATGGACCTGCAGCGCGAAGCCCTCGGCCGTTTCGGATGGAAAGCCGAGCAACCCACACTTCTGCAGCAGAGCGCCGCGGCATACAACGAGGACATGGGCATCACGAACCCGCTGTTCCCGCACGAGAGCACATCAGGCCAGCCCCAATACGACGGTCTGCAGGATGACTTCGAGCTCACCGACAGCGTGCTGCGGGCGGTCGCCTTCTATGTGCGCACGCTCGCCGTTCCAGCCCGGCGGAATACCGATGACCCGCAATTACAGCGAGGCGAGGCCCTCTTCACTTCGGCGAAATGCGACCGTTGCCATGTTCCCGAACAGCGCACGGCAGTGAACGTCGCCTTTCCTCCGGTGAGCAACCAACGCATCCTGCCGTTCACGGACCTTCTTCTCCACGACATGGGGCAAGCACTCAGCGATGAGCGGCCGAGCTTCGGTGCTGAGGGTTCCGAGTGGCGTACACCACCGCTCTGGGGGATCGGCCTCACCCAAGTGGTGAACGGTCACCAGAACTTCCTGCATGACGGCCGTGCAAGATCCCTGCTCGAAGCGGTGCTCTGGCATGGCGGTGAAGCGCAACAGAGCAGCGATGCGGTGCGCGCGATGACAACAGGGGAACGCGCGGCCTTGTTGGCCTTCCTCAACGCGCTTTGAGGCGTTCGCCGCCCCCATCGTCCAGCTTCTCGATCACAGCGGCCAAGTGCTGGCGTTTCACCGGTTCGCGCACCAACTTGCTGCGACGGGTGAAGTAGTGGTGCTTTTCCAGGAAGCGGACCTGGAGTTCGTTCCATTCCCGTTCCGTCGTGAGCACGCCATAGTGCTTGAACTCACTGAACAAGGTGGCCCCGATGCGGAAGAAGTCCGGGCGGCCCAGGTAATCCAGATCGGCATCGCACAGTATCCGTGAGAGATCATCCAACGGTGCCTGCGGGATCTTGGTGGCCATGATCATCTCGCAGATCCGATCGATCTGGGCCACCGTGTAGCCGAATTCCGGCAACGCTTCCCTGGCGATCATGCAGCTGCCATGCTCGTGCTCATCGTCCCGGATGAGGAAGCCTGTATCATGGAACAACGCGGCGGTTTTCAGCAGGTCGAGGTCCTCTCCGCCCACTCCTTCCGCCGCCGCGATGGTGATGGCCGTGCGGTACACGTCGAGCGTATGTTCCTGGCTATGGTAGCTGCGATGGGGCGGCAGTCCGTCGCGCAGTCTTCCGAGGATGTAGGTTTCGGCCGCTCGCTGGTCCATGCTGGTTGAACGCCGGAAATATAGCCGGAGGTGTCCAAGGGGGGGTCATACTTTTGGGTGACATGCGATCCATTTCCGACCGCGCCAGGTCCGTCCGACCGGTTACCCCTGTCGTCCTTTTCGGCCTGGTGGGCGGGTACATCGTGCTGCAATCGGCCTGGTGGGCATGGCTCCTGATCAGCAAGGACAAGGAAGTGCATGCGTTGCAGGCGCAGCTGCTCGCCGAGGGTATGGCACCTGCGGTCCCTTTGCAGGACCCGAACCGCACGATCTGGATGATCGCCGGAGAGGGCGGGGTCTTCCTCCTCCTTCTCCTGCTCGCGCTATGGCTCATATTCCGCACGGTGCGGCATGAACTGGGCCTTGCCCGGCAGCAGCGGGATTTCCTGCTCGCAGCGAGCCATGAGCTGCGCACCCCGATCGCTGGACTGAAGCTGCACCTGCAAACACTCCAGCGCCCGGGTCTGGATGCGCCCCAACGCGAGACCCTGACAAGCCACGTCCGCATGGAAGTGGACCGCCTCCACGGCCTTACGGAGAAGATACTGCTGGCTACCCGTTTGGACGAACCGCACATCCCGCTCGAGAACGCGACCGTGGACGCCCCTGTCTTGTTACGGTCCATCATCGCCAGTGCATCGGCGAGCTATGCGCACACGCACGATGTCCGGCTGACCGTGCCCGAGGAAGCGGTCATCTCCACCGATGCTGACGCGTTCGGTTCGGTGGCGGTGAACCTGCTGGAGAACGCGTGCAAATACGCGCCTCTTGGAACGATCGTCGAGGTCGGATTGGAGCACAAGGAGCACCTGTGGGAACTGTCCGTCGCCGATAGGGGTCCCGGGGTCCCCGAATCGGAACGCGCACTGATCTTCCGGAAGTTCCATCGAGGGGGCTCGGAAGAAACAAGGGGGACAAAGGGCACGGGTTTGGGCCTGTACATCGTACACCGGTTGATGCAAGGTGCCGGTGGCCGGATCGAATACAGGCTGCGGCCTGGTGGCGGGTCTATTTTCGCAGCCTCATTCCCGCACCGTTGAAGCATACCAGAAAGGCCGCACTGATCATCCTGGACGGCTGGGGAATCGGTGCCGGCGACAGGACCGACGCCATCGCGCAGGCGAACACACCCTTCATGGACGGGCTCTGGGCACGCGCGCCGCACGCGGAACTGCTCACGCATGGCGAACATGTGGGCCTGCCTGATGGGCAGATGGGCAACAGCGAGGTCGGCCACCTGAACATCGGGGCGGGCCGTGTGGTGTACCAGGAACTCGTGCGCATCGACCGCGCCGTATCGGATGGCTCGCTGGAACGGAACCCTGTGCTGCAGGCGGCGTTCGCGGAGGCGAAAAAGCCGGGGAAGCGGCTGCACTTCATGGGCCTCATCGGGCACGGCGGCGTGCACGCGATGCAACGGCACTTGGTAGCGCTATGCGCCATGAGCGGCCGAGCCGGTCTGAAGGACGTTTTCATCCATGCGTTCACCGATGGGCGCGACACGGATCCGAGGAGCGGCCTGGAATTCACCCGTGAACTCGAACGGGATATCGCAGGAAGCCCGGCGCGCATCGCGTCCATCTGCGGCCGCTACTTCGCCATGGACCGTGATAAGCGATGGGAGCGGGTGAAACGCGCTTACGATCTGCTGACGCATGGCACGGGAGCTACGGCTATGAGCGCAACCGAGGCGATCGGGAACAGCTACGCGAAGGGCGTCACCGACGAGTTCATCGAGCCGTGCGCGATCACCGGTGCGGACGGCGAACCGCTGGCGGTGATACGCCCCGGGGATGTGGTGATCTGCTTCAACTTCCGAACGGACCGATGCCGGGAGATCACCATGGCGCTCACGCAACGAACGTTCCCGGAGCAGGGCATGGAACCGCTGGACCTGCACTATGTGACGATGACCGAGTACGACAGCACCTATCGCGGTGTGCGGGTCATCTTCCACAAGGACGATCTGGTGATGACGCTCGGCGAAGTGCTCTCACGCGCAGGGAAAAGCCAGGTGCGCATCGCGGAAACGGAGAAGTACCCGCACGTCACCTTCTTCTTCAACGGCGGTCGCGAAACGCCCTTCGACAATGAGCAGCGGATCATGGTGCCTTCCCCTCAGGTGGCCACTTATGACCTGCAGCCCGAAATGAGCGCGAACGGGATCACGGAGGCCATCGTAGCGGAGATCGGCAGGTCGGAACCCGACTTCATCTGCCTGAATTTCGCCAACCCCGACATGGTGGGGCACACGGGCGTCTTCCCCGCGATCGTGAAGGCCGTGGAGACCACCGATGCCTGCGCACGGCGTGTGGTGGAAACAGGCCTGTCAAAGGGCTACTCGTTCATCATCATCGCCGATCACGGGAACGCGGACAAGGCCGTGAACCCGGACGGCACACCGAACACGGCGCATACCACCAATCCGGTACCGATGTTCGTGCTGGACGACCGTCCATGGAAGTTGCGGAACGGGGTACTCGCCGATGTGGCCCCGACGCTGCTGGAACTGATGGGCGTGGAACAGCCCGCGGAGATGACGGGGCGCTCGCTGCTGATCGGGAACTGAGCCCTGATTCCCTGCTGCCTGCGGTCATTGCATACCGCAGCGCAGGTTCACGTCCGGACCAGAAGCGTGTGCCAAGGGTGCTGTGGCAATGGAGGAACGAGCGAGGGTCCATCAGTGACGGACCCTCGCAAGAAAAACAGGAAGAGCGAACTACCTCCGCTTGTTGCTGAGCACGGTAACGTGTCCGGTGTAGGGTTCGGGGTCGCGATCCACCTTCACCTCGTAGAAGTACGTGCCGTCAGGGAGATCCGAGGCGGCCCAGTTGTTCTGGTAGTTCTGCTTCTCGTACACCACTTGGCCCCAGCGGTTGTAGATGCGAACGGTGCTCTTCGAGGCGAGGATGCCCTGGATGAAGAAGACGTCGTTCTGGCCATCGCCATTGGGGCTGATGACATTGGGAACGATGATAGCGCACTGTGGATCCACGAGCACATCCAAGGAGGTGGTGTGGCCGCAGTCATCCGTGACCGTCACGGCGTAAGTGCCGTCCAACGCATTGGAGGCATAGCTGGTGGTGCCGTTGTACCCGTTGCTCCATGTAACGCTCAAGGGGGCCACGCCACCACCCACCTCAGCGGTGAGCGGGATGCTGTCCGTACCACAAGGGATGATGAGCAGTTCTTCCGTTGTGAGCTCCAGCGGGGGCGAATCCACGATCAGGCTGCTCACCGTATCACTCACGGTCTGCTGGCAGGCATTGCTGTAGTTCACCGTGATGATCAGTGATTCGGCACCTTCCACGGCGTTGTCCTCCAATGGGGCCACCGAGCTGGTCAAGGAATTGCTTCCACCCGGGATCACGACTGGTTCAGGGAACGGATAGTCGCCGCCCACGCCAGCCACACCCAGATGGCCGATGGACACGAGCAGATCCCCACTGGTGCCAGCAGGGCGTGTGATCACCAGGTTCGCGTCATCGCAACCCTCGATCAACGGATCAGGGCCGGTGAGCGTGGCGGTGATCGGCGGTGGCGGTGTCAGTTCCACCGCGAAGAAGCCGGTGGTTTGCACCCCGCAGGTGTCGATCACTTGCACCGTGACGTCGCTTACCGTCGTGGGCGTGTAAAGGATGCTGGAGTCCGTCTGTCCCGCAGGGGACCACTGGTAGGTGTAGGCCCCATAACCGCCAGTGATCGTGGGCGTGAGCTGCACGCTTTCCCCGCAATCGATCAGGAAGGCGTCACCGATGGCGATCAATGGATCAGGAGCATCGATGTAGAAGTCGAACGTGATCTCCAGTGAATCGGCGGCGCAATTGGACTGCGAGATCATGGTGACCTCGATGGTCTCCAAGCCATCCGCATCGATCGGTGCGTTCACCGTGAAAGGGATAGAGGTCTGGAAGGGTGCGAAGACGAGTTGCGACGGGAAGGGGGGCGAATAGTCGACTCCGGGGATCGCTGTGCCGCCGATCTCCACGTTCACGGTAGCGGCGAAGGTGGAATCGCCCACTCGGGTGAAAAGGAATTCCACATCGAAGCAGCTCTCCAAGATGGTGTTCGCACCCACGATACCGGGTCCGGGCTGCAGGTCCGGCACGAAGGGCGCACTGGTGAAGCTGCCCCCCTCCAGGAACACGGCGCTGTCGTAAGCCGTATCGCCCGCATCACCAACACAGATCTTGATGTGGTGGACCTCCCCGCACGTGACGGCTGCGCGGGCCGTGAGGCGCACGGTCAAGCCATCGTATTGCACGTAGGTGGGATCCGTGTTGAACGGAGAAGTGAACCCATCGCCATTGTTCACATAGAATTGAGGGTTGGACACATCGTTCACGTTGTTGATCGTTACCGGGACCAAGGAACCAGGCACGAGTGCGATGTTGATGGAGTTGTTGCTGTACGGACCGCTGATGTTCGGGCCGCTGAGGAAGAACCCGAACACATCGTTGAACTGCGAGTTCACGAATTCGAGGTACTCATCCGAAGAGAAGACGAAATCGAACTGGATGGAGTCCCCGATGGGTACGAAGTCGAACTCCAGAACGGCAGCATCATTGATGGTCGCGTTGCTGCCGATAGCCACCAGGTCCACATCGCTCTGGCCGAAATTCCCGCCACCCGTGGTACTGCTGCCGATGTCATTGGGTCCCTCCGCGTTCAGGACACTTCCCGTCGCCAGCATGACCCCGTTCTCGATACCCACGTTGCAATTGGTCCCATCGAAAGAGCCCGCCTGCTCAGTGAGCGTGGTGCCCGGGAGCCCATTGAACGTGATGTTGCTCACCTGCACACCGGAACCCAGCAGCACATCCTGCACGAGCTGTTCCGGGGTGAGCGACTGGTCGATGACGATCTGCGCATGCAGGCCCGTGGCGGCGAGGATGGTGCAGAACAGGGTAACGGTCGACTTCTTCATGCTTCGAGCGCCAGAGCCCGGCGCAGGCGTTGGTAGTGTGCCGTCAAACAGCACTGGCTTGGTCATCTTGGTGGTCTTCACTCCGCGTCGGAACCGCTCAACAGGGTCACATGGCCGTATCCTTCGGTGGAAGGGAACAGGTGGCCTGCCGCTTTGAATTTGTAAACGTACACACCGGTCACCACATCGGCACCGTTCACCTTCCCGTCCCAAGGCTTGTTCACGTCCTCGGTGCTGTACACCAGCTGCCCCCAGCGGTCGTAGATGCTCATCTCGAACTTCTCGATGTAGCGCGTGCCGGGGCCGAACACCTCGTTGACCCCGTCCCCGTCAGGGGTGAAGGCATTGGGGAAGAACAACTGACCCGGAGGACGCAACAGTACGCTGTC
>JBGAJW010000053.1:0-36209 GCA_044224725.1 Flavobacteriales bacterium
GCGTAGCCAAGCGGCTCAACGAGCAGGCTGACGTAGTTGCAGCCAGGCTCACCGTCGTCCAGAACACCGTTCGTGTTCACATCATGGAAGACGTGCCCGCCTATCCCTGGGTTCTGGGTGGGGCAAATGGTGTTCATGACGGAACAAAGTTCCAGCAGGTACAGGACCGCTCCGCTCATCAGACAGTTCGGCGGTTCGTTCGGCAGGCACTGGACCCCCGTGCCACCGAACTGGTTGCCAGTCACTCCAAGCTCAAAGAACTCCAAGCTGTCCGGTAAAACCGGAAGGCAGTTGATCGGCATATCGTCCAAGTACAGGCGCCGCAGTGATTGAGGCAGTTCGGGCACTTCGGTTACATTGAAGAGAAAGTTGCAGGTGAGTTCTCGCAGGTCTTCCGGCAGCGGGGGTATTTCCGGCACCATGAGGTCCATGATCTCCACCACCTTCAGCGAATCGGGAAAGTCCGGCAGTTCCGATAGCCAATAGCAGAAGATGACCTGGAGCGAATCGAGTCCTGACGGCAGGGGCGGTATCCAACTGAGACCCTCCTGTCCATCAGAGATGCGCAAATAGCGAAGGGTCGGCGGGAATACAGTCCCGTTCAAATTGAATTCATAGTGCAGATCGTACAAGGTGAGCCGCTCAAGTTCAGTCCCTGAAACATCGGGCATGCTGAACGGGACGAGGACATGCTCGATGCTCAGCACCTTCAACCCTGCTGGCAAAGGAGGCAACACGATCTCGGTCGCTATCCAGCTCAGCCAGAGTTCCCGCAGGGTACTCGGCAGACTGCCGATGAGTCCGTCAGAGTAGATGTCCTGGATATCGAGTCGCTCCAATCCTTCGTTCAGCGGTGGCAGGACCAGATTGTCGGCAGCGTTCACTTTCAGCGTCCGCAGCGACAGGGGGAATGCGGGCAGGGTCATCACCTGCCCCGACTCAATCTCCAGTCTATCCAGCGCTGGCGGCAGTGTTGCGATGGTGATCACCGACCCAATGCCGGTGAAATACAGATTGTGGAGGGAGGAGAACGCTTCCAGTCCGTTCAACTGTTGAACAGGGCTCGATGAGAACATCGCATTCCCATCGAACTCCTGCACACCCTGCAACGAAGCGTCCAAGTAACCATCCACGTCCACGCTCCCGGGCACCCAAGTGTTGTAGACGGCACGCAACTCCACATCCGGGATGAAGATCTGCTGGGCCCTGATCGACGACATGACCAGCGCCGTGCAGGCAAACAGGAACCAGCGGGGGTAGTCGTGCATCATGACAAGGAGTGTTGATCGTTCCCTTCGAAGGTAGTTGGCCGCCCGATCGGAAAGACACGGATATCCGAATTCACCCGAAAGGATGATGGGATGCCATTTCAGCAAGGCTTTGCGGATGCCTGCGTCCGGTTATCGCCCACCGATCAAGCCTTGGCGCGGGGTGGCACGCCGGATGATCACGCCTGTTCGCATATCGGGGCACTGCACTGCCGCACATCGCTTTGCGGCCGCGACTTCCACCGGCGGTGCAGCGCGGTTCCGCACGCTGCGCGGCACATTGCCGAGTTGTTAGAGCACTGTGAAGAAATTCCGCTTGCAGGTCTCGCGATCCGATCCCTCCCAGCAACGGCGCAGCACACCGGGCCGTGTTGAAAACATCGGAAAGTTGGTGCTCCTTTCTTCTTGCCCACTGATCGATCGGCGACCACATTTGTGACCCGACGACGACGCACTCCACGCCGCTCGTCGGACCCGAACAAAGACCGAGAATTCGAAAAAAGGGGGCGGCCCCCCTTCAAGCCTTCGTCACCCCTATCCTCACCTCTCACCGCACCTATGCCCCACACGAAGACCGACACCCAGATGAGCTTGGATGCCGCGCTCACCCGCGAGGAGGCCGCCGCGAACGAGCCGCTCCTGATGGAGAACAAGGACCGCTTCGTCATCTTCCCCATCCAGCACAACGACATCTGGAGCTTCTATAAGAAGCACGAGGCCAGCTTCTGGACCGCTGAGGAGATCGACCTGCACGCGGACCTGGTGGACTGGGCCACGAAGCTGAACGACGATGAGCGCTACTTCATCAAGCATGTGCTCGCCTTCTTCGCCGCCAGCGACGGCATCGTGAACGAGAACCTCGCGGAGAACTTCCTGCACGAGGTGCAGTACACGGAGGCCCGCTTCTTCTATGGCTTCCAGATCGCCATGGAGAACATCCACAGCGAGACGTACAGCCTGCTCATCGATACGCTGATCAAGGACCCCACGGAGAAGGACAAGCTCTTCCACGCGGTGGACACCCTGGACTGTGTGAAGCGCAAAGCCGATTGGGCCCTCACCTGGATCGACAAGGGCGGCTTCGCTGAGCGCCTCGTCGCTTTCGCCGCCGTGGAAGGCATCTTCTTCAGCGGCAGCTTCTGCAGCATCTTCTGGCTGAAGAAGCGCGGCCTGATGCCGGGCCTCAGCTTCAGCAACGAGCTGATCAGCCGCGATGAGGGCCTGCACTGCGATTTCGCGTGCCTGCTCTACACCAAGCACCTGATCAACAAGCTCAGCAAGAAGACCGTCGAGAAGATCATCACCGACGCGGTGGCCATCGAGAAGGAGTTCGTGACCGATGCCCTGCCGGTGAACCTGATCGGCATGAACGCCAAGTTGATGCAGCAGTACATCGAGTTCGTGGCCGACCGCCTGTTGGTGGAGTTGGGCAACGAGAAGGTGTACCACGCCACCAACCCCTTCGACTTCATGGACATGATCTCCCTGCAAGGCAAGACGAACTTCTTCGAGAAGCGCGTTGGGGAGTACCAGAAGGCCGGCGTGATGAACCAGAACAAGGAAACGAACAAGTTCTCGCTGGACGCGGATTTTTAGCACCCGCAAAGCCCGCCCACGTTGTTGGTTGGCAGTTGTTGGTTGTTGGTGAATGCGCTCCGCTCTCACCACCCAGCCGAACAACCAAGGACCAGGAACAAGCAACCAAGGACCAACCACTACCAACCGAACACCAACGATGTCATCAGTCCAGAGCTTCCGTGACCTGCGCGCTTGGCAGCAATGCCGAGTGTTGCGGCAGCGGGTGCGTGCACTGGTGAAATCATGGCCTGCGGAGGAGAAGGACAAACTGATCGATCAGATCATCCGGTCAAGCCGTGCACCTACAGCACTGATCGCAGAGGGATACGGACGCTTCTACGAGAAGGAGAATCTGCGCTTCTGTCGAATGGGGCGAGGTGAACTGTTCGAGACCCAAGACCACCTCATTACCGCTTGTGACGAAGGGTATATCTCCGAACCCGTCATGGACGAGCACATTGAATTGGCTCAGCAGGCCATCAAGACCGTGAACGGGTACATGAAGTACCTGAAGTCTTTTGGAACCGATTCTTCAACTGGTGCCGTAGCGGAACCCCCGCCTTCCTATGGCGAGACCTTCTACCCCTATGGCCCTACAGATCTTTTACCCCCGGCCATGGAAGAGTGAACGTGATCGTTGTTGGACGTTGGTTGTTTGTTGTTAGTGCATACAGACCGCTCCTGCCACCCGGCCGAACAACCAACAACAAGCAACCAGCAACAAGGAACCAGCAACGAACATCGCCCGGTTGAATACCCAACGAAAGGCAGCCCCGGAGAAGAACGAATGAGAAGAACATTAGGAACCGCGAAGCGCGCCTCATAAGCACTCTCGCGACCAGAACCCATTTCCCCACAACCACCGAAACCCTTCACCCAGGCGGGAGCCGAAAGCGGAGGGCCAGGAACCAAACTCTTTCAGAACAGCATGTATGTAGTAAAGCGCGATGGACGCCGGGAGGCCGTGAAGTTCGACAAGATCACCGCACGCGTGAAGAAGCTCTGCTATGGGTTGGACCCCATCGTGGACGCCACGCAAGTGACCTTGAAAGTGATCGATGGGATCTTCGATGGTGTAACCACCACCGAGCTCGATAACCTGACCGCGGAAGTCGCTGCCACCATGACGGTGAAGCACCCCGACTACGCCCAGCTCGCGAGCCGCATCGCCGTGAGCAATTTGCACAAGAACACCAAGAAGTCCTTCAGCGAGGTGATGAAGGACCTCTACAATTATGTGGACCCCAAGACCAACCAGCGCGCCAGCTTGCTCGCTGATGACGTGTGGGCCACCATCCACGAGAACGCCGAGGTGCTGGACAGCGCCATCATCTACGACCGCGATTTCACCTACGACTACTTCGGTTTCAAGACGCTCGAGCGCAGCTACCTGCTCCGCTTGAACGGACAGGTGGTGGAGCGCCCGCAGCACCTGCTGATGCGCGTGGCCGTGGGCATCCACAAGAACGATATCGACAGCGCGGTAGCCACCTACAACGACCTGAGCGAAGGCTGGTACACGCACGCCACGCCCACGCTCTTCAACGCCGGCACGCCGAAGCCGCAGATGAGCAGCTGCTTCCTGCTGCAATTGAAGGACGACAGCATCAGCGGCATCTATGATACCCTGAAGCAGTGCGCGCAGATCAGCCAGAGCGCCGGCGGCATCGGCCTCAGCATCCACAACCTGCGCGCGAAGGGCAGCTACATCAAAGGCACCAACGGCACCAGCAACGGCATCGTGCCCATGCTGCGCGTGTACAACGACACGGCGCGTTACGTGGACCAAGGGGGCGGCAAGCGCAAAGGCAGCTTCGCCATCTACCTGGAGCCTTGGCACGCCGATGTGGAGGACTTCCTGGAGCTGAAGAAGAACCACGGCAAGGAGGAGATGCGCGCACGCGACCTCTTCTACGCCATGTGGATCCCGGACCTCTTCATGAAGCGCGTGGAGGCCAACGGCGATTGGACCCTGATGTGCCCGAACGAGTGCCCGGGACTCGCGGACACCTGGGGCGAGAAGTTCGAAGAGCTCTACGAGGGCTACGAGGCCGCCGGCAAGGGCCGCAAGACCATCAAGGCGCAGGAGCTGTGGTTCCGCATCCTGGAGAGCCAGATCGAAACGGGCACGCCCTACATGCTCTTCAAGGACGCGGCCAACCGCAAGAGCAACCAGCAGAACCTGGGCACCATCAAGAGCAGCAACCTGTGCACGGAGATCATGGAGTACACCAGCCCCGATGAGGTGGCCGTGTGCAACCTCGGCTCCATCGCGCTACCGAAATTCGTGGAGAAGGGTCGCTTCGATCACCAGAAGCTCTTCGAGGTCACCCTGCAGCTGACCAAGAACCTCAACCGCGTCATCGACCAGAATTACTACCCGATCCCCGAGGCGCGCCGCAGCAACTTGCGCCACCGCCCCATCGGCATCGGCGTGCAAGGCTTGGCCGACGCCTTCATCCTGATGCGCTATCCCTTCGATAGCGTGGAAGCGAAGGTGCTGAACCGGGAGATCTTCGAGACCATCTACTACGCCGCCCTTACCGCCAGCAAGGACCTGGCGCGCGAGGAAGGCACTTACGAGACCTACGAAGGCAGCCCGGTGAGCAAGGGCATTCTGCAGCCGGACATGTGGGGCGTGAAGCCCAGCGACCGCTGGGAGTGGGACATCCTGCGTGATGAGGTGAAGAAGCACGGCGTGCGCAACAGCTTGCTGCTGGCCCCGATGCCCACGGCGAGCACCGCGCAGATCCTCGGCAACAACGAGTGCTTCGAGCCCTACACGAGCAACCTGTACACCCGCCGTGTACTGAGCGGCGAGTTCATCGTGGTGAACAAGTACCTGCTGCGCGACCTGGTGAAGCTGGGCCTCTGGAGCGAGGAGATCAAGAACCGCATCATCGCCAGCAACGGCAGCGTGCAGCACATCCCGGAGATCCCCCAGAACCTGAAGGACCTGTACAAGACCGCCTGGGAGATCAGCCAGAAGACCATCATTGACATGGCGGCGGACCGCGGTGCCTACATCTGCCAGAGCCAGAGCCTGAACATCTTCATGGAGAACGTGAACTTCGGCAAGCTCACCTCCATGCACTTCTACAGCTGGAAGGCCGGCCTGAAAACAGGCATGTACTACCTGCGCACCAAGGCCGCCACCGACGCCATCAAGTTCACCCTGGACAAGACCAAGCTCGAAGCGCCGAAGGAGGAGGCTGCTGCCCTGAGCACGTCGAAGGGCGAGCGCCTGCCCGTAGGCACCACCGTGAACCTGGACCCCGTACTGAGCGGCCCCACCACCACGCACGTGCCGCATCAGGATGCTCCGCGACCCGTCACGGCGACTGTCCGAGTTCCCGGCGAAGGCCGGGACCCCCAGCCGAGCTCCAACGGCCACTCCAACGAAGTACCCGAAGTAGCCATGGAGCGCCAGAACGCCGAGCGCCTCAGCGCCCTGCGCGCCCAAGAGGAAGCCCAGCAGAAAGCACAAGAGGCCATTGCCTGCTCGCTCGATAACCCGGAGGGGTGCGAGATGTGCAGTGGGTAGAAACGAGCTGACCACCACTAACAAAGAAGAGCGGCTCGAAAGGCCGCTCTTCTTGTTTAACATTCGGGCAGTATTCCACACCTTCGGGATCCCCCGATAACCTCATTCAACTATGGAATTCGATTTGGAGAACGAAAGCCTCAGGTGGACCATACGAAAGGTTCTGGATGCTTTCTACAAGGAAGCCTTGGCCAAGGTAACGAAGCGCAAAGAAGAGAAGAACACCCAGCAATCCCTCTTCATTGATGTAGACTTTGAAACCTCGTCTTTAGAGGCGCGGCTTCAATCCATTCTCTCTACAAATCGGAATTGGTTCAATGTCACGAAACTCAAAGACTATCCCGCAAAGACACTCGACGCTTGCTTCATAGACCTCGACATTTACCTCAGCCCCACTCGTGCCACCCATAGCACTCCGACACGAAAGAGCTGGACCAATCACTTAAACTACCGTGAACACCACACCATAGTATACGGCCATCCAGGAGCTGGCAAGACCACTCTCATGAAGCGCGTATGCCATCAAGAATCGGTGACTACAGATGCCCGCTTCATGTTCCCCGTTGCCTTTCGGTTCCGAGAACTAACTGACTATTCCACTGACCCGTCAAAAAACCCCGACACGCCAGACCTCTTTCAAATCCTAGCCAACTTCTTTGGATTGCGGCACTCCATCAAACGCAAAGGGGTTAATAGTGCGAAGGGCGATATATCAAGCACTTCAGAAATTCTGGATGGCTTGGTGGACTATCGTCAGCAAGTTCGGGAGACTGTGATCTCTTACCTCGATAGCTTGAACATCCTACTCATCCTAGAC
Source organism: Flavobacteriales bacterium (assembly GCA_044224725.1). Lineage (GTDB taxonomy): Bacteria > Bacteroidota > Bacteroidia > Flavobacteriales_F > PHOS-HE28 > PHOS-HE28. The sequence continues at coordinate 7,208 of JBGAJW010000053.1, forward strand.
GGCTTTGACGAAATCCCTTACGCTCAGGCCAAACCAAGCATGGCAAAGGATCTAAGGATCTTATTTGAAAGCCTTAGGCTTTCACGTGTTGTGGTCACGTCGAGAATTGGGGAGCTCGACTACCGTTTTGAGGAATGTGAGACATTCGAGATTGCCCCGCTTAATGATTCACAAATCGCCGAGTTCAGCGAAAAATGGCTCGGGAGCGCAAGTCAATCGCAGTCATTCATTGCTGCGCTCGAGACGTCACCTTTTCGAGATGTGGCAATGCGTCCCTTGAATCTAGCACTGCTATGTTCGGTATATGACAGCGAAAAGGAACTTCCGGACCGGCCAAGAGTTGTTTACCAAAAAATCTTTGAACTCTCCCTCGATCAATGGAATCGTCAAAATCAAATATACAGAACTTCAATGTATGCCGGTTTTGATGTGTACAGAAAGATTGATTTCCTTCAGAAGTTAGCCTATGAGTTATCCAAAGATCACAAGCAATCCACGTTCAGCCAAAGTCATGTGCGTGAAATATATCATCGTATTTGCACAGATTTCGATCTCCCAAGTCAGGAGGTTGATGAAGTACTCCTAGAAATTGAAACCCACCATGGAGTATTCATCATGTCCGGATTTGATAGGTACGAATTTGTTCACGATTCAATGCGCGAGTTCTTAGCTGCCCGCTACTTGATCAATCGAGGTGATCTAACCGATCGTGTACCGACTCTCGTCAGCATGCCCAATGAGCTAGCCATCTGCATGGCTCTCTCATCTGACCCAAACTATTTCTTCTACAGCTTGGTAAAAACACTCAGCGAGTTCATGACTAATGAATTTGCACGGTTGTTCCTGACCAGACTAGTTATCGAGGTTCCCAATTTCAACCGCGACGTAAGTTTCTTTGTAACTTTATGCAGAATGTACCGCGTTGTATCAATAGATGCATTCAATCAGGAGCTTCTCTGGTCCAGCCCCGCTGCAAACACGGGATACTTTTATACATCCGTTGCCAAGCTGATGCGGAATGCCAGCCTTGCCAAGGCCGGAAAGGACTTCCTCAATCTTTATGAACCCTTTGATATCAAGAATGCGCACCATGATACTCGCAGTGGGCGTCTTCTTATAAAGATGAGACAACTAAGAGTGCTTCCCATACAGCGTGGCGCACGCGCTGATTCTGAAATTCAAATTAGCAAGGAGCTCTACCATGTGATTCAGCACGGCACTCCATTCGTCGAACCACAACCCGATTCACCAGCAATTGCCTAAGCACCATCCCTCGCTCGGCCGTCAGATATCCCAACCAACGCTTGGGTGTACAAAGTGGCCAGCGCTCGGCAAAAGAGGTAAGTCGACAATCTGAGACTTTCTACACGAGAGATTACCGCCTCCTTTCAAATTTCCACCGGGCGGCCACCTTGCGCAACGATTCTCCTCACCTCAACCGGAAGCCCAGATAAGCTGGCGTTCTCCAGCATACGCACAATTGTGTCTAACGAACTCACAAACGCGGGTTCAGCTGTTGACAACGCCATTACAACTATGAACTTGTCAAACAATGTAGCCGACTCCTTAATGGCCTTTGCCGTTCGGTACGCCTTCAGACCTGTGTTGATATTCTCGGGTGTCAACACCAGAACCTCGATGCCAATGCTCGCTGAGCCATCGTAACTCTTTACCACGGAATCCGGGAATGCCTGATTCTGAAAGAGCACCTCATGCGACTTCCCGTATTTAGAGTAAATCCAAGCATGCGCGAGCTCTTCCAGTTGATTTGCAACGAGGCTTCCTTTGAACCGCTGGGGTAAAACTGCAGCTATCTTCTCCTCGATTCGCACCTCCTCAATTACCGTTGCATCCGTACCCAGTGCCTCGAGCATTTCGTGGAATTTGATAATATGCAACGATCTCTTTGGCGCTGCCCGCTGAAATTCTGATACCAGCTCGAACCGAGGGTACAAACTCTGGCCATCGCTCCGGTAGAACCAATCAGCCTTTTCATCGCCGGAAACAAAGACTATGTCCACCCCTCGTGACTTTGCAATGTCGAGGATGGTCCTCCAAATCACCAAATCACCCAATCCATCATCCTCCTTACCGCCATCCTTATAGCCCGGTGGGATGCTGTTTCGATAGCGTTCCTTCAGATCTTCAAGGAGCTCCTCCTCCTCAATAACCGGATCAACAACTACGGGTTTATCGCCAAATAACTTACGGTATGTCTGACTGATTGGGTCATCCCACATCCAAGTCCGAATCACCTCCAGCACTGCCGTAAGCTTACCCGTATAGTCATCCAGAGCTTCTCTCAACTTCTTCGCTTGTTCCCGTACCTCATTATAGGGTCCAACTCCTTCAAGAATCGGGTACGCTCCGACATCAAAGTCCTTTTGCTGGTTGCGCCTTGAAGATATCTTGTGGTAGAGCTCTTTAATCCTCTCAGGACGATTCTTAGCGAACTCCCGCACCACCTGCCCCGGTATGACGAGCCGACTATCCTTGATCAACCTGCCGTAGACCACCTCAATCTCCTTGATCCCTTTATTGCTGATGGTGTATGGTACGAGCAGGACATTTGTATCGAGCACAAAGACGCATGCTTTGATGACGTCCTTAAGTGGCTGCACTCTTGTTGAAAAGACATCAGCTGCACCAGGATATGTTCGATGGTGACGGAACTGATCTCTGTTGCTTTCAGTCATATTGAAATCCTGTTGGGGCGCACCTGTCGCATCACAAGTCTACAGTAACCCCACCAAACCAACCCGTTCTCGGGTGTGCAAGGTGCCCAGCCCCCAACCCACGCTCGGGTGTGCAACTCATCGGCGCTCGGCTCAAGAGGTAACTCAATAGTCCGCCGAGTGCCCAGGGTGCCATCCGCCTCTGGCGGTTTCCAGTATCAATTACCAGTCGCTCCCGCCAGAGGCCGCCACCGTGCACGGTACTGTAAGCTTCCCCTAAGGTCGGGCCAGGTAGTGAACCTCAGAGGTCGAAGGTGGCCACGACCGCAACAGGCGTTTGGAAGGCGGAGTGCACGGAGCGCTGTTCATTCGACTCCTCCGGAATGGGCGCATAGCCTTCGATGACCGCCGAATAATACTTGCGCGTATCCGCCTTGCTCCAGACCAGCGCCCAGCTCGCTTCCGTAAGCAAGCTGAACCTGGGGGTCACCCTGAAGCGGACTCCCATTAGCGGTGCGACGCCAACGGTGCTCACCTTGTTCTCCAATCCATTGGAATATCCACCGTTCCAATACATGGCATCCTCCACCGTATGGCTCCAAGAGGTGCGGATGTCCAACCCGTAATACGCCTGCCATCGCCGACCAAGCTCGCTGAAGCGTTCGACACCAACGCGCAGGTCGAAGGCGGTCCTTTCGCTCGCGTATGTGGCGGGGCCGAAGTCGTACGGAGTAGGCCGGTCTTCCTGCGAGAGTTCGCCTCCAACGGCCGCCCGCAGATTCCATTGGCGGAAGTGATAGCGGTAGGTCAACATGTAGGCGGGCGTATAGTAGCTCGGTGCCTCTGAACCACCCCAAGTCAAGAACTGCCGGAAGAAGGTGGTGAGGTCGAGACCGAACTCATTGCGGCGCCAGCGGGACGAATCCGACTGTGCGCTGGTGGATGCGGCAATGCACAGCGCGAGGGCCAGGAAGTGGGTACGCATGTAAGAAGGTTGTAGGACGCTGAAAGTAATAAAGGCCCCGATCTGGCGCGAGCGTCCTTCGCTCGTGCCTTTGAGTTAACGGACTGCTGCCAGCACACGAGCGTGGTCGCTCGCGCCAGAACAGGGATATACCCTGTCCCTTGGATGAACGAGAGCGATGCACCGGAGCATGCCGCCAGCCCGTGGAAAGAACACACGTAGCCTCTCAACTCTCGCAGGGTCTTCGCCTCGAGACCCTGCGACCCTCAGGGTTCATAGCCCCTTGAACAGCATGACGCCCACCAGTGCCCCGGCAATGGCACTGATCGCGAGCAGGAGGGATGGGATCCCGTACCGCTGATGGAGGCGCCGCAGCGCGCTGATCGCGCCGATGACCAGTAGGGCGAGCAACGCATAGCGGGCGGCCCAGAGCAGGGGCGGCATGCTTTCCTGCGCCCGATGGGTGAAGAGCAAGGTGCCCAAGGCCCCGGTGAGGAGGCCCACAAGCAGCGGGCGCCCGTACCTTCTGGAAAGGAGAAAGTACCAGAAGCGGAAGGGGCCGGCGTCCAGTGCGGACCGCACCTTTGCCGGGGTGAGCCCCGTCTGCTGAAAGAGCTTGATGTTCGCCGCGATGAAGGCGGGGAGATCGCCCTTGATCACTTCGAACTCCTCCCGGATGGCACCTTCGATCCCTTCTGCGTCCGGGATCCTGCTGAAGTGGAACAGGACATGGTCCATGAGGGTTTCCACATCATCGTGCATGGTCATATCCAGCACCGTTTTGGGTGTGCCATCCGCCTTGGTGCCGGGCGTGCCGGTATACACGGCATCATCCGCTTCTGTCCCTTGGTACAGCACGCTCCTTCTGCGTGTCTTTTGCGCCATGGTGTGGTAAGCTTCAACTCCCCCCATCCGGCGCTCGGGTGTTTCCCGAGTGCCAAGCAGTCCATCCGCCTCCGGCGGTTCCCTAGTCCTCCACTTGTCGCAGCGGCCAGAGGCCGGGCCTGCGCGCCCCGCGGCTGTTCCAAGTATGAGACCAGGCAAGGCTCCGGCTGAAACGCTTGACGCGAAGATCCATACTTTGCTGCCAAGCCCCACCAGATGAACTCTTCCAACACTTCATTCTTCCAGCAGTTGGGCGCCATGGTAGCCTTGATAGTGCTACCGGCCGTCTTAACCGCACAGTCGATCACCCTGACGTTCGATGCCACAGCGAATGGCACACCGATGCCCTTGGACAGCATCTTGCTGATGAACCTCTCGCAGGGAGGGGATACGACGATCTACTTCCCCGAAAACCAACTTGACCTCGTCTCGGTGGGTATTAATGAGGGCTCATCGGCCCATGCGCGTATGCGCGCCCTACCGAACCCGTTCGCCGGTAGCACGGATGTTGTGTTCGAAGCCAAAGCGGGGGACCTTTTCCTGACACTGCACGACGCAACGGGCCGCACGGTGGCATCCTACACCTCAACGATGGCGGCCGGAAGCGGGCGTTTTCGTGTGACTTGCCAAGGACCGGGTGTACATCTAATTACGGCGATGCAGGGTGGTACTCGCCGAACGTTGAAGTTGATGGCAACAGCGGGCGCTGGTGCCGCGAGCTTGACACCTTCGGGTAGTATTTCCGTACCCAAGGCGGACCGTTCCTTGTTCAACTGGTTACCAGGGGACGTCCTCCGCTACATCGGCTATACAACGGTGGAAGGCGTTCTGCACAGCGCGGCCATTGATGATATACCCACGGTCTCCTCCACGCGCACCTTCGTGTTGGCGGCCGGGTCTGTTTGCAAGGGGTCGCCCACGGTTGCGGACATTGACGGGAACGTGTACCCTGCCGTGGTCATTGGCGAGCAATGCTGGATGGCGGCGGATCTCCGCACAGCCCGATACAACGATGGCGTCGGTATCCCGAACGTGACCAGCAATACGGCCTGGTCCCAATTGGAGAGCGGCGCTTGGTGCCACCACGATAACGACACGAGTTACGAGGCCATTTACGGCAAGCATTACAACGGGTACGCTGCGGTGAACCCCAACATCTGCCCCCTAGGCTGGCATGTGCCTACGGTGGATGATTGGGAGCTCATGGAGGCCGCCTTGGGCATGCCTTTCGAGGAGTTGGAACAAATGAGCTGGCGGGGAGCCGCCCAGAACGTTGGCGGTAAACTGAAAGCCCTGTCCTTGTGGAATGCGCCGAATACGGGCGCTACGGATCAAAGCGGTTTCTCCGCCCTTGCTTCCAGCTACCGCATCAGCTACAATGGTTACTTCGGCAGCCTTGGCACCTACGGGTATTTCTGGACCTCAACGTCCACCGGCCCGGATTCACCCTTGGCCTGGTCCCGTTATTTGGGCTACGATAACGCAGGCGTCTACAATATCGGATACAACAAGAAGTTCGGTCTTTGCGTGCGTTGCGTGAAGGATTGAGCGGTATCCCAACGCACTCGGCTGTGCAAGGTGCCCGGCGCCATCCTTGCGGCAGGCAAGCGCGGCTCAAGAGGTAACTCAACACTCCGCCGAGTGCTGAGCTTTCCATCCGCCTCTGGCGGTTAGCGCAGGCGTCGACCTGGCGCAAAGGCCAAAGGCCGGGGACGCTCGTCTTTGGGGAAAAGCCGAGCCCACTTTAGCTAGCGTTCACGCTGGCACCAGAAGGGGAGAATAGTGGCGCACGCAGCGCATGGCCCATTCATCCGGCCGCTTACACTTGGCCGGCCGCCTTGCCCGCTTGCTCAGCCAGGTAGTCCTCCACGCGTTTCAACCGGAAGGCCTGCGGTCCATCCTTATCCAGCAGGATGCCCACGCCGTGCTCGGCGCCCGAGTCAATGCGCAGCACGTTCACATCGCCACACTCCTCCAAATGCTGCAGCAGGTTAACGAACGGAACGAAGGAGGCGCCCGTGAACCCGCACTCCTCCGGAATGAGCAGGACCGAGGTGTAAACGAAGAGCTGCTTACCCTTCTCGCCCTCGTACATCGTGGCATAGGCATAGGGGTCGTCGGGATCCGATCCATCCTCGATGACCGGTACCAGCAACTTGCTCCGCACCAGCCTGAGCACGAGCTCGAATTTGTCCTCGGTATCGGTTATGAGGGCATAGCGCAACATCTCCTTCCGGAGTTCCACGTTCTCGCGCTCTACATGTTCATCTTCCGTTTCGTCCGCCATGGTACTGGTGAATAAGGAGTGGGATGGGGGAAGTGGCTACCGAAGATGAGGAACAGAAGAACGTAGCGCTGGAAGAGCGCCTCGTTTTTTCCACACGTGATCCACCGGTAAGGGGGGCTTGGCTTAGCGGCTATTCGCATTCCCGGCTTGGGGTGCTTGGTGCCGAAGGCATCGGCCTCGGGTGTATTCGGTGCCGGGTTCTTGGCCTGGGTACAAGGTTTCATGGCCAAAGGCCCGTGGCTTTCGGCGCATTCAGGTTCTTCGCCCAAGGCGTGGGTATTGAACCCTGGACCCAAAAGCCGCTCCGCTTCGCGGCCGCTGAACCAATGACCCAACACCACTGGAACGCGAAAAACCCCGGCCGAGGAGCCGGGGTTTTCGCTTGAAGAAGGGGACGGCGGAGCTGAGCCGCCGGTAGCCTCAGGCGGCTACCGCCTGTACCGTAGCGCTCATGAGGCCCGGGCCGTTCACGCCCACGGCGCAAACACGCAGGGAGTAGAGCTCATGGCTATCGAGGCCGGTGAGGAAGTTCCGGGTGCGGGTGGTGAAGGCGAGGAAGCTCCAGGTCAAGTTGCCCTTGTCGTCCACTACGGCCTTCTCCATGTTGTACCCGTGGGCACCGTGCACGCTCCTCCAGCTGAACTCGAGCTCGCCCGGGGCTTGGCCGGTAAGGGCCTTCACGTTGCCGGGGATGCCGACCTTCCCCACAGGCTCGCGGTCTTTGACGAGTTCGAAGCCGCTGCTGGCCAGCTTCAATTTGTCGCCATTGCACTCGCTCCGCACATAGTCCGCCTGCACCTTCAACATTTCGCGCGCTTCGAATACCAGGTTGTCGCGCAGGATCCTGGCTTCACGGCTGCCGTTGGTCGCCTCCTCGATGGCGGCCTCCAGCGCATTACCCAAGGCGATCATATCCGACAACTTCACCTTGGGGTCCGTGAAGTTGGGATTCCCCGTGAGAGACGCGATGATGTGGCGGATGAGCGCCAGCAGTGCTGTGGGGATCAGCTTGTAAAGGGAAAGTTTGATGTTCGCCATGTCTACTGAGTGTTAGTGAACGTTGGATAGCGTTCGGGGGGTTGGAACGGCCGGTCCGGAAAGGGGGTCGGAAAAATTGTTCCGGGAACAATCGAAAGGTGGCATCCGAGCTCAAACGCGCTCTTTGGTGAGGGCTCACCAAGGCGACAGTGAGGCCTGAGTGAGGCCTCACTCAGATCTGACCAAGGCCTCCGTGAGGGTTAAGGCGAGCCTCACTCAGATCTGACCAAGGCCCATGTGAGGGTTGAGGTGAGCCTCCCTCAGATCTGACCAAGGCCTCCGTGAGGGCTGAGGTGGGCCTCACTCAGATCTGACCAAGGCCCACATGAGGGCTGAGGTGAGCCTTACTCAGATCTGACCAAGGCCCACGTGAAGCTTCACATGGGTCATCTTGAGATCTTGGTACGGCCCCGGTGAGGGCTCGTATGGTTTCCATTCACACCATTCTTGCCCCGTTCTGGAGCCGTGCCCGGCAGCCAAGGATCCAGCTTGCCGCCACGCAGCAGCCACTCCAAGGAGCAGCTCAGCACTGTGGCCACGGGGATGATCTCATCGAGGCATACCCGTTGGCAATTCGCGTTTTCGATGTCATTGTAACGCCCGCCGTCCAAGCCGGCCACCAGCGCCACCCAGCATTGCTTGAGCTCCCGTTCATCGCGGGCCCAGATGAGGCGATCGCCGACCCCCTTGTACAAATGATGCCTCGCCCTCTTCTTGGGGCTTTCCTCGCCCGTAGCCTCCCGTGGTGTATCGCGGCGCTTGCGATTCATGGGCAGTGACCCGCTCCGACCGAACAGTCACATGCGAACAAAAAAACCAGGCGGATCCCGAATACCCAAAATACGGGCATCCTGATTTTCCGGGATACGAGGGGCCGCTGTGCCATCGCACGCCTTCCGGATGCGGGTATTCAAGTTGCCCGTGCTTGGCCACAGTGCCAACTCAACGAACGGTCCCATCCGCCTATGCCTTCGCAAACAAGCCCGGTATGCAGGTCCGGCGGTTACCAAGTTGACGGCCTGTAGTGACGGCCTGAGGCCAATAGTGCAAGACCCTCGGCACAGCCGAGCGGCGGTCCGGGTTTCTCCTCCCTGATACTCGTGTGCGACAGGATGGTGTACTTTCGATCCAGATCCATAGAAAAATGAATCGGCATAGGGGTTTTCGCTCCAGTGCGGCCATGCTCCTGCTATCGGGTTTTGCTTTGGCGGGTTGCGGAAAGGATGACTGCGACACGAAGGGCGGCCCTTTATCCGCTGACGAGCGCTCCTTGTTGGGCGCGGAGGCAGAGCAATCAACGTTCAAGCTCACGGACGCTGATTCGACCCAGCTCATCACCACCGGCACGGTTCAGATCAACATCGTTCGTGGCAGTCATTCAAAGGAAGAGCACTGCAACTGGATCTTCGAAACAGGTGGTAAGTCATTGGGCGTGGACCTGGCGGTGTATGTGGCCCACTATGGGATCGGATGCGAAGAAAACCTGAACAGTGCGGGGCTCGGCAACGGCTGGTTCCACACGCGTTTCATTGACGTAACCGCGCAGGATCATTTGCTCCTGAACGGTATTGAGCACAACGGTGTGTACGTGATCGCCGGTGATGCCGCGAACAGCCTGTCCGATATCTGGTACAGTCGCTCCGAAGGCCTGCTCGCTTTCACGAAAGGAGACGAGCGTTGGACGAAGCAATGATCACGCCCCATTCTGGAGCGAGCGTCCAATAGAAGAATGCCCGCTCAAAAGGGGAGCCGGTCTATTCCACAACGAGTACACGGTGGAACGCGATGGCAGGGGACGAACCGGAGATGAGGTACGGACCGGGAACCAGTGCACCGCGCTCAACGACCGCAGTGCCATCCGCACGTATCGGGAGCTTTCGCAACAAGCGGCCATCCAGGTCGGATAGCAACAATTCGCCACGCAAGGCCGAACGCTGAGGGAAGGAAATGGCACATCGGTCCGAGAAGGGGTTCGGGGCTACGGTGGGCGCACCTGCCCCATCCAACTCCTCCACGCCGATGACCTCGCCACCGTTCACCCGCACAATATGACCTGCCGGGTTCCAATCATAGGTGGTGAAATCACCTCCGAGCACGATCTTACCGTCCGGCTGAAGGGCCGCACAGAACACATGGTTCGACCCGATCCCGTTCCCGGGTTCAAATGAAAGGTCCAGACTTCCTTCGTTGTTCAAGCGCGCGACACCGTGCCGCGAAGTGCCGTTGTAACCGGTGAACCCGCCTGCGATGATGATCTTGTCGTTCGGCTGCAGGAGTATCTTATCCACATCCCAATCGGGTCCGTCAGCCATGCCGTAGAACAGCAGGTCATAACTGCCATCGGCGTTCACCCGGGCCAAGTGGCTGCTGGGAAAAGTGTCATAATGCGTGAACGCACCGCCGATCAGGATCTTGCCACTGGGCAGGGGCTGAACGCTGAAGATGCCGGCATCCGCTCCGGTGGCCGGATCCAGTGACCCATCCAAACCGCCATCGGGGTTCAACCGCACAAGCCCGTGCCGCGTAGTGCCATTGTAGGTATCGAAGCTTCCACAGACCAGGATCTTGCCATCGGTCTGCGCGGCCAGTTGGGCAGGGATCCCATCGAATCCGGTGCCGGCCAGGAAGGAGGCATCCGCGCTCCCATCAGCGTTCACTCGTACGATGCAGTTGTGCGCAGCTCCGTTGTATTGGGTGAAGTTGCCGCAAAGGACCAGTTTGCCGTCCGGTTGTACGAGGATATCGCTCAGGAAAACACCGTTGCCCCCCAGGCCTGAACCAGGGTTGAATCCTGTGTCCAGACTTCCATCGGTATTCAAACGGGCAACGCCCCCCCGATCCGCACCACCGAACTGGGAGAAGTCGCCCCCGACCAGCACTTTGCCATCGGGCTGCAGGGCCATGCAAAAAATATTCCCTGAGATGGGACCGGGATCAGCGAAACCCGGATCAAGACCGCCATCAGGGCCTACCCTTACGAGCAGGTGATGCGTGCTGCCATTGAACGAGGAGAAACCACCGCCGATGAGGATCTTCCCATCAGCCTGGCGCGCTACCGCCCTTACGTCATATCCTGCTCCGGTACCGGTATTGAAGCTCTGGTCGATCGCTCCTGGTTGCGCGGTGAGTTGGCCGACCAGGAGCAGCGAGGCGATGAATTGGATCCTCATGTGTGTGGTGCGAGCCTGAAAGATAAACCGGCATGCCGACCGCAGTAGCAACATTCTTCCCATTCCGCGCTCGGGTGTGCAAAACGTCCGGCGCTCGGCTCAAGAGGTAGCACAACGATCCGCCGAGTGCCGAGCTTTCCATCCGCCTCTGGCGGTTTCCGGATCACCCCTCCTCCCGCAGGGTCTCCACTTCGGGACCCTGCGCCACGATCATTGCACGCAGGGTCCTCTTCGAGAGACACTGCGAGAGGTGCGGCTGGTTCGAACCGTGATGCACAATGCCAAGCGTGGGGGATGCCTCCGTAATCCCCGAGGCGCCACCGCCTCTGGACCCCTGCGCATCAGTCATGGAGTACGGGCCCTCTTCGGGAGACCCTGCCAGAGCATCAGATATCAGGTCCTCAACGCAGGAGAACAACACGTTGCTGCTGCGCACCACAGGGTCCGGAGACTTTGATCAAAATGAATCCTCCATCGCTAGGCAATTCGTTGGCGCCAAGCTCGATCAACTTCGGGAATAAAACTCGCCGTCGCAGCAAGGTTCTCCCCAGGCCATCTTGTATTTCGAGAACACCTTCGCAACGCAATCGTACATCCACGTTGATCGATCCCATCGTCGGATTGGGGTAGCACAACAAGCCGGGAGCCTCATCCGCACTGGGTGTGTTCATCGGATAGTCGAGAACGACACAGGGTTCCACGGCAGCACAGGCGATGAACGCATCCCTATCCGTGTAGTCGCCGGGAAGCTGCGTTCCGAAGGCGGAAAGGGTATCGCTGCCATAATCCGCGAGCACGAACACGCGTCCCAGCGTATCCCTGAAGACATCGAAGCCATAGTAAATGTGCACAGGTTCCGTGAGGGGTGCGGGTGCGGAACGGTACAGCGCATCGAACACCCCATCGTATGTGTAGCTGGCCAGAAGGAAATCACCCCAACCGAGGTGCAAGGGAGCAACCGCACCGTCCGTGGAGGTCAGCCCCCCGGGTCCATCCGGTTCGTAGCTCCCGATCTGACCGCCCAGCAAGATGCCCGTCGTGTCCCGGGTTATTGCCCGGAAACCTGTGCCCTCCTCCTCGTTCGTTGATCCGATATGCCACATCTCGTGGCCATCCTGATCAAAGCGCGCGACGAAATGATGCAGGTCACATGACCACGATCCCACAGTACCATCCGAACCCATCGTGACCGTGTTCAGCGATGAGGGGCATTCATTCCGACCGATAACGTAACAGCCGCCTGATGGCTCCGCCGCTACCTTATAGAGATCCGAAACGAGGTAGGTGATCTCTTCATGGTGCACCGCGGTACACCACTGGAAATGGCCTTCAACATCATACTTGAACAATACCGCCATGGATTGCACATTGTTCTCCTCGATAAGGTCCAGGGTGTACGAAAGCGATCCATCGGTCGAATGGAAGCGGACATCATCACTATCATAGGCACCTGCGAAGTAGATGCCGCCGACCGTATCCAGGGTCATATCATGAATACCGCGGGAGTTCCATCGTTCCATCTCCGCATAGGTCTGCCAGACGAGTTCACCGACCCCATTGAGCTTCAGGATGAAGAGGTCTTGGCTCCCGGCAGCGCTGTTCGGATACTGAACGCCGTTGGACCTGTAGTTCCCGCCGCCGCCGGAATCTGACCCGGACACATAAACGTTGTTCTCCTGGTCCGCCGCGATCGCGACCCCCCCCCCCGCTGTATTGTAACCGTGCCATACATGCCGCCCCCTCGCGTTCAATCGCATGACGACCAGGCCGAACGAATAGTTCGTAGGGACCGGCGCCAGTGAATCTCCGTCGTTGAAGTGGTACCAGAGTCTGTCGTTCCGGCCTATGTCCATGAAGAACACATCGCCATTGGTCGCTTTTGCCAACGCCGGCTCTCCTGGGAAGTCGTGCGGTGAGAGCGGATCCACAGCAGCATAGATGTACCATTTCAGGACTCCGGAATAGGAGTACTTCGCCAGATAGGTCACTGCCTCGCTCAACATGGGGGAAGATCGCCCGATGCGGCTCGGCAGAACAAGGTCCCTTTCCTGGCCGCACATAACAAACCCGTCACCCACATCGATGGCGTCGCCTACCCTTTCGGTGGTGAACCCTCCTTGCAATGTATCTGGGCCATGCACCTTCAAGGCCCAGCACGAGTCGAACATTGCCGACTCGGAATAGATGAACGGACCTTCAGTGATCACAGTGTCATAGCACGCAGCGTCACTCCAGCAGATGAGGGTGACCTGTGTAGGCCCCTCCACTGCATAGGTCACGCCCTGTGGTTCTGGCAACGATGAGGTCGCGGGCGATCCCCCGTCGAACGTCCAGGCATAGTGTGCCGCATCCGTGCACAGCTGGTAGAAATTCACTTCCTCGTTCACATCAGCATTCACCAGGTCTGTCCGGAACCGCGCGTGGGTACGTTCAACGTGAATTGTGGTCGTATCCGGGGAGCTCGCGGAGCAATTGGTTCCCTCCCTACGTCCACGAACGACCAAGCGTATGGTCGTGTCGATGACGGATGTCACCCCTGTTGCCTCGCCGCCCGTGCCGCTGAAAGTGCCAAGCACGTCGTTGTGCGTAATGTCCACCAATGTGTACTCCACATCGGCTTCCGAGGGCGTAATGGTGACACTGACCTGACCTGATCGGCAGAGCAAGGTATCATCAACGGCAACTTCGAAAAGGGTCGATGGAGGGGCCGGGGTCGTGACCGTGAAAGTCACCGTATCCGCATACGTACCGTTGGAACCGATGAATGAGATGGTATGCACACCGGCAGAAAGCCCTGGTATCGGTCCTACGTTACAGTAGCCACCAACGGGGAGGCCGTCCACTCTCCAACTGCAAGATGTTGCCGAACCCGAGAATGCAGGCACACTGAAAGACTCACCTTCACAATCACCGAACGAGAACGCCGACAGGTATGGAACACCCGCACCTCCGGAGTTGGTCGTCTTCAGTACGCGACCGCCCGTGCAGACAGCATATCCCACACTCGACGATGAGCCGGGGAAGACCACCTTCCGAACATCCAGACCGATGGTCGAAGGCTGGATCTCCAAATAGGTCAGGTCGTAAGGACCGCGATAGATCCCATGATCGGTCGAGACGAGGAAGACGGCTGAACCATATGCGATACTTGAAGCGTTGAGTGGCCAGGGAGAATAGCGGGTGATGGGATCAAGCGAATAGGGTACGGTATTGATCGAATAGAGCTTGTCACCCACCCCATAGTACTGGCTGTCCGTTTTTCGGTAGGCATCTGTGATCAGATTCCCGGGGGCCTCAACCGGCACGGACCATGAGAAGCTGCTCCCTTGACTGCATGGCTCGATGAAATCCGGACCGACGATAACGGCTTGGGAATTCCTGCTGCTGATCACATGGAGGTCGTCGACGATATAGGTCACCGTTGTGTCCAGGACCGAGAAGTCCACCATGTTGATCGAATGCAGGATGAGGCCGTCGTCCCCCACAACGGTGGTGATACTCCCACCGCCTGATCTGACCATAACGTCATTCAGGTGAACACCCGATGCGCTCACGTAGAGGAAGCTATATGACAGATCAGAGAAGTCCACCTTCATCAAGACGCCCTTGTCCTCCACAGTGTCGTGGCCGACGACAACGACTGTGCAGGGATTGGAACTCGACGAGGATAGCGCAGTGAACCGCGTGTGAGCGTAACGGGCCAGATCGTCGGGTGATCCATTCACCACGAAGTGCGTCCAGCTACCTACCCCCACACCCCCATTCGTCGTGTACCACAAACCATGGTCAGCGGCGACCACCCCGGTATCTGCCCAGAACCAGACATCATTCAGGACGTCCGGAATGCCCGAGACCAGCTCCGTCCACTGTGCCCGCCCCTTCATTTGGAGGGACAGCAAGGCAACCATAATGAAGGCTGTCCGCTCGAGGCCTCTTGCCACCCGCAGCCGCGCATGTGAGGGGCTGCAAGTCTGATGCATCCACACGGGGCACGCTTGGTCATTTTCTCTTGAGCGAGGCATGCGATAGGTCTACTGTGCCCAATGTACGTGACCGGGCTGAACGGCTTGGATCAGAATGACCCTTGACTTCCCCCTTTGCGGTCGATGTTCCGTGCGCGTTGGCCGGTGCGTGAGCGGTCGGGCCACTTGTGACTAACCCGAGCGTACCTGACGTGTCGGGGCGGTTTGAAACCGCCCGTACGATGGCCACATCCCATCGCATCGGGTTCATCTCTCGCACGGAACAACGGCAAGCTCCCGGGTCACTTCGATCCTGAACTCACACCTCTTCGAAGCAATAGCGGGGTCCCCTTCCCCTACTCAAGCACGAACTTCGAGCACGCCGAAGCATCAAGGCCGGCGATACGCACGATATAGGTCCCGGCCGGCAAGGGGCTCACATCCAGTTCAAGTCGTTGGGCCCCCGAGGGGATGCGCTGCCGCATCACCTCCTGTCCAATGGTGTTCAACAGAAAAAGCGTGGCCGGGTCGGAAGAGGAGCGCAAGAGGGTGAGCCTGCCGTTGGCGTGGCCCACGGTGAACGCCTCCGCATGGTCCAGGAAAGGCGCGAGGCCCAAGGTGAGGTCTGATATCAGCATGATGCTGGAGTCCGAGGCGACGAACTCGTCGTTCAGGTAGTAGATTCCGTAGTTCATCTCCGCCACATAGAACGGAAAGCCCGGCTTCCAGAACCGGTTCCAATTGTGCTCTTCGCGATACACATAGCCCGCTTCGGTCCATTCGTTGGTACGGGTGCAGTGCACTTTGATCACATCGGACAAGGAGCCATATGGCGCTATCAACGTGCCGTATCCGTCCACGACACAATCGTTCGCGACCTCCTCGTTGGGTCCACCACCTTCCTGATAGGTGATGCTGACGGTATCAGTCCAGGCGCTCCCGTACGTGCATGGGTAAGGTATGGTGAGCGCCGGGTCCACGTACCACACCGTCTCCTGGTTCAATTGATCGTAGCCACCGACGACCTCAAGTGCCGAATTCGCGGTCGTGTAGTATTGGACCGTATGCCCCAGGTTGTCCACCGCTACGAGGGTGGCTCCGGTGATCGCCGGCCCATCCACCAGTTCGGACGGGTCCATGAAGTCAAAGGGGACGGGTGCGTCCCACGGACCATCGAAAACCCATACCTGATCCGGTCCTGCCGTACCATCCGCGCCATGCATGGCAAAATGATACTCCACATGGTCACCTGGAACGGGAGCGTCCGCGATGGTGATGGTCGGCTGTGCGCCCAAAGCTCCTGCCAGCATGGTAAAGAAGCCTGTGACGATCTTCGGCCCGATCGATGGTGACGTTGCACGCATAGGTCCCCGGTTCTGTTGGACGTACAAGTTAGCGTTTCCGCCCCCTCGTTCGTCCGCGTTCGTCAGGATGTGTCCCATCCGCCTCTGGCGGGTTCCGGCATCACTGACCCGTTGTTCCGGTCAGAGGCCGCCTGAATGCGCGACCCACCCCGGCGCGAGAGTTCTACAGAAGGAACCCGCCCCCGGCCCTTCGGATCACCGTGATTACTTTGCCTTCATGCGCACCAACGGCTCGCACTTCATGCACACCGGATCGGTCCTGCTCCTCAGTTTGATGGCGGCCGCACTCCTGGGGCTCTGTGTGTTCTGGATCACCGTGTTCATCCATCAACAGATCTTTCCTCCCGTGGTCGTGGTGAACGGCATCGAACATCGGGTGATGCCCACGGCGAGCCTGTTGTCCGGCCTGATCTTCGGCCTTGTGGCGGCGGTCGGCACATTCGTGTTCGCGTCACGGAGACTGGACAAGCGCTGACCCACGGATCCGGCAAGAACGTGCAGCCACCACCCGCGCTCGGTTGCACTCCGCCGTTCGGCTCTTCGATGGATCCCGATTCGTTGAGGCACCGGGGCGATCCCGGACTCGGCGTTCGTTGATAGGGGCGAACCGAACGCCGTATCTGCGATGCTTCACTCCTTGATCAGGCGAGCCGAGTAGTGCCCACAGCGCAGGAGGTGGATCCCGCCATGCAAGCTCCGCAGGTCGATCACCTGTTGAACGCCACCGACCAAGCGGGACAGCAGTACGGTACGACCCTGCGCGTCGAAGACGGACAGTTCGCCGCTACCTGCATCCGAGGGCAACAACACGTTGACCCGGTCCCCTGCCGGCACCGGCCACACCCGCATGCCGGACGTCCTGATCTCCTGCATCCCCACGAACGAGTAGTCGACATCCAGGCACATTCCTGCCCCGACGATCTGCGTTGAGATGGTGTCCGGACCTACCCACAGGTCGTGATCGAAATAGCCATAGAGGATGGCTCGTCCTTGTTCGGGCAGTGGTTCTATCCAGGCATTGCTGGCCCCCGTACCGTGTGTCTGTGCGACGGACGACCATTGACCATCCATTTGACAGATACCGGCCAGACACACCTGACCGGCGCTGCCCGGATCGATGGGCGTGCCCGCCACGACAGCAGGCGCGCCTGCCCCGCTGCTCACCAGCATGCTGCCATCGCTCAGCACGGCCGCACTGTTCACGGCCAGTGGTGTGTTGGCGACCGTGAGCCATTGACCATCATAACCGAGCCGGGCAAGAAAGAAACCGCCGACGCTCCCTCCGGCGATGGGTATACCGGGACTTCCGCCGCCGAAGACCCGGAGCGGCTCTCCGGGAGGGGCCAGCAAGGTGTAGGCTGCCGACTGACCGGCGAAGGAGCTGTCGATACCGGCGATCCACTGGGTCTCACCCGCCGGTGAGATGCAGGCCACAAAGAGCGAGACCTGGTCCAGGAAATAGGAACTTGTATTCGCCCACAAGGTGTCCGTTCCGATGGTTGACCAATAGCCGACGTAGCTGCCCGCGATCACCGCCCTGCCCAGCCCGTCCAGGACCAGATCGCGCGGTATGAATTCGGCGAGGCTCGTCATCCCGGTTACCCAGTCCCAGCTGCCGTCCGTGCGCGCGTGGGCCAGAAAGGCGGCACCTCCGAGGCCTGTGGGCACGCTGTGGTTCCCGAAGACCATCATGCCGGGCGATGCGGCGTTGCCGCTGATGTACGCTCCTCCCTGACCATCACTGATCACGTCTTGAATGGATGCGACATTGTCGGCCCTCAATACCCACTCGGGTTCTCCGTTCGTGTTCAACTTGGCCAGGAAGAGATCGCCTTCCTGGTCGCTGGACTATTTGCCGATCGAGAGCGGTGTTGAAGCGGTGCCCGCGACAATGATGCCCCCATCCGCGGACAAGGTGCTTCCGTGAACAACGGCCCCAAACGGGCTGGAAATGCCGCGTACCCATGTCCATTCCCCGGTTGAGGAACGCAGGCAAACGAATCCAGCGACCTGGCCGGGGGTGGTAAGAACCTCACCACCGATCGTTTGTCCATTGTGGAAAGTGCCACTGAACAGAACCGAACCGTCCGGCAATGCATCGGCATCGGTCACATAGGCACCCAGCATCGTGGGGTCATGCAGTGTAACTTGTTGCGAGCGCCCATGGAATGGGCGGGCGATCGCCAAGAGAAGAAGCACGATGGAACACGGCCGCATTTGACCAAAGGTAGCGGAGGTGCGGTGCACCCGCGTCCAGCGTGTTCGCCTTCTCACCACCCCTCTTCCGGTTCAACACTGGATCCCACTCGCCGTCGAGTAACCGGTACCCATCCGCCTAGGGCGGTTTCTGAGCTGCATCGGAAAGGTCAGAGTCCGCTAGCGCACTCGGCGTCGCTGAAAAGGGATAGCCGAGTGCCTGATGGGGAAGCTCATTGTAGCTTGCTCATATGTGGAAGCGCATCTTGGCTATTCTGTGCATACCGGTCGTTCTGCTCCTGTTCATGAGCATTCCGTATTCCTTCCGAACAACTTTGGCGCAGCTTGGCTCCCATGAGAGTCAGGCCTTTCGTGGTGGCTACTATTTCGGCATGGTCATCGGGTTCACCATCACCGCATTGGCGATCTTCTTCCTCGGCCGTTGGATCCTGCGCACACTCCGGCCTCCGAAGAAGGGTACGTGTTGACCATCGACCTGCGCTCACCGGAGGCGGATACGCAAGACGTCCGTTGCCATACCTCCGGCTGAAAAGCGCGCCTCAACAGGTAATGCTCGTTCCGCCGAGTGCCGAGCGTTCATCCGCCACTGGCGGTTTCCGGTATCACTGCCGGTCGCTCCGTCAAAAGGCTGCCGGTGCAGGCATATCCGCTCAGCGTCGGTTCGGGGCATGGAACGGGCAAGGGGGCCCGCACACGTTCACGGCATCACCCGCCACACCCGTGTGTGCGGCCCTACGACCACGCGCAGCACGCAGATACCCGCGGCCAGGTCGCCCAGAGCGATCGCCTGGTCGCCGGCGCGCAGGTTGTATGAACGGATGAACCGGCCGTCCGCGCCGAAGAGCGATGCGGTGCCTGCGCGGGGCATGCTGATCAGCAAGGGTTCGCCGGGCATGTTGCGCACAACTACCCCGCTGAGCGCGGGCGCCGGCTCCAGGGCTGTCGACACGTCGTCGATGTACTGCACGGTGTCCATGCACAGGTAGGCCTCCGGCAACTCGATGGGCACGGAGACCATGGTCGGTTGGGTGGCGATCAAGGGCCACGGGGCGTCCAATACACTCACGGCGGTATGCGCTTCCGTGAAGAACAGGTCATTGGTAACGAAGGTGAGGGGATTCTCGCTGGAGCAGGAGGTGTGTCCTTCGCGGTCGCTCTTGATCAACAGTGAACGGCGTTTGGGGTTCTGCCAATAGTCACAGGCGTGTACCGTACCGCCGTCCGGCGTCAGGAACAACGCATCGCTCCAATAGTTGCATTGTGAACCGGTCTGGTACATATGTCCCCAGACCGGATCGCCGGTGGCATCCACCTTCATCAGGCCGCCGTTCACGTGAGAGGGGTGATTGGAATCCAATGAGAAGACCCAGCCTGAATCGGCTGTCGCGGCGATGCTCACCGCCGACTTGTGGTAGCTCGTGCGGTAGTGCTTCGCGAAGATCACGGCGCCGCTGGTGTCCACATCGATCACAAGCGGATTGATGGTGTCGTAGATGACGGAGCTCGTATGATTGTGCAGGCAGCTGAACGCGAGCCTGTGCGTGAACCGGCTGTACGCGGCGGAGTAGTTGGTGGTGATGTAAGGCGATATGTACTTCCGGTTCCAGATGGGTATACCGTCCATGCCCAGCTTGAGCACCTCGAAGTCGTGGGCTTCATTGTGATAGCCCAGGTAGAGCGCATGCCACGCATCGGTCACCATGGACATCAGCTGGTAGACCTCACTGTTGTAACGCTTTGCCCAGAGCAGTTCGCCTGAAGCATCGAAGCGAAGGAGGAACAGGTTCTGCGGCATGTAGGTATAGGTGAGCCCGCAGACCAGGATATCGCCCGTCGTGCTATCGAGGGCCATCCGTTGTGGGCGCAGCATGAACCCCGGGTCCCTGTACTCGTGATGCCAGACCACATCGCCATCATCACTAAGGCAGGTGATCTGAAGCGAGCAGTAGCTATCGATCCCATTGCTGGTCCAATCGTAGTTGTTGAGCAGGATGACCGTGCTGTCCGAATTCCGCAGGATCTGCTTCGGCTGGTACGTGTACCCCGTGTCCGGAACGGCCCGTTTGACCTGTCGCTTGAACTGCACGTTGCCGGCCTTGTCCATCACCGACACTTCGGTGGCCAGGTTCGTATCCGGCTGGTAGAAACAGTAGTAACTGGAATCCTTGAACAGGCAAACGCCGCCGTTGAAAGCATTCTCCCCCCGGGTGATCGTCCGTTGGAATCGGTAGCAGTTCACGGGATCCTGCGCACACACGGCGGATCCCAAGAGCAGGATCAGGGCCGGGCCGAGGAGAAGACGGGCATAAGCGTTTTCCATGCGTTCATGTGTCAAGTCCTACTCCCACGAAGTGAAGGTAATGTTCGGTCCTCATCGGCTGATAAAGGGGAGGACGGCACTGACAGGACATGAACCCGGAAGCCGCGGAACCGTGTTGCCGATCACTTGCTGAGGCCATTCCCGGGGTCGCCGGGGGAAGCGCACGTAATATTCCGTGGCCGTCGGATCCGGCCGGTGTACCAGGCCGCATCTTCTTCTGGAACGGTTGTCCGCGACCCGAGCGCAGACTGTCGACAACCGACTACTTTGCGCGAGTGGACCATGCCCGCAAACACCGGCTGAAGCGCTTCGCGCACTTGTTCAGTGGACTGCTCATCCTGTTCCACGGATATGAGCGCTTCGACCACGGTCACGCCACTTGGTGGGTCTTCATCCTGGCGGGACTGGTATTCCTTTCCGTAGCCCTGCTGCACGAACGCTTGGCCCGGCTGTGGCCACGGGTGGACATGGTCTTCTTCGTGATCGAAGCCATCCTCTCCTTCGTCATCATGGGCGAGTACTTCAAGGCGGGGAAGTCCGGGCTGCCGTACATGTACCTTTTGGCGGGTATCGGTCAACTGGTCGCCGCCATGGTGAACGCGAAGAGGCGGCCGACGCACTGAAGGCACGCGTGCCCGCCGGGAAGGCCGATCACACCATCTGCTCCTCCGCCAACTTCAGGCAGTCGCACCCGAGCGCTTGGTCGACGAAGTCCTTCAGCAGGCGCATATCCCCTTGTGCGCGTGCACGACCGGCACGTTCAAGGTAGAACATGAAGGCCATGGTGAGCAGCACGAAGGGCACCGCATAGAACCCCCAGGCCGTATGGTGAAGCATCATTTGCGCGATGCCGAGGGTAAGGCCGGTAAGCCCCAACAACGTGAGCCCGACGTAACCGGCCGCGAAGAGCATCCAGATGCCGGAGGTGGGGCCGATCAGACAGCGTACGAGCGTGCGTCCCTTGTCCACCTCTTCGAAATTGATGTCCATCTGCGGCGTCCACGCCTCCGAACCGCTGTGCGGGAAGTTGAGCGTGATGTGGTAGTGCGCGTTCTTGAGCCAGAGCCCGCGCGGGTTCTCCTGCTGCAGCCGCTCGCTGATGCGCGCAGTGACCTCGGACCCCGCCAAGGGCGATTCGAACTTGAACCGGGGCCGGAAGCCGGGTACTTCCATGCAGTGAAAATAGGAAACAGACACGTTCAGCACACCCCCTTGCCCGGCGGTGCCCGGCAGGAAAACCCGATCGCGTAGGACTTATGTCTTGCGCCCGATGACCAGCAGAACAACGCCCGCGAGCGCGACCGGTCCGCCCGGAGTGAAATAGCCGGAGAACGCGCTATCGGACTTGCTGACGATCGATCCCGGCTTTACCCGGATCCATCGTCGCTTGCCCCTTTTCCTCCGGGTGAGACCGAGGCCGATGATGAGCAGCCCTGCGCCAGGAGTACGAAGTGAAGTGCGCGACGTGTACGATCCGAGGGTTGGTAGTGGATGGAACGGAAAGAGCAGAACGGCCCGGGACAAACGCCCGTGCCGCTCAGCCTGCTACGTCAGGATGAGGATGATCAACAGGATGATGATGAGCGTTCCGGCTGAGATGTAAATGACCTGCCCATCGCGGTTGAACAGGTCGGCCTCCTTCTTCAATTCGCGGGTCTCGGCCCGCAGTGCCTTGCGCTCTTCACGACCAAGGGATGACTTGTCCATATCGGCGATCGTCTCCAAGCGCTCGGCGATGCAGAGCACGCGCTCCTGGTCCGCCGGGGCCAGTCTGCTGAAGTTCTCCTGGTTTATACGGATCTTCTTCTCCGGTGCGCCATCCCCAGCGAAGGAAACGGGCCCGGTGGCGAGCAAGAGGGTGAGTGCGAGGATCCGGGAACGCGTGGTGGGCATGTTCATGGGTTTTGGCGAACGGCTCAACCGAAGAGCGTGCCAGCAGCCCCGTGTGGGTACGGCTACTTGGGCTTCTAGCGGAAACGCTGATCTCTCCGTTCCGTGGGACAAGAGGATCGCGGCAAGATCTCCCCGATACCGGGGAAGATCATCCCGTTACCCACAAAGCCGCTCAGCTTCTGGCAGGGCCATGCCCACCCCGCTACCGCTTGGTGAACGTCCGTTGGAAATTCCCGCTTGGCGTGGATAGCACGAGTGAATAGAGGCCCGGACGCAGAGACGATACATCGAGTCGACCACCGCGCACGGTCGTGTTCATCACCTGTTTGCCCGCCACATCATTGATACGGGCGCTGGCATTTCCACTGGCATCCGGCAGTACCACGTTCAAAAAGTCCTCGGTCGGGTTGGGGAACAGAACGGGGTCCTTCGCGCTCACCGTGCTGGTCACGGACGTGTTCACCCCTTCCACCACTTCCAGCACGCCATCAACCGCCGGATGCTCGATGGTGTTCACGATCCCGGAAGGCCAGTACACGGTAACATGGTCGATCTCCGTGTCGGCACCGAGACCGAAGTGCGGATTCAAGGAGCTCATGTACCCGAAGCCGTCGCCGCTCCGCACTTCCCGGATCTGTGTTCCCAATGCGCTGGTGACCTCTACCCGCGCTCCGATGCCGTTCGTATTGCTCGACGTGCCGATGGTCGTCACGGTCAGGTGGTGATTCTCGTTGCCGCTGTTGATATAGGCCGTGGTCCAGTTTACGATGTCCAGGAAGCCGTCGTTGTTCAGGTCGCCGATGGGGCCGTTCTGCGGGGAGATGCTGACCGGCGTGAAGGTCATGTCGCCATTGTTGCGCATCAGCTGCCCGCCGCCGAGCACATCCAGGTAACCATCGTTGTCGAAGTCGTGCGTCACCCATTCGATCGTGGAACCGAAGAAGGTATCGAAGCCCGAGCCGCTGGTGACGTTGGTGAAGGCCCCATCATCATTTCGCATGAGCTTCTGGTAGTCGCCGGCACTGGTGCCCACCATCGCGTCCATATCGCCGTCGTTGTCGAAGTCGCCCCATGCGCTGGACCAGCTCTGCTGGTAGTCTCCGAAGCCCAGGCTCGTGGCCACACTGGAGAAGCTGCCATCCCCATTATTGCGGTAGAGGATGTCCACCGGATCGCATCCGCACTTGGCCACGAAGAGGTCCAGGTCATGGTCGTTATCGATGTCCGTCCAGATGGAACCGTAATTGCCGCAATTCTCCCCGAGGCCGCCCTGGTGGAAGAGGAAGTTGTTGTTCCCGTCGTTCAGGTAGTACACGTTGGCGGCCACGTCATGACAAGTGAAGGCGTCCAGATGCCCATCGTTGTTGATGTCGACCATGTTCGTGCGCTGGCAGAAGATGTAATCCGGCGGGTTCAGCGCGGTGTACGCCGTTCCCGCGTCATTGGCGAACATGAAGGACGTGCCACTGCCGCCGCCGTACATCAGGTCATTGTAGCCGTTGCCATCGAGATCGCCGGCCGCGATGCTCCAGCCCGCGTCGTTCTGCGCGTAGTCGGTCTGGATGAGCGCGTTGTTGAAGCCGCCACCGGGCAACTGGTAGTTCACGTTGATCGTGCTCTGGGTCGTGGCTACCACATCATCCAGGTGATCACCGTTCATGTCCACCACGCAGTTCGGCCATCCCGCTTGCACGATGAGGTTCACCGGGGTGAAATCGAAATAGTCTGGGAAGGGTGAGGTCTCATTGATCTGGAAGTCGAATCCGGCCGCGCTCCAGTAGCTGTCGAAAGCGATGTAATAGGTGGTGCCCGCCGTCACGTTGAAGGAGGCCATCGCGAGATCACCGGACCCCGAATCGTCGTCATTGCCGACGCACACGGGTACCGCGCAGGTGCCCTTGTAAACGAAGAAGCGCGTGTCCCCGCCCGCGTTCTGCGGCAGGTCAGTCGTAAGCACAAGGCCGGTATCCTGCGCCGGGGCGTAGCTGTACCACGCGGCATTGGGGCCGGGATAGGCTGTTGGCGGGCAGGCCATCCCCGGTGCCGTGCCATTGATGGTGGGGACGGTATAGACCGTACCGGCCACCACCGGCAGCGCGGTGGAACAGTCGCCCTGTGCGGACATCGCGAGCGGGACAGAACAGCATGCGAAAAAGACGAGGTATCTCATGGGTAGTGATGACAGGGGTGCTGGAACATGACGCATGTGAACAGCTGGCCGGTGCTCGGAGATGCCAGCCGTATCGAGTGCATCCCTTTTTGAAGCGCACTTTCACCCGATGGGGCCAGTGCGGTTCACCTGCTCGGGACGGGTATCAATTGCTTGTTCGTTCATGGTGGGAGAGAACGTGAATGTACCCGCGTGCGAATGGACATCCCGCGTTCGAGACCACACCAGGACGTCCGTGCTCCTACTTCCTCTTGGCGCGTATGCCGCCCATGGCGGTCCCTGTGCGCTGTCTTCCCAGCGCCGCATCGGTGAACACGCGCAAGCCGAGTTCAGGCCGATAGCCGTGTATTTCCTTTACGTCAATGGCCAACAGGAAATTGATGATCTCCTCATTGATCACCTGGCCCGGCACCAGCACCGGGAAACCCGGTGGGTAAGGGATCACGAAGCTCGCCGAGACCAGTTCCTGCTTCATTCCCAGCATCGTGAGCGCATCGTGCAATTTGATATGGACGCAACGCTCCTCCTTGTAGCTGAGGAAGTAGGCCGCGCGCAGGTCACCACCGGGAACGCCGGGCTGCCCTTGGAAACTGCTATGGAAGCGGGAGAAGTCAGGGAGTGACGGTTGCAGATCCGGGTCGGTGAGTGCCCGGATGCGCGCCACATGCATCCTCTTATCCGCATGCTCGAAGCCCGCGTTACGTTCCTCCAGCTCATCCGCGATCTGCAACAGCACCTTGGTGAGGTAGGCCAACGAACCGCGCGTGGTGCCGATGTTGGTCATGAACAGTACGCTATTGCGACTGGTCTTGTTGATCTGGATGCCGTGCTTGTCCATCAGGTACACGTTCTTGAACGTGTCCCCATCGATGCCGGTCTTGCCCGTGTACAGGTTGATCTTGGTAGGGTCCACGGCGAAGTCATCCTCGGCCCATGCGCGTTCGATATCGTTCCAGCCCTTGTCCTTCCGGTAGTAGCCATCAATGCCGCTCTGTCGGTATTCATCGGGAACGAGGTCCCCGATGGTGATGATGTCGAACCACTTCTTCAAGCGCTCGTTCTCACGAATGGTCCGCCGCATCAGGAGCCCCAGCTCGATGGCCTTCTCCACCAGTTCGTACCCTTCGAACTCGACCTGTCGCCGACCGACGTCCATGCTGGCGAGGATCTGGTAGTTGGCACTCGTGCTGGTGTGCGTCATGTACGCCTCGTGGAACGCCGCCTCACTCTTCTTCTTGAAGTCCTCGTCCCAGATGTGGATCATGCTGCCCTGCCGGAAGGACGTGAGCGTCTTGTGCGTACTCTGCGTGGCGTACACGCGGATGCGCACTTTTTCCGGATCGGGCAGGCGCGGCTCTTCGCCCTTCTTCAGTGCCTTGATGTGCGCGGCGTATTCGGCCTTGTACTCGGGCGTGCGGTACTTGCGCGCGAGCTTGGCGGCCACGTGCATCGCGGTGCGCTGGCGCAGGATGTAGCTGAAGCCCGCGAAGGCCCACCAGGCTTCATCCCAGAGGAACACGATGTCCGGCTTCAACGCGAGCGTCTGCTCCATCACGCGCTCCACGTTGTACACCACCCCGTCGAAGGTGGCGTTGGTGAGCAATAGCATCTTCACGCGATCGAGCTTCGCGCCCTTGCGCAGAAGCAACAGTTGCTCGCGGATGTGCTCCAAGGGCACTGCACCGTACATGCTGTACTTCGGCAACGGATAGCTGTGCAAGTACACGGGGTAGGCACCGCTGAGCACCATGCCGTAGTGGTGGCTCTTGTGGCAGTCGCGGTCGATAAGCACGATGTCGCCGGGCTCCACCAGCGCTTGCACGACGATCTTGTTCGTGGTGCTCGTTCCGTTCGTGGCGAAGAAGGTGTGCTGTGAACCGAACGCGCGAGAAGCGAGTTCTTGTGCCTTCTTCAACGGACCTGTCGGTTGCAACAGCGAATCCAGCCCGCCCGTGGTCGCGCTCGTCTCCGCGAGGAAGAGGTTGCGCCCGTAGAATTCCCCGAAATCCTGTATCCAGCGGCTCTTGAAGACACTGTTTCCGCGGGAGATCGGCATGGCGTGGAATACGCCCATCGGGCGCTTGCTGTAGCTCTGTAGCGCGGAGAAGAACGGTGTTTCGTACTTCTCCTGGATGCCGCGCATGATCGTCATGTGCAGCTCGTTCAGGTCCTCGGTGCGGTAGAAGATGCGCCGGAAGTTCTTCAGCGTGCTGTCCTTCAATCCTGTCACCGGGGTATCGGTCACGTAGTAGCGGTCCACCTCTGGACGGAACCACTTCATGATGCGCGCCAGCAGCGGGCCCATGTTGGCCTGGCCGCGATCGCTCAGGTCGAGGTCGTCGATCGCCCGGGTGAACTCGCGCAGGAGGCCCTTGTGGTGCTCGCTCTTGTACGGCATGCCATAGCGCACCACCACCGCCTGGATGTTGTGATTGAACAACAGGGCGATCAGCGCGTCCTGCACGGTGCGCACAACGATGGGGTCGTAGATGAAGGCGTCGTTGCGGTCACGACATTGGTGGAGGCTCACCTTCAGCGCCTGCTCCTCCGCCTCGCTCAGTTCGTCCACGAAGAGCGTCTCGAAGTAGTTCAGGTGCGGGATCTCTTTCTCGCCCTCCAAGAGCACGTGCGGCGGTGCGAACGGATCGGCCAATGCCACCGGGTCGCTCCGGAACGCACCACTGCTGAGGTTGCGGACCACGTGATTCGCGCTTTGTGTCAGCGTGTGGTACTCGCGGCCCTTCAGCATCTGCTGCAAGCGCTTCAACGTGGTGCGGCCCGGATAGGCCCAGTACAGTTCGATGGTCAGCAGGTCCTTCAGCAACCCCTCCACCTCCACCGGGTCTCCGCGCCCTTCATTCAGGGACGAAGCCGCGAGCTTCAGTTGGTCCCACGTGTGCGAGCGCAGGCGCGCCGCGTTATAGTGCGAACGGGTCGGGGCTGTGTCGAACATGTGTTTCATCCCGACTTGTCGGGGCGGGGTAAGCCGGTGTCGGAAAGATAGGATCTCTCCGAACGACCTCATCCATGACCTGGTCCGTATCAATAGAAGACATACTCCCCTTTGCGGTCCGTGTAAACCTCTTCGGCAATCCCCCGGTCAGGTCCACTCGCTCGGCGTCATGCACATCGCAGTGGTCATCACGCTGGGACTCGAACACCAACCATCCCCGTTCCAATCTATCAGGCAGGTCGTCGACCATGGTCGCATCGTACTGGCCCAAGAACCGGTTCTCCCCGGAGAAGATCAAGATGCGATTGGTCGCTCTGCGGCCCAGACCCCAGATCCAGGTCGAAGTCATCACTTTGAAACAACGAGCCCCCTTGTCGCCTACCTGTCCCAGCAGCTTCAAGTGCGTTTCCGAACCGCCGGTCTCCGTCCATTCACCGAAGACGTACGTGCTGTCCTTGTAACCCGTTTCAAGCACCTGCTGTCGTATCGCCTGATCATTGACTTGACCTGTGCACAAGGCGCACATCAGCACGAGTCGGACAACGATCAAAAAGCGGATCATTCCTGTCGAACGCGCAAAAGTGCCGATCAGCGCTTCTTCGCTGCCTTCCCGCTGGTGCGGGATGAAGACATCTTCGCAACGGTCTTCTTCTTGGCATTGCTGGCCGCGGACTTCACCGAGGAAGAACGCGCGACCTCGCCGGTAGCCTTCTCCTTCCCGGCCTTGGGCGCAGCGCTGCTCGCGCGGGTGGCCCCTTCATGCAAGGCCAAGCGGTTCCCTTCGCTATCGATGAAGAGCGCGAAGTAGCCTGACGTATCGCTGATGAGCGTCTTGGGCATGATGATGCGGCCACCGGCCAATTCGATGCGGCCGAGGATGCTGTCCATATCGTTGCCGGCGTTCAGGTAGATGAGCACACCGGAGTCGTTAGTAGCAGCCTGACCTTGGATGAGCGCACCAGCGACGCCCGTTCCCGTTCCGGTCGAAGCATCCGACGGGAAGTAGGCTATGAGAATTCACCGCTTGCCGTGCTCCATCTCCATGTTGTAGATGGCGTTGTAGAAGGTGGTGGCGCGGGTGATGTCGTACGCCATCCGAACCAG
>JBGAJW010000120.1:0-5179 GCA_044224725.1 Flavobacteriales bacterium
GCTCGTCTGGTTCAAGTACGCGAACCTCTTCGCCGAAAGCCTGAACACGATGCTGGCGGGCCGTGTCGCCGGACTGGAGATCGAGCAGGTGCACCTGCCGATCGGCGTGTCCTTCTTCATCTTCCATAGCCTGAGCTATGTGATCGATGTGTACCGTGGCGACGCACAGGCCCAACGCAGCCCGGGGATCGCGATGCTCTACATCGCCCTGTTCCCACAACTCGTGGCGGGCCCGATCATCCGCTACCACGATGTGGCCCGCCAATTCACTGACCGCACCATCCGTGTAACGGACTTCGCCTATGGTGTACGTCGCTTCGTCATCGGCTTGGCCAAGAAAGTGCTCATCGCCGACCATTGCGCGCGCATCGCCGAGCCGATCTTCAAGGAAGTACCGGACACGGTGACGATGCCCGTCGCTTGGCTCGGCATCATCGCCTACGCCGTGCAGATCTATTTCGACTTCAGCGGCTACAGCGACATGGCCATCGGCCTGGGGCGCATGTTCGGGTTCACCTTCCTGGAGAACTTCAATCGGCCGTACATCGCCCGGAGCCTGCGCGAGTTCTGGAAGCGTTGGCACATCAGCCTCACCAACTTCTTCCGCGACTACGTGTACATCCCGTTGGGCGGGAATCGTGGCGGCACCGCGCGCACCTACGCCAACCTGCTCATCATCTTCTTCCTCACCGGCCTCTGGCATGGGGCCAGCTGGAATTTCGTGGTCTGGGGCATGATCCACGGCTTTTTCATGGTGCTCGAACGCCTTGGCCTCGGCAAGATCCTCGACCGCGCTCCACGGGTCGTCGGGCATGCGTACACGCTCGCTGTGGTGCTCAGCGCGTGGGCCTTCTTCCGCATCGAGGACATCACCGGCGCATGGCACTTCATGGCGGCGATGTGGGTACCCGGTGCGGGTGATGCTCACCTATCCGGAGCTCTACCTCTCCAACGTGACCCTGCTCGCGCTCGTGGTCGGCGTGCTCGGCTCGCTCGATGCGCATACATTGCTGGGCCGCTTGTTGCGCCTGCCGGCTTTCTCCGGCGAAGCCCCGCCCCGTGGTGCTTGGGGTGTCGCGCAGCTCACCGGTATCGCACTGCTGTTCATCGGTGTGGCCATGCAGGTATCGAGCAGCACCTTCTCACCCTTCATCTACTTCCGCTTCTGATGGCCACGCGCAACACCGCCTTGCGTACGTGGTCGATCTGGACCGCAGGCGTGCTGACGACGGCCATAGCATGGTGGGCACTGCGACCCGTAGCGGTGGCAGGCGGATTGCGCGTGCAGCTCGAACTGAACACCGGGTGCACGGATGTCTTCCAACTGTTCTGGGATGCGGGAACCGGCGACTACCAACCGGACCGGCTCTGCCCGGCGCTCGTGACGCCCGATCGCGGGAACCAGTTCGTCACCTTCGTTCTTCCCGATTCCGTGCGGAAGGTGCATGGGCTCCGCTTCGACCCCGGCACACAAGCGGTACGAATGGACCTCATCTCCATCGTGCTGCAAGGCCCCTACCGTTCCGTGTGGATCGGAGGTGATGGAATCACGGAACGTTTCGCCGCGAAGCACGACCTGCAAGCCTTGGAGGCGGACACCCTGCACAGCGTGATCCCGCTCCGATGCAAGGGCGAAGACCCCTACTTCGCGAGCACACAAGACCTGGCGCCATTGATCGATGAGGTGATGGACCCGACCATGCCCATAGGCGGACCGCTCCTGCTGGCGCTCCTGTGCGGGGCCGTTGCGGCATCCCGCTCCGATGCAAGGGCGAAGACCCCTACTTCGCGAGCACACAAGACCTGGCGCCATTGATCGATGAGGTGATGGACCCGACCATGCCCATAGGCGGACCGCTCCTGCTGGCGCTCCTGTGCGGGGCCGTTGCGGCGCTCATCCTGTCCTTCCTGCTTCGGCCGCGGGAAACACGCCCCCGCCATGAGGCCACACCCCGTGAACGCGCGTCCGTGTCCAGCATCCTCGTCGCGGCCGCCATTGCGCTCCTTGCATTCCTCCTCGCGAAAGGACTGGCCAACAACATCAACTTCCGCGACCGCTCATTGGTGGTTGAGTTGGAGGTAACCGCCGCGCAGGAGGACAATTTCCAGATCTTCTATTCCAAGCGGCCGGGCGGATTCAGCCAAGGCTACTACGTGAACGCCCCCGTGCAGGCGGCGCGCGGCGTTCAACTGCTGGACTTCCGCATGCCGTCGGACACGCTGTTCAAATTCCTGCGGTTCGACCCGGGCAACAAACAGGACAGCCTGCGCATCCATTCGATGACGCTGCGCTGCAATGACGAGTCCCTGCGCTTCGACGCCACGCAGCTCCGCGAGCTGTTCAAGGCGAACGAACAAGTGGACGCGTACGAGGTGCATGATGGGGCCATCTTCATCCGGTTCTCGGGCAACGACCCCTTCCTGTACTGCGACAAGGACATCGGCGAGGAAGTGCGCGCGCTGTGGGAAGACAGCGGCAACGGGCCGCTTCCGTTCTGGGTGGGATTCGTGGCGGCCATCGGCGTGTTCGCCGGGCTTGTGGGCAACAAGCGGCTCGAAGCCTTCCGTTCCTCGGCCCGCCCGGTCGAGTTCGTGACGGCTTCCGTGTTCTGCGTGCTCATCAGCTTGCCCATGCTGAGCGAGGTGATGCCGATCGAACCTTTCGTGGCCGACACCGAAAAGCGGCCCTTGGCCGACAAGCCGCTCCTGCGCATGCACTCGTTGGAGGAGTTCCCGGACAAGTACGCGCGCTACTACGGCGACCATTTCGGCTACCGCAAACTGCTCTTCCGCTGGAACTCGATCTTCCACACCTACGTACTCCATTGTTCCAGCATGCCGGACAACGTGGTCTTCGGCAAGGACGGCTACCTCTTCCTGATGAAGCCCGGTGTGGAACGCTTCTACCGCCACTTGCCCGTGTTCACCGAAGCCGAGATGCAGCGCATCTCCGATCGGCTGGATCATCGCAAGAAGTGGTTGGCCGAACGCGGGATCGACTACTACCTGATCGTTCCGCCCTTGAAGGGCACGATGTACCCGGAGAAGCTCCCCGACAAGTTCCGCAAGGTGGATGACCGTTCCGAACTGGACGACCTGAAGGACTATTTGGACAAGCACTGTTCGGTGAAGCTCATCGACATCCGCAAGGAACTGGCCGAAGCGAAGAAGGTGCGCGACATCTACTACACCACGGACATCCATTGGAACCCATGGGGCGGCTTCACGGGCTACCGCGCGCTGATGCGCGAGATGATCAAGGACCATCCGGAGCTCGGCTCCCCGTGCAGGGCGGATGATTACACGGTGAAGGCCGACACGAACGACAATGGGGACCTCGCCCTGCAGATCGCGCTGAACGACCAGCTGACGCGCGTCACCTACATGCTGATCCCAAGGGTTCCCTTCCGCGCGCAGTCGCTCCCGGAAGAACCCCTGCCGGCCTCCGCGTTCTTCAAGTACAAGCCCGTGTTCTACATGGGACCGGACACCACGGCACCCAAGCTGCTGATGTTCCGCGACAGCTTCGCCGTGTATCTGATGCCCTACCTCAACGAGCATTTCAGCCGCAGCGTGTACGTCTGGACGCCGATCCTGATCCCGGACATCATCGAGAAGGAGAAGCCCGACATCGTGGTGCAGGAGATCATGGAGCTCTTCCTCCCCGACCTATTGGAGGACAAGCTCACCGATCCGCTGTGATCCCGCGAACGCGTTACAGCTCGAAGTGCCAGTCGTGCCGCCCCCTGCTCAGGTTCGGGTTGTAGCACGGGTCATCGTCGATGTAGTTCTTCCACCGTTCCTTGAAGAGTCCGACCTCGCGCAGATGCCGCTCGTAGCTCTCCCGGGTCATATGCGGATGCCCGCGTGTGAGGCTCTCGTAGTGGAACAATGACACCTGCGGCAGGTACACGTTGTTCCAGCCCTTCTCGCGAAGGCGCAGACAGAGGTCCACGTCGTTGTACTCCACGGTGAAGAGTTCCTCCCAACCACCGATGGCCTCCAGCTTCGCGCGTTCGACCATCATGCACGCCGCAGTGACCGCACTGTAGTTGTTGATGGTGTTCACGTAGTTGAAATAGCCGGGTCCATCCTTGTGCGTGCCGGTGAAAACATGGCCCGCAACGCCGCCCAGCCCGATCACTACGCCACCGTGCTGGATGGTATCGTTGTGATAAAGCAGCTTCACCCCTACCGCACCGATCGACTTCCGTTGGCTCCACGCGTGCATGGACCGCATCCAATCCGCATGGATGATCTCGGTGTCGTTGTTCAAGAAGAGGATGTGGTCGCCCTTCGCGCGTCGCGTCCCCTCGTTCATGAGTCCGCTGAAATTGAACGCCACGTTGTGCTCGAACCAGCGGAAACGATCGCCGTGGGCGGCTTCCATCTCCCTCATCAGGTCAAACAGCGAGCGCTCCGAACTGTTGTTGCTCACCACGATCACCTCGAAGTCCGGATGGTCCGTGAGGTTGAATAGCGATCGCAGGCAGGTACCGAGTATGTCCGCTTTGTCCTTGGTGGGAATGATCACGCTCACCTTCCCCGTCAGCGGAACGGTGAAACGGATATCGTATCCCCGGAAGCCGTAAAGGAAGGACACCTCGGCCGACTCGCCGCGCCGCTCCAAGGCTTCAGTGAGCGCGCGTTTGGCGGCATCGTAAGCGTAAGGCTTCACATCCTCACCGCGCGCGGCGCTGCCCGCGTGTATGCGCCAGTGGTAGAGCACGCGCGGGATGTGGGCGATGTGCACCCCACCCCGGCCCTCGCCCGTGGTCGAAGAATGCACCCCTTCCCCGACCCTTCCCCGGTGGGGAAGGGAGTCGATGCGCTCCGTCAAGCGCAAGAGAAGGTCGTAGTCCTGGCTTCCTTCGAAGCCGGCACGGAACCCTCCAATGTCATTCAGCAAGGACGTGCGCGCGACCACCAAGTGCCCGAAATAGTTCCGGCTGAGCAAGTGGTCGGGACACCATTGCGGCTTGAAGTGCGGATCGCTGTGCGCGCCCTGCTCATCGATCTTGTCCTCATCCGTGTACAAGAGGTCGAGCGACTTGTCGCGGTTGAGCCGTTTCACGATGTGGTAGATGGCGTCAGGAGCCAACAGGTCATCATGGTCCATCAGCGCGGTGAACTCGCCGGTGGCCAGTTCCAAGGCACTGTTGCTCGCGCGGCTGATATG
>JBGAJW010000054.1:0-34348 GCA_044224725.1 Flavobacteriales bacterium
CCGCATCCGGGTAGAACGCGTGCAGCTTTTCCAGCAGCGCGGTCGCGAGCACGGCATCGCCGAGGAAGGCGGTCTGTATGACCAGAAAACGCTTGGGCACCGAAGAGGTCTTCGGTGCCCAAGGTAGCAGGAGGTGATGGTCTCAGCGCTTCACGAAGCGCGCGTGCTGCACGGCCCCGTTCGTGGAGAGCACCCGGATCGTGTAGGCCCCTGGTGTGAGGGCGCGCGCGTCGAACTGGTTCGTTCCGGCGATCGCGCGCTGGCTATACACCGTGCGACCATCCGCCGAGATCACCTCCATGCGCACCACTCCCTCCGCGAGATCGATGCGCAGCATGTCCAGGACCGGATTCGGGTAAACGACCGATGCGGTGCGATCCTTCTCGTTGATACCCGTGCTCTGTTCCACGACCAGAAAGGCGTCGTTCGTGCGGATCGGTGCATTGAAGTCGAAGAAAATGTCGGCGGCGTTCACGAGCTGCTGGCCGATGGTCAGTCCCTGCACCGGCCGCAGGCGGAAGCTGATGAAACCCTGGCTTCCCGCCATATCACTGCCGCTGTCAGGCAACAGGATGTTCGGGAAGTCGAAGCGCAGGTCGCGGTCATTCCCGAGCGAGGCGTTGAAGGTGTGCGAGGAGGCGAGCACAGTGAAGGTGGTAAGGTCCAACAGCGGCGAGATCGTGTCCAGCAGGTTTACGCTAAAGGCCGGGCTGGTTCCGGTGTTCTGGAAGCGGATGGTATAGTCGACCCAATTGTCGGCATCGAGGTAGAACACCGTGCCGCTCGTGCGGGAGCTGGTGAGCGCCAGCTTGTCATTGGGGTCGAAGGCCCCGATAACGGTGCGTTCCATGGAGTACGTGTCGTTGGAGGGATCCGCGTCAGGGCCGGTCATGATGATGGAAGCCGTTCCGGTGACAACGGTACCCAGTGCTGTACCAACAGGCACGTTGAAGGTGGATTGCAGTTGGGTCGTGCTGAAGGGATCGACCGTAGCGAGCGACCACTGCAAGTGGCCCGGGCCGACCGCGACCGGTGAACCTTCGGCGGTAGCGAGGGTGAGGAGCGGATCGAAGTACAGATCGAGCGTTACGTCGCTGAAGGTGTAGGGCCCGCTGTTGGTGATGGTCAAATGGTAGACGGCTGGGAAGCCCGGGACATGTGCCCCGAGGTAGATGTACGCGGAGAGATCAGGCCCGAAGGTGGGCGACATCGCCAGGTCGATGGTGGCGGTCGGTGTTCCGCTGTCCAAGGTGAACGCCGCAGGGAGTGATGCGCAATCCGAGGTGTAACCGTCGATCGGAGCGTCCAAACCGTATGAGCCGTAGAAATACTGTGAGCTGTAGCCGCCATCGCCATCCGTAAGCAACAGATGAGCTCCGGGTTCCACGGTGAGCACACGGTAGGGCAAGCCCGGTTCGCTACTGCCCTGCGCGCAATCATCGTCCACATCGGCGTAAACGATGCCGCTCAGGGTTCCGCACGGTTCCGTGGTCTCCGGCACCACGAGTGTATCGGTGTAGTAACAGTTCGGGTTGTAGATGCCGGAAGGCAGGTCGACCTGGAACACGGTGCCGGACAGGTAGTATTCGCCCGGCGCCAGGTTCGTCAGCGTGAACGGGTTGCTCACGGGCATGTTCCAGTAATTGTCCGGGCCATAGATGTAGAGCGAATCGATATGGTCGTACTCCACGGTGAGCGAACCGGTGCTCCCGTCAGGACAACTCGGGGTGACCGAACTGGAAAGGATGGTGGGTTCCTGGCCTTCCACGAGTGTCAGGGGACCGTATACACCGGTACATCCTTCCGCATCGGTCACGGTCACGGTGTAGGTGGTGCCCACGCAGAGCCCCGTCACGGTCAGGGAGCCGGGGTAGGCATTGGCGATGGGTCCGGGCGGATCGACCGTGCTGGAATAAGGAGCCACGCCGTTCAGCGGGAACCAATATTGATAGAGTACGCCGTTGCAATCCGCTTCGCAGGACCAGATATCCACTCCCGGACCAGCAGGCGGAAAGAGCGCGGTGGTGGCGATGAGCTCCACCTCTGCGGATCCGGTTTCACCTTCCGCATCGGTGACGGTCACCGTATACGTTCCGGGAGCCACATCCGTGATCTGGGAGTCCGTGGCACCGTTGCTCCACAAATAGGTGAATGGCCAGACACCCCCGGAAGGGTAGCAGGTGATGGAGCCCGTGGGGTTCCCACAGGTCGCGTGCTGCACGATGGTCTCGACGTCGAAGGCGCAAAGCCGCGCACTGGAAACGAGGACGGCGATCAGGAATAGGGTTCGATTCATCGTTGGTGGGTTGGATGGCAGGATGACATCCGCAGGGGATGGAACGTTGCCTTGGATCAGAAACGGACCGGCTCGACCGCCCTATACCGCCACGTTGTGCTCGCGGAGCGCCTCGTTCAGGGAGGTTTTTTTGTCGGTGCTCTCCTTGCGCTGCCCGATGATGAGCGCGCAAGGCACGCCGAATTCCCCGGCGGGGAATTTTTTCTGTGTGGTTCCGGGGATCACTACGGAGCGTGGTGGCACGTAGCCCTTCATCTCTTTCGGTTCCGGTCCGGTCACATCGATGATGCGGGTGCTGGCGGTGAGCACCACGTTCGCACCGAGCACCGCCTCCTTGCCCACATGCACACCTTCAACCACGATGGCGCGTGAGCCGATGAAGCACCCGTCCTCGATGATCACCGGCGCCGCCTGGACGGGTTCGAGTACACCGCCGATGCCCACGCCACCGCTGAGGTGAACGCCTTTGCCGATCTGAGCGCAACTGCCCACGGTGGCCCAAGTGTCCACCATCGTATCACTGTCCACGTACGCGCCGATGTTCACATAGCTCGGCATCAGGATCACGCCGCGGGCGAGGAAGGCCCCGTAACGTGCCACGGCATGAGGTACCACCCGCACACCGAGCTGCGCGTAGCCGCGTTTCAACTTCATCTTGTCGTGGAATTCGAAAGGCCCGAGCTCGGTCGTGTGCATCTGCCGAATCGGGAAGTACATGATCACCGCCTTCTTCACCCAGTCGTTCACCTTCCATTCCTGCGTGGCTGTCAGCCCGAGCGGAGCCGAGGGCTCCGCCACACGGATCTCGCCGCGATCGAGCTTCTCGATCACCGTTTCGATGTGGTTCACCACGTCCGCGTCCCGCAGCAGGTTGCGGTCGTTCCAGGCCAGGTCGATCATTTCATGCATAGGGCAAAGATGCCATTGCCGAACCGACCGTTCTTTGTGCATCCATGCGCGTTCTCGCTATCGACTTCGGCCTCAAGCGCACCGGTCTGGCCGTCACGGATCCCGCACGCATCATCGCCAGCGCCTTGGAGACGGTGGAAACCAAGCAGGTGATGACTTGGCTGAAGGACTACGTGGTGCGCGAGAAGGTCGAAGGCTTCGTAGTGGGCCTGCCAGTGAACCTCAACGGCAGCGCCACCGATGCTACGCCTCACGTGCAGGGCTTTATCTCGGAGCTGAAGAAGCGCTTTCCCGCCCAGTGGGTGGAAACCGTGGACGAGCGCCTGACCAGTCGCATGGCCCAGCAGACCTTGCTCGCCAGTGGTGTGGGCAAACAGGCACGTCGTGACAAGGGTGTCCTGGACCGGATCAGCGCGACCATCCTGCTCCAGGGCTGGCTTGAGCAACGGCAACGGCGCGGGTAAGGCTGGCGGCTATTTTTGCGCGCCTGAACAAGATGGTACTACCTATCCGTGCTTTCGGCGACCCTGTCCTGAAGAAGGTCGCTGCCGATATCGAGCCCGGCCACCCCGGTCTTGAGAAGTTGATCGCTGACATGTTCGAAACGATGTACGCGGCCAACGGTGTGGGCCTCGCGGCACCGCAGATCGGCCACAGCATCCGGCTCTTCATCGTGGATGCATCGCCCTTCGCCGAGGACGAGGACGGGCAACCCACGGAGGACGCCCATTTGAAGGACTTCAAGAAGATCTTCATCAATCCGTACATCGTTGAGGAGGAGGGCGAGGAGTGGGCTTTTGAGGAAGGTTGCTTGAGCATTCCCGGCATCCGCGAAGAGGTGGAACGGCAGCCGCGCATCGTTTTGCAATACCAGGACGAGAACTTCAAGGAATATGAGGAGGAGTTCGAGGGCTATGCCGCGCGCGTGATCCAGCACGAACATGACCATTTGGACGGCATCCTCTTCACCGACCACTTGCCGCCCTTGCGCAAGCGCTTGCTCAAAGGCAAGTTGCGCGACATCAGTGTCGGCAAGACCGACGCGAAGTACGCCATGCGCTTCACCCCACAGAAATGATGAGTGACATGAGATCCGGAACCATCCTTCTCTTCGCTATGGCCATGGTGTTCCTCTCCTGTGGGGAGAAGTCACCCGCTGGCACGGAGGAGACGGCCTCCACGAACACATCGGAAGCCGCACAGGCACAGCAACGGATCAGGGCCATGGAGGACAGCCTTTCGGACAAGGCCCTCTTCGATCGCCGGCGATTGATGGGTTTGCGCGACGTGTATGCCGCTTACGCCGATCGCTTCCCGTTGGACAGCCTCGCACCGGACATGTTGCGCAAAGCAGCGGCCACCTCCGGCGATGTGGGTGAGCATGAGAAGGCGGTGATGCTGTATGACCGGCTCATCAAGAACTACCCGCAATGGCACCGCACACCGGACGTCTACTACTTCCGCGCGTTCGAGATCGAGAACGGCTTGAAGAAGAAGGGCGAAGCGAAGACGGCCTATGAGGAGTTCATCGCCAAGTACCCGGACAACCAGTTCGCGGATGATGCGAAGAAGATGATCGAGTACATGCAGTACTCGGACGAGGAACTGATGGAGAAGTTCAGGAAGATGAACCCGGATACCACCTCGGTGGAGGCGAAGAAAGGGAAGTGATCTAGGCCATCTCGGCCAACAGCGCACCGGCGAGCTTCACTTGCCCTTGTGCGATGATGCCCACGGGCCTTCCGGTGAAATGGTAGCCGATGAAGGGCGTGTTCTTCGAGCGGCTCACGATGTCCGCCTCGGTGAAGATCCAGTCGTGGTCGGGCAGGAAGAGCGATAGTTCCGCTTCGGCGTTTTCCGTGATGTGCGGCACGGGCAGGCCGAATGCCGCGCGTGGTCCTTGACAGAAGCGTTCCACCAATTTGCGCGTCGAGAGCCGTCCCTTCAGCGCTGTGCTCGCCACAGCGAAGGCCGTTTCCAATCCGATGATGCCGTACGCCGCTTGCGGGAATTCGAGTTTCTTGTGCTCGGTGTCCTCGGGCCGGTGATCGCTCGTTATCGTGTCGATGGTGCCATCCTTCACGCCGTCGCGCAGTGCTTCGATGTGGGGCATGTCGCGCAGCGGCGGCATCACTTTGTAGTTCGTATCGAAGCCGCGCAAGCAGCCGTCATCGAGCAGCAGGTTGTGTGCGGCAACGCTTGCTGAGACACGCGATTTCTTCGCCTTGGCCTGGCGGATGAGCTCCACGCTTTCAGCAGTGCTGACCGTGGCCACGTGCAT
Organism: Flavobacteriales bacterium; assembly: GCA_044224725.1. Classification (GTDB taxonomy): domain Bacteria; phylum Bacteroidota; class Bacteroidia; order Flavobacteriales_F; family PHOS-HE28; genus PHOS-HE28. Next base: position 5,487 of record JBGAJW010000054.1, read on the forward strand.
GCGCGAGCCGGTGTATTCGAGCAGCGCCAGATCACGCGCCAGTTGCACCGCTTCGGCCATGGCGGGGATGCCGCGCATGCCCAGCCGTACGTTCATGTGGCCCTCGTGCATCTGCCCGTGCGCACCGAGGTCCTGGTCCAGCGGGAAGGTGATCACGCGGCCTTCGAAGTTCAACGCGTACTGCAAGGCCAGGAGCATCAGGCGTGTGTTGCGCACGGGATGCTGGTCATCGCAGATCGCGATCGCGCCTGCTTGCTTCATGTCGAAGTGCTCAGCGAGCTGCTGGCCTTTCAAGCCTTTGGAGAGCGCGCCCAAGGGCAGCACGCGCACCGCATGGCCTTCCGCTTTGCGCGAGAGGTATTCGATGCCGGCGCGTGAGTCCATCACCGGTTCCGTGCTCGGCAGAACGGCCACGCGTGTGAAGCCACCAGCAGCGGCGGCGTCAAGGCCATTGAGGATGCCTTGCTTGTATTCTTCGCCGGGATCGCGGAAGTGCGCGCGTGTCTCCACCCATCCGGGTGAAACGTGCAGGCCTTCCATGCGGATCTCCTGCGCCTCGGTCTTCGGAAGGCGCTTGCCGATCCGAGTGATCTTCCCATCAGAGATCAGCAGATCGAGCGTTTCGTCGTGGTGCGGTCCGCCCGGATCGACCACCGTGACCTGTCGGAGGAGGAGCGTGTTCATTTCGTGAGCCGGATGATCAGGATCTCGAAGGCCAGGAACAGGAGCGCCGCGATCACGAACCACTTCCACAATTTGGTGCCCTGATCCAACTCGCTCAAACGTACGGCGAGGTTCTCACCACCGGCCTCCACCACGTTGAAGGTGCTGAGCCCGCGTTCGGCGAGGCGTTGCTTGAGTTGTTCTGCCGTGAATGCGCTCGGATCACTTTCGCTGCGGGGCAGGTTCAGCGCCACGCGGGCAATGGTGTCCGTGCCCAAGGTGAGCGCGTAAGCGCCCGGTGCGAGGTCCACATCATGCAACGCGATGGACGTGGTGCCGAGGTTGTTCCGCACTTCGGGAACGAGGTCCGTTCCATCCGGGCCTTTCAGGTGCGGTGCTTCCTCGCCGCTGATGTCCACGCCTTCGAGCGCGATGTTCGACTCGGCCCCGATGATGTGGTAGAGCGCGCCCATCGGTCGGCTCAGTTCCGCCATGCGAAGCATCGAAGTGACGAAGAGCGCGTGCTGCGTGAAGGTTCCGCCATCGTCGTTCAGCGGTGAGGCGCAGACGTACACCTGGCCTTTGCCGGAAGGGATGGCGGAGAGGAAGAGGTCGCCGTTCTGCAAACGCAACAGCACATCGGCGGTCGGCGGCGCGGTCATCCTGAAGCGCAGGCGCGACAAGGGCAGTTCCACGTTCTTCGGCATGGCCGTGAACACTTCGTTGTAGAAGGGCTCCTGCAGATCGATGCGGTCCACCTTCATACCGGCCGTGTCACGCGCGCCCAGGCTTGCGCTGAATTGCGCGAGCAGGGCTCCCCAACTGGCGGCATCAGGGTTCTTTCCCGGAAAGACGGCGAGGCTTCCACCGTTGCCGACGAAATCCTTCAAGGCGCTCGCCGTGCCGCTGGGCACATCGGGCAAGGCGTTCAGCACGATGAGATCCACGCGGGAAAAGGAGGCGAGGTCCACTTGCCGGTAAGGCTGAACGGAGAACGCGTGCGTGCTGTCCCCCGCGAAAACGGCTTCCACGTTCTTGTCGCTTGCCGCATCGCCGCCACTGATGAGCAGGACATTCAGTTTTTCGGCGGTGCGATAGGCGATGAAGAAGTTGTCGTCGAACGTGATTGGCCGGTCCGTCAAACTCACCTCGCCCCAGTGCGGACCGGTGGCATCGTTGGTGAAATGCATCACGGTATCCACGGATGCTTGGGCTTCAACTGCGAAGGTGGCAAGCGCGCGTTGGCGGCCGTCGATGGAAAGTTTCAGCGGCACGCTTTCGAGCGACTGCTGACCGAAATTCCGGATGCGCACATGCAGTGCCTCGCTCTGACCCAAGCGGCGCACGGGCGTTGCGAACCACACCGAATCGATCGTCAGGTTGTCCACGTTCGCGGCGGGCAGCGGCACGATGGTGGTCGGCACCAACGGATCGTCGGTCCACTTCTCCACATCGGTCACGCTCTGCTGCAGGTCGGTGAAGAGAAAGGCCTGCTTCACGGGAGCTTCGCCACGCGCGAGGGCTTCACGTTGCCGCGTGATCACCTGGCTCAATGGCCTGCTGAACGGACCTACCTCCGCTTGTGCGGCGGCTTCCAAGGCTTCATCGCGGCCGAGCAGCATCTGCTGTCGCCCCTCGAAGGTGTTCGTGAGCACTTGGAAACGATCCGTCGCCTTGTAGGCCATCACAGCGTCCTGCGCGTTCTTGCGCGCTTGGTCCAGCAGGCGGCCCTGCGGGTTGGTGCCGTCCATGCTCCAGCTATCGTCCAGGAAGAAGCTCACCGCACGCTGCCCGGCCTTTACCACGCCATTGGCGCTGGGCAGATAGGGCTGTGCGAAGGCGAGGACCAGGCTGGCCACCGCGAGCAGGCGCATCAACAACACCAGCCAATGCTTCACCTGCTTGCGTGAACGCGTGCGCTGGCTCACCTCCTGCAGGAAGCGCACGTTCGGGAACTCGATGCGCTTGAAACGCCGGAGTTGGAAGAGGTGGATGATGACGGGAATGGCCAGCGCCGTGAGCGCCCAGAGGAAGGAAGGGAAGAGGAAGGCCATTCGTGGGCGGCGAAGATCGGCCGCCGGACCCGTACTTGGCGCGAAGGCTTGTTAACGGCCGCACGTCAACCCCATGTCAGCCCTTCGCCGCTGAGTCGGTCCAAGCGGAACTCCCGCCATCCATCGGGTGGATCCCATTCTCCGGCGCCCCATAGGATGTCATCTTCGAACCGTTCAATGATCACGCCGTCGATGCCCAGGTCTTTTCTCGACCAGCGTATTTCGCCGTCTATGGAAAGACAAATTAGCTCGCTCATCCCTGTGGCATAGACCAGGTTTTCGTGCTCGTACAGGTGACCGAAGTAGCCCCACATTTCCAAGACTTGCATGGGGCGTTCATGCATCAGGTTGAACACATAGAGGTGTTGCTCGTGTCCCACGAACAAGTGGTCCAGTACGCGACGGATTTCCTTGAATGGACTGCAATGATGGTCGTAGCGGATCTCGAAGGTGCGCTGGTCCTTGTCTTCGAATGATTCAAGGACGTACACCTGCCTGCCTTTGGTCAAGGACGATGGCCCGGAGATCAGGAACGCTGAGTCCCGCTGCTCGGCGGTGACTTCAAGCGAGAACCGATACTCCATCATACCGCCAGCTTGCTCTTCCGATACCCGTACGCGAAGTAGCACCCCAGCCCGATCACCAGCCAGATGCTGAACCACACCCAGTTGCTCACGGCCATGCCGGTGAGGAGGTAGCAGCAGCTGAGCAGCCCGAGCACGGGGATCAACGACCATTCGCGGAGAAAACTGTAGACCGCCACAACGGTGCAGAGGATGTAGAACACGACCATCGGGATGTTCGGCGCGAAGCCGGTGCGCCCCAGCAAGCGATGGAAGTGGTTCGGGTCGAACGAAACGATGAGCGCCAGCGCGAGCAGACCGAGTGAAGGCACGATGAACTTCGAACTGACGTAGGGCATGTTGAAACGTCCCGGTGTCTTCTCCTTGCGCGGCAAGAGGAGCACGCCGCCGCACACGAGCACGAAGGCGAAGAGCGTCCCGATGCTGGTGAAATCCAGGATGAAGTTCTCGTCGGTGAAGAAGATGGGGATACCCACGACCAGACCGGTCACTACGGTGCTGAAGGCGGGCGTGCGGTACTTGCGGTGCAGATGCCCGAAGCGCGGTGGCAAAAGCCCGTCGCGGCTCATGCTCATCCAGATGCGCGGCTGGCCGAGTTGGAAGACGAGCATCACGCTGGTCATGGCCACCACGGCGGCGATGCTCACGATGAGCAGCATCCATTTCACCCCGCGCAGTTCGAAGACCTCAGCGAGCGGATCGCTCACGCCCAACTTGGAGAAGGGCACCATACCCGTGAGCACCAAGGCCAGCAGGATGTATAGCGTTGTGCAGATCACCAGCGACCACACCATGCTGCGTGGCAGGTCACGCTGCGCGTCCTTGCTCTCCTCGGCCAATGTGCTCACCGCATCGAACCCGATGTAGGCGAAGAACACCGCGCTCACGCCAGCCATCACGCCGCCGAAGCCGTTGGGCAGGAAGGGCGTCCAGTTCTCGATGTCGATCTGCGTGGCACCGACGATGATCACCAGGGCGACGATCGCGAGCTTGATCATCACCATGATGTTGCTCGCGTTACGGCTCTCCTTCACGCCCACGTACACCAGCGCGGTGATCAGCGCGTTGATCGTCACGGCGGGCAGATCGAAGATGATGCGCAGGGGACCCAGCATGGGGGCGGTGTTCCAGGCGCTCATTCCTTCACCGGCGGTACCGGCAAGTGCCGAAGCATGCGCACTGGTGTAGTTCACCGTGAGCCACGCGGGCATGTGGATGTGGAAGGCTTCGAGCAGATTGGTGAAGTAGCCGCTCCAGCTGAAGGCCACATAGATGTTCCCGATGCTGTACTCCATGAGCAAGGCCCAGCCGATGATCCAGGCGAAGAGCTCGCCGAAGCTGACGTAAGCGTAGGTGTACGCGCTTCCGCTCACAGGCACGCGCGCCGCGAACTCCGCGTAGCACATCGCGGTGAAGCCGCAAGCGACGGCGCACATGATGAAGAGCAGCACCACGCCGGGCCCACCGCTCGCGCAAGCGGTGCCCATGCTGCTGAAGCTGCCCGCACCGATGATCGCCGCGATACCGAAGAAGGTCAGGTCGCGAACACCGAGCGTCTTATGTAATCCGGTTCCGTGCCCTTCCGGATGCGGATGCGCAACATCCGGCTCATGCTCACGCAGCGCACTGGCGATCGGTTTCCGGCGGAAGAGGGAGGACGCCATGCGTACAAGTGTAGGCTAACGCCCGATCACCGGCACGCCTTCATCCACGATGAAGCGGCTGATGCCCAGCTCTCGCATGCGCTCATAACCCGCGATGTCCATGCCGTAAACGAGCTTGTTGGCGAGCAGCCCGTGCTCTTTCAGCCAGGCGACATGATCCTCGTCCACTTCATCGTCGAAGCTGCTCACGAAGTCCGGCCGGAAATTTCTGGGGAAGAGCCACCAGGTCCATTCCTCGCCTTTGTCGAAGCCTTCAAGGACCGTATTCAGTTCAGGATGATGGTACTCGAGCGAGGTGATGAAGGGGATGCTGGACGAAGCGATGAGAACGTGCTCCTTCGGCGCGAAGCGTTCGATCAACTGCGCAATGCTGTCCGCCTGATCGCGCCCGGTCACTTTGATATCGAGGTAGAAGAGGAGGCTGTCGCCGAAGCGGGACAGAACGCTGTCCAGTCGCGCGATGCGCAGTGCTGTTGGAACGGTGTGGTTCCGCAAGGGAAGGTCTTTCAGCTCGGCGTAGGTGTGCTGATCAACCGTGCCATCGATCCCGAGCATGCGTTGGCAGGAATCATCATGTAAAAGCACGAACACACCGTCGCTCGTCGCGTGGATGTCGATCTCCACGCCGTCATAGCCGAGCGCCAGGCTGTGCGCGACGCCTTCTGCGGTGTTCTCAGGCAGCACGGCATCGCTGGCACGATGAGCGAAGTGCGCTAGCGGAATGGCGTTGAGCCTCGAGCCATTGGTCTTTTTCCCGAAGCCGCCGCCGACGCCGAAGACGAGCACGAGCAGCACAGCGACAAGGACGAGCAGGAAGCGCAACCACATGCTCTTCCTCATGGCAGGGCGGACTTGGGTCGGCCACCATCGAGCAGGTCATGGTCCACGAGCCATTGCGTGGTCTGCATCATGCTGTAGGCGTAGTCGCGCATGGACTTTTCCTTGTCCGGAAGTTCGTCTGCGAGGTCCTTGGTACTGAGATCCGCGTACGCATAGAGCGTCTCATGCCCGTCAGCGCGGTGGATGAAGTAGTGCTTACCATCGATGCACCCGATACGGTCATCGGCGCAGAAGTACATGAAGGGCCGTACGCGCTGGCGGATGTCGATGCCCATGGTCGTATTCGTCCACGGCACGTTCAGCATGCCCAGCAAGGTGGGCGCGATATCGATCTGCCCGCACGGTGAAGAGATCTTGCCGGCTGAGACTTGGCCGCCAGGTACGTGGAAAAGTAGCGGTGTGTGATGGAAGGACATCGGCATGTCGTACGTGTGTCCCATGTTCACGCCGTGATCGCCGAGGATCACGAATACCGTGTTCTTGTACCATGCTTCCTTGCTGGCGAGCTCGAAGAAGCGCGCCACCGAGCGATCAGCGTACTCCACGATGCGGTCTTCGAGCTTCTCGCTGCGCGGCTCGAACCACAGGCTGTCCGGCAGGATGAAGGGCTTGTGATCGCTGGTGGTCATGAACACGGAAAGAAAAGGACCCTTCTTCGCCAGCGCGTTCAGTTCGGGCACGGCGAACTCGAACATGCGGTGGTCGGGGACACCGTTGGTGCTGGCGATCCATTCATCCGGGTAGTCATCTTCCGAGATCACGCGATCGAAACCGTGTGAGGTCAGGAAGCCCTGCATGTTGTCGAATTCCGGATCGTGCGTGGTGCAGAAGAGCGTGCTCCAGCCATGCTCGCGCAGGATGTTGCCGATGCCCGCGTGCTTCTTGTCCAGCCAGTCCTCCATGGGTTGCTGGTCGTAAAGTGCGGGGAAGGAGTAGAGCGTGGAGTAGATGCCGTTGAAGGTGTGGATGCCCGCGCTGTACGCGTGATCGCAATTGAGCGAGACCTTCTGCAGCGCGTTCAAGAAAGGTGTCAGTCCTGGTGGTCCTCCGTATTCGCCCAATTTGAAGGTGCTCATGCTTTCCATCAGGATGATCACCACGTTCAGGCTGTCGATGGGGGCATTGGGGGTCACCGTTCGCGCGATGGGCGAAGGCAGCAGGTCCTGTTCACCGCCCAGTTCACGCATCGCGTTCCAGACCGCCTCGCGTTCGTCCACCAAGGCCACGTGCGTTCGCTTGGCGGAGACTTTCTTCTCCACGGAAGAGCCGAAGGTGAACACGGGGTTCAGGCCGAGCTGGTTCAGGAAGGGATCTTCGCTGAAGTAGGCCGTGCCCGCTTGGATCGGGGACTTCTCATCCAAGCGTCCGCGCATTCCGAGGAAGAGAATGCCTCCAGTAAGGATGAACACGGCAAGTTCACGCCAGAACGGTAGCCGCCCGCTGTCCATGACCGGCAGTGGCCTGATTCCAAAGAGCGCCAAGGCATATCCGCCGATGAAGGGCAGCACATACAGCAGGAACGACTTTTCCCCGAGCACCATGCCTGTGGCGAAGCCAGCATCGTCCATCCAGAGCAGCGCCGAGGTGCTCAGTCGTGCGTAGTTGTGCAGGAACCAGGGAATGTCCGCCGCCAGGATGAAGAGTACGGGCAGCAGCACCAGCGCCAGGAACCCCCGGCTGAGGGTGAAGGGCCACTTACCGTTCGCGCCGAAGAGCCGTGCAAGCGATAGAAGCAGGAAAGGCACCGCGAGCAGGTAGCAAGCCACCACCGTGTCGAAGCGCCAGCCGATGAAGAAAGCGTTTGCGATGCCGGACATCGCGGTGCCGTGCAGGTCCCATGCGCTCGCAGCCGCGCCCCAGAGAAGCAGCCTGAACAGCGCACTCACGCCGATCAGCGTGAGGTAGGCACGCAGCAGGTAGCGCAGGTGTGGTGGAAGTCGCACCGCGCAAAGCAAACCAAGCTTCAAGACACAAGCGCCAAGCTTCAAAGCATCAAGGTGCTTGGGTCCTTCAGATTGAAGCTTGGGCCTTGTGTCTTGCGTCTTGAAGCTTGGACCGCTTGATCTTTTTAACGGCGCGGGTTTCAGCGCATTCCGAGGCGGGGCAGGCGATCCGGTTACATTTGGCACCCTTTGCGAAAGAACCACCCCATGATCAAGCAGTTGACCGTCGCCGCGTTGCTGGTGTGCGGCCTTAGCGCTTCGGCGCAGAAAGACCCGGTGAAGACCGTTGCGGCTCCCGTTGACCCGGTGCTGATGACCGTCGACGGCAAGCCCGTCACGCGCAGCGAGTTCGAGGCGATCTACAAGAAGAACAACAAGGACGCGGCCGTCACCAAGGAGGCCTTGGACGAGTACCTCGACCTCTTCATCAACTACAAGTTGAAGGTGCGCGCGGCCGAAGAGCTGGGCATGGACACGGTGGGCAAGTTCAAAACGGAGCTCGATGGCTACCGCAAGCAACTGGCGCGTCCGTACCTCATCGATCGCAACCTGAACGATGAGCTGATGAAGGAGGCCTTCGACCGGAGCAACATCGAAGTGCGCGCGAGCCACATCTTGGCACAACTGCCCGCAGAGCCTACGCCCGCCGACACCTTGGCGGCCTGGAAGAAGATCATGGCGTTGCGCGATCGCGTGAGCGCTGGAGAAGACTGGGCCAGCGTGGCCAGCGGCAAGGGCGGCAGCGATGACCCGAGCGCGGCGAAGAACGGCGGCGATCTGGGATGGTTCAGCGCGCTGCAGATGGTGTACCCCTTCGAGAGCGCGGCCTACGCCACGCAGCCGGGGCAGATCAGCAAGCCGGTGCGCACGCGTTTCGGCTACCACATCATCAAGGTGGTGGACAAGCGTCCGGCGCGCGGGCAGGTGAAAGTGGCGCACATCATGGTGCGCAGCACGGACCAGGACAGCCCGGACAAGCAGAAGGCCGCGCAGGACAAGATCAACGAGGTGGCCGGTCGGCTGGCGAGCAACGAGCTGAACTTCAGCGACGCCGCTTTGAAGTACAGCGATGATGAGAGCACGAACACGAAAGGCGGTGAGCTGCCCATGTTCGGCACCGGCAAGATGATCGAGGAGTTCGAGGACCAGAGCTTCGCCCTGAAAGCCGATGGCGACATAACCAAGCCCTTCAAGACCCGCTACGGCTGGCACATCGTGAAGCGCTTGGAGTACAAGGCACCCCCCACCTACGACGAAGCGAAGGCCGACCTGAAGGCCAAGATCTCGCGTGATAGCCGCGCCGAGATCACGCGTCAGAAGTTCCTCGCGGACCTGAAGGCTTCCTACAAGTATAAGGCCGATGACAAGGCACTGAAGGCGCTCTACCCGCTGATCGATAGCACGATCTTCAAGAAAGGCGCTTCGATGAGCGATACCCTTCTGCGCAAAGAAGTGGTGGAGGGCACGGTGATCCACGATGGCATGAAGTACCACCGCGAGATCAACGGCACGGTGCAGATGGGCAAAGTGGTGAACATCCGTAGCCGCAAGCATGATGAGCTGAAGACCTCGCCCGAGGACACCGTGGTGGTGCGGGACACGCATGAAGGCTGGAAGTACGACCGCGTAAAGGCCAAAGCGCTCACCAAGCCCGTGTTCAGCATCACCGGCAAGTCGTGGACGCAACAGCAATTCCTCGACTATTTGGAGAGCAAGCAGAAACGCGAATCCGCCGTGCCGACAGCGCAATACGTCCAGGAGAAGTTCAAGCAGTACGTGGATGAGGAGATCCTCGCCTACGAGGACAGCCAGCTCGAAACGAAGTACCCGGAGTTCCGCATGCTCATGAAAGAGTACCGCGACGGCATCCTGCTGTTCGAACTCACCGACCAGAAGGTGTGGAGCAAGGCGGTGAAGGACAGCACGGGCCTGCAGGCGTACTACGAGCAGAACAAGATGAATTACCTCTACCCCGTGCGCTACGACGTGGACGTCTACACCTGCGCCAACGCGGACGTGGCCAAACAGGTGAAAGGCCTCTACAAGAAAGGCAAGCGCGGCATGGACATCGAGAAGGCGCTGAACAAGGACGACAAGAACGCGTTGGTGGACCTGGAGAGCGGGATCTTCACCGAGGAAGAGAAGCCCCAGATCAAGGGCATGAGCACGCCGGGTCTCACGCCGGAGCAGAACGTCGGCGGCAAGATCATCTTCACGGACCTGAAGCGCATCGTGGCACCCGAGCCCAAACCGTTGAACGACGTACGCGGACTCGTCACGGCCGCCTACCAGGACCAACTGGAGAAGGACTGGATCAAGGAACTGCGCGCGAAATACCCGGTGAAAGTGGAGCAGGAAGTGCTCTACAGCATCCATTGAGCGCATGCGCGGATCCCGCATCGAACGGAACGGAGGGGCGGCGGTGATCGCCGCCCTTCTCCTTTCGGGATGCGGCAACGTGCAAGAGAACGAGGAGGGCGATCCGCCGGTGGCGGAAGCCTACCAGGAGAAGCTGTTCCGCAGCGATCTGGTGCGCATGATCCCGCCGGACGCCGCCAAGGAGGACAGCGCCGCGCTGGCCCAGCAGTTCATCGACGCATGGGCGCGCGAGCGTGTGCTGCTGCACAAGGCCGAAGAGAACCTGAGCACCGCGCAGAAGGATGTGGACCAGCAGTTGCGGGACTATCGTGAGTCCCTCATCGTGTACGCCTACGAGCAGGCCTTGGTGAGCCAGAAGCTCGACACGAACGTCAGTACGGGGGAGATCGAAGCGTACTACACAGAGAACGAGAAGAACTTCGAGCTGAAGGACAATATCGTGCGGGCCCGGTGGTTCAAACTGAGGGAAACGGACAAGCGCGTGCTGAAGAAAGTGGAAGACCTTTGGCGCAGCGAAAAGCCCGATGGCTTCCACGATCTGGAAGTGCTGCTTGCACAGCGCGGCTCAGTGATCAACGACACGCACGACGACTGGATGGCCTTTTCCGAACTGCAGAAACAAGTACCGCTCAGGCCCGACAATCCCACGGATTGGATCCCGCGCCAGCGCAAGGTGATCGTGTCGGACAGCGTAGGTGTCTTCTTCGTGGATCTCTTGGAGCACCGCTTGAAGAACAGTGTGTCACCGCTCGAATTGGTGCGTGCCGAGATCCGTTCCATCCTCATCAACCAGCGCAAGCTCCAGCTCATTGAGCGCATGCGCAAAGACCTTTACGATGAAGCTCTTGCCCGCCAGGATGTCAAGCTGCGTTAGGCCGATATCATCCGCCTTCGTGAACGCTGCGGCTTTGGCCGTGGTGGTTCTGGGCTTCGGTACCGGATGCCATGGATCCAAGGCGGTGAGCGAGCAGAAGCCGACCCCGCCCGCGCCGCCTGCTGAAGCGGAGATTACCGTCCCGAAGCAGGTCGCACCGGTGAACGGCCAAGTGATCGATCGCGTGATCGCCAACGTCGCGGGTCGCATCGTGCTGTACAGCGAATTGGCCGGCCAACTCGAGCAAGCGCGGCAGAGCGGGGAGACCGTGACCCCGGAGATCGCCTGCGCGCAACTGGAGGACATGCTCTACCGGCAACTGCTCTTGGAACAAGCGCGGATCGACAGCGTGGTTGCGGACGACAAGGAGGTGGAGGCCGATCTCGAGCGACGCATCATCCATTTCGAACAGCAGGTCGGCGGGCGCGAGAAGCTCGAGAAATTCTACGGCAAGTCACGGGAGCGGATCAAGGCGGATTTCCGTGAGCAGGTGCGTGATCAACTGGTGAGCCAGCAGATGCAACGAAAAGTCACCGGCGATGCGGCCGTAACGCCCAAGGAGGTCGCGAAATTCTACAATGACATCCCGAAGGACAGCCTGCCCTTCATCAATGCGGGTGTGGAGTTCGGGCGCATCGTCAAGTACGCCAGGCCATCAGTGGAGGAGGACCGCCGCATCAAGAAGAAGTTGGAAGACCTGCGCACGCGCATCGTCGAAGGCAAGGTCAGCTTCGAGGTGGCGGCCACATTGAACAGCCAGGACGAAGGTTCGGCGGCGAAGGGAGGCATGCTCGGCATGGTGCCGCAAGGTGTGATGGTGCCGGAATTCGACGCGGTGGCCTTGAGCTTGAAGGACGGCGAGATCAGCTCCGTGTTCAAGACGGAATTCGGATACCACATCATGAACATGGTGGAGCGGCGCGGCGAGCAGTACAACGCGCGGCACATCCTGCTGAAGGTGGAAAGCACCCCGGAGGACGCGCGCACGGCGAAGGCCTTCATGGACAGTGTGGCCACCTTGATCCGCGATGGCAAGATCAGCTTCGCCAAGGCCGCCGCTGAACTGAACGACGACGAGGAGACCAAGGGCACCAACGGATTGGTGATCGAACCGGACCGTAACAGTCCGCGCTGGGCCATCGGCGACCTGGACCAGCAGACCTTCTTCGTGCTCGACAAGCTCGGCGTTGGAACGCTCAGTGAAACGCGGTCATTCGAACTGCCGACCGGCGAGAAGGGCTATCGCGTTTTCCTGCTGATGAAGCGCACGGAGCCGCACACGATGGACCTCGTACAGGATTATCCGCTCGTGAGCGAAGCCGCCGCCAACGCGGTTCGCCAACGTTCCGTGGACGCATGGGTACGCGAGAAGCTCAATGGCATGTACGTGCGTGTGATACCGGATTACGCGGGGTGCCCGTTCAATTACCCTTGGATACCGGAGCCTACAGGGGAGAAGTGATGGCGCAGCCAGACAACCGATAACCGACAACCGACAACAGATGACCGAACGATCGAACGACGCCCGCGCTGTAGAGGACTTCGGCGCGAAATACCGCTTGCTGAAGAGCGAGGTGCAGAAGGCCATCGTGGGCCAGGAAAGCGTGGTGGACGATGTGCTTATCGCCATCTTCAGCCGTGGGCACGGGTTGCTCGTCGGCGTACCCGGTCTGGCGAAAACGCTGCTCGTGAACTCGGTGGGCAAGGCACTCGGATTGAACTTCAATCGGATCCAGTTCACGCCGGACCTGATGCCGAGCGACATCATCGGCGCTGAGATCCTCGATCAGGACCGCCAGTTCAAGTTCATCAAGGGGCCGCTGTTCGCGAACATCATCCTGGCGGACGAGATCAACCGTACGCCGCCCAAGACACAGGCCGCCCTGCTGGAAGCGATGCAGGAGAAGTCAGTGACCGCAGCGGGCCGCACTTGGCCCTTGCCGGAGCCTTTCTTCGTGCTCGCCACGCAGAACCCCATTGAACAGGAAGGCACCTACCCGCTGCCCGAAGCGCAGCTCGACCGCTTCATGTTCAATATCCATTTGGACTATCCGACCTACCAGGAAGAGATCAACATCGTGAAAGCGACCACCAGCGATGTGATACCGGATATCAAGCCCGTGCTCAGCGGGGAGGAGATCCAATTCTACCAAGGCCTCGTGCGGCGGATCCCCGTCGCGGACAACGTGGTGGAATATGCCGTGAAGCTCGCCAGCCGCACGCGCCCCGGGCGAGAAGGGGTGCCGAGCATCATCAACGACCACATCAGTTGGGGGGCAGGGCCGCGTGCCAGCCAATACCTGGTCATCGGCGCGAAATGCCATGCGCTCACACGCGGCAAGTTCAGCCCGGACATCGAGGACGTGCAGGCCGTTGCCAAGCCGATCCTGCGCCACCGCCTAGTGCGCAACTATAAGGCCGAGGCAGAGGGCATCACGGTGGACCGCATCGTGGAGCAGGTGCTCTGAACCGGACAGCGTGCCCGAGGTGGAATAGAGTCGGGTGCTTGCGCCTTTCCGCTTTTCCACACTTCGACTTCCGTGCGCTGCTTGGGCTACCTTCGTCTTCGCACCACCAAGCACGCCACATCATGGTCCGAACGGCACGCACCTTCTTCACCAGTGCGCTTCTCTTCATGGCTTCAGGGCTCGTCGCGCAGAATTCGGTGGACATTACCGCCGTACCCGGCCAGAACAACGACATTGAAGTACGTGTGCGATTCGAGAACGACTTCGACGGCTATTTTGCGGCCAGCGTATTCACTATCCGTTGGAACGAAGCATCCGGTGCAGGCTTGGGCAGCGTGCAACAGGACGCGCAGGTCCAAGAGTACCACGATGTGAACCCGAGCGGACCCGTAGAGACGAGCAATGGTTACCGCTATCAGGTATTCGCTGGTTTCGGTGGCTCGGTGCTCTCTGACATCCCGCTCACGCTGATGGCCGGGCAGTGGATCACCCTCTGTACGATACCGGTCGTGAACGGCTCCGATGTCTTCACCATCGTGAACGATGTTTTCACGGCCACGGTGAACGGAGACTACTACGTTTCCCTCGGAGGGCAGGAATCCCAGGGGGATATCATCGAATTCAATACGGCCCTTGTCGCATCTGCGGCGGCGGAGCAGCGGTTCAATGCGTTCCCGACCACTACCTCGGATCTGATAACGGTTGATGTGGACCTCGGTGATGCGGAGCTGGTCGGGCTTTCGCTCATGAACGCGGCCGGTGAGGAGCTATGGGCGAATGCACTGTTCGGCCTGCGTGGCCCTCAGAGGCGGATCATCGATCTGTCGAGCTTCTGCTCAGGCACATACGTCGTCCGCTTGAGGATGTTGGAGGGTGAGCGTGTGGCACGCGTCGTTAAGCGCTGAGCCCGATCATAGCAGTCCGTCATTTCGACACGCTCCTGTGTATTCCTGTATCGGTTCATACCGGCAAAGCCCATTGGTTCCGAAGGGGCGCGATCCTTGGCGCGTCTGGGCACCACGAGGACAAGCTCCTCAGGGGGTCTGGTTGGAAGACCTGGCGGTAGGTGCCAAGACGAACGAGGCCGGACCAGTTGAATCAACGTGCGATCCGAACTGTTCGGGCTTCGAGGACGTGTATGAACCCTGACATTTGTCGAAGGTTCATTTACTGCTGGTATCCTACCGGTCAGATCGATACATTGCGCATCCCCAAATCCTGCTCCGATGCTCCGTAGTCAATTGACGTGGGTCCTTTCCGGCTTGGCCACTGCGGCCATGGCCCAGTGCATCTCCACCTTCCCGGCCGCCGAGAGCTTCACCACGGGCACGGTGGGCACTCCCGGCACGCTCGTCACGGGTTGGTCCAACCTGACCGGCGACAATCTGGATTGGAACGTGGACAACAACGGAACAAACGGCGGTGTGATGACCGTGCTCACCGGTCCCATCGGCGATCACACGGGCAACAATACGGGCGGCAACTACATGTACGTGGAGGCCGGCGTCACTGGAGCCACCCCTGCGAAGTCCGCCATCCTGCAGAGCAATTGCTACAACATCTCCTCTCTTACTACGCCGTATCTGACCTTCTGGTACCACATGCGGGGCAGCCAGATGGGTTCGCTCGCGTTGGACCTGAACGTGAACGGGAGCGTTGTCTCGAACGTGTGGACCCAGTCCGGTGATCAGGGCCTGAAGTGGAAACAGGGCTGGTTGAACTTGGCGGCTTATGCTGGCCAGACCGACCTGCGTTTGCGCTTCCGGGCGACCACCGGCACCGGTGCGCTGAGCGACATCGCGATCGATGATGTGGTGGTGGGCGATCTCACGCCCGTATTCGGTTGCCCGGATGCGCTGGCAAGCAACTACAGCAGTAGCGTGAACGTGAACAATGGCACATGTCAGTACACCTGTTCTGCCGGATCCAAGCGGGTGACCATTGATATCGTGAACGACAACTACCCACAGGAAACCTCTTGGACGCTGAAGAACGCGGTGACCGGGGTGACGTTGGCCAGCGGCACGAGCACGGGAACCTCCTTATGCGTCCCCGAGGCGACCTGCCTGCTTTTCCGGATCAATGACACGGCGGGTGACGGCATCTGGCACAGCAGCTACGGCTACGGTCAGTACTGGGTATACTTGGACGGCGTGCAGGTCGTGCAGGGCGGTCAATTCACCCAATACCAGGAAACGAGCTTCAATTGCGGTCCGGGGCAGAGCTGCGCGACGGCGGTGACGGCCGTGACGGGCACGGTATACACGGCTCCGTCGCTCGAGTACTGGTACAATTGGACACCGGCCGCGGCGGGATCCTACACGATCACCACCTGCGGGCTGAACACCTGCGATACCAAATTGTGGCTGTATGACATGGCGTGCGGCGCGATCGTGCTCAGCAGTGGGGTGGAAGGGGCGACATTCGCCGATGACGACCTCGGCGGTTGCGGGCAACAAGCCCGGATAACTGCCAACATGCCGGCCGGCCAGCTCTATCACCTGCGTATCGGTACGAACGGCGGCAGTTGCACCACGGCGACCTTCCGCATCGATTACAACGGCCCGGCGGTCGGGTGCATGGATGTGAACTCCTGCAACTATGATCCGTTGGCCACGGTAGCGTGCACTGGATGTTGCCTGGCGGTCGGGAACCCGAACTGCCCGGCGGGCCCCGATCTCACGATCAACCAGAACGCGCTCCAGACCTCGATGTCCATCACCACGATCACCATCGCCGGGAGCGATCAGTGCGCGGTGCAGGAGGGATGCGTGAAGGGCTTCGGAGTGCGCAACGTCATCCGCTTCAACACCCGCATCGACAACATCGGCCAGACGGACTACTACATCGGAAGCCCTTCCTCGCAACCCCAGATGTTCAGCACGAACAACTGCCATGGCCACGCCCATTACTCCGGCTACGCGGATTACCTGCTCTTCGACCAGAGCGGCGAACCCATCCCGGTGGGCTTCAAGAACGGGTATTGCGTGATCGACGTCGGCTGCTTCGGCGGAACCTCACACTATGGTTGCAGCAACATGGGCATCAGCAAACAATGCTACGACCAGTACGGCAGTGGTACCACGTGCAACTGGATCGATATCACGGATGTGCCGGCGGGTCTGTACACACTGGTGCTCCGCACGAACTGGGCGCACCGCCCCGATGCCCTGGGCCGGCACGAGATGAACTACGCGAACAACTATGCGTCCGTGTGCATCAACCTGACCGGGGATCCAGGACAGACGCGCGGCTTCAATGTGGCCACAGGCTGCACGCCCGTGGTGGATTGTGCGGGCCAAGCGTACGGGAGCACGCGGCCGGATTGCATGGGCACGTGCAACGGGACGGTGAAGAGCGGTGACCGCAACAACAATGGCGCGCAGGACCAGCCCGATGCACAGATGTACGTGTCGGAGATCCTCGGCGATGATGCGGTGGTAAGCAGCTGCACGGACCTGAACATCGATAACGAGATCACCGTCACGGATGCGGCGCTGCTCGCATCCTGCTACAATCAACAGGCCACGCACGACATCCAGACGCACCTCATCCATTATCACCCGTGGTGCGACTTTCCGCGCGGTTATGTGAGTACGATCGATACGGCCGATCTCACCATCGGGGCCTTCAATCCGGATGCCCAGTATGTGGACATCTGGGTCAAGAACGGCACGTGCCGCACGATGGGCTACGAATTCACCATGAGCGGGCTCACGATCCAATCGGTGACGAACCTGAACCCACAGATCGAAGGCGATATGGTGTGGAGCAGTTCGCTGGGAGGCGTGAAGGTGATCGGCCTGTGTTACAATGACAGCAGCCTGGCGAAGAACACGGGATTCGTTCCGTTGTGCCGGATCAATTATTTCAGCATCACCGGCGCGCAGATCTGCATCAATGCGATACAGGACATCGTGAACTCGGCCGCCAATAACATCGTTACGCACGTGATCGGGTCCTGCCTCACGGTCAGCAATTCGGTGGCGGTGAATATCAAGGTGCTGTTGGAAGGACCTTACCAGGGCGCTGGACTGATGAGCGACGCACTGAGGACATCGTCTCTGCTGCCTACATCCGAGCCGTACACGGCGATGGGCTTCACCCAGACCGGCGGAGGCGGTGGAGAGACGGTGAACGCCAGCGTATTCACCACAACGGGAGACAACGCGATCGTGGACTGGGTCCTGGTGGAACTGCGCAATGCGACGACCCCTTCACAGGTCATGTCCACACGGTGCGGGCTCTTGCAGAAGGATGGTGACATCGTAGGTCCCGACGGCGTGAGCTCATTGGTGCTGTCAGCCTTGCCGGGCAACTACTACGTGGCCGTACGGCACAGGAACCACCTGGGCATCATGACCGGATCGGCGGTAGCATTGAGCGGCAGCGCGGCGAGCATCGACTTCCGTCAGTCGGCCACGCCGACATGGGGTACGCAAGCCCGGAAGGACCTGGGTGGCTTGTGGGGCATGTGGTGCGGCAACGTGTTCCGTGACGGCACCGCGAGTTCGCTGAAGTACACCGGCAGCAGCAATGATCGCGACCCCATCCTTACCGCGGTCGGAGGCACTACGCCCACGGCGGTGGTATCGGGCTACATGCGCGAGGACGTGAATCTGTCGGGTCAAGTGAAGTACACGGGAAGCACTAACGATCGCGATCCCATCCTGGTGAACATCGGATCGACCACACCCACGGCCACACGTCTGGAGCAATTGCCATGATCGGATCCCACGAGTTGGCAGCGTTTCTCCGGTAGTCGATCGGGAGGATCCGTCTTGGATTCCTGTATCCCCATCGGATCGGTGGGGTTGAGAAGCGCTTCCACCTTAACATTGGCTCCCTTCCACATGACCATGATGAGATCTCTCCTCGCGACATCCATTGTCTCTTTGTTCCTCACTTCTGGACCGGTAGCCGCCCAATGCGGCGTGGGCGAAGTGGAAGTGACGATAGCGATAACGACCGATGACTTCGGGTACGAGTCCTACTGGCAGCTTGTGGAGGGTGCCGCCGCTTGCGGGACCAGTACCATCGCGGAAGGAGGCAATCTGACCATCGGCTGCGAAGGAGGAGGTCTACAGAACCAGGAGCCCTCCGGTTACCTGCCCAATACGACGTACACGGAAGGTCCGTGGTGCCTGATAGAAGGGGAGCCGTACACGATCTACATGGTGGATGATTGGGGAGATGGGCAGGCTGGCGTTGAGGTGTTCGTTGACGGGGTGAGCGCGGTCCAATTCGGGATGGGAGAAGGACCAATGAGCGTGTACCCGTTCATCGCGCAACCTCCCGTGGCGCGCGATATGGGCGTTTCGGACCTGTTCACCCCGCTGTACGCGAGCGTGGGGGAGACCGTGCGTGTTCGCGGGGTGGTGTCGAGCTTCGGTTCGGACCCCGTCACGGGTTTCGATATCGTTTATACCGTCGATGGAGGATCGCCGGTCACGATGCCGGTCACGGGCGTCACGCTGAACGCGGGCGACACGTACGAGTTCACGCATGACGTTCCGTGGCTCCCGCAGGCGGAGGGGACGGCACAGCTGACCGTGTTTGTGGCCAACATCAATGGCGGGGAGGACCTGAACACCTTCAACGACCAGATGAGCTCTTCCCACGTCATCAGCCCGGCGATCCCTGATCTCGCTGATGATTATCTGGCCCAGGAGCCGCTGATCACCGTCATCGCCAACAGCGATCAGGACATCCTCGTGCCGCGCGACCTTTCGTTCCACCCGGAAGCGGGACGGAACCAGCTCTGGGTGATCAACAAGGATACCGAGGCGAGCGGAGGAAGCACGGTGACCTTCTACGCCGCAGGCGAGCCGGACATGACCCACGAGTGGCGGAAGGACCAGAATTCATGGCATTTCATGAGCCTGCCCACCGCTATCGCCATGGGCGACAACAACTGCTTTGCTACCTGCCCAGGTGTATTCGATGCGAACCACAACGGGGGTGATCCGTTCACCGGGCCATCGCTCTGGAGCGCCGATACGTCCATCTATTGCCGATTCTACGGCGGGTTGGGGAGCCATTTGGACATGCTGCACGTGGATCCCAACAGCCAGGGCATCGCGCACGAGTTCTGGAACAGGTATTGGGTGGTCGACGGTTTCCGCGGGGACATCGTGATGAACGACTTCCGAAAGGACCACGGACCCGGCAACGACTACCATGGCAACGCGATCATCAAACGTTATGCGGAATTCACGGTCACCAAGGATCCGGCGGACCATGTGGTGAGCCATGATGTGTTCGACAAGTCGACGGGCTGGCTGTACGTGGTGGACTTCGGAGGTCAGCGCATTATGCGCATGAACACGAACAGCGGCACTGTCAGTGGCCCGGGTATCTATGGGCCGTTCGAGAGTTATCTGGAGTATTCGATGGTGACGGGCTACGAATGGGAGGTCATCATCACTGAGGGGCTGGACCAACCGGCGGGCATCGAGCTCGTGGGCACGCACCTGTACGTGAGCGACCACGCGAACGGTGATATCGTCATCTATGACATCAGTGGATCCACCTTCCCGGAACTGGGCCGGATCCATACGGGTGATCCCGGGCTCATGGGGATCACCGTAGGACCCGATGGCCGCATGTGGGGCGTGAATGCCACGTACCACGAATTGCTGCGGATCGATCCACAAGAATCCACCGGAGTAGAGGGGCAAAAGCTCGGGGCATTGCGTTGTTGGCCGAACCCGGCCGACGACCGGCTCGTGTTCGAACGCCCTGCGGGTTTCGAGGGTGCATCGGGATACGTGCTTTACGACGCGGCGGGCCGCATCATAGGAAAGGGTCCTGTCACCTCCAGGATGACGGCGGTCCCGACCTCCTCCTTGGCTTCCGGTACGTACGCACTCGAAGTGCGCGCGGGTGATCTTCGCCGCACAGCACTGGTAACGGTCGTGCATTGAGCGCGGTGCCGAGTGATGTCCCACTCATTGACCCGGTACGGCTCGGCGCTCGGCTTCACGCTGACAGTGATGTGCGGATCCGTGCGGTCCCAGGTCTGGGAGGTTTTCGATATGGCCGCGTCCGGTTTCCCGAGCGACAACGTGACGGACATCGTGCAGGACTCGCACGGCATCATCTGGGCCGCTACGTCCTGGGGGCTTTGCCGGTATGATGGTGCCGATTGGACGGTATATCAATCGGGGTCATCAGGGCTTCCGGACAACGTGATCAGGGCCTTGGCCATCGACAGTCTGGACCGGCTCTGGATCGGTACCCAGTTGCATGGTGTAGTGGTTTACGATGGGATCGATTGGAGCGCTTTCGATACGGACAACTCACCGCTGCCCGACAATGAGATCAATAGCCTCGCCGTCGACTACCGGGGTTGGGCGTGGATCGGGACATACTTGGGCCTCGTTTGCTACACTGGTGATGAGTGGCGGTTCTACAACACGTCGGACACCTCATACAGCGGTCTTCAGTTGAACGGCAACACCGTCCTGCATGCCTCGGTCCGCCCGGATGGTCTTGTGGCTTTGGGCACATTGAACGGTGGGTTCCACTACATCACGGACACGTCGGTGACGGTGCACGCCACCTACATCGATCAGTTCCCGGACAACACACAGAACGAATCGGCTTTCGACCTGGCGAACAATGAACGCTGGGTAGCCACGCCCTCGCAAGGGCTGCTGCGCCAAGGTGGGGGATGGTATGAAGGACCGTGGTTCCAGTACACCACGGGGAATTCACTGTTGCCTTCGAACGCCGTGAACTGCGTTCGGGTGGACGGACAAAGCCGGGTCTGGCTGGGAACTTTGCTCGCAGGCTTGGCCGTGCGCCGGCCGGACGGCTCGTTCACGAATTACACCTCCACGAATTCCGGACTTCCGGACAACACGGTCCAGTGCGTCATGGTCGCTGCCGATGGTTCGATCTGGGCCGGCACGGCATACGGCGGCCTGGCGCGACTTTCTTTCCCGGAGAACATCCCTGAAACCTTCGGTCCGCGCTTCAACCTGTATCCCAATCCCTGCCGTGAACAGGTGTTCTGCGATCGTCAGGGCACTAGTGTGCCCGGCCGTTGGCTGATCCTGGATCCTTCCGGCCGCGTGGTGGGTGAAGGTGGTATCCCCGGAGCGGTGGTCACGGAGATCCCATTGGAGGGGCTGGCACCGGGATGCTACACGTTCGTTGTGACCGACCAGTACACCCGTGAAGCCCGTAAGCTATGGATCCTGCCATGACCTTGACCCTGATCCATGCGGGGTCTACTTTTGACCGTTCTCCCTACGGCCCCAACCCGATCTCACGCTCCACATGAGAAGCATCCTTGAAGGCACGGCCTTGGCGTGCGCATTCCTCTTGGCGACCGCAGGGGGTGCTTTCGCCCAATGTGATGAGATCACGGCCAATGGCCCGAACAGCAATGCGACCAGTTGCGCTTGCGCCTCCCCGGGGCAGACCAATTGCGACCTCTTGCCGGACATCATGATCAGTTGGCAAGCGCTCCAGAACGAACAGTATTATTCCGGACTGGGCGGTCCCACGGAGTACTCGCAGACCTCGACCTCGACAACGGGCAGCCCTGGAACGGCCAATGCGGGGCGCCTCCGGATAAGCGGCGGAACACCGAACGTGGGAATGGGTCCCTTGGAGGTGCGCGGTGTGCGCGCCGACGGATACCGCAAGTTCCTCTGTGGGCCGCTGATCGATTCGATCTACTCGCCCACAGCGAACAACATCGGATATACGTGCTCCAACGGCTACTCCGCCAAGCAGATCCTGTTCCAACGGATCTACCACAAGAACGGCAATACGATGTCCTTCAACGAGTATGAGCGGGGCACGATGACCTACCACCCCACGCACATGCACTACCATGTGAACGGTTGGACGACCATGACCCTCCGGATGGCCCAGCCGGGTATCACCGACGCGCGCCAATGGCCGATACTGGCCACAGGCGGCAAGTTGGGCTTCTGCCTCACCAACCTCTTCACCTGTTCCAGTGCGAACGGCTATTGCCGTGACTCGCACTTGTCATCACCGCAAGGAAGCATCATCACGAACACGGCGTTCGGGGCCAATTACGCACTTGGTAGCGAGCCCGGATGTTCCGATGATGTGCAGAGCATCGTGGCTGGAAAGGGTGACGTGTACAGTGAGAACTTGGACGGCATGTGGATCAATATGATGCCAGGGCTGTGCAACAACTCTTCGGGAGCGTACTACATCGTGGCGGAGGTGGATCCTAACAACGACTTCATCGAAGCCAACGACGCGAACAATTGGACGGCGATCCCGATCAACCTGACCGCACAGACCGTTGGCCCGGTCACAGGTCAGGCGAACATCTACTGCAACGGCAACACGGTTCTTGGTCCTGGCCAGACCCGTACACTGACCGCATCCCCGGGGACCGCTTACTCATGGAGCACAGGCGCCACGGCCCGTAGCATTACGGTCAGCGCACCAGGCACATATTCGTGTACCGTTACCTGCCCATGCGGCTCGTTGAGCACGCCGAGCTTGAGCATTACCGCATTGAACGCTCCTGCCGCCCCGACGGGGACGGATGCCACCACATATGGGCCGGGCAGCGTCACGCTCGGTGCTACCGGTCCTGATGTGCACTGGTTCGATTCGGCCTCAGGTGGGAATGAAGTGGGTACGGGCAACAGCTTCAACACCCCCGTGCTGACGTCCACCACGCCCTATTGGGCCGAAGCGCGCAATTCAGTGGCCCCGCAACAGATCACCGTTGGTCGTGCCGCGAACACGACCCAAGGAGCATACCTCAGCGAGAAGCAGTGGCTGTTCTTCGATGCCACGGCCCCGTTCAAACTGAAGTCCTTCAAGGTGTACGCCAACAGCGTAGGCCAGCGCCACTTCGTACTGGTGGACCGCTTGGGTACCCTGGTCGCGGAGAAGTATATCGAGATCCCCGCCGGTCTGAATACCATCGAGGTGAACTGGGATGTTCCGGTTGGTTCGCAGCATCGCATCACCGCGTTCGACGACAATACCGAAGTGACGCGGAATCTCTGGTACAACAACGCGGGTGTCACCTATCCATATCCGATCGGTACGTTCGGTTCCATCACGGGATCCTCCAACGGTACAGCGAATTACTATTACCTGTACGACTGGGTGGTGAGCACCGATGGGACGGTGGCTGCGAGCCCCCGCACGCAGGTCACCGCTACGGTGGTGAACCAGGTCTCACTCTCGTTGATGGTGAAGTTGGAAGGACCGCTCGATCAGGGCACGGGCATCATGAACGACCCGCTGCGGACTGGCGGTCTCATTCCCGCCATGGAACCTTACACTGCGCTGGGCTTTACGCAAACCGCAGGCGGCGGTGGGGAGACCCTGGCACCCAACGTGTTGACCGTTGGGGGTAACGACGCCATCGTGGATTGGGTGCGCGTGGAACTCCGCTCACAAGCATCTCCCAATGTGGTCGTGGCCACGCGGCAGGCATTGTTGCAACGGGATGGTGATATTGTGGCTACGGACGGGGTATCCCCGGTGCAGTTGGGGGTTGGCGCGGGCAACTATCATGTGGCGGTGCGTCATAGGAACCACTTGGGAGTCATGACAGCTACGGCCATTGCCTTGGGTTCGTCCCCAACGGCGATCGATCTGAGCTCTGTTGCTACTGCAACGTGGGGGACCGATGCGCGTAAGGCCGTCGGTCCGTTCATGGCGCTTTGGACCGGGAATGCCCTTCAGGATGCGACGTTGAAATACACGGGTTCCAGCAATGACCGCGACCCGATCCTGCAGGTGGTCGGCAGTACGACCCCTACGAATACCGTCGCAGGCTATCAGGGGGTGGATGTGAACATGGACGGTGTGGTCAAATACACCGGAACCGGCAATGATCGTGACCCGATCCTGGTCAACATCGGCAGCACGACACCCAACGATGTGCGTAGTGAACAACTTCCTTGAGGACCTCAGAGCAAACCACACTAACTTGCCCACCCTTACCCCGAAACCGAAAGTCCCTAACCTGAGCAACATGATGAAGAGAAACCCTTGGAATTGGCGCGGCCTACTGCTGGGTCTTGCCTTTGGACCCCTTGGCTTGGCCACGGCCATGGCGCAGGATTGTCCCGGCCTCGGCTTGAACATCGGCGATCCGTGCGAAGACGGCGACGCCAACACGGTATCTGACTTGGTTACACCGGCCTGCGAATGCGTGGGTCAACCAGTGGGTAACCCCACTTCGGTTGATATCGACCTGGTACTGAACACGAACCTGAACCGTTTGGAGGTGTTCTTGCGGCCCAACGGAGATGATTTTCTCGGTGTGGTTTCTGGCCTGACCTTTACGATCCAATGGCCATCGACATCGCCTGCATCCTTGGGGACCCGGGTGCTGACCTGCGCGGCCGTGGCCCCGACCCCTACGACACAGGTCACGGCAGGTGGTTTCAAGTATCGGACCTTCAACGGATTCGGAGTGGATCTGTTGAACGATGCGGGATGCCCTTGGACGGCGGGTGTATGGCAGTCGGTATGTACCATCCCGGTCACAGGGAATACCGGTTGTACCCAGTTCCAGATCGTCAATAACGGCAGTGGCCAGCCGAGCAACACGAACTACTTCCTGTCGCTGGGTGGAATCGAGAAGACGGGAACGATCGAGGCTACTCCGGTGAACTTCGGTTCCTGCACCCCCGATTGCCTCGGTGTGATCGGCGGCACGGCCACCATCGGTTCGGCCTGCAACGACAACAATGCCTGCACGACCGGTGACGTGTACAACGCGAGCTGCGTATGCGTGGGCACTACGGACAACACGGATACGGATGGTGATGGTGTACCGAACTGCTCTGACAACTGCCCGAACGTGGCCGGTCAGCAAGGTTCTGCTTGCAATGATGGGAACGCGTGCACCACGGGTGATGTGCTGAACGCGAGCTGCGTGTGCACAGGCACCACGGACAACACGGATACGGATGGTGATGGTGTGCCGAACTGCTCTGACAACTGCCCGAACGTGGCTGGACAGCAAGGTTCCGCTTGCAACGACAACAACGCCTGCACGACGGGTGATGTGCTGAACGCGAGCTGTGTGTGCGCAGGCACCACGGACAACACGGATACGGATGGTGATGGTGTGCCGAACTGCTCTGACAACTGCCCGAACGTGGCTGGTCAGCAAGGTTCCGCTTGTAACGACAACAACGCGTGCACGATCAACGACGTACTGAACGCGAGCTGTGTATGCGCAGGCACCACGGACAACACGGATACGGATGGTGATGGTGTGCCGAACTGCTCTGACAACTGCCCGAACGTGTCTGGTCAGCAAGGTTCCGCTTGCAACGACAACAATGCGTGCACGATCAACGACGTGCTGAACGCGAGCTGTGTATGCGCAGGCACCACAGACAACACGGATACGGATGGTGATGGTGTGCCGAACTGCTCTGACAACTGCCCGAACGTGGCTGGTCAGGTCGGCAGTGCTTGCGACGACGGTAACGCGCTTACCATTGATGACCAACTGGGTGCCACGTGCGTGTGCGCTGGTACGCCGGTGTCATGTGTAACGGCTGGAGATTGCAACGACCAGGATCCCTGCACGAGCGATGCTTGCGTGAGCAATGCTTGCGTGTACACGCCTATCACCACGGACACGGACGGCGATGGCGTTCCGAACTGCTCTGACAACTGCCCGAACGTGGCCGGTCAGCAAGGTTCCGCTTGCGACGATGGCAACGCCTGCACGATCAACGATGTGCTGAACGCGAGCTGTGTGTGCGCGGGTACAACGGACAATACGGACACGGACGGTGATGGCGAACCGAACTGCTCTGACAACTGTCCGGCAGTGGCTGGCCAGATCGGTAGCACATGCGATGACGGTAACGCGTTGACGATCAACGACGTACTCAATGCAAGTTGCAATTGCGTCGGAACGACGGTCGGTTGCGTGGTCGCTGGTGATTGCAACGACAACGATGATTGCACGAGCGATGATTGCGTGGCGAATGCCTGCGTGTACACGCCGATCACCACCGATACCGATGGTGATGGCACCCCGGATTGCGCTGACAACTGCCCCAACGTGGCTGGTCAGCAGGGTTCTACCTGCGATGATGGCAATGCCCTCACGATCAACGACGTGCTGAACGGCAGCTGCGTTTGTGTGGGTACGACGGTCGGTTGCGTGGTCGCTGGAGACTGCAACGACAATGATGATTGCACGAGCGATGATTGCGTAGCGAACGCGTGCGTGTACACACCACTGCCCGACGGCGACGGTGATGGCACCTGCGATGCGATCGACGGTTGCCCCACGGATCCCGCCAAGATCGCCGCCGGAACCTGCGGTTGCGGTGTTGCGGATACGGATACGGACGGTGATGGTGCTGCGGACTGCATCGACCCTTGCCCGGTCGTGGCCAACGTTCAGCCAGGTGATGCCTGCGATGATGGCAATGCACTCACCGTGAATGACCAGTACAATGCGAACTGCGTGTGCGCCGGAACCCCGGTGAGCTGCACGGTAGCCGCTGATTGCAACGACAATGATCCTTGCACGGACGACGCCTGTGTAGCCAACGCCTGCGTTTATACGCCGGCTGCGGATACGGATGGTGACGGTACCTGCGACGCGATCGACGGCTGCCCTGCGGATGCGGACAAGATCGCGCCCGGTGTGTGTGGTTGCGGAAACGCCGAACCCGGCACGGCCTGCGATGACAACAATGCGAACACGATCAACGACCAGATCAACGCGAGCTGCGTGTGCGAAGGCACACTGCAAGGTGTTGACTGCGAAGGAACCCCGGGCGGTACGGCTCTGCCCGGAACGGCCTGCAACGACAATAACCTACTCACGGGCAACGATACGTGGAGTGCCGACTGTGTGTGCGAAGGCCAGTTGATCGATTGCTTGGGCGTACCAGGTGGTACCGCCACGGTGGGTTCCGCGTGCAATGATGCGGATGCCTGCACGACCGGTGACGTCTACAGCGCCAGCTGCGTATGCGCAGGAACCTTCCAGGATACGGATGGTGACGGCGTTTGCAACGCGAACGACAACTGCCCGAACGTGACGGGTCAGGTCGGCGGCGCTTGTGATGACAACAACGCGAACACCGAGAACGATGTGCTGAACGCGAACTGCCAATGCCAAGGCACGCCGATCGGTGGTTGCACGGAGAACCTCACGCTGAGCATCACCTTGGATGCCAATGGAGCTCAGACGTCCTGGACGCTGTACGCATCGGATGAGGTGACGGTGATCGACTTCGGTGGTCCTTATGCCAATGGCACCCCGGGTGCTGTTGTGACCGAAGACCTCTGCGTGCCGGCCGGTTGCTTCCACCTGCGCTTCAGTGACAGTGGGAACGATGGCATCACCGGTGGTGGTTACGTTCTCCGCAACGCTGGTAACAAGCGCATCATCGACGCTTCTGTGGGCAGTTTCACCTCTACGAGCGAACTGGGTGGAGTCGGTGCACGCAACTTCTGTGTGCCTATCGGCGGCCTCAACATCCTGAACAACTGGTGCGACCGCTCGAACCTGCTGATCACGAGCCCCGTGTACTGCAATGCGCAGCCTGGTGCCACGGGTTACCAGTGGTGGGTCTATAACCCGCATGGCACTTACAACCGCCGTGTGATCACTACTACGAACATCCTCGCTCCGGGCAACTTGAACACCAACCCGATCCCCACGAATACCTGGCTGAACATCCGTGTTCGTCCTGTGTTCAGCGGTGGTCCGGGCGAGTTCGGTCCTGCGTGCCGCGTCCGGTTCATTCCGAACCAAGCTGGTCCGGGTCGCGAGCTCCTGTTCGACGAGGCGACCAACGTGACCATGAGTCTCTACCCGAACCCGAACCGCGACGGCCTTGTGACCCTGAGCATGGAAGGCGTTGATGTGGCCGATGAGACGATGGTTGACATCGATGTGTATGACATGGTAGGCAAGCGCGTCTTCACAGAGCGCACTGTGGCTGCCGAAGGCATCGTGAACCACCGGATGGACCTCAGTGCCCGCACGGGTGCCGGTCTTTACATGGTGAACGTGACCATCGACGGAAAACTGTACACACAGCGCCTGGTCGTCCAGTAGGTCTGTGATCTGAATTCCGGAGAAACCCCTCGCGAAAGCGAGGGGTTTCTCTATTCAAGAGGGACCATTCAGCTGAATGCGCTGAACGAACAGGTACAGGCCGAAGTCCCTGGTCGGTGTCTAAGCAGCAGGATCCGCCGCTTGGATTTGTGGATCCTTCCTAACTTGATCGCCCTTACTCCGAAACCGAAAGTCCCTAACCTGAGCAACATGATGAAGAGAAACCCTTGGAATTGGCGCGGCCTACTGCTGGGTCTTGCCTTTGGACCCCTTGGCTTGGCCACGGCCATGGCGCAGGATTGTCCCGGCCTCGGCTTGAA
>JBGAJW010000121.1:0-4830 GCA_044224725.1 Flavobacteriales bacterium
AGCTCGCGATACGGACCCAATGCCCACCGGCCACGGTTCCAGCGGGAACTCCCAACGTAAAGCTCATCACTTCGTCCGGCGAGGTTCCCACCACGTAGTCGCTCGTCTCGTTGGCATCGTCGAAGTCGAGGTCATTGTTCAGATCCACATAACACACCACCAGGTTGCCTTCGTTGCCGGGCATGCCGGTAACCGCGATATCGAGCGCATCACCCGGCGAGACATGCACCACGGGGTCCAGGGGCAGGATGAAGTGGTTCGGATGGCCCGGGACCACATCGCCATTGGAGCCGTTCACATCGTAGTGCTGGATACCAAGACCTGTCGAGGAGCCGAGATAGTTGTAGGTAAGGCACGGAAGCAGTGGATGGTCCACCACGATCATATAGTCGCGGGTTTCGCCGTAGGTCTCGTCGTTGCACGGCGCGAGGATGTTCGAATCCGCGCAGCGCACACGGAGTGTGAACCAACCCCAGACATTATCAGGGACACTCAGGTCCATCAGATAGGCGGTATTCGACGCGGTGGCAAGCACCTCCCCCACCAACTCCCCTGCATCGTCCCAGTCCCCATCGGCATTCCAGTCCACCCAGGCCATATAGCGGTCGGTGTCGTAATCGCCTGAAACGACGGCAAGGTCATGCGCGGTTCCCGCTGCCAGATGGAGCACCTCATTGATACCACGATAAGGAAATTGACCAGCGCCGCCCGTAAGGCCCACAGGTGCAGCGTCCAACAGCACCACGCTGATGAAGTCCCCTTGGGTGGTGCCTTCGGTGTGCACCGGCGCGCATGGTGAAGGTGGGGCCACCAGCACGGCATAGTCCTCCGCCTCCCCGTATGCGTACCCGCCGCAGGGGTCGGGGGCAGCTTCGTAATGGTCGATACAGAGGATACGCATTCCGGTGTACCCGATCGGCGCATCTCCTGGTACGGTGAAGTGGATCGTTACCGTTTCGTTGGGAGAGCCGGTCTGCTCGGATCCAACGAGCTCCGATGCGGCAAAGAGGCCATCGCGGTCAAAGTCGAACCAAGCGTAGTACATGTCCGCACCTACGCCGCTATTGATGACCAGGTCATAGCCGCCACCCTGATCCAACTTCGTCACGGTGCCGTAGCCATCGAAGAACCGGTCATTCCAACCGTTCGCATCACTGGTGAAGCCGGTGCCGGAAGTGGAAATGGTACCGAGCGTCACACCGTTGATGTAGTGGTCCGCGCTTCCATCGTTGAAGAAGGAGGGTGCGCAATACGTATTGCCACTGTTGGTTCCGCCGCGGAAGCCATTTGGCCGTTCGTGCTGGGCCTGTATGGTGGACGTGGCGCAGTTGCACAGTGCGAAGAGGAGGAAGAAACGGCTGTAGTGGTGTGTGCGCATGTGGCTGGGCTGGATGCCCGAAACTCGCACGCGTGCTGCCATTCTCCCCTGCCCGATCGAGCCGTTCGCTACCCCGATCGAGCGGTTCGCTCAAACCGCGCCCAAACGCGCGAGCAGTTCGTCCTTCTTCGCCCGCGAAACAGGCAGCTGCTCCCCGTTGGGCAGTACCACGTACCCGCCGTTCCCGCGCACGTAGCGCACCACGAAGGGCAGCGCGACGAGGTGTCCGGAGTGGACGCGCATGAACCGTTCGGCGGGCAGGTCCTGCTCGATGTCCTTCAGGGTGCGGGACACCACGATGCGGCGGCCGCTCTCCATGTGCAGCTCCGTGTAGTTATCGTCGGCCCTGGCATGGATGATCCGCTCCACGTCCATCATCTCCAATCCGTCGCGGGTGGGAATAGCGATGCGCTTCACTGGCGGCGGGATCTTCATCTGTTGGATGAGCGCGTTCAATTTGCCGAGAAGGTCGGTATCGCTCGGTTGTGACACGGCTTTGCGCACCGCGCTTATCAGTTCGTCTTTGTCCACGGGCTTCAGCAGATAGTCCAGTGCATGGTGCTTGATGGCCTTTATGGCGAACTGGTCATAAGCCGTGGTGAAGATCAACGCGCGCGGTTGGGTCCCGAGCCCTGTCAGCAGGTCGAAGCCATTGAGCCCCGGCATCTCGATGTCCATGAACAGCAGGTCCGGCAACTCGTTGCGCAGGGCGTGCAAGGCCAGTTCGGGATCGTTGAACACGCCTTTCAAACGCACTTCCGGGCAATACTCGGCCAGCATCCAGACGAGCATGTCGGTGCAATGTTCCTCGTCGTCCACGATCACTGCGGTGGGTTCCGGTTTCATGTGCTGGGCTGGCGTTGCAAGATGAGGGTGACGCGCGTTCCCAACGGCCGCTGAGCTGCGTCCATCAGGTCCGTGTAGACCACGCTGACATCCATATTGTAGAGCCGCTTCAGCAGATCGAGGCGGTCCTGGGTGATCCGCGTGCCCATGGACTCACGCTGGATGGAAGACCTGCTGCGCAACAGCGCCGCATGGGCCCGGCCGAGCCCGTTGTCCTCCACCTCACAACGCAAGGCGTCCTTGTGTTGATGGATGCTCACCTTCAGCACCGGCGCACCCTCTTTCTTGTGCATGAGGCCATGCCAGATGGCGTTCTCCACATAGGGTTGAAGCAGCAACGGCGGCACCATGATCGCGCCCGGGTCGTCCTCCAGTTCGATGCTGGAAACGAGCTCGAACCTGTTGGTGAACCGCAGTGATTCCAGGTCGATGTAGAGCAGCAGGGCGTCCAGATCGTCCTTCAGCGGCACCAGTTTCTCCTTGCTGTTGTTGAGTACTGAACGCATCAGACGCGAGAACTTGGTGAGGTACTCGGATGCGATACGCGGCTCGTGCTTCACGATGTACCGATTGATGGAATTGAGGCTGTTGAACAGGAAGTGCGGGTTCATCTGCGCGCGCAGGGCGCTCATCTCCACTTCGCCGATGCGGCGCTCGAAATCGGAGCGGAGGCGTTCCTGCCGGCGAACGTTGCGCAATCGTGTCCGCACCGCGAAGGTGAGCGCGCCGACGATCAGCAGTCCGATCAGTGCCTTGAACCATGTGGTCTGCCAGTAGGCGGGTACGATGGTGAGGGCCAGACGGGTCACAGGTGCGTCCGCCATGTCCGCCGCGCGCACCTCGAAGGTGTAGGCACCCGGCGGCAACGCCGTGTATATGGCCGATCCACCGGCAGCGGTACGCACCCAACGCTCGCTGTTCCCCAAGAGCCGGTATTCCAGAGCGATCCGGTGCCGTTGCGCGAGGGCGATGGCCGAGAAGTGGATGTCCACATAATTGCTGTCGTGCGGGAGCACAAGCCGGGGCGCGGCGTTCAAGGTGCTGTCACGCGGCACTCGCGCACCGTTCACCACGGCACCATCCAACCAGACCTTGGGGGCGGGCAGCGGGATCTCCAAGCTGTCGGGATGGAACCAGATCAGTTCATCCAAGGCATGTTGGATGGTGATCAGCCCGGACGGATGCTCGCGCATCTCCGAATCGTAGAAGTTAGCGGATGATAGCCCATCCAAAGGACCGAACCCGCGGATGGAGAGATCCTTGACGGAAATGCGGAACAACCCGGTATGCCCGCCCGCCCAGACGTCACCATCGTGTGTGGCCATGACCATGGAGACCAGGCAGGTCATGCCATCCTTGGCGTTCAAATAGCGGGTGCCCGCGCCGCCCGGGTCAGTGGCCGGGGTAATGATCAACCCATATTCGCGTGTGCCGATCCACAGACGGTCCTGTTCATCGATGTCGAGATCCCAGATCTCAGGTGTCAACATCCAGGGATGTTCGTTCGCGCGATACACGTTCACGGGCGAACCCCCCGCCGGCACGCAAGCGAGACCGGTACCCTCCAATGTGAACCAGGTATTTTCCCGGTGGTCCCGAGCAATGCCGGCCACAAGCCCCGGGGCATCGATGCGGTAACCTTGTGGCGCTTGTTTGTCGTACGCGACAAGTTCACCTTTCGCACTGTTCGTCCTGTAGCAACCGATCCGGGTACCTGTCCATGCCCATCCATCTCCTTCGCAGCAGCGGGAATAGCCATCAATGTTGATGTTGCCACGTTCTTCCAAAGCCTGTTGGAGCACGCGGCGCTTCTTCCAGGTCTTCGGGTCCAGAAGAAATGCCCCTTCCGAAGAACGCAGTTCTATAGAATCGCCGTCGCACCGGAAAAGGTCGATGTAGCGCGGATAAGGGTATGGCGCAGTCGGGTCCGGCGCGAACACCCGCTTGATGCCGCCTGTCTGCTTGCCCAACAACAGCAAGCCGCTCACGTCCGTGCCCAACAGCCATTCGTTTTCCAATTCCACCACCCCGTTGATCGATGGCACCTGCCCGTTGTGCTGGAAGGCACTTCCCAGCTTCGCATGGTGGAACAGGTTCTGGTCGGGTGCCATGCAGGACAATCCGCTCTGCGTGCAGCACCAAAGCGTTCCGTTCGATTCGTGGAATACGCCGAACACATTGCCTTCGAGCAGGCTGTGCGCATCCTGCGGATCATGGGCGATCAACCGGAACCGATGGGTGCGTTCGTTGAAGGTCCACAGACCGTTCTGTGCGGCGACATAGAATTCATCGACGGAACGGCGAGCGAGACCGAAGGCGATGTTCTTCGCCCCGTTGTACGGACGTATGGAATCGAACGCATGGCACGAGGATGCGCCAGTGGCTGGATCGAAGTGGATCAGCCCATCACCCCACGTCCCCAGCCAAAGACTGCCATCGGCCTGCTGGAGCGCATCATTGATATGGATCCTGCCGTCCATATCATCCAAGCCGACCGGCAATTCCTGCCGGACCAAGGTCCCGAAGCGAAGGTCAAATGCCCAAAGGCCATGATTGGCCGCGATCCAGATCCTCGTCCGCACCGAGCGATCACGCATCATGAACCG
>JBGAJW010000055.1:0-33220 GCA_044224725.1 Flavobacteriales bacterium
CGTGGCGAAAGGGCAGAAGACCGGCCACTTCCTGGACCAGCGGCAGAACCACGCGGCCATGACGCGCATCAGCCACCAGGCCCGCGTGCTGGATTGCTTCACGCACACCGGCGGCTTCGCCCTGCACGCCGCCAAGTACGGCGCGAAGGATGTGCTGGGGTTGGACATCAGCGAGGACGCCATTGCCGTGGCCAAGCAGAACGCGGAGGCGAACGGGCTGAAGGACCGTTGCCATTTCATCGCGGCCAACGTGTTCGACTTCCTGGCCGAAGCCAGCAAGCGCGGCGATCAGTGGGATGTGATCGTGCTGGATCCGCCCTCGTTCGCGAAAAGTCGCGGCGCCTTGGAAGGGGCCACGCGCGGCTACAAGGAGATCAACCTGAGGGCGATGAAGTGTTTGCCGCCCGGCGGCTTCCTGGTCACCTGTTCGTGCAGCCAGCACATGACGCCTGATCTGTTCCGCGAGATGGTGGCCAGCGCCGCGCATGATGCGTACCGCGAAGTGCGCGAAGTGTACTACGGCATGCAACCGCCGGACCATCCGGTGCATTGGTCGATACCGGAGACGCTGTACCTGAAGTGCCTGGTGTTGCAGGTGCTGTAGCCCCACGCTCGCGGGCCACTCCATTGCGCTGAAAAGTGCCGTATGCGGATACGCGCACCGTTCGGCGGCAGATGACACGGATGCCGCCCGTGGTGCGCCCAAGGTGGACATCGTTCGCGTTCACGGCAGCTGTGCTATCCGTTGCATCCGTGCATGGAACAGGGCGGATGGGCCCGCTGGTCCTTGCCGGGCCGAATTGATCGGTAATTCGGATCTTTTTTATATTCACATCATCCACACCCGTGGTGCCTGTTCGCTCCCCAGGCCTGTCGTGAACTTTCCCCGGTGAATAGTCCGGGCTATTTCATCGCATGGCAAGGAGTTCCGCATTCAAGACCGCGCTCACACGAGCACCGATGCTTCGGTTGGTGCTGCCCTTCATCGGCGGCATGGTGCTGGCCCGCTCTTTCCACATCGGCGTCCCATGGTCGGCAGCGCTTACGGTCGTGGTCGCGCTCGGTTGGTTCTTCGTGTCGGGCCGGGTGCGTACCTATCCTGAGCGTTGGTTGCGCGGCGCTTTCCTGTTCCCGGCACTGGTGCTTTTCGGCATGTTCTGGCAAGAGGTGCGCTCGCCCGTGGTGGCCAGCAGGGCGTTGTCCCGGGCGCGCGGCACTGCGGAGTGTTGGCGGGTCCGCGTTACGGAGATCATCTCCGCCAATGACCGCACGGTGCGCGCGTGGGCGAAGGTGGAAGCGGCGATGGACAGCACCGGCGCACGGTCCATCAAAGGCGGCGTATTGCTGACGCTGATGGTGGACAGTGGATCAGCAACGCCAGCTACGGATGATCAATTGGTCCTGTGGGCGCACATGGATACGATCGAGCGGATCCCTGATCCCGGTGGCTTCGATCAACGGGCGTGGGCCGCTTCCTACGGCGTGTTCCATCAGTGCTTCGTCCGTTCGGAACGATGGAGGATCGAGCACAAGGCGACGGGCTTCGCGGCCTGGTTCGATGGTGCACGCGAGCGGATCGTCAGTTGGCTCGAACGCTCTGACCTGGACGCACGTGAGCGCGGCATGGTGAAGGCGATCCTGCTCGGCATCCGCGATGAACTGGACCAGGACCAGAAAATGGCGTTCGCGCGGAGCGGCACCATGCACGTGTTGGCCGTGAGCGGGAGCCATGTGGCCCTGATCTATGGTTTTCTCCTGTTCGCGTTCAAGTCCTTCGGCGAGCGGCGGAGGTGGAAGATCCTGCGCTCGGTGATCATCCTCATCGTCCTGTGGTCGTATGCGGGCATCACCGGAGCCACGCCGAGCGTACTGCGCGCCACCGCGACCTTCTCGCTCTTCTGCGTGGCGGACATGTTCGGCCGCAACAGCGATCCGGTGAACAGTTTGGCCGCAGCGGCTTTCGCCTTGCTCGTGTGGGATCCGCTCATGCTCGGGCAATTGAGTTTCCAGCTGTCCTTCCTCGCCGTGCTGGGCATCGCGTTGTTCTATCGGCCCATACTGCATCTGTGGACACCGCCGAACCTGGTGCTCCACTACTTCTGGTCGCTCGTATCCGTCAGCATTGCCGCGCAGCTGATGACCACGCCGCTCGCCTTGCTCTCCTTCAAGGCCTTCCCGGTCTGGTTCCTGCCCGCCAACCTGGTCATCGTCGGGCTCGTCGCGCTCGGCGTGTACGGTGGCGCCATCCTGCTCGTGGTGCAATGGATCCCCTTCCTGCGGGAGGCTGCCACGGGCTTTATGGTGCTGCTGTTGAAAGCCATCAACTGGAGTTCGGATCTGTTCGCTTGGTTGCCGGGTGCCTATCCCGCGTTGCGCATCGATGCGTGGCAGTGCGTCGGACTTTACGCGCTCGTGCTCCTGATCGCCGGTTGGTTGCTGGAGCGGTGGAATTGGGCGCGTGTGGGAACCATCGCACTGGCCGCCGTGTTATTGCTCTCCTGGGCTTGGAGCGCACGTGACCGGAACGACACACAGCGGTTCATCGTGTATGATGAACGCGACCACCTGACATGTGCGGTGGAAAGCGGACGTGCCTTGACCGTCTTCACGGATTCACTCGATCAGTGGACGCGACGGAAGATCTCCCAGCATGAACGTTCCATCGGTGCGTTGGCAGTGGATACTGTTCTGGGCATGCCGGAGACCTTGGAGGTGAACGGAAGAAGCGTGCGTTGGCTGGTCGGCGGGCAGTCACGGTTGGACAGTGCCACCGCTCATCCGGCGGACCTCGTCATCGTCGGCGATGATGAGTGGTACGACCCGGAGCGGATCAACGCCTGGTTCCAACCAACGAGCGGCTATGTGCTCGCAGCCACGGTGAGCGCCAAGCGCCGCGCCTTCTTGCGGCGCTGGTGCGAAGCCGAAGGTGTGCCCGTGCATGATGTGCGCTTGCACGGCGCGTATGTTCGCTGAGGATGTTCACTGAAGGAACGAGTTGGAAGCGGCTGACCGATGCACGCCTGCCCGCGCTGGCGGAAGGGAAAGTGCTGCGTGTGATGGTGGGTGGCACACCGATCTGCTTCGTGCGCAGCGCGGGTGTGCTCCGCGCGCTGGCCGATCATTGCCCGCACCAAGGCAAGAGCTTTGAAGGCGGAACCTGCGAGGGCGGCTACCTCATCTGTCCTCATCACAAAATGAGCTTCGATCCGGTGACCGGTCGCAACCGCTACGGCAGCACCACCGACGCGCAGGTATTCCCGGTGGAAGAGCGCGCTGGCGAAGTGCGCATCGGACTGCCGTACACCTCACTCAGGTTGTTCGGGTGGAAGATCTGGTGATGGTTGAAGTCAAGTGCGCATTCACCGCCGCAGGCGGTCTTAGCGACCTCACCGCCGATCATTTTTCTCTGCGAGCCTCAAGTGCCTCCGCGACTCTGCGTTTGAAATTGAGGATCACCCCAGCTCCGACAACGGCAGGGTAGAAGCGAGCCGCACACCTTTCTCCGTGCGTTCAAGTCTTCCGCACTGGTTCACGTTGTCGTGCTCGAAGAACAGCACGAACTTCTCGTCCGCCGCGCGTTCCAGAAAGGCAGCCTTCTCCGTCAACGTGAGCAACGGCCGCGTGTCGTAGGCCATCACCCACGGCAGCGGCACATGGTGAACACTCGGCAGCAGGTCCGCCATGTAGCACACCGTGTGGCCCTTGTAACGAATGTGCGGGATCATCATCGCATCGGTATGGCCGTTCACCAGTAGCACATCAAAACCGGGAAAGACACTTTCAATGAACGATGGCCTTGCCGGATCCACTCCCTCCCCCCCGGGGAGGGCCGGGGTGGGGTCCACGAACTTCAATTGCCCGCTCTCTTGGATGGGCAGGATATTCTCACGCAGGAAGCTCGCCTTCTCGCGCGCGTTCGGTTTCGTGGCCCACTCCCAATGGTATCGATTGCTCCAGTAGGTCGCATTCTTGAAGGCCGGCGCGAAGCCGTCTCCCTTACGGATAATGCTTCCACCGCAATGGTCGAAGTGCAAGTGCGTCAGGAACACGTCCGTGATGTCATCCCGCGAGAAGCCGTACTTGGCCAGTGACTTCTCCAGCGTGTCATCACCGTGCAGATCGTAGTGGCTGAAGAAGCGCGCGTCCTGCTTATCGCCGATGCCGTTGTCGATGAGGATCAGATGGCCGTCCGTTTCCACCAGGAGGCAGCGCATGGCCCACGTGCAGAGGTTCTTCTCATCGGGCGGGTGGTGCTTGCCCCAGAGGCTCTTGGGCACCACGCCGAACATGGCGCCGCCGTCGAGCTTGAAGAAGCCGGTATCGATGGGGTAGAGGTTCATGGGGGCGAAGATGGTTGTCTTCCGCAGAGGTACCTTCGTAACATGCGGTACTGGACCGCTGTTCCGTTGGCCTGCCTTTTCTGTCCTTGCGTCCTTGCGCAGGGGGATAGTGCGAGATGGGCGCGTTCGCCGTGGATCGAGGTCAATATCGGTTCGTTTTCGCCATCCGGGCTGGTGGGTCTGGGGTTCGGGGTCCCCACCTGTCGATATGTGACCGCCGCGTTGGCAGGTGGTTTCGGGGGCAGTGAAGGCAAACACATCTCACTCGGCCTGGAGAGTACCGTGGTCTCATGGGGCAGGAATGATCTTGGACCATTTGCCTATTGGACCTGGACCATTGGAAAGCAGAATGACACGTACGGATCACCGCGATACTCAACGACCACTTCTCCGGGGGAAATGGTGAAAGCTGGCGTGAGCTACGCTGGTGGCGGTCCTCGAACGCGATTCTGCCTTCGTGGTGGATACGCTTGGTATGTCGAACAACCCGTAACGAAGGATGCCAGCGGGGCCATCGGTTTGGCCGAACCCGACGACACATTGAACGGCGGGCCCGTGATCAATGTCAGCGTGCGCTTTCTCCTCGGCTCGGGCAGGTGGTAGCCGCTTTTGACATCCCGGCGTGGACACTTGTGCCCATCGATCTGTTCGAGGGGCTCAAGCTGATCCACATTTGCATGAGGTCCATCGGCACATGCGCACATGGACACAGGAACTCATGTCATCCTCCCCCCGCGTCCACTTCATCGCCATCGGCGGCAGCGCCATGCACAACCTGGCCATCGCGCTGGACCAGAAAGGCTACCAGGTGACGGGCAGCGATGACGAGATCTTCGAGCCCAGCCGCAGCCGCTTGGAACGCTTGGGCCTTCTGCCGAACAAATTGGGATGGTTCCCGGAGGACATCACCCCGGACCTGCAGGCCGTGATCCTCGGCATGCACGCGCGCAAGGACAACCCCGAACTGATCCGTGCGCAGGAGCTCGGCATACCGGTCTACAGCTATCCGAGCTACTTCTACCAGCAGACCCAGGACAAGACGCGCGTGGTGATCGGCGGAAGTCACGGCAAGACAACGATCACCAGCATGATCGTGCATGTGCTGCGCCACGCGCAGAGCGACTTCGACTACCTCGTGGGCGCGCAGCTCGATGGCTTCGACTGCATGGTGCGCTTGAGTCCGGACAGCAAAGTCGCGATCATCGAAGGCGACGAGTACCTCGCCTCAGCGCTGGATGCCGTTCCGAAGTTCCATCTGTACAAGCCGGACATCGCGCTGATCAGCGGCATCGCGTGGGACCACATCAACGTGTTCAAGACCTTCGAGAGCTATGTGGACCAGTTCCGGAAATTCATCGACGTGATCGAGCCGGGTGGAAAATTGATCTACTGTGAGGAGGATCCGGAGGTGAAGAAGCTCGCCAACCCCATCCCTGGCCCTTCCCCGCGGGGGAAGGGAGTCGAGGCCATCAAGATCCCGTACGGCGTACCAAAGCACGAGATCCGCGACGGCCATACGGTGCTGCTCACCTCACAGGGCGAAGTGCCCTTGCAGGTCTTCGGCCGCCACAATCTGATGAACTTGGAAGGCGCGCGGCATGTGTGCCATCAGCTCGGCATCAGTGACAAGACCTTCTATGAAGCGATCAGCACCTTCCACGGCGCGGCGAAGCGCTTGGAAAAACTGGCGGAGAGCGGTGCGAAAGTCGTCTTCAAGGACTTCGCGCATTCACCGAGCAAACTGAAGGCGACGGTGGAAGCCGTGCGCGAGCAGTTCCCTCACCGCCGCATCACCGCGTGCATGGAGCTGCATACCTACAGCAGCTTGAGCGAGGGATTCCTCGACCAGTACGAGGGGTGCATGGCCGGAGCGGATGACGCCATCGTCTTCTACGACCCGCACGCGGTGCAATTGAAACGCTTGCCGCCGGTTCCACCGGAGCGCATACACAAAGCCTTCGGACGGGATGACCTGCAAGTACTGAACGATCCTATCGCGGTGATGGGCGCTGTACGCGAGCATCAGAGGGACAGCGGTGTGTTGCTGATGATGAGCAGCGGCAACTTCGGCGGCATCGATCTGCAGGCCACGGCCGAGGCGTTCATCGCGTGAGAGAAGACCACAGGGGCACGGAGGCGCAGAGGGCACAGAGAGCGCTGC
This sequence comes from Flavobacteriales bacterium, assembly GCA_044224725.1. Lineage (GTDB taxonomy): Bacteria > Bacteroidota > Bacteroidia > Flavobacteriales_F > PHOS-HE28 > PHOS-HE28. Next base: position 6,502 of record JBGAJW010000055.1, read on the forward strand.
TCCTGCCAACTCCGCGTGTTCTGTGACTCCGTGCCTCTGTGGTGTGCCTCCGCTCAGCTCCGCAGCTTCCTCAGGAACTTGTGCTGCACCAGCGCGAAGAGCAGCGCGTACACCGCGCCCAGGCTCAGCAGTCCGATGAAGGTGAGGAAGGCGTACTTGTTCGGCGTGAAGAAGGCTTCGATGTTCTTCCGTGCGTCGGCCTCCGGGACACCCCGGGCAACCGTTTCATGCACCATGCCAGCGACGCGCATGGGGAATTCCGCGGTGTTCAACACGTGGAAGAAGAGCAGCAGGAAGAGCGCATAGAGCAGAGCGAACACGGCTGAGGACCGTAGTCCTGCCCGGAAGATCGCCGGCATCGGGGCGTTCGGTTCCTCGCGGAGTTCCAGGTGGCCGCTGAGGAAGGTGAGCAGTGTGATGATCCCCATCAGGGAGAAGATCACGACCGCCGGGTCCGGTTCAACGCCGGCGTAGAAGAGACCGGTGCGCAAGGCGATCGCGACGAGTACGAAGAACAGTGGGACCTTCATGACTTCAGCATGATCACTCGACGTTGAACAGCGGTCAAGGAAGAGATACCGGATGGCCGGGACCTACGCGCTCCGCGCGCCCGGCCTCCGGTAATGGTACTCATCAACCATTCATCGAAACCAGGAACTCCTCATTGCTCTTCGTTCCCTCCATGCGCGTCTTGATGAACTCCATCGCTTCCACGGGGTTCATGTCCGCGAGGTGTTTGCGCAGGACCCAGGTGCGTTGCAGGACGTCCTTGTGATGGAGAAGGTCATCGCGGCGGGTGCCGCTGCTCATGATGTCGATGGCGGGGAAGATGCGGCGGTTGCTGATCTTCCGGTCGAGCACCATTTCCATGTTGCCCGTGCCTTTGAATTCCTCGAAGATCACCTCGTCCATCTTGCTGCCGGTCTCCACGAGCGCGGTGGCGAGGATGGTGAGCGAGCCGCCGTTCTCGATCTTCCGGGCGGCGCCGAAGAAGCGCTTGGGTTTCTGGAGCGCGTTCGCGTCCACACCACCGGAGAGGATCTTTCCGCTGGCCGGCTGAACGGTATTGTAAGCACGGGCGAGGCGCGTGATCGAGTCGAGCAGGATCACCACGTCGTGGCCGCACTCGGTGAGGCACTTCGCTTTTTCCAATACCATGCTCGCCACCTGCACGTGGCGGCTGGCGGGTTCATCGAAGGTGCTGGCGATCACTTCGGCCTTCACGCTGCGCGCCATGTCCGTGACTTCCTCGGGGCGTTCGTCCACGAGGAGCACGATCAGGTACACTTCCGGATGGTTCGCTGCGATGGCATTGGCCACGTCCTTCAGCAGGATCGTCTTACCGGTTTTCGGTTGCGCGACTATGAGTCCGCGCTGGCCTTTCCCGATGGGGGAGAAGAGGTCCAGCACGCGCATGCTGAGGTTCGATCCCTTGGTCGTGATGTCGAATTTCTCATCCGGGAACAGCGGCGTGAGGAATTTGAACGGCACACGGTCGCGGATCCACTCGGGATCGCGGCCGTTGATGCGGTCGATCTTCACCAGCGGGAAGAACTTGTCCTCCGCGCGAGGCGGGCGAACGAAGCCGCTCACCGTGTCGCCGAGCTTCAGGCCGGCGGCCTTGATCTGCTGCTGGCCCACGTACACATCATCGGGTGAGGCCAGGTAGTTGTAATCGCTGCTGCGCAGGAAACCGTAGCCCTCGGGCATGATCTCCAGCACACCTTCGCACTCTACGAAAGTGTCGAAATTGTACTGCGGCGGGCGCTCTTGTTGGCGCTGCTCGTGCCGGGGTCCGTCGTTGCGCTGATCGCGGGGTTGGTCATTGCGCTGCCCGCCATCATTCGGACGATCATTGCGATACTGATCGTTACGCGGTCCGTCGTTGCGCTGTTGGTCGTTGCGTCCGCCGTCGTTCGGGCGTTCGCCGCGTTGCTGATCACGGGGCTGGTCTTGGCGCGGACCGTCGTTGCCGCGATCATTGCGGAAGGGTTCGCGGCCCTGCTCTGCGCGGTTGCCATCGTGCCGGGGCTGATCACCCGGCCGTGGTCCTTGATCCCTGCGCTCGTTCCCGCGTTGGCCTTGGTCTCCACCTCGCGGGCCTTGGTCCGGACGGCGGTCATCCCGACGTTCTTCACGGCGGTCCTGTTGCTGTTGGAAGAGGTCGCCTCCGCGGGCGTGCGGTTGTTGCGGGGTACCTCCGGTGGGCGGCTGTACTTCAGTACGTGGCCTACGGTCACGGCGATCCCCGGGCCGCGAGCCGGGTTCGTTGCGATCACGTTGATCCCCGGGAGCATTGCGCCGATCATCGCGGCCACCTGTTGGCTGCGGCGGAGCGGGGCTGTTCGTTGCTTGCGGCGTGGTCGGCTTCTCCTCTTCGTCGTCCTCATCATCGTCATCCTCTTCGCCTTCCTCGTCGTCGTCATCGTCGTCCTCCTCGTCACCGTTCTCGCCGTTGGTGCCGTTCTCTTCCTCGGGTTCGGGGTCCTCCACGGGTTCTTCGGCCTCATCGGCGATAGCCATGGCGGCGATGGCGTCGGTATCGCGGTGGTCGCTCTTGGCCCCCTGGGTCTCCAGGATGCGGGTGATGAGGTCCTGCTTCTTGAGCGTGTCGTATTTCTTGAGGTTGAGCTTCTTCGCGAGTTCTTTCAACTCGGTGAGCTTCATGCCCTCCAACGATGCCTTGTCCTGCATGTGTTTCAACCCGGTTTACCGGGGCGGAATGTGTTCGTAGGGTGCGGCGATGTACGCCGGTGGGAAGCCGCGTTCGGCTTCGTTCGTTTCTCGGAATGTTCTATCGGGGGTGCGGGCACCAGAGGCACCTGCGGGAAAAGACGTTGCAATGATAGGTGCTGGCGGCGATCCCGCAACATGGCCCCGGGTGCCATCTTCGCGGCGGATTTTCAACCCCCGGCGAGGTCGGGCCAAGACCCATGATCCAACGCAAACAGACCCTGTTCCTGCTGGCGGCCGCTCTGCTGTGCGGGTTGTCGTTCCTGCTGCCTATCGCCACCTACGATTCTCCATTGGGCAGCGATCACTACGAACTGTTCACCTCCCGCGTTTTCGACCCGGTGAACGCCGTAACTGTGGAGGACGCACCGCTGAAGTATCCCATCTACCTCCTCTACGTGCTGCTCGGCCTAGCCCTGTTCGTGGACATCTTCCTCTTCAAGAATCGCAAGCGCCAGATGCTCATCCTGCGTTCGGCGTACATCTTCGGAGCGCTCACGCTCGTGCTTCAACTGGTCACGCATCAGAGCGTATTCGCCTATCTCAACACCGGACGGTGGTATCTCGAATCCTCTTTTGGCGCTGTAATGTTCTTCCCGATCGGCATCCTGCTGTTCATGTTCCTCGCAGAGCGGGGCATCAAGAAGGATGAAGAACTGGTGAAGAGTATGGACAGGCTTCGGTGAGAGAGTAGGCAGCGGCAGTAGCAGGCGGCAGTCACAAATGCGCACTGCTGCCAATTGCTACTGCCACGGCCTACTGCACGGTGGCCCTCAACCCCAGCTCCACCACCTCCAGGTCCTTCAGTTTCGGCCCATCAATGGTGAAGCGCAGGATCGTGCGCATGTGATGGAAGCCGTGCTTGCCGGCCGCGCCGGGGTTCATGAAGAGCACGTTGAGCTTCGGGTCGAACTGCACTTGGCAGATGTGTGAGTGCCCGCAGATGAAGACGGTGGGAGGGGAGGTCTTCAATTCGCCGATCACCTGCGGATTGTAGCGCGGTGGCCGCCCGCCGATGTGCGTCATCCACACTTTCACATCTTCCACGGTGAAGCGTTGGTGCTCCGGATGCGTGAGCTGCGTGGCCTTGTCGTCGATGTTGCCGTATACCGCGCGCAGCGGTTTCCAGGTCGCGAGTTCATCGGTCACATGCAGGCCACCGATGTCGCCCGCATGCCAGATCTCATCGCAGGCCGCGAAGTGCTCGCGGATGCGCGGGTCCAGCCAGCCGTGGGTGTCGGAGAGGAGGCCGATGCGGAGCAAAGCGATCAGAAAATGAGATGATCAGATGATCAGAAAATGGACTGAACAGTGAGGCAGCGAAGATGATAGCGGTGCCGTCTACCTTCACACCATGGTCCGCGAGTTCTGCACGGCATTGGGCACATTGGTGCTCTCCAATGTGAGTGCTCAGAACGACACGATCTTCCCGAACGTCAGTGGGACATGGGATATGACCACGACTACTTGGGACTGGGACGGGCAGGATATGAATTTCCAGTACTTCGATCACACCTTGGAGTACTCCGCCGAAGCAGCTGACACTGCCTTTGGCTTGGTTTGGGGAGCAGTGTTCGACTACACGGACCAAGTGGGCTGGATCGCAGTTGAAGATCGACGTGTCTACTATCGTGCGACCGGCGATTATTACGCTGGCTACGGCGGGTATGGAGATACGACGATGCGAACACTCTATGATTTTGAGCTTTCAGTAGGGGACACGGCATACTTCCAGAACGGTGAGCCGGAACTACCCGCAGTGGTAGAGGATATCGATACGACGACCGTCGGCGGTCGACCGAGGCAGCACTTCTCCTTGAGCAACGGCGATGAGTGGGTGGCGGGTGTTGGTAGCCTTGAGGGCTTGCTCAGGCCTTTCCTGTATGTGTTCGAGTGTGGCTATTCACTGGACCTTTTTTGTGGGAGCTACGTTGATCTTGGATCGATGTCCTATACCACCTGCCTTCCAGACGGGATCGTCGAGCATCTTGAGCGCCCGGTTGAACTCGCCCCCAACCCGAACAATGGGCAGTTCTTCCTTCTTCTGGCCGAGCCTGTGGGCTCTTATTGCGTGCGGGATGCACGCGGAGCTCTGCTGGTTTCCGGCCGTGTGGAAGGAACGAGCACAGTTGTAAACCTCGCCAACGCGACCGCCGGCCTCTACATCCTGGAAGTGAACGGTCACCGTACCAAACTCATTGTCGAGTAAGGTGCTCGCGGATGTGCGGGTCCAGCCAGCGGTGGGTGTCGGAGAGGAGGCCGATGCGGAGCAAAGCCATCAGATAGCGAGCTGATCAGATGATGAGCGGATCGGTCAGCGAAGAAGATTTCAAGACGCACTACATTCACACCATGAGCCGCGCCTCGATCATGTTCCCGGCTTTTCTGACGTTGGCTTCTGGATTGTGCTCGGCCCAGAGCGATCGGTCCTTCCCGAACAATGAGGCTTATTGGCTCATCCGGATCGGTGAACTTGACCCTGATTTCAACTGGTACACCCATGAGCACGAGCTCCTCTACATGCACAACCCACAAATAGAGTTGGAAGGCCGCTCGTGGGGAACTGTCTGGCGAGGCGAACCGATCGGCCTTCTCGCGGTGGACTCCGGTAAGGTGTTCTACCGATCGACGGCGGAGTATACTTATTCGGACTTGGGATGGGGCTATTTCGATACGACTGCGCAGATCCTGTATGATTTCAATCTATTGGTAGGTGATACCGCCTACGATGAACAGGATCCGATCACGGTTGTCGCGATCGACACCGTCGCGATATGGGGGCAGGAGCGCGAACATCTGGTGCTGTCGAATGACGATGAATGGATCGAAGGGGTTGGCAGCATCAATGGCCTGTTCCGACCTTTCGCCTATACCTGGGGATTGGAGTCGGTCTCGTACGAAATGGTCGATTTCTGCGGATATTACATCGCCCCGGATTCATTGCCGTACCAAATGTGCCTGCCCGATGGATTGGACGAGCGGAGCGGGCCCAACATCACCATTGGTCCAAATCCTTGCTCGGGAGAGTTCACGATCCGAGCGGTACCCCGAGATGGTCTTTTCACCATATGTGATGTTCGAGGTTCACTCATCCGTCAGGGACGGACCACTGGAACGGAGACGCATGTGGCACTAGTCGGCGTGCCAGCGGGGCTCTACATGGTGCGAGTGCAGAATACTTGGACGAAACTGGTCATTGAATGACCCGCGCTTGAACCTGTTCAAGCCGCCGCACTTTCCTCCCGGTCTACTTTCGCGCCCCGCCACCAGCCTTAGTTCGCATAGGCTGTGAGCATTCGCACGAGTGGAAATCCTTCCCCGCTACTTCTTGGAGATCGCCTTCGACGGCACGCCCTTCCGCGGCTGGCAGATACAACCGGACGCGCCGAGCGTCCAGGCGGAAGTGCAGCGGGCCTTGCAACTGGCCCTGCACCAGCACAAGGTGGTCGTGATCGGTTGCGGCCGCACGGATACGGGCGTGCATGCGTCCAGCTTCTTCCTGCATTTCGAGGGGCCGAGCGACCGCGAACTGAACGACCGTTTCATCCACAGCTTGAACGCGATCCTGCCGGAGAGCATCGCCGTGAAGCGGATCATCACCGTGCCGGATGATGCGCACGCACGCTTCAGTGCAACGGAACGGGGCTATGTGTACAAGGTGCATCGCTGGAAGGATCCCTTCCTGCATGAGCGCTCGCACTTGCTGAAGCCGATGCTGAACGTGGACGCGATGAACGAAGCCTGTGCCTGCCTCATCGGCAAGCAGGATTTTTCCAGCTTCCAACGCACAGGCAGCGACAACCGGACATCCATCTGCGATGTGCGGTTGGCGTACTGGGAGGCCACAGAAGTGGGCTATCAGTTCACCATCCGTGCGGATCGCTTCCTGCGGAACATGGTGCGCGCCATCGTGGGCCTGTGTTTGCAGATCGGTCGTGGGCTGCATCCGGCTTCGCACATGAAAGAAGTACTGGAGGCGCATGACCGGTCGGAAGCGGGCAGGAGCGCTCCGGCACGCGGGCTTTATTTGGCGTACGTGGCCTATCCCTTCATTCAACAACAAGTGCCCATCGCTGCTCCTTCGATGGTGGGCTCCTCCATGTCGGGGAGGTCGGGAGGGGTACATCCATGAGCGAAGCCGCATCCCCCAAGGGCAAGGCCTTCGACCGTCGGCTCTTTGCCCGCGTGATGACTTTCGTGCATCCGTATCGCGGGTTGTTCTGGTCCTGCTTCGCGCTCACCATCGTGCTGGCGGTGATCGGTGTAGTGCGGCCCGTCCTGCTGGGCAACATGATCGATGGTCCGGCCGCGCACAACGACCGCCATGGACTCATCGTGCTGGTGTGGATCGTGATCGCGCTGCTCTTCCTGGAAGGCATCGTGCAATTCGTGCAGGCGTACTGGACAGCGCGCCTCGGCCTGAACGTCACCTTCGACCTGCGGCAGAAGCTCTACGAGCGCGTCATCAACTTCAAGCTGCGCTACTTCGACCGCACGCCCATCGGCACCTTGGTCACACGCGTGGTGAGCGACATCGAAACGGTGGAAGACATCTTCTCGCAAGGCCTGCTGATGATCATGGGCGACATCCTGAAGCTCGTGGTGGTGGTGATCGTGATGTTCGCCGTGAACTGGAAGTTGGCGCTCTTGAGCATGACGCCGATCCCCGTGCTGTTGTGGGCTACGAACATCTTCAAGAACAGCATCGCGAAGAGCTTCCAAGACGTGCGTACGCAGGTGGCGCGGTTGAACGCTTTCACGCAAGAGCACATCCAGGGCATGGCCATCCTGCAGTTGTTCGGGCGCGAGAAGCAGGAGTATGACAAGTTCACGGCCATCAACAAGGAGCATCGCGAGGCGCACATCCGTGGCGTATTGGCGTACAGTATCTTCTTCCCGGTGGTGGAGATCCTGAGCGCTATCGCCCTGGCCTTCCTCATCTGGTGGGGCGTGGGCGATGTGCTGGAAGGCATCGCCACTTTCGGTGAACTGATCGCCTACATCCAGTTCATCAACATGCTCTTCCGGCCCATCCGCCAACTGGCCGATCGCTTCAATACGCTGCAGATGGGCATGGTGGGCAGCGACCGCATCTTCAAAGTGCTGGACACGGACGCGGCGATCCCGGATACCGGCACGCTCAGCACGGACGGCATGCGCGGTGACATCGTTTTCGAGAACGTCACCTTCGGCTACGAGGAAGAGAACCCTGTGCTGCACGGCATCAGTTTCACGGCGAAAGCGGGGGAGATGATCGCGCTCGTGGGTGCCACGGGCAGCGGCAAGAGCAGCATCGTGAACGTGCTGGGCCGTTCCTATGAGTACCAAGGTGGTCGCGTGCTATTGGATGGTCATGACATCCGCGAATACAAGCTGGACGAACTGCGCAAGAGCGTGGGCGTGGTGTTGCAGGACGTCTTCCTCTTCAGCGATACGGTGCTGAACAACATCACACTCAATGACCCGTCCATCACGCGGGAAGAAGTGATCGCTGCGGCCAAGGCCGTGGGCGCGCACGGCTTCATCGAAGCACTTCCGCAGGGCTACGACACGGATGTGCGGGAGCGGGGCAGTGTGCTCAGCACCGGGCAGCGGCAATTGCTCGCCTTCATCCGCGCCTATGTGAATAAACCGAAGGTGCTGGTGCTGGATGAGGCCACCAGCAGCGTGGACAGTATGAGCGAACAGCTCATCACGGAAGCCACGGAGAAGATCACCAAGGGACGCACGAGCATCGTGATCGCGCACCGGTTGAGCACCGTGCAGAACGCCGATCGGATCCTGGTGGTGGAGAAAGGCCGCATTATCGAGCAGGGCCGGCACCAGGAGCTGCTGTCCTTGGACGGCCACTACAAGCGGCTGTACGACCTGCAGTTCCACTAGGCGTGTCCGCCAACGCGGACTTCCTGGGGTAACCACAGAGGGACAGGGATGAGCGCGGATGGACGCGGATAGAGACTTCAGTCCTTGCATGCATCGGCGTCCATCCCGTTCATCCCCTTTATCTGCGGTCCTTTCGAGGTGAACACCGATCGACATCTGGTGCTTCATGTGATGTGTCCGCCTACGGCGGACTTTCTCCGGGCAAGCGCAGATGGACAGGGATGAACGCGGATGGACGCGGATAGAGCCTTCAGTCCTTGCATGCATCGGCGTCCATCCCGTTCATCCCCTTTATCCGCGGTCCTTTCTTACGGCGCGTCGATGACGCGGACAGGTCTGCGGGTCATCGCGGACAATTCCGCGCCGGGCACGAGTGCGACCATCCTTGGTGCACCATAGGTTTCTGGTGGAGGATGGACCGTGTGCGGCGGTGCAACCCGGCAACCACCGGGTGCGTCCCCCGTTCAGCTTGCGGCTTGCGCCGGAAGTCTACCTTCAGGCCGTTGATCCGAAGCGAACGAACTTGTCCATCATGCGTCTACCCCTGCGATCCGCTCTAGCCTTGGCCGTTGCCATCGCCACAACCACGGCCCAAGCACAGCAATTGATCCCCACGCGGGGCAAGGACTTCTGGATGGGCTTCATGCGCAACTACGACGGCGCGCAACGGCAGGACCTCTTCATCAGCAGCGACGTGAACACCAGCGGCGTGGTGAGCGCACCGCTCTTCGGCTGGAGCGAGCCCTTCACCGTAACGGCCAACACGGTAACGACCATCGAAGTGCCGCTGGGCCTGATGAACAACCAGTCCGACATCGTGGACAACAAGGGCGTTCACATCAGCAGCGAGGACACCATAGCCGTCTATGCGCTCAGCTTCCAGAACGCCACAGCCGACGCCACGGTGATCTACCCGGTGAAGTCCACCGGCACCGACTACCGCGTGCAGGCATATCGAGGCTTCCCGGACATCCCTTCGTACAGTTCCGAATTCCTGATCGTTGCGACGGCTGATGAGACGGAGATCGAGATCACGGCCACGGCCAATACCGTGGGCGGACACACTGCAGGCACACCATGGACGATCCAATTGAACCAAGGCGAATCCTACCAGGTGCAAGCCATCATCGATGCGGGCGACCTCACCGGAAGTACGGTGCGCGCCACGGCCGAGAGCGGCGCGTGCAGGCCCTTCGCGGTCTACGGCGGAAGTGTGTGCCCGCAAGTACCTGCCGGTTGTGCGGCGTGCGATCACGTGTATGAGCAGAATCTGCCGACTCCGTTCTGGGGCAGCAGCTATTACAGCGTTCCGTGGGAGGATACCTACGCCTACACCTACCGCATCCTGGCCCACACGGACAACACGGTCGTCACGGTGGACAATGACCCGCCGCTCACGCTCAACGCTGGCCAAGTGGTGGAAGTGAACGGCACGGACGTGCCCCATTGTTTCAGCGGAAGCCAGCCTTTCAGCGTTGCGCAATTCATGCAGGGAAGCGATTGTTCCGGCCAGAGCGATCCCGCGATGCTGCTCTTGAACGCGCAGGAGCAGAAGATCAACGACATCACCTTCGCCACCGTGGTGAGCAACGCCATCACGGCGCACTACATCAACGTGGTGGTGGACGCCAGCGATGTGGGTACCGTGGTGCTCGATGGCAATACGGTCCCGTCCATCCAGTTCACCCCGTTCCCCGCATGCGCTGACCGATACTACGCGGCCTTGGACCTGGATCCCGGCAGCCACCGCATCAGCTGCCCCAACGGGCTTACCGGCTACGTGTACGGCACCGGGCCGAACTACGAGACCTACGCGTACTCCGTCGGTTCCTTCACACCGCTGCCCGCCTTGGCGTACGACACGGCGTTCTGCGGCCTTGACTCAACGGACGTTGTCGTGCTGTCCCCTCCTGATCCCGTGTTCAATCCGGTGTGGACCACGGTGAGCAACCCGAACGACACGCTTTCCACGGACCTGGTCTACTCTTTCCAGCCCACGGCGAGCGATGTGTACGTGATCACCGGCACGGAGAACGTGAGTGGATGCGTGCAGCAATACTTCTTCAGTGTGGAACTGGGAGATCCCCCGGCCACCAACATCGTGGCGCCGCCCAGCGTGTGCGCGTACACGGAAGTGCAGCTCGATCTGCAGTTGACGCCGAACGGCACCTACCTCTACCAATGGACACCCGCCGCTGGGCTGGATAATGACAACGCGCAGGATCCCGTGGCCACGCCCGCGCACAGCACCTGGTACCATGTGGACGTGACCACCATCACCGGCTGCGCGGCCACCGAGGACAGCGTGCTGGTGACCGTGACTGATGGCGATGTGCTGAACGTGGAAGCCTTGAGCGACCCCCAATTGGTCTGCGAAGGCGAGAGCGCGCAGTTGAACGTGGCCGTGCGGCAGATCATCGCCGAAGATGACTTCGATAACGGTATCGGCCCCATCTGGGAAGAAGTGCTCGGCGGCGCGTCGAACAACATCTGCGGTTCTGTCGTGGGCGATGCCTTGCGCTTCAATAGCGCCGGTACACGCGTGGCGCGCACCGTGCCCTTGGACGTGAGCGCCGGAGGGGCCTTGCGTTTCGCTCTGAAACTCTGCACAGGCACCGCGCCCTGTGACGATGTGGACGCTGGCGAGAACATCTACGTGGAGTACACCATCAACGGCAGTAGTTGGGTGATCATGGCCACCTACACCGAAGCCATGTTCCCGGAGTTCAATTCGGTTGTGCTGGACATCCCGCTCGCCGCGCAGACGCCGAACACGCAATTCCGCTGGCGTCAATTGCTGAACAGTGGCGTGGACCAGGACAACTGGGTGCTGGACGATATCGCCATCGCCGCGGATGACGCCAGTGGCATCACCTTCAACTGGTCGCCGCCCGCCACGCTCACGAATGCGACCATCGCCAACCCCGTGGCCACGCCTACCGGCACGCAGACCTACACCGTGCAGCTCACCGACCAGACCACCGGTTGCGCCTACCAGGATGAAGTGACGGTGAACGTGGGACCCATCTTCTCCTTGAACATGACAAACGATACGGCCGTATGCGGCTTCGGCCTCAGCGTGGTGTTGGACGCCGATCCGGTGGAACCCGGCAGCTACTCGTGGGAGTGGTCGCCCGATGATGGCTCCCTCTCGTCCATCTTCTCGCAGAGTACCACGGCATTTCCCTTCCAGACCACGGACTATGTGGTGGAAGTCACCAGCCAGTTCGGCTGCGTGGTCACCGATACGGTCACTGTGCGCGTGGTGGAGAGCATGACCACCGATGTCTTCGTTACGCCGAACCCGATCTGCGAAGGCCAGGAGGCGCAATTGCAGGTGCAAGCCTTCCTCGGCAGTGGCAGCTACAGCTACCTCTGGTCACCTGCGGCCACCTTGAATGACGGCACCATTGCCACACCGATCGCTACGCCGAGCACCACTACGGTGTACACGGTAACGGTGACGGACCAGCTCTGCGGTGCCATCCAGATCAACACCCTGCAAGTAGACGTGCTGCCGGCCCCGCCGTTGGACCTTGGCCCTGACCAGGCCATCTGCCCCGGCCAGGACGTAACGCTGGATGCCAGCCCCGCACAGACCTACCTCTGGAGCAACTCCGCCACCACCTCAGCCATTACGGTTGATGTGGCCGATACCTATTGGGTGGAAGCCACGAACGGAAATTGCACCGCAACGGACACTATCGTGCTCACGCATACACCGGATCCCGGTGAGCTCGGCACCACGGTCTACGGTTGCGAGAACCGCAGCGCCACGCTGAACATCCCTTACCCTAACGGCACCTACCTCTGGGCCACGGGCGATACCACGCAGAGCATCACGGTGGGCGTGTTGGGCGGCTATGCCTTCACCCTCATCGACCAGTACGGCTGCACCTACACGGATATCGCCAACCTCGTCATCGATCCGCTGGAGGGCGGCATCCAAGTGCCCAACGTCATCAGCCCGAACGGCGATGGGAAGAACGAGCGCTTCGAACCGCTCAGCGGCGGCAACAAGGAAGTGTCCGTGGTCATCTTCAACCGCTTCGGCCAGGAGGTCTTCAACGCGCCGAACATGAACACGCTCTGGGGCGGGGACAACAACGGGTCCAAGGTGCCGGAGGGTACGTACTTCTATGTGGTGAAGTACAAGGCCGCGTGCGAAGCGAAAGAGCGCGAGCAGAAGGGGGCGGTGACGGTGGTGCGGTAGGATCCTGACCCGGACTGCTCGCTGCAAGAAGCGAAGAACCCGACCATGAGCCAATGGAGCGTGATTTTTGTAGGCCGCAGAGGCCGACTCACTTGGCGCAGATAATGTGGAGAAACCTGCGGTAGGTAAAGACATTGCCCTGTGCCATGCGGGTAGTTAGATTCGTGCTGCGATGCCCTCTTCACCTGGAGAAGATATGGTTGTGATCAGCCGTAGATCGTCAAGGATCGCGGTCGTGCCATTATCGATCGCATCTGTGGTCTGGCTCTTCAAGACCGCCCCTTCTTGGTATCTGCCGAATGGTGTGTTGCTGGCCTTGGCCCTGTTACTGTATGTGGCGGTGGACGCGGAAGTGCGCATCGTTAGGGGCGAACTGGTGTTCGGTTGGATTTTTTTTGGTCGGAAGCGGATCATTTATCGCCGTATCGGTTCGGGTGAACTCGCCTCGTTCCGTGTGGAGGAAGCTGAAGGAGTGGAAGGCGGTACAAACTACCAGATCTTGATCAAGGCCAACGGACGAATGCCTATCTCCGCTGGAGCATGGGAGCGAAAGAGCGACGCGGAAAAGGCCTATGAAAGGATCAGGAGGTCCATCGGAACGACCAAGTTTGCAGACTCCTGAACTTTCGGAGGGGCTGTTCCCACATGCCTGTGGTGCGTGAGGTCCGCAAAAGGGATCACTCGATCCGCCCCTTCAAACTCACCGCCGTGTGCCCAATGCCCTTCGCCACCAACTCCTCCGGTGTACCCGCGAACACCACCTCACCACCGCCATCGCCCGCTTCAGGGCCCAGGTCGATGAGGTGATCGGCGCTGAGGATCACTTCAGTGTTGTGCTCGATCACTAACACGCTGTGGCCGTTCGCGATCAGCGCGTTCAGGGCCTTCAGCAATTTGGCGATGTCGTGGAAGTGCAGGCCGGTGGTGGGTTCGTCGAAGATGAAGAGCGTGGGCTTCACATCCTGTCCTTTCGTGAGGAAGGAGGACAGCTTGATGCGCTGTGCTTCACCTCCACTGAGCGTGCTGCTGCTCTGACCGAGTTTCACGTAGCCGAGACCTGTCTCCTGCAAAGGCTGGATCTTCTCCAAAATGTGTTTGACAGCCTTGTGCTTTTCGTGGTTTGCGCGGAAGAAGGTCATGGCCTCGTCCACGGTGAGGTCGAGGATCTGCGCCACATCAAGGCCTTGGAACTTCACATCCAGGATCTCCTCCTTGAAACGCTTGCCGTGGCAGGCCTCGCACTTCAGGCTGATGTCCGCCATGAACTGCATCTCGATGTGTACTTCGCCTTCGCCTTGGCAGACTTCGCAGCGCCCGCCATCCACGTTGAAGCTGAAGAAGGCCGGCTTGTAGCCACGCACGCGGCTGGTCTCCTGCTCGCTCAGCAGCTGGCGGATGTCGTCGTAGGCCTTCACGTAGGTCACCGGATTGCTGCGTGAGGAGCGCCCGATGGGATTCTGGTCCACCATTTCCACAGCCATGATCCTGCCGAGGTCGCCTGCGAGGCCCGTGTGGTCGCCGGGCCGTTCACTGAAGCCTTCGAGTTCGCGGCGCAGGGCAGGGTAGAGGATGCGCTTCACCAAGGTGGTCTTGCCACTGCCGCTCACACCCGTCACCACGGTGAGCATGTTCAGCGGGAAGCTCACGTCGATGTTCTTCAGGTTGTTCTCGCGGGCGCCCTGCACGGTGATCCTGTCGCGAACGGGCCGGCGATGCGTGGGCCGCTCGATGGTCTCGCGGCCGGTGAGGTAGCGCGCGGTGAGGCTATCGCTCTTGATGAGATCGGCATGTACGCCGCTGAAGACGACCTGTCCACCGTGCGTTCCCGCTTCCGGCCCCATGTCGATGATGTGATCGGCGGCGCGCATCACTTCCTCGTCGTGCTCTACGACGATGACGGTATTGCCCAGGTCGCGCAATTGCTTCAGCACGACGATGAGCCGCTGTGTATCGCGCGAGTGCAACCCGATGCTCGGTTCATCCAGGATGTACATGGAGCCCACGAGGCTGCTGCCGAGCGAAGTGGCCAGATCGATGCGTTGTGTTTCGCCGCCGCTGAGCGTATTGCTCCGGCGCTCGAGCGTGAGATACCCCACGCCCACGTCCACCAGGTAGCGCAAGCGGTTGGTGATCTCCTTCAGCAGGCGTTCGGCGATCTTCCGGTCGTGCTCGTTCAGCTCGATGGTCTGGAAGAATCCCAGGCACTCCGCGATGGGCAGGTGTACCAGTTCAGTGATGTCCCGGCCAGCTACCTTCACGTAGGTCACGCGTTTCTTCAGGCGTGTTCCTTCGCAGACGGTGCAAGTGGTCTTCCCGCGATAGCGGCTGGCGAGCACGCGGTATTGGATCTTGTAGCTCTTCTCCTCGCAGTACTGGAAGAAAGCGTCGATGCCATAGACCCCCTTGGCGCCGTTCCAGAGCAGCTTGCGTTGTTCGGCCGTCAGCTCGCGATAAGGCCGGTGGATCGGGAAATCGTGTTTCGCGCTGTCGCGGATGAAATCGTCCTTCCACTCGCTGAGCTTCTCACCGCGCCAGCAGGCCACGCAGTCGTCGTACACGCTCAGCGTCTTGTCCGGGATCACCAGGTCGTTATCGATGCCGATGATGTTGCCGTAGCCTTCACACTTGGTGCACGCCCCAACAGGGTCGTTGAAGCTGAACATGTTCGGTGTGGGCTCTTCGAAGAGCACACCGTCCATTTCGAAACGGTCACTGAAGACCATCCGCTGGGCGGTTTCCACAGGACCTTCACCCAAGAGCACACATTCGCCCTGCCCCTCGAAGAAGGCGGTCTCGGCACCGTCGGCCACGCGGCTTTCGGAGTCCTCATTTCCCGGGTCCACGGCGATGCGGTCGATCACCAGGTGCCACGGACCCTTCCGGAGCTCGGAGGCCAATAGCAGGTCTTCGATGCGTTGCACCTCCACGGCATCGAACACGCGCGCATAGCCCTGCTGTTGCAGAATGTCCAGATGCTCACGGATACTTCTTCCCGCCGGCAGGTGCATGGGGGCCATCAGCAGGACGTGCGTACCTGCAGGGAAGGAGTTGGCCCCTGCCACCACGTCCTCGATGGTGTCGCGCTTCACCTCCCGGCCGCTGTGCGGGCTGTAGGTGCGTCCCACGCGGGCAAAGAGCAGCTTCAGGTGGTCGTACACCTCGGTGCTGGTGCCCACGGTGCTGCGCGGGTTGCTGGTCATCACCTTCTGTTCGATGGCTATGGCCGGGCTGATGCCGGTGATGCGGTCCACGTCCGGCTTTTCCAACCGGCCCATGAACTGGCGGGCATAGCTGCTGAGGCTTTCCACATAGCGCCGTTGGCCCTCGGCGTAGAGGGTGTCGAAGGCCAACGAGCTTTTGCCGCTGCCGCTCAGTCCGGTGATCACCACGAGCTTCCCGCGCGGGATCTCCACGGTGATGTTCTTCAGGTTGTGCACACGGGCGCCCTCCACGCGGATGACGCCTTTCAAGGAGCGGCGGAGGGCCTCCTGAGCGCCGGAAGCGGGCAGGGGAGCGGACTTGGGGGGAGCTGTAGCGGGCAAGTGCGGGGTCTGTGGTCGGAAAGGCCTTATCGCCAGGTCCGGCGGGGCCGACTTCGCGAAAGGGGCGGCGAAATTAGGTTCCGGTCATCGCGGGAAGGCCGATCCGCACTACATTTGGAATGCGGGCAAGAAATTTTTGTGGCCCTCGCACAATAGTCACCCGCAAGCAACGTTAAGAGAACACGCCACGTCTACGTTCCGTAACGACCCTTCGCTGACGAGCGTCAGACCAGTTCCACCAACCCCGAAGACAGCATAGCTAGACCTCTACCCCGAAGTTCCCGAATCCCTTCGGACCAAACGGTAAGGTCACATGCTCGTCAAACGTCTTCGCCCCGCTCCGGCGGTCGTTCTCTCGGACATCCAGCTTGTAAATGCGTACGTCGCCGGCGATGAGCTGGCGTTCGAAACGCTCCTGCATCGCCACAAGCGGAAGGTGTGGTCGCACATCTACCTGATGGTGCGGGACCGCGAGGTGACGGAGGATCTCTTCCAAGAAGCCTTCATCAAGGTGGTACACCACCTGAAGGCCGGGAAATACAACGAGGAAGGCAAGTTCCTGCCGTGGGTGATGCGTATCGCGCACAACCTGGTGATCGACCATTTCCGGCGGAACAAGAAGATGCCGGCCGTGCGCAGCAACGAGGAGCACGATGTCTTCGCCACCATCGCCCAAGGCGGGCTGAACGTGGAGCAGCGCATGGTGAACACCCAGATCGATGACGATGTGCGCAAGCTCATCGACCAGCTGCCGGAAGAGCAGCGGGAGGTGGTGATCATGCGCACGTATTTGAGCATGAGCTTCAAGGAGATCGCCGAGCACACCGGCGTTTCCATCAACACGGCACTCGGGCGGATGCGCTACGCCCTCATCAACATGCGCAAACTCATCCAGAAGCACCAGCTGCTCTTGGAACGGGCCTGACCCTCGCACGGAGGACCGCCCCAGGAACGCCGGCCCGTAAGCCGGCGTTCGTGTTCCCGGTCCCCAGTACCAGGAACAAGTGGGAAGGCTGATATGGTATTTGGCATTCGTTCACAATACGGGCCGGGTTCATCCCGTTCCTAAGCTGTGAAGTGAAACCTAACCCCCGTCCCATGACGAATTCTACGCTTCGTAAACGTTCTCTACGCCGTCGCCCGAACATGGAAGTCCTTCAAGGCCCCCGCCGCACAACGATCGATGCCATCCTGAACTTCAGCAAGGCCTTGAAAGTGGTGGATGTGCCACCGGTGGGCAAAGTGGACATCATCCTGAACTGATCCTTCTTTCGTCTCCAGAGCACCCGGCAGCCACTGTCGGGTGTTCGTGTTGGCGTGCGGCTATCTTTCGCGAAAGCTCCACACATGACCCGCCGCGATCTGTTCTTGGCACTCTCCAGCGCTTTCACCATCGGTACGAACGCGCAATTGACGCTGCTCGATCCCACCTTCGGCGATAACGGGGTCGTGCTGCTCGGGCTCAGTGGCTTCGGGGGGGATCACGGGGAGGCAGTGACGCTGCAGCCGGACGGGCGCATCCTGGTCGCCGGCAAACGCGGCGGTACGGAAGAGGAGATGGCCGTATTGCGCTTCCTGGAGACCGGTTCGTTGGACAATAGCTTCAGCGGCAACGGTGTGGCCACGGTGAACATCGGGGTGAACGCGGAAGGCCGCGCCATCGCTATGCAAACGGATGGTTCCATCGTGGTGGCGGGGAGCGCCGAGTTCGCCGGAGGTGCGTTCGATGATGTGGCCTTCGCCCGGTTCACGAGCGCTGGCGACATCGACCCCTCGTTCTCGGGCGATGGGGTCTTCACCTACATGGCACCGGGCGCGAGCGATGCGGTGGTCGCCCTCGCGCTGCAACCCGATGGCCGCATACTCGCGGGGGGCAATTTCGATGGCATCGTGTCCGACATGATGGCCATGCGGCTCACCTCGGACGGCGCTCTCGATCCGGACTTCGCCACCGGCGGCATCTTCACCACCGGGCTGCATACAGGTGAAGTGGTGCAGGACATGCTGTTGCGCACCGACGGCAGCTTCGTGCTCGCCGGGGCGTGGCGGCTCACCTTGCCGGACGCGGACATGGCCATGCTGCAACTGACCGGTTCCGGGACGTTGGATCCCGGCTTCGGTACGGATGGCCTGTTCCGGCCGTCGGAGGAATTTTCCACGTCTTCTGCGGTGAGTACGGCCGATGCCGGTGCCGGTCGTATCCTCATCGCGGGCAAACGCTACTTGCCCGGAGCCGGTGGTTCCGAAGAGATCTTCACTGGCAGGGTTTCCCAGGATGGAACGTGGGATGCCACTTACGGGACCGATGGCCGCTACTTCCTTCCATTGGGTAGCGGATATCATGGTGCCGTCCGCGATATGGTGCTGCTTCCCAACGGCAAGGCGCTGGTGACGGTGGACGCGCTTGATGTCGACAACACGTCATCCATCATCGTGATGCGCGTGCTTCCGGAAGGCGGTCTCGATCAGACCTTCGGTACGTCCGGGCGGGTGCAGATACCCTGCCCCGGTACCGGATGCAATGTGGCATCGCTCGCGTTGGATGCCCAAGAGCGTGTGATCGCCGTGGGCAGTTACCTCGGCGACAATGGCCCGGAAGTGATGGTGATGCGCTGGCTGGCCGAGGCATCACCGCTCGGGCGAACGGAAGCGGATGTCCGGGAGCAGTTGCGCGTGAATCCGGTCCCAGCTACCGATGCGCTTCAGCTGGATGTTCCCGCTGAATGGTTGACCGGCGCGTGGTTGGAACTGACAGACGCAAGCGGGAGGCTCGTCGCGGTATTCAACAACCCGGCGGCGGGAAGGGGAATAGCACTGCCGAGTTCGCTCGCGGGCGGGCGCTATTCGCTGCGACTTGTTTCTGCCTCACGCGTCTTGAGCGCTCCCGTCGTCTTACTGCGCTGAGTCTTTCCGATCCGATCGGCCGCACATGCATGTCACGGAATTGGCTGAACTGACACGGATCAACGAGGCAATCGATGATATCGGGTTCCACGACCTGCCTGTAGACGCCATCCGGTTCAGCATGGAGGACAGGTCCATCACGTTGGACGTGCGCGATAGCGATGATGATGCGAACGTGTACAGGAACATCGTCATGTCGTTCCATGACGTGAGGGACGTGCGCTTGCAGGACCATGGACTGATCCTCATCCATGAGATCTACGACTACACGCTGACGGTGCAGGGAGATCGGTTCGATCTGTCGATCGTTTTCCTTTGTGGACATTCAGCGCCGAGCTTGGAGTTGACGTTCACCTTCTCTACGCTGATACTGGATGGCTGGCCTTGGCGCGAGGATGCCTGAGCGGATCAGGTGACGACCAAGAGCCGCTTCGGCTCCAGTCGGAAACGCACTTCATTCCCGATCTCGATAGGTTCGCCATCCAGGTGCGCGATCGTTCCGGCCTGGTGCACGAGGGCCTCGCGGCTGATGATCGTCTGGATGTACCGGCTCTTGTCCGCCCGCCCGGTGTAGACGTCATAGAACGCCTTCATCAGCGGGAAGAAGGAGGGCTTGCTCACGCATTGCAGTTCGGCAAGCCCGTCATCCGGTGCGGACCCGGGGCTGATCGCCACGCCATTGCCGAATTCGCGGGTGTTGGCGAAGACGAGCATGAGCACGTTGCGCTCGGTGGTCTCGTTGTTGGTCTTCACCACCACGCGCATCGGCTGGGCACAGAGGATCTCCTTCAGGGTGATGCGCAGGTAGTTCCACATGCCACGCGAACCGCTGCGATCGAACTCCCAGGCCACACGCGCGTCGAAGCCGATGCCCGCCGTACCCAGGAAGAGGTGCTCGTTCAGGTAGCATACGTCCATCGGCTTCATCGTTCCCGTGAACGCACGGCGCAGGGCCTGATCCGGTTTCAGAGGTAGTTTCTGTGAACGGGCATAGCCATTGCCCGAACCCATCGCCACGATCCCGAGCGCCACATCGCTACCGACCAGTCCAGCCGCGATGGCGTTCAAGGTGCCGTCCCCGCCCACACTGATCACCCGTTGCTGGCCGGCGGCGGCGGCTTCCTGCGCGAGCCGTGTTCCATGCCCCGGGCCCTCGATCACTTTTTCCGTGAGGTCCACGTCGAACTCCTTCGCCAACGTCCGCGCGGTCTCGCGCACGCTCAGGGCGCGTTTCTTCCCGCTGCGCGGATTGAGTATGAGCGTCGCCCTCATCGTTCCGTCACGACCATGTCGCGTTCGATCAGGTGCGTATTGAACTGCTGGATCGCGGCCTGCAGTTCGGCGTGCGCGGTAACGAGGTCGAAAGCGTTGGGCACCGTCTTCTCCTCGGGCTTCCACGAGCTGCCGATACCATCGTTCCAAAGGATGCGATCGCCATCGCTGCGCAGTTGGGCGCGCGGCGTCACGATCAACCAGGTGGCGCTGCCCTCGTTCACGGCAGCGGGCGGTCGTTCCATGCGCAAGGTGCTGCTGCCGAAGGCAAAGAAGGGTTCACGGTGGCCGATCAGGTCCAGTACCGTCGGCAGGATGTCGATCTGCTGGGTGGTGCGCGTGTCGGCCATCGGCGTGATGATCCCCGGCATGTAGTACACCAGCGGTATCCAGAAGTCATAGGCCGAGCCGCTCTGTTCGCCGTTGCGCTCCAGGTCGGCCGTATGGTCGGCGGTGATCACGAAGAGCGTGTTCTTGAACCAGGGCATCTTGCTGGCCGTGTTGAAGAACTCACGGAGCGCATTGTCCGCGTACTTCAATGTCGGATGGATCGTGAGCACGCCGCCCTTGAATCGTTCGGCATCGGCCTCCGGCAGCTTGTAGGGATGATGGGAACTCAGCGTGAACAATGTGCTGAAGAACGGCTGCTGTTCCTTGTTGAGTTCGTTCGCCCAGAACTGCAGGTAGGGCTCATCGCGGATGCCCCACACACCATCGTTGTCCCCCTCGTAGGGATACTCATCGCGCCCGGAGTAGCGCTGGTAGCCGGCCGAACGCGTGAAGGCATCGAAGCCCATGGTGCCGTTGTGCCCGCCATGGTAGAAACTGGTGCCGTAGCCTTTCGCCGCGAGTATGTTCGGCAACGAGGTGAAGGGCGCGTCCGCATAGGGCGATGTGATGAAGGCCTCCTCCATCATCTTGGGCATGCTTGCCACGATGGCGGGCAGCCCGTCGATGCTGCGGCGACCGTTCGCATGGGCCTGCGTGTAGTAGAGACCGTTCGCCATGAGCGAATCCAGGAAGGGCATGTAGCCTTCGCGACCGCCGTTGAGCAAGCTGCTGTACGTAGCGCTGAAGCTCTCCAGGATGATCACCACCACGTTCGGCTTCCCCGGAACGAGCTGGCTCTGTCCATACTGGTGCTTCACGGGCCACACCCGGTCCGCTTCTTCCTGCGGCATGAACGCTCGCGTCTCGATCATCGGTTTGCCGATGCTGGTCATCACCGTGAACGGCGAATTCAGTACGAGAGGCATGTACGCTGGCGGCGCATAGGCACTGGCATCGAGCACGGCCAGTGGCATGTATTGTACCCCGCCACGGGAGCAGAGGGCGGTGAGCGCCACCAGGCCGAGGCGCCATGCCCACCACGGTTTCGCGGCGGCATCGGGCCAGCGTTGCGAAGCCCACCGATAGCCCAGATGCGCCACCGCGATGGAGGCGAGGAAGATGAGCACCACGTACCAGTAGTCTCTCGCGAACACGGGTGCCAGATGGGCGAGATCATCGCCCCCGCCAGCGATGCCGAACAGATCGGCGGTGCTGCGTTTCAGCGTGAACTTGTAGTACTCCAGATCCGTGCAGTTCAGGAAAAAGCAGATCAATGTGCTCAGATGGAAGAGGCCCAGTTGGAGCTTGTGGAGCCAGCCTTTCGTCGCGGGCATCACCAACATGCTCACGGTCCAGGGCAGAAAGAGCCAAGCGATGGCACTGGCGTCGAAGCGCAGCCCGCCGAGGAAGGCACTGAGCGGCGGGTCCGCAAAGCCGCCCCTGTTAAGCAGGAAGAACAGCAGGCGCTGCGCGGAGAACACAAGCGCCACGGAGCCCAGCGTGGCCACCACGCGGAACAGCGGGGCGAAGCGCGCGGAAGTGGGGTTGCCGGACATGCGGAGTGCGCGAACCTAACGCAATGGGCCGGTCCGCTATTGGCCGGGACTTGTCAGCATCGCGTAGCAGCTGACGGACCAGCGGCAGGGGGCGGGATACCTTTGCGCCCGCCTGCCTCGCCTTCGCGTAGCCGCTTCGGCAAAGCAAGGCCGGAGGCAGGGCCTTTTACAAGATCATGACCATCGACGCCATCGACAAGAAGCAGCTCGCTTTTGAACGCGGGAAGCTGAGCAACAACGAACTGCTCGACATCTACGAGCACATCCTCCGTCCGCGCCTGATCGAGGAGAAGATGCTGAGCATGCTCCGCCAAGGGAAGATCAGCAAGTGGTTCAGCGGCATCGGGCAGGAAGCCGTGGCCGTCGGCGCGGCGCTCGCCATGCACCCGGACGAGTACATCCTGCCGATGCACCGGAACCTCGGTACGTTCACCTCGCGCGGCATCCCGATGGCACGGCTCTTCAGCCAGTTCCAAGGGCGCGCGAACGGTTTCACGAAAGGCCGCGACCGCAGCTTCCATTTCGGCACGCAGGAGTACAAGATCGTCGGCATGATCAGTCACTTGGGCCCACAGCTCGGCGTGGCGGATGGCATCGCGCTGGCGCACAAGCTGCGCAAGGAGAAGAAATGCACGCTGGTCTTTACAGGTGACGGCGCGACGAGTGAAGGCGACTTCCACGAGAGCGTGAACACCGCCGCCGTGTGGGACCTGCCAGTGATCATCGTGATCGAGAACAACGGCTACGGCCTGAGCACACCGAGCGATGAGCAGTTCAAATGCAAGTTGCTTTCGGACAAGGCCATCGGCTACGGTATGGAGAGCCGCGTGGTAGCCGGCAACAACATCCTCGATGTGGTACACACGCTGCGCGAGGTGAGCGAGAGCATCCGTGAGAACCCGCGTCCCGTGCTGGTGGAGTGCGTGACTTTCCGCATGCGTGGCCACGAGGAGGCGAGCGGAACGAAGTACGTGCCGCAGCAGCTCTTCGATGAGTGGGAGAAGAAGGATCCCGTGGTGAACTACGAGCGTTGGCTGATGAGCGTCGGCATTCTTGGCGCAGCGGAGATGGAAGGCATGCGCAAGAAGATCAAGGGCGAGATCGCCGAAGCGGTGGATATCGCCTTCGCCGAGCCGCCGATCAAAGTGGATCTGGAAACAGAGCTCCGTGACGTCTACGCCAAGCCCGTTCGTCCTCGCACCGGGCCAGTGGCCAGCGGCCAAGGGCCAGCGGCGCATTCAGAGAAGAGATTCATCGAAGCCATCACCGAGGGCATGCGCGAAAGCATGCGGAAGTTCCCGAACCTGGTGCTCATGGGACAGGACATCGCCGAGTACGGTGGTGCGTTCAAGGTGACGGATGGCTTTGTGGCGGAATTCGGCAAGGGCCGCGTGCGCAACACACCGCTGTGCGAAAGTGCGATCCTCGGAGCGGGGCTGGGGCTCAGCATCAATGGCATGAAGGCGATGGTGGAGATGCAGTTCGCCGATTTCGTGAGCGAAGGCATGACGCAGATCATCAACAACTACGCGAAGGCCCATTGGCGCTGGGGGCAGAACGCTGACGTGGTGGTGCGAATGCCGACAGGGGCAGGATCAGGCGCGGGACCTTTCCACAGCCAGAGCAATGAGGCGTGGTTCGTGAAAACACCCGGATTGAAGGTGGTGTATCCCGCGTTCCCCGCTGATGCGAAGGGCCTGCTCTGCGCCGCTTTCGAGGATCCCGATCCGGTGATCTACTTCGAGCACAAGAACCTCTACCGCTCCTTGACCGGTCCCGTGCCGGAAGGCTGGTACACCACGCCCATCGGCGAAGCCGCGCTCTTGCGTGAAGGCAATGACCTCACCATCATCACCTACGGCATGGGTGTGCATTGGGCGCTGGAGGTGCTCAATCGAATGCAGGGGACTACGGCCTTCGCCGCGGATCTCATTGACCTTCGCACGTTGCTTCCATGGCACAAGGAACTCGTCCTCGAGAGCGTGAAGAAGACCGGCAAGGCCCTCGTGCTGCATGAGGACACGCTCACGGGCGGCATCGGTGGCGAGATCGCCGCGACGATCAACGAGGAGTGCTTCCACTACCTCGATGCCCCCGTGATGCGCGTGGCCTCCTTGGATACGCCGATCCCCTTCGATACCGGATTGGAGCAGCAGTTCCTGGCGAAGGGGAGGTTGAGGGGGGCGTTGGAGAAGCTGATGAACTGCTAAGCGGCAATGGCATTCAGCCACCGGATCGGCAAGCTGACTCAGTCGATCGAACGCGTAGGCACCGGTGAATCGCTGGACACCGTTATCCGTCAGATCACGAGCAAGGATCTGCGACGGAGCAACAGTAAGGACTGGCTGTTCGATTGGCGCTCCGAGCTGGCACGCACGGAAAGGCAGGTGTTCGGTCTATTTGCTGTGGACGACCCGTTCTTCCTTCACGGGCTCATCAGTTTGGAGCAGCGCCCGGATCATGTCTTCGCCCATCTGATCGAGAGCCATCGGGTGAACAAGGGTCGGGGCAAGCTCTACGACGGCGTCCTGGGAAACCTGGTGGCATGGGCTTGTCAGCTATCTTTCAAGACAGGCCACTATGGCGAGATCGTTTTCGACAGCAAGAGTTCTCTACGAAAGCATTACGGTGAAGCGATCGGGGCTGTCGTACTTTTCGGGAACCGGATGTACGTGCCTGAATCCAAGGCGCAGGAACTGGTAGAACGCTACGCGCGATCATGGCAACAAGGAAACTGAGACCGCAAGAGCTCGACGTTGACTTCATCGGTGGGGGGAGCACACCGACGGAAGAGGAGTTCAAGAAGATCAGTGAGGCCCTTCGCAAGCGCCGGTTGGCTTGGGAGAAACGCATGGGGCCGAAGCGCCTCGCCGCGTTCAGGAAACGCACGAAGGCGATGATCGATCGGATCGAGGCAAAGGCGTCCGTTTCCTATTCCGCCGGAACCGGCCAACCTTCCGTTGCAGCGGAGCCAGCAGTCCCTTACCGCCGCAAGCCTGCGAAGAGGAAGGCCACAACAAAGAAGAAGTGATGCGTGTGGCCTCCTTGGATACGCCGATCCCCTTCGATACCGGATTGGAGCAGCAGTTCCTGGCGAAGGGGAGGTTGAGGGGGGCGTTGGATCGGTTGCTCATTTACTAATGACTACTCGCGGTCATTGCTTCCCGACTGCGGCTTGAAGCGCGGAAATGATCTTGCTGCGTATCAGCTTGTGGTCCGTTGTGTCACTGAGAATTGGCGGTATCTCAAGGGAGAGCCCATCATGAACTGGTTGTGAGAGCTCCTTCAGGATCATGACGCGTTGGTCTTCTAAGAGTTCAGGGCTATCCAGGGCTTCAACGAATGCCTCCGGTCGTGCGTGAAGCCCAGCGAATAGTGTCTCGTTGGAGAATTCCATAAACTCTACATTTTCGAGACAAGAGGGTGAGTATGTGCGGAAGAAGTAGAATAGATCACGCTCAGTCAGCGCATCCAAGTGGTCGACAGTCAGAAGCACGCGCTCGATCTCGCATGATCGCCGAAGGGCAATGATCTTCACGATAGTTCTGCGGTTCAATTGATGCGCGGCCTCTTTCATTTGTCGTGTGGACAACCTCCGGATCGAGTCGTCAGGAATGATCAGTTGTGATTCGCCATAACCTTTTGAGACGACTTGGTCCGGAATTACCCCAAACTCAACCAGATAGTTGCGGGCCGAACTGCTCCTCGATTTGGCCAGTATTAGATTAAGTTCATCTGCGCCACGTGAATCGGAATGGACGCCGATCTCGATCACTAGATCCGGGTTGGCCTGAAGGAAGAGATTCAGACTATCAAGCGCGCTGCTTTTCCAAGCGAGCCTGCCGTTATAGTACTCGACTGTGATCGGCCGTTCCTGTCCAAGCTTCAAATTGGGTTCATCCCAGCTGAAGAATGTCCCTTGTGACACCGCATTTGACGCAGCGATGAAGAAGAAGACAAGGGTTGTGCAGTCGCGATGAAACTTTGTCATGGCAGATCCGGTAAGTACTCTAAAGTACCGAGTCTTAGAGTAGCTGAATGCGGGATCTTCCAGTACGTGACCGTGTGCGCCAAGGAACGTCACCGCCCAAGGTCAATGCACGTTGATCTCTGCTCTAGGATACCACCAATTCCCGGCGCCGCACCTCCCCCACCTCCTTGTGCAGGAACTTCACCGAGCTGAAGAACTTGTAGTACATCCTTCGCATGAAGGTGGAGAAGTCGACCCCGCCGGCCTTCAGCGCGCGCTTGTGCCCGAACCAGACGGCGTGTACCGTGCCGAAGAA
>JBGAJW010000056.1:0-32791 GCA_044224725.1 Flavobacteriales bacterium
GAACTTGCTTTTTCTCATGGCTACTTGCGGTTGAAAGTAGCCCCGGACCGGTCAGCCGGTTTTTCCCCAGGCCTTTGAAGGGGCCGGGAAAAACCGTCTGACCTCCACCTTCACATGGCCGAACTATGGGGAAGCTCACAACACCACGCCGGGTATGGAACGTGAAGCTGTTGACCCCCTGCTCGACGTTCATCCCATCGTAGTCGGCCCGTCTGCTATCCAAGAAGTAGGTGGAGTCGTTCAGCTCCTGAACGTTCTCGATGCTGTCACTGAACAAGGTGCCGATGAAGTCGATCTCCAGGCTACCGTACCCGGCCGATGACTTGTACACATTGACGAAGTCATGGTCATAGCGCTGCACTCCATCGCTCATCAGGGCGAACTGATGGAAGCTGCCCTTGGTAAGCTCATAGTTCACCGTCCAATACGTGGTATTCGAGTATCCCTGCTCCGGATCCCTGGTCGAATCGGTCGTGGTCGTAGGGGCGTGGAAAACAATGCTGTCCTGTTCCCCTTGGTCCGAGACATAGATGAAGGTGTCGGTTCTGGTGAACGGCTTGAACCACATGGCTTCACCGATGGTCGGGTCCTCGACTTCATAGGTGTGACCCGTGCAACCGATGAGCAGGAAGGCACAGATGAGCGGGATGGACTTCATGGGACTTCCTCAAAGGTCGCTTTTATGAACTGGTCGTGGAGCAAGCGCAATTCGCCCAGTTGAAGAGATCCTGCCCAGCCACACTATCGGCCTCTTTGCAGGCGACTACAGGCTGTCCCCCCGACTTACGCGCTCTGGGTGCTGCTCGCGCGCCGCTGCGGAGCGACAGCAAGCGCCTTCGGCCCGCCGCCGAGTTCTCCCTGACAACAGGTTCGGGGCATCGCTTCCGCACGCGATCGATAGATTTACGAAATAGAAGCGGAAACACGTGGGTCCCGATAGAGCAATGAGCTATACAAGAACACTGATCCTCGCGGCATACACGGTGACCATCGCGCCGGATATGCAAGGGCAGGACTTCATCAACGGCGATCTGGAAGGTCCCCCGGCCACGCAGTTGTCCCAGCTTCCTCCCGGTTGGCAGGCCGTACCGGACGATGATCCTGTGTGCCAGGCCACGGACAACTCTTCGGGAGACACACCGGACCTGACCGATATGAACGGACCGTCCGTGTTCACCGGACTTTTCGGGAATCCGTATTCCGGGTCATCGTTCGTGGGCGGTAGTCGCTCCTCGGATATGGTGGCCTTCCAGGAAGGCATCATGCAGCAGGTCTCCGGTTTTGTACCGGGCAATACCTATACCATCGTATTTCACCAGGCCACCGCGCGATCGTTCGGTTGCTTCGACACAACGGGCAGCTGGGCGGTGTACATCGGCAACAGCCTCGCGGGCATCACCGCGCCCACCACGAGTTTGGTGCCTTACGACAGCGCGCCCTTCGCCTGGGAACAGCGGATGATCACGTTCGTGGCTTCGTCCACGAGCCACATGATCAAGTTCCTGCCCTACGACGACGACCAGGACCTGGCCACCTCTTCGGACCCCACGGACGAGGGTGGGGCGCTGACCATGGGCATCGACCTGGTGAGCATTCTTCCGGGAGCCCACACCACCGGGATAGCGGTCGCCGGGATGCCGACCGATCGGATCCTGGGGCCGAACCCGGTCACCGACGACCTCACGATCGCGATCGGACACGCGTTCACCTCCGGAAGCGTGCGCATCCATGCAGCCACCGGAGCGTTGATCCGTGAGCGGATCCTGGTGAGCGGGTATCAGCGGACGACCATGGATCTGGTGACGGTCCAGCCGGGCATTTACCTGGTGTGCATCGTTCTGGACGGTATCGAGACCCGCCATCTCTTCGTCAAGGAGTGAGCTTGACGTTCTGTCAGCGCTCAATACGGGCTCGCGTGCCGCACGTGCGCAGAATGGATCCTTTCGTGCGGCCCTTCACAGCTCGGAACCAACTGATGAAAGCACGCGCGATACGCGGGCTTGTGGTCAGGAAGACCTTTCTGACCTGGTCCGCATGAACCGAACATCCGTCATCGTGTACCACATGCCGATGAGCCTCCGCACTTTTCCCGTTGTGATCGGTCTGACCTTGATCACGCAGCTGTCAAGCGCTCAACAGGATACGCTCACCCCGGCCCCTTGGCTGCATCGCGAGTTCCACTACTGGAGCGGGGTGCCACCGATGCATGTGCACGAACCCACGGACCACGGCGACATGGATACGGAGGTGATGGGCTACACCGATGAAGAACGCCGCATGAGCTTCTTCCGCGATCATCGCTACCAGGAGGTCATTTTCGAGGACCAGGGTTTCACTGCACTGCGCATCTGGCAACCCGGCGATTGCGAGCCGCTGCGAGGCGATACCGTGGCGGTGCTCACCGGCACCTGGTCATGGGCGAACGACACGTTGCATGTTACCGTGGAGCGCACAGCGCAGTATCCGCTGGAGGATGTGCTGGAGCAGTACATGAAGCGCGATGTGGCCAAGCCCTTTGCTATGCCGATGCCTCCAACACGCGTGTGCGATACGGAACGGGAACGAGCATTCTGGTTCGAAGGGGAACACTTGTCGGAGGCGGTGCGGAGGTGGGATTGAACCCATCCCTTCCTTCGCGCAACTCTTCCTCCGATCAAAGGCATCCGGCTGAGCGTGTTCCGTGGAGGCCCTCACGCATGGATCCGCAACAGCAGTCCTATTGTTCGCCGATCATGAGCGGCAGGGTGCGGGAACCGCCGTGCACATCGATCATGCGCACGAAGTATGCGCCGGCCTTCAGCTCGTTCCGTTCAATGCGTACGGCCGATCCACCGAAATTCTCGATGCGCCGCACAATTTGCCCGTTCGCGGCAAGTATGGAGAGCGAACGGCAATCGGGCATGAGGCTGATCAGGCACGCTTCGGTCATCGGGTTGGGCTGGATCCGGGCGTCTTGCGGATCGTTGTCACTGACGGACATGGCCAGGCAATCCGGCATCGTGTTGGAGTAGTCGTACGAATCGATGAAAGAGGGTAGGCTGAAGCTGGCGTAGTCCGGCGACAGGTCGATCGCCGAACCCACGTAGTCGCAGCCCGCCCCAGCGGTGTTCGGCGCATTGATCACATCCACGAAGGGGTTGTTCAGGAAGGGCGAGCGCACCACGTAGATCTTGCCGTCCACCGCCAGTTGCATGCCCAGGAAGTTGCCGCCACTGGCCACCTGCACGCGCGAAAGAGCCACGGCGTCCGGATCACCGCCACCCGCTGTGAGGTCGAACTGGTAGACGCCGTTCCCGTTCAGCGATGAACTGATGTAGAGCTTTGAATTGTCGGGGGAGAAGGAAGCACCGTAGCAGTTCCAGACCGGGTTCAGCTGCAGGGATACGGGATCGCTGACCGTGCCTGTGCTGTTGTCGAAGGCCAGGTACTCGGCCACGTTCTCGTTGGAGTTCGCGCAGACGATAGCCAGCTTGTGCCCATCCGGCGAAGCCTTCAACTGCCCGATGGCCGCACCGCTTCCGAACCCGACAGGCGGATGCATGGAACCCGTATGCGAGACCACGGGACTGCCTATTCCATTATCCGTGACGGGGTAAGCGTAGAACGCATCCGAATAGAACTTGTGCACGATGACCCAATAGTCCTGCCCGTTCGCATGCCGCACGGCCGTTTGTTTCTCGGCCACCGTATCCAGCAAGAGGATGTTCTTCTCCTCGCGCACCACGTCCCCGAGGCCCGCATCCCGGCACATGTCCACCACCGAATAGCGGAAGCCGTTGGCCAATGAATCGAAGTGGAAGTCGTCCACCGTGAAGAGGTAGAAGAGGTGGTCGCTGCCCGGTCGGGGCACGATCAACGCCGATTGGGTGGCCGACGCGTTGCTCATAAGGCTGTCACCGTGCGGCATCAACTGGTGGAACCTGTTCCATGCTTGGCGGCCGTCGCTGTAGAAGAGGAGGGCGCCGGAGCTGTCAGCGATCACCGCGCTTCCCTCCTGGTGCCCATCGACATAGTGTACCTGTCCACCGGTGATCTGTTGGGGTGTTCCATCGCTGAAGTCGAAGCCCGCGTGATCGCCGAAGTACCAGATGTTGCCCTGCTTCTGCGCACACATGACAAGTGGGAACAGAAGGGGAAGAAGAAGTGTGTGTCTCAGGTGGGCTGACATGGAATGGCGTTCGAGGTGAAGGCAAGGTATGTTCATTCGTTCGGCGCTGTTCCATGGGCTCCATAGTAGACGTCTCGTTTTCGGATGGATCTCAGGGATAGATACGTTCTCCGCGCTCGAGCATCTCCACGAATTTCGCCAAGCGTTTTGCGCGTGTCTCCGGCTTCGCGCTCTTCTCCAGGCGGTGCAGGATGGCGAAGCGGTTCTGTGCGTTCAGTTCCCTGTAGAACGCTTTCGCGCGCGGGTTCTTCCGCAGCTCGGCGAGCAGATCTTTCGGTTCCGTGATGGTGGAGCCCGGGCTGTAAGCGCGGTCCCATTCACCATTGGCCTTCGCGACTTCCACGGCGGCGAGCCCGGCGGGCATCATGGCTCCCGCCTTTATGAGCGCCAGAACGCGCTCACGGTTCACTTGGCTCCAGATGCTGCGCGGCTTGCGCGGCGTGAAGCGCTGCACGAAGGACAGCCCATCGTATGCCTTGCGGATGGCATCGATCCAACCGTGGCAGAGCGCTGTCTCCACCGCTTCATCGTAGCTGACGGTGACCATTCCGCTGTTCTTCTTGCCGATGCGGAGCCAGACGCCGGTGTTCTTGGCGTGGTGCTTCCTCAGCCAAGCGTGCCACTCGCCAGCGTTCGTGAAGACGTGGACGTCGGTCTCTTCAATGGTAACGGTGCGCTTGGCCATTGGGCGAAGTTCGGATGCGGGGAGGATCGGTCATGTGTGCTGGCGTCCACCTTCGCGAAGACGGGGCACTCTGCGGCGAAACGTCGCGATGCAATGCTCAGGTTCCATCAGGCGAGGCAAGCCGCTTCCCCATGGATAGAAGCGATCCATGATACGGCTCACGCACCCTCTCCGACATCGAACGCACTGGTTTCGAACCACGCGTTGATGGCCTGTTCATGCGCGGTGAATGCCCTGGTCGGTCCGATCGCCGTGACGATGAATTGCCTTTGGCCGAAGGTGGACCGGCGCTCGCGGATGCGCATCGGCAGGGCATGTGCTCGGCTCTCGCCATCAAGAACGGCTTCTGTTGCCGGAAGATCCCCGCGCATGAGCATTTGCCGGGTCGCATGCACGGCGACGTTCGGAGCGTGAGCGAACAGGGTGTCGAATTCCGCTGACCAGTCCGTCAATAAAGGGTTCGTGGGTGCCCCAAGGTCCTCGTGCAGCACATACATCTTGGCGTAGAGGAGGGTCGGCATCGGCTCATCCGGATACATGTACTTCAGTACGATCTTGACGAAGCCATCACCTTCCTGCTCGTCTTCGGTGGCTAGCCATTCGGGAGCCGTTGGCGCTTCCAGGACACGGATGGCTCCGCCGAATGCCTCGTGGAAGCGGATGGTCGGTCGTTCCGCCGCGTCGCCCTTGAAGAGTTTTGAGAACAGCCCCATACGGGCCAAAGTAGCCATGCCGGATGGTACCGCCCAGCTCACGATGGGGCGAGACGATGCTGATGGTGACGGGGTGAGGTACGTGCGCACTCCCCGTCACTACCGCCGGGAAGCACGCGCGTTCGAACAGTTTCCGGAAAGCGGAACTGGCCGTTCAGTCGCTCACCTTCTCGAACACCATGCGGTGGTGCTCGAAGATCTGCCGCTCGAACACCTGCAGGTTGGGAGCGATCTGGTAGCGGCGCACCCACTTGCGGAAATCGCTGCTGAACAGTTTCGGCAGCAGCGTGGCGTAGAGCCCGTATTTCTGGAGGTTGAACTTGTTGAACGCGGCGGTCCAGCGGTGGATCGTCTCGATGTAGTCCAAGCGGCCGCTGTCCTCGTGGATGAGCTTGAAATGCCCCTTGGCCGGTTCGATCATACCTTCTTTGCCGTAGGGAAGCCATGAGCCGGGGAACACATCGCAGACCAGGTCCATCAACTCCTCACCGGAGTAGTCCTTGCGGTTCTTCCACACATTGGTCTGGCCGAACTTGATGTCCTCGAACTTCACCATGTTCGGGCCGAACACCATGGTCTGGCAGTAGAAGCGGCCACCGATCGGCAGCAGGTCGCTCACCTGTTTGAAGTAGGTCCTGTAGATCTCCTCCTGTTTTCCGGCGCGGAATTCCTCCACGGAGCAGAGGTGTTCGGGGCTGCCCATGGCGCACACGGCATCGAACTTCCCGAAGGTCTCCGGCGTGATCTTCTTGGAGTCCATGTGGTGGACGTTCAATCCGTTCTTGCGGCAGGCATCGGCCTGGCCCTTGGCGAGCACCACACCGGTGGTGGAAACGCCATGCCGGTTGAGGTAATCGATGAACGCTCCCCAACCGCAACCGATATCGAGCACCTTGCTGCCGGGCTTGATGTTGCAGTTGTCCATGATGAACTTGTGCTTGCGCTCCTGCGCCTGCTCCAGGGTCATGGAGAAGTCACCATCGAAACGCGCACCGCTGTATCCGCCCTTCTCGCCCAAGCTCAGGCGGAAGATCTTGTCCATGGTGGTGTAATGCGCGTCGAGATCCTGTTGGTCTGCCATGTCGGGCTGGTTTGTTCGTGGCTGCGGCCTTGGGGCCGAAGGGTGCGCAATGTAGCGGTCGGTAGCGCGAGGGCCGAGGTTCCTTGCCCGGAGCCCGTTGGAGCAGGTGGGTGCTCGGGCGGGAAGTGATGGACCAACGCGGGTCCGCTACGATCCCCGGTTCGCGGATCGGACACATTCACCCCCCTGGGTTGGATGACCGAAGTGGATCACCTGCTGCTCGAGCGCACGTGTGTGGAGGTCCCGGCTCCTTCTACCTTTCGAGCTCAGCGGAGAGAAATGCCAACGATCCTCGTCCATCCGTTCACCACGCCGTTCGGCGAACTCCTGCTGGGGTCATGGGGTGATGAGCTCTGTCTGTGCGACTGGCGCCACCGCCGTATGCGCGCCGCCATCGACACACGGATCCAACGCGGGTTGAACGCGGCGTATGAGGAGGGCATGTCAACCGCTATCGCTGTGGCGATGGAGCAATTGGATGCGTACTTCCAAGGGAGGAGCACACGGTTCGATCTGCCGTTGCGCTTTGCGGGCACGGAATTCCAGCAGCGTGTTTGGGAAGCCTTGCGCGCCGTGCCTTATGGATCCACGATGTCCTATGCTGAACTGACAGCGCGGGTGGCGACTCCGACAGCTATCCGCGCGGTGGCTTCCGCCAACGGGGCGAACGCGCATGCGATCATCATTCCGTGCCATCGCATCATCGGCAACGGTGGCGAGCTGGTGGGCTACGCGGGCGGTCTGGCGGTGAAGAGGAAGCTGCTGCTGCTTGAAGGCGCGCTGCCCGTGGAACAGGACCTGTTCACCGCGCATGCCGAGGGGTGAAGGGCGAATGGTTGGCCCTGCCACTGGATTCAATGCCCTCGGAGGTCGAACTTCGCGGCCCTTTTCAACCGGAGCACGGATCTTGCTCAACCGTATGTCGCCCATGTGCCGAAGCTTTTTGCTGAATCTATTCTTCGTCGTTGTGCTCGTGGCCTGTGGTCAGAGCACCACCAACATGCGCGCTGTGCGGCTGATGGCGGAAGTGGATCCAACCGCCCCCTCCATCACGCTCCACTGGCAGGAACTCGCCGATGCCACGGGCTACAGCGTATTCCGTCGCGCGGCCGGTGCCACGACCTGGGGCAGCGCTATCGCGACACTTCCTGGAACCGCCACGGAATACGAGGACGCTTCCGTTGTCGTGGGTACGGGCTACGAGTACAAAGTGCAGCGCGCTGCGGAGAGCACAGGCTACGGTTATGTGCGTTCCGGTATCGCGGTACCCGAGGTGGACTATCGCGGGCGCATCGTACTGGTGGTAGCGCACGGACTGGATACGTCTCTTGAAGAGGGTATCGCCCAGCTCGAAAAGGACCTGAACGCTGACGGATGGATCGTTCTTCGGCATGACCTGTCCGCATCGGCCACACCGCCCAGTGTGCGAGGGATCATCCAAAGCGACTACAACGCGGCGCCTGCTGAGGTGAAAGCCGTGTACCTGTTGGGCCATGTGCCCGTGGCGTACACGGGTGCCCACGCCCCTGATGGACACAGCTACCATGAAGGCGCTTGGCCCAGTGACGGCTATTTCGGCGAGATGAACGGAACGTGGACCGACAACACGGTGACCTCGACCGGGTCCAGCTGGCTGTGGAACCACAATGTGCCCGGTGATGGAAAATTCGATCAGAGCGATTTCCCCGGTGCGGTCGAATTGCAAGTGGGGCGTGTGGACCTTTCGCAGATGACCGTGTTCGCGGAAACAGAAGCAGGACTGCTCGCTGACTATCTGGATCGGGCGCATGCGTGGAAGACAGCGGCGTTCACCGTGCCACCGACGGCCGCGGTGTGGGACAACCTGGAATGGTCCAGCTACCCCTTGGCGGTGTCCGGCTACCTGAGTGCGGTTCCGTGCGTGGGCATCGATGCGGTCGTGCAATTGGATCCCTTGCAAGGGCAATTCCATGAGCGCTACTTGAACTATGATGACCTGTTCACCTTCCACGGCAGTACGGGTCTGCAGGTGGCTACGACGGGCGGTGTCATCTTTCCCGGGACGGATCACGGATTGTGGGATTCGCTGCTGGTGAACAACCAGCATGGAGGTGTCTTCAATCTTTCCATCGGGAGTTATTACGGTGATTGGGACAACACCGACAACTTCCTGCGTGCCGTGCTCGCCAAGGGCAATGCGTTGGCCCACATGTGGAGCGGCATGCCCAATTGGTACCTGCACCCCATGGCCATGGGCGAACCGATCGGCTACTGCGCGCTGCGTACCATGAACAACTCCAACAGCGACTACAGCCTGCAGAACGGTGGCTGGCAGGGCCAGTCCATGGAGCAGTCGCACATGACGCTGATGGGGGATCCGTCGCTCCGCATGCGCTACATCGCGCCTCCCACGAACCTTGAAGCGACCAACGAGCAGTGGTTCGCGCACTTTACGTGGACCCCGTCACCGGGGCAAGTGGAAGGCTACCATATCTACCGGATCGATGATGCAAGCGGGACGATCACCCGCATAACACCTTCACCGGTGCAGGGAACAACGTTCACTTCCGGGACGGTGCCCTTCGTTCCCGGTGATCGGTTCATGGTGCGTGCCTTGCGATTGATCACCACCCCGTCCGGATCATATTACGATCTCTCACTCGGAGCCATTGATGTGGCCGAAGGTCAACTCGTCGCGGATTGCGCTGGTGTTCTCGGTGGTCCTGCCGTGCCCGGTTCGCCATGTGATGATGGTGATCCGCTCACGCTGTGGGAGTCCTATGACCTCGCGTGCGAATGCGTGGCAGGGCCCATCGGGATCGAAGAGGACAGGCAAGCCGGGATGCTCACGATCTGGCCATCACCGGCCGGTGACGTGCTGAACGTGAAAGCGAATATGCCGGGCGGCAGCTTCGTCATCCGCTCCATGGACAGTGCGGAAGTGGGGCGTGGACGTCTTTCTGCGGGTACGCAGACCATCGCGACAGCCGCACTGCCATCAGGCGCTTACATGCTCGAGTATCGTTCCGCTCCGAACGCCCGGCCGGTCGTACAGCGCTTCGTCGTGCAGCACTGAGCGGACCCCTGTGGCAGCGGTCCCCGCATCTCCGTCGCGGACGAAGGTGGGCCGGTCTCGACCGGAAGTTCAGTACCGTTCCTTGTGGAACTTCTTCTTCGGCTTGTCGCTGTACCCGTTGTTGGGCCGGTCACCACCGCTGCTGCGCGGAGGTCCGCCTGTACCACCATTCCCCTCATCTACACGGATCTTGCGGCCCTTGTAGTTGGCGGCCTTGAAGTGGCTGAGCACCTCATCGAAGTGCGCGGCATCGACATCCACGAAGGAGTACATGTCCTTCAGCATGATCTTGCCGAAGTGCTGGCCGGTCAGGCCCGTGATGCCGCAGAGGTAGCCTAGCATCTTGCCTTTCTCGAAGCCGTCCGCACTTCCGAGGTTGATGAACATGGAGCGCATGTTCGCATCACTGCCGCGTGTGAACTCGGTCTTCTGACGGGCGGGAGCATTGGGATTGTGGTCCTTGCGGGCAAGGTCCACGTTCAGGTCGCGGGCATCGCGGTATTGCTCCAGGAAGCGGTTGAATTCGAGCGATACCACGCGCTTGATCAGTTCGTCGCGGTCGAAGTTGGCGAGGTCGAGCTGCACGGCGTCCATGAAGCGGGCGATGCCTTCCTCGTCCACTTCCACCTCCTTGATCTTGTGGATCAGGGTAAGCAGTTGGCGCTCGCAGATCTCCGCACCGCCGGGCACGCGGGTGAACGCGAAGTGCGTCTTCAACTGGCGCTCGAGGTTGCGCACTTTGTGCACGTCCTTGCTGCCGATGATGCTGAGCGAGATCCCGGTTTTGCCTGCGCGGCCCGTACGGCCGCTGCGGTGCGTGTAGCTCTCCACTTCACCGGGCAGGTCGAAGTGGATCACGTGGCTCACGTTGCTCACATCGATGCCGCGCGCGGCGACGTCCGTGGCGATGAGCATTTGCAAACTCTTGCTGCGGTACCGCTCCATCACGCGGTCGCGCTGCTGCTGGCTGAGGTCGCCGTGTATGGCGTCCGCATTGTAGCCGTCCTTCGTAAGGTCCTCC
Organism: Flavobacteriales bacterium; assembly: GCA_044224725.1. Lineage (GTDB taxonomy): Bacteria > Bacteroidota > Bacteroidia > Flavobacteriales_F > PHOS-HE28 > PHOS-HE28. Next base: position 10,724 of record JBGAJW010000056.1, read on the forward strand.
GCGAGTTCCTGGGTGTCCTGCTTGGTGCGGCAGAAGACGATGGCGAAGAGGTCGGGTTCGGCGTCCACGAAGCGCTTCAGTGCGAGGTAGCGGTCGCGCATCATCACCACGGCGTACTTGTGCTCGATGGTGGTAGCTGCGGCGTTCGCGCGGCCCACGCTGAGCTCTTCGAACTCGCGCATGTAGTTCTTCGCGATGCGCCGCACTTCGCCGCTCATCGTGGCGCTGAAAAGCCACGTGCGCTTGCCCTTCGGGGTCTTCTCCAGGATGGTCGTCAGGTCTTCCTGGAAGCCCATGTTCAGCATTTCGTCAGCCTCGTCGAGCACGGCCACTTTCACATGGCTGAGGTCAACGGCCTGGCGGTCGATCAGGTCGATCAAACGGCCGGGCGTGGCGATAACGATGTTCGCACCGCGCTGGATGCCGCGCATCTGTTCGCGGATGTTGGCGCCGCCATACACGCTCACGCACTTGATACCGGGCAGGTTCTTCGCGTAGGCTTCGAAGTCGCGCGTGATCTGCACGCAGAGCTCGCGGGTAGGGGCGAGTACGAGTGCTTGCACCGCACGCTGGTCGGGGTCGATCGCATGCAGAAGGGGCAGGCCGAAGGCGGCGGTCTTGCCGGTGCCGGTCTGGGCCAGGGCCACCACGTCCTGCTCGCTGCTGAGCAGGTGCGGGATGGCTTTTTCTTGGACGGGGGTCGGCGTTTCGAAGCCGAGCTCGGTAATGGCGGAGAGGATCTCGGGCCGTATACCGAGTTCGGAAAAAGTGGACATGGGTTCTGGAAAAGGACCGCGAAGGTAGTCCGTTGCAGGGAGGCCCTGTCCGGGAAGCTCTACAGGACCGGTTGACGGGTCGCGCGGTGCGGCCTTTTGCCCACTGGTCCGCTCGGCTACTTTCGCGCGCTCATGCTCCTGCTATCCGCCTACGGGACCTTGCGCATCATCCTGGTGCTGGCCATCGTCTGGCTGCTCCTGCGCGCCTTGATGCGGAGCCGCGAGCCGATGAGCGGCAAGCCCCCCGGCACACATTGGAGCACGCCGGACCCACGGCCCAAGGGGGAAGTGCGCATCGAACGCGCCGAACCCGGGAAACGGGCGCAGCAAGGCCCGGTGGAAGACGCGGATTTCGAAGAGATCAAGTAACCCCTCACGGATGACCATCGACTGGAAGAAGTTGCTGCCCATCGGCGCGGCCATCGCATTGTTCTATGTGCTCACGCTGGCCTATTTCACCCCAGTGATGGAGGGCAAGCGCTTGGTGCAGGGCGATATCCGCAACCATGCGGGCATGAGCCACGACATCGTGGAGCACCGGGATGCATACGGCGAAGAGCCGTTGTGGGCTGGCAGCATGTTCAGTGGCATGCCGGCGTACCAGGTGAGCGTGGTGTGGCCCGGCAGCGCTTTGCACTGGCTCGATCGCCTCTTCCACGGCTTCCTTCCGCGCCCGGCGGACTTCCTCTTCCTCTACCTCATCGGCATGTTCATCGGCTTGCGGTGCATGCGGGTGGACCCATGGCTCAGTCTCGTGGGCGCGCTGGCCTTCGCCTTCAGCAGCTACTTCTTCGTGATCCTGGAAGCCGGGCACAACAGCAAGGCCAACGCCGTGGGCTACATGCCGATGGTGCTCGGCGGGCTGTACATGCTCTTGCGCGGCAACAAGCTCTTGGGCGCAGCGCTCTTCGCGTTGTTCCTCTCGTTGCTCGTGTACGTGAACCACGTGCAGGTCGCCTACTACCTGGGCATGTTGCTGGTGCTCTTCGGTCTTGCGGAAGCATGGCGCGCCATCGGGGAGAAGCGCATCGGCGACTTCCTCCAGCGTTCCGGGCTCGCGATCGTCGCCGTGGTGTTCGCGCTCATCACCAACGCGGGAATGCTGTGGAGCACTTACGAGTACGGGAAATTCACCACGCGCGGGCCCAGCGAGCTCACCATCGCGCCGGAAGGCGGCAGCGCTTCGGCCAACCGGACCACCGGCCTCGATCGCGATTACGTGACCAACTGGAGCTATGGCAAGCAGGAGAGCTTCACGCTGATCGTGCCGCACGCGAAGGGTGGTGCCAGCGGATCGGTGATCCAGAGCAAGGAGGACATCGACGCGATCAGCGATCCCGCCTTCCGCAGCGAAGTGCTGAAGAAGTACCAGGACGGCGGTTACATCAACAGCTACTGGGGCGATCAGGATTTCACGAGCGGCCCCGTGTACCTCGGCATCGTGGTGGTGCTGCTGATGCTCCTGCTGCTCTCTCGCGCTGAAGGCATGGCCCGCTGGTGGGTGCTCGGTTCATTGCTCGTCGTCGGTCTGTTGTTGAACATCACTTCTCCGGTGATGGCCGGGGCACTTGTCATCATCTACCTGCTCGCGGGCATTTTTCTGTGGAAGGACACCCTGGCCTACGCGCTGTTCAGTGCGCTCCTGCTCACGCTCTTCCTCAGCTGGGGCAAATTCTACATGCCGCTCACGGATTTCTTCCTGGACCATGTGCCGGGCTACGACAAGTTCCGCGCCGTCACCATCATCCTGGTGATCGTGGAATTGTGCGCGCCGGTGCTGGCTGTGCTCTACCTCGATCGCCTGTTGAAGGAAGGGAAGTGGGACCGCCTCGCGGAACGGCGATTCCTCATTCCTGCGGGTGCATTGCTACTCCTGCTGGTGATCATGGCGCTGGGAGCTTCGAGCCTGTTCGAGTTCTTCAGCGATCGCGAGAAGTCCCAACTTGCTGAAGGATCGCAAGCCTACGTGGACGGATTGAAAGCCTTGCGCCTCGGTATCTTCACCGGTGACGTGTGGCGTGGCGTCGGGTTCCTGATCGCGGGTGCGGGACTGGTCTTGGCCTTCGGTCGCCGGATGATCGGCAAGATCGTGCTGCTCGCCGGCCTGGGCGCGCTTATCGTTGCGGACCTCTGGACGGTGGACAAACGCTACCTGAACAACGAGAAGCGCGAAGGCCGTTACGTGAGCTGGGAGGATGATGCGCAGAGCAAGACGCCTTTCAAACCGCAACCGGCCGACCTGGCGATCCTGCAACGCGAGCAGAACGCCGACACCGAGGCCGATCTCGCACAAGCGCTCGTGCGCATGAAGGAGGCCAAGCGCAACAGCGATGCCGCCAACAAGATCGTGAGCAAGGACGAAGAGGCCAACGCGCGCTTCGGCAGCTTGCGCCGCACCACCAACTTCCGCGTGCTCAACCTGCGTGATCCCTTCAACGACTCGCGCGTCAGCTACTTCCACAAGAGCATCGGCGGCTACCACGGTGCCAAGCTGAAGCGCTACCAGGAACTCATCTCCTTCCACATAGGCCAGGAAATGCAGGACCTGCTCGGGAACCTGCGAGGTGCGCGTACCCAGAACGCGATGGACAGCGCCTTCATCGGCCATCCCGCGCTCAATATGCTGAATATGCGCTACCTCATCGTCCAAGCGGATCAGCCGCCGCTGCGCAATCCGCATGCGCTGGGAGACGGATGGTTCGTGGATGAAGTGCGCACGGTGAAGAACGCCGACGAGGAGATCACCGCGCTCGGCACGATCGATCCGAAGCGCGTCGCACTGGTGGATGAGCGGTTCACGAAGGACATCGACATTTCCGCAGCGAAGCCGGACAGCACGGCGAGCGTTTCGCTGAAAGGCACGTGGCGTTTGAACGACATGCGCTACACGGTGAAGAGCGCGAACGGCGGCGTGGTCGTCTTCAGTGAGATCTGGTACGGCCCGGACTGGTACGCGGAGATCGACGGCCAGCCCGCCACCTATGGCCGTGCGGACTATGTGCTGCGCGCCATGAACGTGCCCGCCGGCGAGCACGAGGTGCGGTTCTACATCATGAGCAAGCCGTTCACCACGGGCGGGCAGCTCGCGAGCATCAGTTCGTGGGCCTTGCTGCTGGTGGTGCTCGGAGCGATCGGCCTATCGCTGCGCAATGCAGGATCCGCTCCCTCCCTCGTGGGGAAGGATGGCGTGGGGTCATGAAGCGCGTCCTGATCATCACCTACTACTGGCCGCCCAACGGTGGTGCGGGCGTGCAGCGTTGGCTGAAGATGGCCAAGTACCTGCCGAAGCACGGCTGGCAGCCCGTGGTGTACACACCGGAGAACCCGGAGATCATCACCCCGGATGCGGCGTTGGCGAACGAGGTCCCGCCGGAAGCGGAGGTCATCAAACGGCCGATCAACGAGCCGTACACCTTCTACAAACGCCTGACCGGTCGCAAAGCGGATGACAAGGTGCACTTGGGTTTCCTGAACGAGGGCAAGAAGAAGAGCTGGCGCGAAGATCTGGCGGTTTGGGTGCGCGGCAACGCCTTCATCCCCGATGCCCGGGTGTGGTGGGTGAAGCCTTCGGTGAAGTTCCTCGCCGGTTACCTGGAGAAGCATCCGGTGGACGCGATCGTGAGCACGGGCCCACCGCACAGCATGCACCTGATCGCGCTCGGGCTGAAGAAGCGCTATCCCGAACTGCGCTGGATCGCCGATTGGCGTGATCCGTGGACGAACATCGACTTTTATCACCAGCTCAAACTCACCGCATGGGCTGATCGCAAGCACCATCGCTTGGAGCGCGAGGTGCTCACCCGTGCCGATGTCAACGTGGTCATCGGCTGGACCATGGCCGAGGAGATGAAGGCGCTCGGTTCACGGAACACCGAAGTGATCAGCAACGGCTACGACCCGGACGATGTGCCTTCACCGCCTGTTCCAGTTGATGAGGAATTCAGCCTGGTCCACGTGGGGAACATGACAGCCACGCGTGACATACCGCAGCTGTGGCCCGCGCTCGCGGAACTGTGCCGCACCGATGTCCCCTTCGGCAAGAGGTTCAAGCTGCGCTTCGTCGGTCCGGTGGATCACGGCGTGCTCGCGAGCATCGAGCGGGCCGGGCTGATGGGAAAGGTGGAGCGCATCGGCAGCGTTGATCATGCACAGGCCATGCGCGAGATGCAACGCGCGCGCGTGCTGCTGCTGAGTGTGAACGATACCGCGAACGCGAAAGGCGTGCTCACCAGCAAGGTGTTCGAGTACCTGGCCGTGGGCCGACCGATACTGGCCTTCGGGCCGAAGGACGGGGATGTGGCGCGGGTGCTCGCGGGGCACTTGTTGATCGACCGCAAGGAGGATCTCTTCGATGGGCGTGCCATCTCTGCGCTGTTCGAACGGCCGGGGGCGGTGTCGGTGAACGCGACGTACGCGCGGACCGCGGGTGTGGGACGTATGGCGCGTCTGCTCGCGAAGCACTGACTTGCTTTGTGGACGAGGTCCGGGGATCTGCTACCTTCGGCCTGCTACGCCACGAGCGTGGTACCCCACTATGAAAAAGCTGACGCTCCTCTGTGTGATGACATTTCCTATTGGTCTGAATGCCCAATTCAGTTGGGAGCAGAGAGCGGATCTTCCTGTGTCGGGACTTTACGGTGCTGCCAGCTTTGTCATCGGGAATTATGGATACGTCGTTTCCGGCAACCAAAGTGGAACTGATGTGAGCAGCGTTTGGATGTACGATATGGAGAATGACTCTTGGATCGCACGCAGCCCGATTCCACAAGCCCGGCGCTTCGGAGCTGGTTTCGCCATCAACGGTAAGGGCTATGTTTCTTGTGGAGCTGTTGGAGGTAGTGACAAACTCAATGATCTGTGGGAGTACGATCCTATTGATGATTCATGGGCGAGCAAAGCTGATTTTCCTGGTCAAGCGCGGTACGGAACCTGTTTCTTCACATTGGGAGGATCAGGCTATGTCGGAACTGGCAATGTCGGCACTAGTTCAGGCCCATATGTGAGTGACCTCTACGCTTACGATCCGGTCATGGATTCTTGGTCCGCAAAAGCGAGCATGCCTGGTCTTCCGCGATACGGAACATCCACGATCACCGCAGCTGGACGGGCCTACGTGTTCGGCGGCTTGATGTCGGATCAGGAGCATACAGGGGACATATACGAGTATGACCCTGTAGCCGATTCGTGGTTGTTGCGGGACCCGCTGCCCGGTTCTACGAGGACCTACGCCATGGCTCTGAGCTATTCGAACGATGGAGTGATCGCCGCGGGCAAGAGCGGGGCGGGTGTGAACATTTATGACGGCTTTTTCTACTTGCCGAGCAACAATACATGGTCGCCAGTACCCACGTTCCCGGGTGAATCTGGATGGGTAGGGTCAACGATGGCCATCAACGGCCGGTCCTTCGGGGGCTTGGGGTTTACCCTCGCGGACCAACAAACACACAACGATTGGTGGGAACTTGTGAAGCTCACGGAGGATGGGATCATGGAATTGGGCAATGGGGCCCATGGGTATCTGGTCCTTGCTCCGAATCCCATTACTCCCGGTTCAACTTTCAGGTTGGATCCCGAGCAGTTGGCCCATTTGGGGTCGCCCGTCTCGGTCACGATCCACTCCATACTGGGCGAGGCGGTGCATGTCTCGGCTTTCAGCGCGGGTGGCATTTTGGCGTGCCCTGAGCTTTCAGAAGGCGCTTATGTGATGCGTCTTCGGGACAAAGACGGACTATCGCTGGCGGGAAAGTTCATGGTCAGATCGGAGCTTTGAGGAAGTCCCACACATTTGGTAGGTGTTTGACGGCGCAGTGGTATGCGCGCGGATGAATTGTCGCATTTCAGGTCCATAGTCCGTGAGTTCGTCATGCCGATGGCATTGCGCGCCGGTATGGATCAGGTCCTCCGTCGGAGCGGAGGCAAGCGGTTGCTGAATGTGATGTACCATGGAGTGGTACGAGAGGACTCCACCTGGTTCTCCCCAAGGCACACCACAGATCGCGCGTTCGATGAGCAATTGACATACCTCCGCAAGCGGTTCGACATCGTGACCATGGCGGACGCGTTCGAAATGAAAGCCAGTGGTCACGCACCGCGTCGGCACACGATCACGATGTCCTTCGATGATGGATACTTGAACAATCTGGAGGTGGCTCTTCCTATTATTGAGAAGCACCGCGTACCGGTCACTTTTTTCGTTCTTGGGCCTTGCGCAGAGGCGAACTCCGATCGAGTTCTTTGGCCGGATCGCATTGCGATGTTGGACCGCGTCTCCGAACGTGAAGTGAAGGTGCTGGGTGGGACCTATGTCCGATCGGTCGAGGCCCGTCGTGGGACACAACTTGCCGATGACCTGAAAGCGGCATCACCTGATGAGCGTGATGATGCGTTGCGACAGCTTGATCGCGACTTCGGATTGTTGGATCGATTGAACGCAATCGATCCCCATGTGTGGAAGCTCATGGACCCTGAACAATTGAGCGCCTTGGCATCAGCGCCGTTGGTAGAGATCGGTTCGCATGGGTACGCCCACTATAATCTGGGCCTCATACCGATCGCGGATGCGGTACACGACATGTCGAAGTCGAAAGCCGCTTTGGAAAAGCTCCTGGGCAAACCCGTGGAGAGCATCGCCTACCCGGATGGTAGCTACACGGTGGCTGTGAAGGACGCGGCGGAAGCCCTTGGTTTCAAACGACAACTGGCCGTTGGATTCAGCGGTAGCGACGATTTCGCCGATCGCCGGATACAACAGCGCCATGGCGTGTCCAGCACTACCTCCACGGCCTCGGTGCTGCTGTTCCTGAATTTGGCCTTCAAGAACAAGGGAGTACTTTGAATCCTGTGGAGGAAGTCTACCGCTTCGAGCGCATCTCGCCAGGTTCCTATCCACATCTGGTCACGTTGATGCGCAGGTGCTTCGGCATCGAAGTTCCGCTTGAGCGGATCCGTGCGAAGTTCAACACCGGCCGGTTCGGGGCTTCGGATCTTGGCTACTTGGCCTTCTCCCCGTCAGGAGCTGTTGCGGCCTACTATGGTGTGTTCCCTGTTCTGGTCAGGTCGTCCGGGAAGGTGGTGCTCGCGGCACAAAGCGGCGATACCATGACGGATCCGGACCATCAGAAGCGCGGTCTGTTCATCAAGCTCGCAAAGCGCACATACGCGCTTGCCAGGGATGAGGGCGTGCGGTTCGTCTTCGGGTTCCCCAACGAGAACTCGTTCCCGGGATTCCAGAACAAACTCGACTGGGTATTCGCAGGTCGGCTCCAGGAGTTCCGCTTTCGGGTGTCCACGATCCCGCTGTGTGAACTGGCCGCCCGGTACGGTCGGCTGCAGTCCGCTTATGATGTGTTCGCGGATCGTCGACTGTCGCGCTATAAAGTGAGCCATGGGATGGAGGATGTCGCTTTCGACAATCAGGATGGTGACGCGCTCCTGCATGACCAGAGGTTCATGGACTACAAGCGGTCCATGGGGGCGAAGTCGATCATGTTCGATGGATTCACCATGGTGGTCAAGGCCCACACCCATCTCTACATCGGCGATGTTGCGCGGGTCCCTTTGGATCGCGTGCCGGACCTGCGGAGGGCGCTTCGCCGATTGGCCCGTCGTCTCTACTGTAGAACGGTCGTTATCACTGTTTCCAAGGAACATTGGCTGCACGATGCGCTTCGGGATCAGTTGGGATCTGTCGAAAGCCTGCCCATTGGGTACCTCGCCCTGGACGGATCCTCTTCGTTGGCGCCTTTGACTTTCGCACGGATCGATCTGGATACTTTCTGATCAGTTCGTGTCATGGCATGTGCCACTACTTTGTGCGCTCAATGGGGACGATAGCGCGCCAGTCGGCATGGATCACCGTGCTGTCAACCGGGGGCCTGGTGTTGGGCTTCATGAACATGGCCCTGCTCTTTCCGCGTTTCCTTTCAGCGGATGAGTTCGGGCTAACGCGCCTGGTAGTGTCGATCAGCGCGTTGGCCGCGCAGGTCGCCCAATTGGGCTTGGAGTCCACGCTGATCCGCTACTTCCCGTATTTCCGCGACCGGGCGCGCCAGCACAGCGGTCTGTTCAGTCTGGTATTGCTCGTGGGCACGGTGGGAGCGGTGCTCGCCATGGTGGTGCTCACGCTCTTCCACGAGCGTTTCACCCTGTGGTTCAATGATCCTAGCGGCCTGTACGGCCAGCAGGGTCTTGTTGTGCTGCCGTTGACGCTTGCGGAGGTCTACTTCATCCTCCTGCGGGGCTTCAGCCGTTCGGTGGATCGCAGCATCGCGCCGGTGTTCGCGCGCGAATTCCTGCTGCGCGTACTACAGACGTTGCTGATCGGGGCGTACCTCCTCTGGGCGATGCCCTTCGCGATGTTCCTATGGATCTACGCGGGCACCTTCGTCGTGACGACGCTTCTGCTCTTCATCGATCTGTGGCGCGCTGATGCGATCCGACTTGTCCCCGGCCGGATCCGACTCCCCCGTCGCATGGCACGGAGCATGGGGCGCTATGCGCTCTTCACCATGGGCACGGGGATCGCAGGTATCGCAGCGGGCAATGTGGACCAGTTGATGCTCGCTGCCATGCTGCGGGATGGCCTGGCCTATGTGGCCTACTACGCGGTGGCCATGTTCATGGCGAGCATCATCATGGTGCCGGCTCGGGCGATGGTGATGCCCGCTCTGCCGATCATGGCCGAGGCATGGCGCAACCGGGACAAGGAGCGGATCCGGCGACTGTACCATCGTTCCAGCCGGATCCAATTGCTGTTGGGCTTTTTCGTCTGGCTTTGCCTCGCAGCGAACGTGGATGCGTTGTTCACCTTCCTGGATCCGGACTACGCTTTCGGGAAGACCGTCCTGTTGATACTGGGCGTAACGAACGTGGTGGCGTTGAGCTCCGGTTTGAGCGGGGGTATCATCAGCACCTCGCGGAGCTACGCGTTCGATGCGGTGACGGGCCTGTTGTTCTTCGTGCTGAACGTGGTGCTCGACTTCGTGTTCATCCGCTGGTTCGGGGCCATCGGTGCGGCGTGGAGCTCCTTGGGTGCGATGATCATCGTGGTCTCCTGGCGTATCGGTTTTCTCGGAACGCGGTTCGGCCTATGGCCCTTCGCGAAGGGCGACCTGCTGCGGATACTGGTCCCCGTTTGCGTGAGCGCGCTGGTCTGGTTCGTTCCGCCGCTCGGGAAGCCCTGGCTGGACATCATTGCTCGTTGCATGATCATCACGGCCCTTTTCTGGCCCGTTGCTTACGGCTTGGGCGCAGCGCCGGAGATCAAGGAGCAATGGCGGCTGGTGAAGTCTGGCGGTAAGGCCTGACCGGTAGGAAAGCGAGGATCGTTATCGCGCTCCTTTGGCGAAGACGAAGAACTCCGCGACGTTCGCGGCCTCTTTCGCATCGCGTGCTTCCGCGCGGAACGGGCTTTCGATACGCTCGATCAATTTCCATTCGGGCATCCCTTGGCGTATACGGCCGGTGAAAGAGCGGTTGCGTTCGTGGAAGGTCTGCGGGCCGTCCACGTCGCGGGCATAGATCACCACGAGGCGTTGCGCGGCGGCGAAAAGATCCCGCAGATAGGCGGTGAAGACGTCGTCCTCCACCAGATGGAAGAGTACGTCCATGGAGACGCCCAGTTCAGCCTGTGATCCAGGGGCGGCGGGATCGAAGTCGTGAGCATCGTACACGGCGAACGACCGTGTCGCATCCCCGGTGAACCGCGCTTTGCAGGCTTCCACGGCCGAGGCTGATACGTCCAGTCCCAAGTACTTCGGATACCTGATCAGGGACAATTGGTTCCCATCACCACAGCCGAATTCGATCGCTGAGCGGACGCCGTACCGCTCGATGAGGGTGTTCATCACGCGGGCCTTGAACTCGGCGTATCTGTCATAGGAGCCGGGGCCTGAGTTGCCACCTTTGGCGTAGCGCTCCTCCCAGTAGGTGCGGGACCCCCCGAATTTGGAATTGCGCATCTTCCATTTCACATAGGCCCGTTCAAGGGGTTGGAGAAAGGAGGGAAGCTTCGACATGCTCGGGGCGGCTCTTCGGGGCTGCGAATCTATTCAGTCTTCTCTTCCTTGCAGGGCCTGGGCAGCCCAGCGCTCGAGCGTCTGGAGGTACATTCGGCCGCTTTCAGGGCATAGGGATGAGGATCAACGCGCGATCATGAGCGTACAGGAACGGCCGAGCGTGTACTTCACCGATAGGGGTGACGCATCGTTCATCCTGGGCGATGCGGCCATGTTGTCCGCCTTTACCACGGTGCGCCGGTACAGTTTCCGCGCGGGCAAGTGGTCACTGTTCTGGGAGCTGTTCCGCGCGTTCTTCCGATCGATACGGGAGATCCCTCAGAGCGATCTTGTGGTGTGCCAGTTCGGGGGATGGAACTCGTGGGTGCCCTTGCTCACAGCCCGTCTGTTCAGGAAGCCGTCCGTGCTCGTGGTCCATGGTACCGATTGCGTGAGCCTTCCATCGATCGGGTACGGCAACTTCCGCAAATGGCCACTGAATGCCATCACACGCAGCTGCTTCCGCTCAGCGACGCGCATCCTCCCCGTGCATGAAAGCCTCGTGCTCTCATGTACGGACTATGCCACAGGATCGATGACCGAACAGGGCATCCGCGTGCATTGCCCGGGGCTCGGAACACCGATCACGGTGCTGCACCACGGGTTCGATGCGGCACGGTGGACCAGCGAGGAGGGCATTGAGCGTTCGGGAATACTCACGGTGGCAACCGGCTTGGGCTCCGCGAGCACGCGGGCGCTCAAGGGGGTCGACCTGATCATCGCGTGCGCGAAGGCCTTCCCTGAATTGCGGTTCACCGTTGTCGGGCTCGACCGGTCCCATGTGGAGGATCTGCCGGAGAACGTCGCCGCGGTGCGGGTGATGCCGCAGGAGGAGTTGCTCCAGCTTTACCGACAGGCCCGGTTCTATCTGCAATTGAGCATGAGCGAGGGCTTCGGCTGTGCACTGGCGGAGGCCATGCTCTGTGGGTGTGTACCGGTGGTTTCGAACGCGGGTTCACTGCCCGATATCATCGGGGACACAGGATACGTGCTGATGCGGCGCGATGCCAATGATCTTGCCGATCTTTTGCGTGGAGCGCTCGATCGACCTGCGGGATCAATGTCGGCACGTGCGAGGGCCCGCATCGTGGAACGATTCCCATTGGTGGGCAGGGCGGAAGGGTGGAGGCGCGTGGTGGAGGACCTGCTGGATGGGCCGAGATTGACGAGAACCAACGCATGATGCGATCGATGAGGCAGCTGTTGTACAAGGTGATCTATCATCCCAGGATCAATCCCGTCCTGTTGCGGATCAGCGGGATGTTCGGGCGCTTGCCCAAACGTTTGCAACTTGTGCCGGTAGGCCGCATCACGTTGCCGATAGCGGGTCATCCCATCGTGTTCGAGTCCAATCAGACCTGCAACTTGGTCAGGCTGCTGTACTGGGAAGGAACCAAGGCGTTCGAGTACGTCGATCTCTTTGCTGACCTTGCTTCTCGTGTTCGCAGCTTTGTTGACGTCGGTTCCAATGTGGGTTTTTATTCGCTTCTCGCTGCCCGGTGCAACCCCGCCATGCGCGTGCTGGCGATGGAGCCCGCGAGCGGCCCCTTGCACTACCTGCGCCTCAACGTGGCCGCCAATGGGATGGAGGGACGCATCGGGGTGGTCCCGGTGGCCGCTTCCACGAAGGCCGGTGTGCTGCGATTCAACGAGGTGCGCAACGCGAAATACCCGGATCTGGAACACCACCTGAACGGGGATGGCGGTTTCATCCCGCACTCCGCCACGCAGAACAGTCGTGTGGTGGAGGTGGCCACGGACACCCTCGATCACATCCTCGACGCACGCGACTTCGGAACGGTGGATCTGGTGAAGATCGATACCGAAGGAACCGAGAACGATGTGCTCACCGGGTTCAGTGGACACTTGGAACGCGATCGCCCCATCATCATCTGCGAGATGCTCTTCGGGCGGATCGAAGCGCAACTGGAGGCGATCATGGCTCCTCTCGGCTACATGTACTTCTCACACCTGCCGGATGGTCTCCACCAGCGCGAGCGGCTGGTCCGCGCTGAGGATGACGGCGTTCAGAACATATTCTTCGTGCACCCGGGCAAGCTCCATCTGATAAGCAGGCACATCGTGAAGAGCTGATCATCCGGCACCGACCGTTCATCAGGGCTTCGCGCTTTCGCGCACCCACGTCTGCGTCCGGAAGAAGAACGCGACGTAGCCTCGCACCTTGAGTTTGCCCTCTTCCACCCAGAGCTTACAATCGTAGACCTTGCCGTTCTCCGGATCGAGGATGGTGCCATCATCCCATTCATCATCATCGCGGACCATGCCACGGATGAACTCCATGCCGATGACCTTCATGTTGTATCGGTCATCGGCCGCATCGCATTCATCACAGACGGGATCGGCCTCTTCACCTGGTTCGCGGAAGAGCTGCACGATCTTCCCGTAGGCCTTGCCCCCGCGTTCGCTGATCTCCACGATGCTGCGCTTCTTCCCGGAATTGTCGTCGATCGTCACCCACCGTCCGAAGATGCCTTGCGCATGGCTGGTGCCTTGGATGAGCGCGCAGCAGGAGGAAAGCAGCAGGCAGCGGACGATGAGTCGCAGGATGACTGCTTTCAGCATTCCGTCTGCTGCCCGCCTCATGACCTCAGAAACTCCGGTTGATGCCCACGACGTAGCGGAAGGCGAAGTGGTCGTTCTCGCCGTAGGGCAGGTTGCTCAGGATCAACGGCGCATCGAAACGGATGGTGAGCGGGTTGATGTCGACCAGTCGCCAGAATTTCTTGATGGTGAGCGCCACACCCGCACCGGCATCCGCGCGCGGTGGTGCGAGCACAAGGCGGACGGTGCCCGCCTCGGTCGTTTCGCGGTAACCCATGGTGCCGACGTCGCCGAAGAGGTAGGCATCCAGGTGCAACCATTCGCGCGTGGCCTTTGTGCGGATGCGGAACAATCCATCGATATCGAGTTCCGTGTTCAATGCCGCGCCGGAGTTGCCGCGATAGGTGAGCATGACATCGCCGTTGCGGTCAAGCTCTGGTGCCAAGTATCCCGCGTATCCGCGCAGACCCAGACCACCGCCTGCTTGGAAATGGTTCACATCAGCGCCGTAGCCCAACCAGTCGTAAGGCGTGAAACCCGCGCTTCGGGTGTACTTGTTCTCCATCATCTCTTCAGGTGAAGCCCCGGCCATGAAGAGCTGGCTCTCGCGCGGTGTGTTCCCTGTACCGAATTGCAGGAAGCAGCGCGTGTGGAGGTTCAAGCCACCGAAGCGGTTCTCATTGATGGCCGTGAGCGTGGCCTGGGAGAAGGCGTTCGCGGAGCCTACCGAACTGTTCCGAACGTTCAGGGTCACATCGCCTTTGCCGAAGCCGTGATCATACTTGTGCCGGACGCTGTTGTCCCAGACGCTGTTCAACGCGCCGGGTTCCCATTCCGCAGGGAACATCAGGTAGCGCAGGTCATCGGTGGAGCGGCGCAACAGGAAACGCATCGATGTGCGCAGGCTCGTCTTGCCGTTGGGCAGGTCCCAGTTGAATGCGGCGGCATAGCGCTCAAGTCCATCGAGCATGCGCGCAGCGACCTCGATGCGGGAGCCACGGAGCAGTTTCTCCGTACCGTTCTCGTACTTCAGGTTGAAGCTGATGGGGTCGTAGCCGACGATGGGCGCGCCATCCTGCACGTGCTGGCCCATGCCGGTATTGATCCACGCGGTGAGCCGGAGCTTGTGCTTGTAGCGCATCCAGCCGCTGTGGAAATGCACGCCCACTTTGGCACCGTCGAAACCGTTCCACCAGAGGTCCGGCCGAACGGCGCCTTCGTACACGCGGCGGTCAGGACGGTTGCGGATGTGGTGGTCGAATTCCGTCTCGAAGGGGACTTTCAGGCTGTTGTTCAACTGGTAGCTGTCCGCGAGGCGGTAGGTGGTGTCGATGATCACGTTCGCGATGCCGGAGGGGATGTTCACGTGCGCCGTGTAGTCCCGTTGCAGCTCATCGTACCCGATCCATCGCGGCAATACCGTGGCGCTGGTCTCTTTCTGGAACCAGGTATTGGGTATGTGGAAATGATGGTTGCTGCCATCCTTGGCCTCCACCATGAAGTCGATCGGCATCTGCATGTCGCCTTTGCGGCGGAAGCGGATCTCCTGTCCACTGTCGGCATGGCGGTTCTTCACGCCGATCACGGCGTAGTCCAAGCGCTTGTCGGTGCATATCCACTGGTCGAAGAACCAGTTCAGGTCCACATGGGTGAACCGGATGATGCTGTTGCGGAAGTCCTCCACGGTGGGGTGCGCGATCTTCCATTGGTGGAAGTAGTGCTTCATCGCGTTCTGGAAAAGAGTGTCGCCGAGCACGTACTGCAGGTTGTACAGCATGGTCGCGGTCTTCGCGTACACATGGCCGTAGCCGCTCAGCCCTTGCTTCTCGTAGTAGCCGAACTCGTCGCTATGGGTATCGATCGGTGGCACGGCCCAGCGCACCGCGTCGCGCAAGTAACCGTTGTAGACCTCGCTTTCGCGCGCGAGCTCCGGAAAAGTGAAGTTCCGCTCGTAGGTGCTCTCCGGGGCGTCTTCCACCAGCGTATCGCCATCGATATCCTCCAGGCCGAAGCTGGTCAGGAACTGCGTGAAGCCCTCGTCCAGCATGGCGCGGTAGGTCTCGTTGTTGCCCACCATGCCGAAGAACCAGTTGTGCCCGACCTCATGGACGAAGAGCCCGCGATAGTCCGGTTCGCGTCCACCGTCCAAGGTGAGCATCGGATACTCCATACCGTCGCGCGCGTCGGCCACCACCATTTTCGGATAGGCGTACATGCCGAAGTTGGTGCTGTGCGACTTGATGACCTTGGCGCAATAGTCAGCGGCGTTCTGCCAGCCGCTGGCGTGCGGTTCCTCGGCCATGGCGATGCACTTCACGCCGTTCCATTCCGCCTCCCCGATGCGGTAGGTGGGGTCGGCGGTGAAGGCGAAATCATGCACGTTCTCCGCGTGGTACTTCCAGGTCTTGCGCACGGAAGCATCGTAGGGGATGGGCTCGCTGGGCTTCTCGTTCCATGGCTTGTCCTTGAAGTTCCGGATGTCCAGTTTGGCGCGGAGATCGGCGGGCATCACCTCGTTCGGGTTCTGCAACCATCCTGTGGCCTCCAGGACCATGTTGTTGGGCATATCGAGTTCCACGTCGTAGGTGCCGAAATCTCCGTAGAACTCGCTGCCAAGGTGCTGGTAGGTGTCCCAGCCATGCTGCTTGTCGTACGCGCTGATGCGCGGGTACCATTGAGTGCCGTCGAAGTGCTTGAAGCCCCAAGCGTTGAAGAGCTTCATCCGGCGGTAGCCTCCGCCCCAGAACGTGCGGAAGGTGTATTCGAAGGTGGTCCGTTCCCCCGGTGCGAGCGGCTTCGGGAGCGCCACATGCATGATGGTGTTGTCGATCTCCTTGGCCGCGTCCTGGCCGTCCACTTGCAAGGAAAGAACATCTGTCCCACGGCGGACGGTGGTGTCCCAAGCATCACCGCCCTGCGCGCGTTCCAGCTTCTCCAAGTAGCTGCCCGCTTCGTACGCGTTCTCGTAAAGATGGAAGTAGACCTCACGGAGCGTGTCCGGCGAGTTGTTCCAATAGGTGAGTGTTACCGAGCCATCGGCGTGGTCGTTCACTTCATCGAGCTTGGCGTTGATGCGGTAGTGGACATCCTGCTGCCAGTAGCCTTCGTATGGCGGCCGGTTCTTCCAGTAGCAGGGGTTGTCCGCGTTCCGGAAGGTGTTCGGCGGGTGGAGCGGATCATAGCGCTGCGCATGGAGCGCACAGGGAAGGAGCGTAAGCAGGGACAGGAGCAGCGGAATGCGCATGTGTTTCATCTGTTGCATCCCGATTCATCGGGGCCTACTTGTCGGGGGCAAGGGGCGCGGTGAAAGTAAACCGTCCCGTTCTGGGATCAGATGCGACTTGTCGGATCTCCTGAACCTGATCAAACCAGCCCCTTGCCCTGTCCTTGCCGCCACAGCTGGAAGACCATCAGGGACCACAGGAGCTTGCGGTGGTTGGCCCGGCGCTCGAAGTGCTCCCGTTTGAGCCGTTCCACGAAGGCGGGTTCGAACAGGCCGTCGCGTTGTATGGCCGCTGGGGCCAGAAGCTCCTCGCACAGCGGTCGCAATTCCTTGCGCAGCCAATCGCTCAGCGGTATGCCGAAGCCCTTCTTGGGCCGGTCGATGATGGCATCCGGCAGTTTGCCGCGCATCACACGCTTCAACAGGTACTTGCCGTTGAAGCCCCGCCGTTTCAGGTCGTCCGGCAGCGAGTTGATGAACTCCACGACCTCCACGTCCATGAACGGCGCGCGCACTTCCAGCGACGTGTACATGCTCGCACGGTCCACCTTGAAGAGGATGTCGTCCAGCAGGTAGGTGCGCAAGTACACGAAGATGATCTCGTCCAGATCGCCCTTCGCCCACGGCGAACCATGCAACAGGTCGTCCACCGGTTCGAGGCCGTTCGCGCCACCGAGTTCTTCCCGCACTCGGCGTGTGAGCAGCCCTTGTTTCTCCTGTGGGGTGAAGCCGCCGAGCCAGCGCGTATGCACATGGTGCTTGCTTGAACCGAAGCCGCGCAGGAACTGCTTCACCTTGAAATCGAAGGAGATGTTCTTGTCGCTGGTCGGCAGCAGATCGGCCATGCCCTTCAAGGCTCCGATCATCGGTGCGGGCAAAGCGGAGAAGACCTTGCGGAATCGGTCCGCTCCGAAGGTGGGGTAACCGGCGAGCAGCTCATCGCTGCCATCACCGCCGAGCGCCACGGTGACGTACTTGCGCGCAAAGCGGCTCAACAGGTGCGTGGGGATCAGCGATGCGTCGGCGAAGGGCTCATCGAGTTTCGCGTAGAGTTCCGGGATCAGGTCCAGGCTGTCGCGTTGGCGAAGGATCTCTACATGGTGGGCGCTGCCGATCCGGTCCGCCACCAGTCGCGCATGATCGCTTTCATCGTAGCTCGCCTCTTCGAATCCGATGCTGAACGTATCGATGCGTTGCGTGCTGCATTGTTGAGCATACCAAGCGACGGCGCTGCTATCGATGCCACCACTGAGGAAGACACCGAGCGGCACATCGCTCATCAGGCGCCGTTCGGTGGCGCTGCGCAGGGTGCTGTCGAGCCGTGCAATGGCGTCCACTTCGGCGATCGGCCTGGTGGTAAGATCGATCGACCAGTAGGCCTCATCGCGGACGATGCGTCCCTCACGCACCAGCATGGAGTGTCCGGGTTCCAGCTTGCGTACGCCTTTCGCGATGCTGCGCGGAGAGGGGACATACTCGAAGGAGAGGTATTGGTCAAGCGCGGTGAGATCGACCTCCTGCCGCACCGCCGGATGCGCGAGTACTGCTTTCAATTCGCTGCCGAACACGAAGGTGCCGTTCGCCTCGGCAATGTGAAGTGGTTTCTTGCCCATGCGGTCGCGCGCGAGCAGGAGGGAACCATCGCGTGCATCGTGCAAGGCGAAAACGAACATGCCATTCAGCATAGGCGTCATGCGCTCGCCGTATTCAGCATAGAGGTGCAGCAGTACTTCGGTATCGGAAGCGGTGCGGAAGGAACGGCCCTTCGCGATGAGCGCATCGCGCAGCGGCTTGTAGTTGTAGATCTCCCCGTTGAAGACGATCGTGAGCCTTCCTTCCGCGTCCGTCATCGGCTGGTCGGCACCATGGCTCAGGTCGATGATGCTGAGGCGCGCGTGGGCGAGCGCGGTATTTGCCCCGGTCGGCGAACCGGATGAGATCATGCGCGCATCCTGCAGGTCCGGCCCTCGATAAGCTATGCGGGCGATCATGCGCCGCGCGTCATCGAGCGTGCCCGAACCTTGGAAGCCAGCAATGCCGCACATGGTGACCGGTCAGGTTGATGTGCTTGCGGGTGGCCGGTGCGCGACAGCGATGAGCGATGAGCCGACCAGGGCCTTGGGCAGCAAGCGCGCATCCAAGGCGAATAGTGCGCCCACCGACCTGTTCAGCGTGCTCCGGAAGCCGGGTGGCGGGGGCACGAAGCGCAGATCGCGTTCACGGCCGCGCAGCAGGTTGTTCACGAGGATGGCCGGGTAAAGGCTATGGAAGAAGTAGGCGAGGTGGCCCGGCTCCAATCCTGCACTGCCCAGTTCATTCCTGAGCATCGCCCGGTCATAACGACGGAAATGGCCGAAGTGGTCATCGAATGTGGTCCACAGCTCCTTGCGTGCGGGAACGGTGATCACCACGAGCCGCACGTTGGGGAATGCCGCGAGCAGATCGCGCAGGAAGGCGGGCGCGTCGGCGATGTGCTCGATCACATCGAAGAGCAGCAATGCTCCGATGCCGTCCCTCAGCTCTTTGGGCAATTTGGTCGCATCCTGGCCGAACAGCAAGTGCTCGCTTGCGAGCGTGCCGCTTTGGGGTTGCCCCAGGTCCACACCGGTCACATCCCAACCGCGTGCGCGCAAGTGCGCCGTAACGATGCCGGTGCCGCATCCTACTTCAAGGACCTTGGTCGCGCGGGGCAGGTGCGCTGCCAGCGCATCAGCGATCACGCGGTTGCGCGCCACATGCCACCAGAAGCGTTCGATGCCGGGGGGGTAGGCCTCGGCGTACTGGTCGTGGTCGAATTCCGTGTCCGCCATTAGACCTCTTTCATAATTCATCATTTCCCTCTCCACCGGAGAGGGATAAAGGGTGAGGTCGAACAGGCAAGGCCGGATTATGAAAGAGGTCCATTCACTTCTTCACGCGCATGCGGAATTCCACTTCCTCGAAACCGCCGACCCAGAAGCACCAGATACGTGAGCACAGGAAAGGGCTCAGGTTGGCGAAGAAGGAGAAGAAGGCGCCCATGCCACGCGCGATCCAGAACACGGGCGGTGAGAGCACGGTGCGCTTGAAGTAGGGCTGGGCGAACCAATGCAGTTTCACGGCGTCGGTTTCGAACTCCACGCCCTGATAACCTCCTTGGAAATCCTTCCGGTAGTAATACGGGAAGGTGACGTCGAAACCGGCCTTGTGCTCGGCATGGGTGAACCCGCGGCTGAAGTGCGGTACGCGGATGATCACCGTCGCGCCGTTCTTCGCGATGCGGTGCACCTCCTTCATCACCGCGAAGGGGCTGGGCAGGTGCTCGAAGCAGTGGTCGCTCTCCACATGGTCGAAGTGATCGGCAGGGAACGGATACGGGAACTTGCTCAGGTCGTGCTCCACGTCCGGCTTGCTCACGCTGTAGAAGTCAACGTTCACGAAGCCGGGCTTCAGGTATTCACCGCTGCCGAGGTTGAGCTTGTTCATGGGCGGACGGATAGTGCGGGTTCCGCGTCCAAGCTGGTGATGTTCACGGATCGCCTGACGTTGTAGGTCCGCTTGCCCTGGCTTTCGAAATAGGTGCGCATGAGCATTTCGGCCAGTACCCCGAGCAGGATCATGAGCACCCCGATGATGAAGAACATCGCCGTGATCCCCGGCAAGGGCGTCTGCACGAAGTCTTTCTGACCGGTGAGCTTGAAGTATACGGCCAGCGAGAAGGTGAGGAAGGCCACGCCGAACGCGAGGAAGCCCGCGCCTCCGAAGAAGTGGATGGGCTTGGTCATGTGCTTGTCCAGGAACTTGATCAGCAGGAGATCGAGGAGCACCTTGTAGGTGCGGAACAGGCCGTAGTTGCTCTTGCCGAAGCGCCGTGGCTCGTAACGCACGGGCAGCTCGCCCACACGTCCGCCCTGCCAGCTGCAGTACACGGGGATGAAGCGGTGCATCTGCCCGTAGAGCACCACGTCCTTGATCACGTCGCGTCGGTAGGCTTTCAGCGTGCATCCGTAGTCATGCAGCTTCACGCCGCTGATGGCCCCGATCAGCTTGTTCGCCAGCAACGAAGGGAGCTTGCGGGTGAGGAACTGGCCCTTCCACCGGTCGCGCCGCCAGCCGCTCACCACGTCGTAACCTTCCTCCAATTTGGCGAGCAGCAAGGGGATGTCCGCCGGGTCGTTCTCCAGGTCACTGTCGATCAGCACGAGTACATCCCCTGTCGAATGTTGCATGCCCGCGTTGATGGCGGCGGTCTGCCCGAAATTCCGGCGGAAGTCGAGGGCCTTCAGGCGCGGGTCGTTGGCGCATGCCGCGGCCATCACGTCGAACGACCCGTCCTTGGAACCATCGTTCACGAGGATGACCTCGTGGTCAAGGTCGTCCAGTGCCCCGCGCAAACGCTCCAGCAAGAGCGGAAGGCTTTTGGCCTCATTGTACACTGGAACGATGACGGAGAGTGTGGGCATAGGGAGGGATCGGGGTCGCATTTCAAGCGCTGCCGAATGTAGGGTTCTGGAACACGTGGCATGGCGGCCGTTCAGGCCCGTATCGCGCGTTGTTCGTGCCTCTTCGCGGCGCGCCACCCGCAGAAGGCGTCCCGTGAGGCGATCGCGGAAAGCACAGCGAGCAACAGGGCCAACGGATAGAAAGCGGTGGAGTACCTGAACTCCGTCATGCGCATGCCCAACGGGAAAATGCAGACGCCGTAGAGGAGGAGCACGGAAACCAGGCGGAGGCCGGGAACAGCGGTACGCGTGAACAGGGATCGGACAGCCCATAGTGTTCCACCCAGAATGGCACCCAGATAAAGGAGACTGTAGAACCCGCGGACCAACATCCGCACAGGATCCAATTGGGCGAACGGCTTCGCCATGAGCGCGCTCGTTCCGGAGTGGACGAGGAAGGACCTGAGCAAACGGAGGCGCGCGGTGACCTGGTAGTGGAAGGGCTTCTCCTGCCGGAAGTATTCGATGCATCGATCGCAGCGTCCTCTCACGCTCGACAGCAGGCGGACCTTTTCGATCGTATCCGTGCTGATGTTGTACAGGGCCACCTCATCAGCGATCCGCTTCAACGAGTCCTCTGGGCATCCGGTGGTGTAGGCATAGGCGGGCAAGGGTGCTTGCCTGTCGGGGAACTGCGTTCGCCCTTCTTCTTCGTAGCGGATGTTGAACCAGCGGATCTCCGCAGCGGGGTCCCACCACGTGAAGCTGGTCCCGTAGGCCTGCATCAAACACATGAGGGGGTAGCGGATGCTGGCGCGCAGACCGGGGTAGATCGTTCCGTCCGTCAGCGGACGGAACTCCCCATGCACGAGGGCGTTCCTGGTACACCAGGCTCCATCCGTCAGGATGAACGGCGCGCAGAGCACGGCCACGGCCACCGTTCTTCGGAGCAGCGACACCGTGCGTTGCAGGATGACAGCGAGGCCCAGGATCGCCAGGGCCGGGAGGTAAACGGGTTTCATGAAGATGAG
>JBGAJW010000122.1:0-4767 GCA_044224725.1 Flavobacteriales bacterium
TGCTGATGCGTCCAACGAAATGCTGGGAGGGCAGTGCAGATCAGGTGCTTCCTGGTCGTTCACCGTCACGTTGAACGCGCATGTGGCGGTGTTGCCGCCATGGTCGGTGATCTGATAGACGATCGGTGTAGTTCCTACTGGGAATGTGGACCCGCTCTCAGGTCCGCTGGTGCGCACTGCGGTGAGGATAGGCAGGCAATCGATCTCCACGATCCAGTTGAAGGGCCCGGTAACGGCGGCGTCATCCCATTGTGGTCCGCCAAACGCGTTCATGTAGACGTAGTCCGAGTTGCCTGCGTTATCGGGCTGTGTGGGGGCCCAATCCAAGTGGTCGGCGGGTTCGCCGTTCACCCAGGCCCATGTTCCCTCGACTGCGGCGTCGCTCAATCCCATCCAGAACGGAGCATTGCTTCCGAGTTGGCCGAACAGGGTGTTCAGGAGCCAGGTTTCTTCGCTTGGGCTTCCAACGGTCACCAGGTGGCCGCTCGGAATTGTTTGCGCGTTCACGTTCGCTGTGGTCCAATCCGCAGCGTTCCATGAGCGCCAGTAGGTGTGCCCTTGGAATGTGCCTATGTAGGTATGCTGTGCTACGTTCTGTTGGGCGCACCCGAGGCAGTTGTCACCGATCACAGGGTCGCCGTACACCACGACATTGGAACATTGGCCCGCTGAGGAGCTCGCCGTGATGGAGGATGGACAAACGATAGTTGGGGCAGAATCGTCCACCACCTGGATGTTGAAGGAACAGTCGGCCGTACCACCGTCATTAGCGGTCATTCGGAACTGCTGGATGCTGTTGCCAATGGGGAAGACACTTCCGGATACATAGCCCGTCTTGTCGATCTGGCTGGTACTGTTCACACCAGAATCGTCTGTACCAACGGGGACCGGGTAGTTCACCAAAGCGCCGCATGAGCCGGCGTTCGTGGAAACGGTCATGTCGTTCGGGCAGTTCAACACCGGCGCCGTGTTCGCCACCACCTGGACAGTGAACGAGCAGTTCGTCGTGTTTCCCGATGCATCGGTGGCTTGCCAGGTCACGGTAGTGGTCCCCAATGGGAAGGATGAGCCGGAAGCGGGCCCGGCGATCCGTGCCACGGTGACTCCATTGCAGTTGTCCGTGGCGGTGGGGGTGGAATAAGCAACCACGGCTGATGGACCCGTGGTGGACATGGTCTGATTGCTGGGGCACAGGATGAACGTCGGCGCGATACCGTCGTGAACGACCACGGTCTTGGAACAGGTGCTGATGTTGTTGTTCTGGTCCTTGGCCGTGATGGTCACCGATGTGTTCGCAGTGATCACCGTACCCGTGGCAGGTGACTGCGTAATGGTCACAGCGCTGCAATTGTCGGTCGCGCTTGCGAGCGCAACGAGGTTTGGTACAAGTGCCTTGCAATTGACGTCCAGTTCGGCGGTGATCGTTCCAGCGGGGCAGGTGATCACAGGCGCCGCGTTGTCCGCCGCGGTGATGGTCACCTCGTTGCTGTACACATCACCGCATCCGCTCGAAGTTCCCTTCACCTTCACTTTGGTGGTGGAGCTGATCGAAGCGAGTGTGACGCTGGCAACGTTCGTGGTCAATGTGCTCGAAGTGGCCCAGTTGTCCGTGCTCTTCAGCCAGGTCATCGTTGTAGCCGTGGATCCGGAAAGGGTGATCGTGGCGCTGCCTCCGGGGCATACGGTTGTCGCCGATGAAGTGAGGGAGCCAGCGACCGGGGCTGGCGTTACCGCGATGCTCTTGCTCGTGCTCTTGGTGCAAGGAGCTGTCGATGTGCCCACAGTGTAGGTCAGTGTTATGGAGCCGGACAGACCTGATGGATCGAAGGAACTGCCCGTGACACCGGACCCGCTCCAAGCTCCACCAGGAACACTGCCATAGGCGAAACGCAACGCGTCGATCTCGGCATTGGAGGAACCGGCGTTCTGGATCACCTTGACATACCTCGTGTTAATGGTTGTAAGCGATGTCGACCATACGAACCACGTTGAGGTGGTGGAAGCGGACGTGTTGATCGTGGTCCAAGGTCCGGTGGCGGACATGGACGCTTGCACGGTAACAGCAACGGTGGCCGATGCGCCCGTTCCGCGTCGGAATCGCAGTTGGATGGCCTCGCCCGAGGGCACCGTGTCGTTCAGGTCGATCACCATGTTGGACGAGGAGGCCGTTGTGAATATGGCGCCATTGCCATCCGGTGCGGCGGTCGCAAGAGCGGCTGATGTGATGCTTGTGGAACTTGTCACGCTCACACCGTATCCCAAGTGTGGTGTGATCAAGTAGCTGCTCAGGTCGATGGTACCGCTGTTCTGGCAAACGCTTGTAGGCGCCTTCCAGCGCGAAGGATCCTTGAGACCCATCGCGCGCGCACCGGACTGGGCTTGTGCGATGAAGCCATCGTTCTGGGCCGCTGCGTTGTAGGTGGTTCCACCCACGGTATAGCTGCCCAGGAATTTCCCTCCGAGCGATACGGCCCCCAGAGGACCCACTGCTACGGCGTTGCATTCAGCGATACCGGAACCGTCCAGTCCCTCCATGTTCACCCAGTCGCCGTTACGCTTCAGCGTAAGCAGGAACGCATCCTGGGTGGCATTGGCCGTCATCGAATGGGTCTGGTAGGTCACCGTGCCTTTATAGCGGCCGGCCACTTGGATCTCATTGCGCTGGCCAACAGCGATGTCCGTACCCGTGAATTCACTTTGATTGTTCGTCGTGCCGAACTGGACCCAGTTCACGCTGCCGGTCCCTTTGTCCAATTGGGCTACGAACAACGCGTCCGATGTCGCAGTTGCAGGATAGGTCGTGCCGTTATTGAAGAGGGTACCTGCCCCGGCCTCCGCTGTTATGTAGAGGCCGTCGCAACCGGCGGCCATGTGCACATGGTCGTGGAAGTCCGTGGTGGGGTCCTTCACGAAAGTGGACCAAACGAAATTCCCGCTCAGGTCGAAACATGTGATATAAGCGTCATTCGCAAGGCCGCTGGTGGTTGTTCCGAATGGGAGCGATAGAATGCTGCCCTGGATCCAGTTCATCGAGTTGCCCAAGGCCTGTGTGCTCACGTACAAGTGGGTTCCATCGCACGTGATGGAGCCCGCATGATCGTCCCCGGTGCCAGGGCTGTATCCTCCCAAGCTCCAGGTCAGGCCACCGGAAAGACTGAATCGCGCCAGGAAGGGATGTTGGTCGCCATTGCTGAGCAGGGTATTCGTTGAATTCGAAACCGCGTTCGTCCCGGTCACCGTCATTTGGTTCACGGTCTCACCAAGGATGGTGATGCCGCTGGCGTCCACAGCGATCAACGGATCGCTCTGATCGCCTGCCCCGGCCATACGCACCGCCCAGAGGAAGGTGCCGTTGGGGTTGTAAGCGGCCAGGTAGATATCCGTCCCGCCTGCCAGTGCTAGACTGCTGGCTGAAAGGGCCCCGTTCGAGCTGTAGAACCGGCAGGTCTCGTTGTATGTGCCAGTAACGTAGATCGTGCCATCGGCACCAACGGCCACGCCTTCCGCTGTTTCCTCACCATCCCCTCCGATCTCCAATTGCCAGATGATGACACCCGTTTCAGAGTATTTCAGCAAGTAGCCTTGGTCGTTCCCGGAGAAGTTCAGCCCCGTGTTCAGCGGGTTGTTGTTGCTGGAATAGCCGACCGCGTAGAGGTATTGTTCATTGGGGTCGAAGGCGAGGTCCTTGATCTGGTCCTCGTGGTTGGAGCCGATGACTTTGGAGAATTGCCATGAATAGGACGCGCATGCGCCCCCGCTGATGAGCAGGCTCAGCGTCGCCGTCAAGGCCGGTAAGAGCAGGGTTAGCCTTCGAGTGATCGGCATCCTTCGTTCGGTTTCGGTCGTTCATGGGCGGTCCAAGCCCATGGAGAGTTGGCGGTTTCAACGGGCGAAGGGATCAGGGGTTTCATCGGCGCCATACGCGCGTTCGTCGTTCGTGCGTTACTTCCACCACGGCCCGCATTGGGAAAGGCGCACATTTCATGGATACCCAGCAGGAGTTGACCGCCATACAGGCCGCCAAGGCCGACCCTCGGGCGTTCACCCCGCTATACTCCGCCTACCATGCAGTCATCTTCCGCTTCATCCATCGCCGTACCAACAACCGCGACCTGTCAGCGGACCTCTCCCAGCAGACCTTTTTGAAGGCCCTGCTCGCCCTGCCGCGCTATGAGTCGCGCGGGTTGCCCTTCCGGGCGTGGTTGTACCGCATCGCCTTGAACGAGGTGCGCATGCATTGGAGGAAGAAGAAGGAGGCGGTGATGGACCTGAGCTGGGCGGAGGTGCGCGAACTGAGCGGGGAGCTGGGGGTGGTGGAAGTCGATGAGGACCTGCAGCGGTTGGCCAAGTGCCTTTCGCGTCTTCCGGCGGAGAAGGCCCGCTTGATCGAACTGCGCTACATCGACGGTCTATCGTTCATCGAAGTAGGCCAGGTGCTCGGTATCGCGGAGGACGCCGCCAAGATGCGGGTGCACCGGGTGCTGGGCACCCTGCGTCAATACCTTGGTTCCCGCTCATGAGGCATCGCTACCGCATATCACCCGAAGGGCGGCCCCCCTTGTCCGATACGGAGGTGGCGCGCCATGCCGATGCCGAGCGGTTGTTGTTCAACTACCACCACGCGGTGAAGCCGCTCTACAAGCGGCCGCTGTACAAGGATCCGCGCACCTTCATCGCGTTGGTGATCCTGGTGTTGCTCGCGCTGCTGATCAGCGGAGTGGTGGAAGATCAGCCTCCTGCTGTGAACGATGTTCCCGAGCGTTCCTC
>JBGAJW010000057.1:0-32504 GCA_044224725.1 Flavobacteriales bacterium
GGTCCAACAATGGCGATCTTCAGCATCGCGGACAAAGTAACTTTCCATCCCTTCGGAAGCAGCGCGGACGGCTACGCCGCGCGTCTGCCCGATTGAAAAACCAACCGGCTCCCGACCGATCGGGATGAAACACATGCAACGAACGATACTCGGAGCGGCCACGATCGCCATCGCGATCACCGCGCACCCCCAACTATCCCCGACAACGGACGCGCCCCTCTACCAGCACTTGTTGGAAGTGAACAAAGAATGGCGCACGATGGATTCCACGCCCATCGACGGTGAGCGTGTCGTCCACTTCACCAACGAGGCCGAGCGCATCGCCACGCACCTCCACCTGGTCGCGGCGTACGAACGTGCACATGTGCCCGAAGGATTGCCCGCCGCGAGCGTGGCCGAACGCACAGCGTTGCTGGACAAGCTCGATGCCTACGCGGACCGGGGTGTGTTCCCGCAGAACCATGTGCTGCCCGTGCGCAACCCGGTTTTCATCGACCCGCACGGTACCGCGTGCGCGGTGGGCCAACTGATGATCGAGAGCGGGCATGACGCGCTGGCCCGGCGTATCCACGATGAGATGAACCTGGCGTATGTGCATGACATGAAGCGCGACGACGTCTACGCGTGGGCGGGAGAGCATGGCTTCACGGAGAATGAACTGGCCTGGATCCAACCGGGTTATCCCCCGCCCATCCCCTGGTACACGCTGGGGACGGGTACCGACGCCACGGTAACGGAGCTGTTGCGTTTGGGGAACGGTGATCTGCTCTTGGCGGGCGAGTTCACCCACGCTGGCGGGCAGGCCACCACGCATGTAGCACGTTGGACCGGCTCGGGCTATGTGGCCTACGGAAGCGGAGTGGACGGCGCGGTGACCACGGCCATCGAGTTCGAGGGTTCCATCTACCTGGGTGGCGCCTTCGGCAACGGTCAGTACGATCTGGCGCGGTGGACCGGCAGTACCTGGCAGATGAGCGCTGTCTTCGCCAGCAAATACGCGTACGTCTCCGACCTGCACATCCACGACGGCGTGCTCCACGCGGCCGGGGCCATGATCGGCTTCACGGGCACCTCGTACGGGGTGAAGCGCTTGGTGAACGGGATCTGGCAGAACGTCGGGCAGGACCTGAACGGGGAGATCCGTGCTTTGGAAACATTCGATGGGGCACTCGTCTGCGGCGGCGCATTCACGGGCAACTACTTCTCACAGGACACCTCGGCACTGCACATCGCTCGCTTGGACGGGAATAGCTGGGTGCAGCTCGCCGATGGCTTGAACGGGACGGTTCGCGACCTTCTCATTCATCAGCAACAACTGTACGCGGCGGGAGACTGTGTCGGCGAGATCTTCACCTACTTCGGCCTGGCGCGCATCGCCACCGGGGCGAACACTTGGGACCTGTTGCTACCGAACATCAGCTACCACTTCTCATCCCCGCTGGACGGTATAGTGGGCATCAATGCGATGCTGCCCGATCCCGACGGGGAGCGCATCCACCTCGGCGGTGATTTCCTTGCGCAGGACGGCCTGACCGTCGGCATGGGTCTGGCCACATGGACGGGCACGGTTGATGGCGTGACCGTGCTGGGCGAGTTCCAGGGAGCGGTGCGCGATCTTGAGTTGCTGGGCACGAGCGAACTCGTCGCGGGCGGCTCTTCCGCAACCCTGCTGAACATCGCCAGCACGGACCTGACCTTGGGCGTACCCACGCAGGCGAGCGCCGCGCAGGTGAGCGTGTGGCCGAACCCCACCACCGACCAGTTGCGCATCGATGGTCTGAACAACGCGCGGATCGCGCAGGTGGAATTGATGGACGCGGCCGGTCGCTTGGTGAAGCGCATCGCCAACGTGCCCACCAGCAATACGATCGACGTACGTGACCTGCCTGCGGGCAGCTACACCGCGCGCATCACCATGGACAACAAGGTGCTATCGGCCGCGTTCGTCAAACGCTGACGGCACAACGCTAAACGCGCGGTTGGTCAGCGACCGTGCGGATCGCCCTGCTCCATCGCCACCAGCCTACGGCGCTCAACGCGACGTAGGCGGCGAAGAGCAGGGCGTAAGCGTTCATGGGCGGATCGGCGGTAGCGAACATGGTGATCGCCACCCCGTCCACGATGCACCAATAGAGCCAGTTCTCGATCAGCTTCTTGGCCATCATCCAGGTGGCCACGGCACTGAACACGCCCACCCACGCGTCCATCTTCGGGCTTTCGCTCCAGTGGAAGCGCTGGAAAACCCAGGCCACACCGACGGTACACAGCAGGGCGATGGCCATGAGCACGACATGGAACACGACCGGCTTGCGCGAGATGGGAATGGAGGAATCATCACGCCCCCAACTGAACCAGCCGTAGAAGCCCATGACCACATAGAACGCGTTGAGTACCACCTGGCCCAGGTAGTTGCGGTGGTAGAAATACACCACGAACATCACCGAAGAGATCACGGCGAAGACCCAGCCGATGCGCTTCTCGAACGCGGCGAGAAAGGTGTACGCGGCCCCGAGCACGGCGCTGCTCCATTCCAGAGCGATCCAAGCGGTCTCCGTCATCCGCTGACGACCTGTTGTTGGCAGTGGGCAGCCGGCAGTGGGCAGTTGCGGATCGCGAACTGCCGACTGCGGACTGCTGACTGCGAACCCATAAGCTCTGCCACGCTCACTCCCCCGTTCCGCAATTGCACGGTTGGCTGAAGAAGATCTTCACCTTGGGGAAGAGCTCGGCGATCTTGGTCATCTCCTTCTGGTCGAACTGGATCACGCGCAGGTCCATGAAGCGCAGGGCCGTCATGCCCTTCAGCTCTTCGGGGAAATCCTCCAGGTCATTGCTCCAGAGATCGAGCGAGACCACTTCGGTGAGTTCACCCATGCACGGCAATAGCCCGGTGATCTCGTTCTGGTGCAGGTCAAGGCGCTTCAGATGCGGCCACTCGCATACGACCGGCGGCATCTCCGTGAACTTGTTCTGCGGTGCGTGGAACTCCTGCATGTACACGAGCTCACCCAGCCACTCGGGAAGTTCCTTCAGCTTGTTCTTGCCGATGTCCAACGCGTTCAGGTTCTTGAACTGGCGGATCTCCTCGGGCAGCACCTTGTACTTCTTCTTCGTCAGCTGCAGCCGGTACACCTTGTCCGGTTCCTTCAGGGCGGAGGCGATGCTGTAGAACTCCTGGGTGGAATCCAGCGCGGTCTGCGATAGGAGTTGCGCATGGGCAACGTTTCCGAATGCGCAGAGGAAAAGGGCCGGGCAGACGCGGAGGAGGAGCTTCATGTTTCACATGCCGTAGCCACGGCGCAGGCTATGCGAGCAGCAGTTCCGCGTGTTCGCGGTCCTTCAGGAGTTGTGCCTTCAACGCGTCGAGTCCGTTGAATCGTACCTCGTCGCGCAGTCGATGACGCAGGCGCACGGTGATCGGTTCGCCGTAAAGGTCGCGATCCAAGTGGAAGATGTTCACTTCCACGGTGCGTTCCCCGGCTCCTTCCACCGTGGGGCGCACGCCGATGTTCATCATTCCCTTGAACACGCCTTCCCTCAGCGTGACGTTCACGGCGTACACACCGTTCGCGGGCAGCAGCTTGAAAGGGTCGATGGCCCCGACGTTGGCGGTGGGGAATCCGATGGTGCGCCCCCGCTGGTCGCCTTTCACCACCACGCCGGAAAGGGAATACGTGTGTCCGAGCAGCTCACCGGCCAGCCCGACCTCCCCCTTCAGCAGCGCCTCGCGCACCTTGGTGCTGCTCACCTTCACATAGTCGATCTCCTGCGCGGGGATCTCCTCCACGCCGAAATCGTAGGCCTCGCCGAGCTGGCGAAGGAGCGTGATGTCGCCTTCGCGGTTGCGGCCGAACCGGTGATCATAGCCGATCACCATGGCGTGTATGCGCATGGAATCCACCAGCACATCGCGCACGAAATCCAGCGCATGCATACGGCTGAAGGTGCGACTGAACGGCACGATCACCAGATGGTCCAGGCCCGCCGCGTCCAGCAATTCGCTCTTCTCCTTCTGCGTGGTCAGCAGTTTCAGGTCGTTGTCGTTCGGGTACAGCACCATGCGCGGGTGCGGGTAGAAGGTGAAGAGCGTGCTCTGCCCTTCTTCGCGCTGGGCCACCTCCTTCAAGCGCTGCAGAATGGTCTGGTGCCCGAGGTGAACGCCATCGAAGGTGCCCGTGGTGAGCACGGGGCGCTCGATGTCCGTGAAGGTGGAGAGGTCGGTGTGGACGTGCATTGCTTCGGGTGCCGGAGCCTTGGCTGGAACGGATCGGACGGATGAAGACTGCCGGCCTCAAAGATGGATGCGATCGCGGCCGGTGCCCCAAGGGGAAAGTCCACGGCGGTTATCCACAGGGCCCAGCGGCTGCGAGCCTTGACCGGGGCTGCCGAAGGGCATTTATGCACAGGGTTTCACCATATAGGGGAAGCACCTACTTTCGCGGCCGCAAAACCGGGGGTAGCTACTCCCAACATCCCAGAGAACACGCTCATGGCCAAGCACATCGGCAAGGTGGTCCAGGTGATCGGACCCGTAGTGGACGTCCGCTTCGACGGCGGCAAGGACCTCCCGAACATCTACGACGCGCTGCATATCAAACGGGAGGACGGCACCGTGCTGATCCTGGAGACCCAGCAGCTCATCGGTGAGGACACCGTGCGCGCCGTGTCCATGGACAGCACCGACGGACTTTCCCGCGGCGTGGACGTGGAAGGCATGGGCCAGCCCATCGCCATGCCCGTGGGTGACGCCATCAAGGGCCGCCTCTTCAACGTGGTGGGTGCGCCCATCGACGGCATGAAGGACGTGTCCGGCGGCAAGACCTATCCCATCCACCGCGAGAGCCCGAAGTTCGAGGACCTCACCACCAGCACCGAGATCCTCTTCACCGGCATCAAGGTCATCGACCTGATCGAGCCGTACGCGAAAGGCGGAAAGATCGGATTGTTCGGAGGTGCCGGTGTGGGCAAGACCGTATTGATCCAGGAGCTCATCAACAACATCGCCAAGGGCTACAGCGGTTACAGCGTATTCGCTGGCGTAGGCGAGCGTACCCGTGAGGGGAATGACCTGCTGCGCGAGATGATCGGCGCGGGCATCGTGAAGTACGGCGCGGCCTTCGGCGAGAGCATGAAGAGCGGCGGCTGGGACCTGAGCAAGGTGGACTACGACCAGCTCGCCACGAGCCAGGCCACCTTCGTCTTCGGCCAGATGAACGAGCCCCCCGGAGCGCGTGCACGTGTGGCCCTCAGCGGTCTCACCTTGGCGGAGTACTTCCGCGACGGGGATGAGAAGAGCGGCGGCCGCGACATCCTCTTCTTCGTGGACAACATCTTCCGCTTCACGCAGGCGGGTTCCGAAGTGTCCGCACTGCTGGGCCGTATGCCGAGCGCCGTGGGTTACCAGCCTACCCTCGCCACCGAAATGGGTGCCATGCAAGAGCGCATCACCTCCACCAAGCGTGGTTCCATCACCTCGGTACAGGCGGTGTACGTGCCTGCGGATGACTTGACCGATCCCGCGCCCGCCACCACGTTCGCACACTTGGACGCCACTACGGTGTTGAGCCGGAAGATCGCCGAGCTCGGCATCTATCCTTCCGTGGACCCGCTGGATTCCACCAGCCGTATCCTCACCCCCGGCATCGTGGGCGATGTGCACTACAACTGCGCCCAGCGCGTGAAGGCCATCCTACAGCGCTATAAGGAACTGCAGGACATCATCGCCATCCTCGGTATGGACGAGTTGAGCGAGGACGACAAGATGAGCGTGTACCGCGCCCGTAAAGTGCAGCGCTTCCTCAGCCAGCCCTTCTTCGTGGCCGAGCAGTTCACCGGCCTGCCCGGTGTGATGGTGCCCATCGAAGAGACCATCAAGGGCTTCAACATGATCCTCGATGGCCAGATGGACGAATACCCTGAACAGGCGTTCAACCTGAAGGGCACCATCGACGACGTGATCACCGCCGGCAAGAAGATGCTGGCTGACGCGGCGAAAGCCTGACCTCACCCCCGACCCCTCTCCCAAGGAGAGGGGCCATCAAGATGAAACTCGAGATCCTCACCCCCGACAAGTCGCTCTACAAGGGCGAAGCGAAGCTCGTGTCCGTGCCCGGGGTGGACGGCAGCATGGGCTTCCTGGACAACCACGCGCCACTGATCACCGTGTTGAAGGCCGGAGATGTGAAAGTCACGATGGCCGACGGCAAGGTGGAGCTCTTCCCCGTGAAGGGCGGCGTGGTGGAAGTGATGAAGAACACCGTGCTCGTTCTGGCCGAATGACCGCTATCCTACTATGGTCTTGGTGACGGAGTAAAACTCAGCCTATCGGGACTATGGACGACGGCCTCCGCAAGGGGGCCGTTCGTGTGTTCGGGAAGCGCGCAGCTGCAGTCCAACTGACAACACTCAGCACGCGGCCCGGTCCAACACCTACTTTCGATAGGTCGGACAAGGCCTCTCGCTGCGGTCTGTTCATCCACACGAGCATGAGAAAGGAACGGATCAGTTTGACGGTCATCTTGGCAACCGCGCTTTCATGCCTCGTGTACGGGCAGCCCGGCACCAACGACTCTACCTTCAACCAAGCTGACGGGGGGAATGGCTATGGGGACAGCCCTACGGGTGGCACGAACGCCTATGCGGTGGTGGGCAGTGGGAAGATCATCATCGGCGGCGACTTCACATTCGTGCATGGATACGCGCGCAACCGCATTGCCCGCCTGAACGGTGATGGAACACCGGACCTCTCCTTCGACCCCGGTACCGGCTTCGACAACACGGTGTACTGCGTGGCGGCACAGGCGGACGGCAAGCTGATCGTGGGCGGTGATTTCACCACGTGCGCGGGCATCTCCCGGAGCAGGATAGTTCGCTTGAACAGCAATGGCAGCGTGGACCTGACCTTCGATCCGGGAAGCGGGTTCAACTTCCCCGTGCGCGCTTTGGCCATCCAGCCGGATGGGAAGGTCCTGGTCGGAGGGGCGTTCACCACGTTCAATGGTGCGGCCCAGAACAAGTTGGTGCGATTGAACAGTAGCGGATCACGGGATACCGGATTCAACCCCGGTACTATTCCCGGGTCCATCTCCGTCTACGTGCAGAGCCTGGCGGTGAAGAGCAACGGGCAGGTGCTCGTCGGCGGCAACTTCAACTCGGTGGGCGTCAACCCACGTCCCGGCTTGGCCCTCTTCAACACCGACGGCGGCCTGGTGGCCTCCTTTCCCGCGGTCGGCGTCACCAACCTGTACCCCAATTCGATCCTCATCCGCCCGGATGGCAAGTTGTTGCTCGGCACCTTCAATTCGGCCGAACAACTGAATGCGGACGGAACCTATGACACGGGATTCACGAACTACCCGTTCACCGGGGGACCATTGACGCCGGAGGTCTACCAAGTGGCGCTTCAGGCCGATGGCAAGGCGCTCGTGCATGGCGACTTCAAGAACTACAACGGAGCGCTCCTTTTCCGCCGAGGCATGGCGCGGCTGAACACCGACGGATCACTGGATGCCTCGTTCCAACCGGCGAGCGCCGGCCGACTGCTCGTGCTCGCGGACGGACGGCTTATCACCGCATCGGGCAGCGTCCGGTTGAACAGTGATGGGAGCGCCGATGCGACCTACTACCCCGGTACCGGTCCGAATGGCACGGTGCACAGCGTTCTGCCACTGCCCGATGGAAGGATCATCGTCGGCGGGGAATTCACCCGGTACGAAGGCCACGATGTCAGCCCCCTCATCCGGCTATCACCCGACGGCGAGCGGGATCCCACGTTCACCGCCGCACTCCCGATGCCGGTCACGTCCTCCTATTACGGCGGTATCGTTCAAGACGTGCTTCACCAGCCCGACGGGAAGTTGATCGTTGCGCGCGAAGGCGTGGACCGTCTGAACAGCGATGGGAGCTTGGACCCCACCTTCGATGACGGCAGCGGCGGGAACAGCAACTCCGGTGGTCGCAGGCGGCTGGCCCTGCTGCCCGACGGCAAAGTGCTCGTGGCGGGAGATTTCACGGAATACAATGGCCAGGACATCCGCGGTCTTCTGCGTCTCGGACCGAACGGTTCGATCGATTCGACCTTCGATGCCAGCGTGGTGATCGGCCAAGGTGTTGTCTACGACATCGCTGTTCAACCGGATGGCAGGATCCTTTTCGTGGATGGAGCGAGGATCGTACGGTTGAACGCCAACGGTACAGCGGATCCCACATTCACAGGGCCGACCATCACGGGGGATCCGTACTTCCCTTATGTGGACGTACTGGCGCTCCAACCCGACGGCAGCATACTGATCGGTGGTTCGCTCTCGGTGTGCAACGGCATCCCACGGAAGGGCATCGCCCGTCTACTGGCGAACGGTACGTTGGATGAGACGTTCAACACGAGTGGTCCGGAGTTCTACCAACCTTGGGCGCTGGCCGTGCAAGAAGACGGCCGCATCGTGATCGGTGGCGGGAACGAATACTATGGCTCACCGCGCACGAGCATCGCCCGCCTGAACGCGGACGGCAGCCCGGATCCGACATTCAACACCGGCACCGGTATCGCCAACTACGCGTACAGCTACGCGCGCATAGAAACCCTGGAACTCCTGCCCGATGGGGATCTTCTCGCGGGCGGCATCTTCACGAATTACAACGGCACCGGCCGCAACCGGTTGGCGCGCATCAACGGCAACGGCACGCAAGAAGTGGATCTGTCGGCGCGCGTGTTCCTGGGCGGTGCCTACGCGCAAGGCTCCGGCCTCATGAGCGATGCGCTCCGAGCGGGCGGATACCTGCTCGTGGATGAGCCATACAGCGTGTTGGGCTACTCCTATGTGGGCCCCGGCGCGGGCTCCGTGTCACCGGTTGTGCTCTCGACCACCGGCGACAACGCCATCGTGGATTGGGTGGTGGTGGAACTCCGCGACCCGGACGATGCCACGGTTATTTCGGCGAGCCGACCCGCGCTGCTCCAACGCGATGGGGATGTGGTGGACGTGGACGGCTTCTCTCCTTTGACCTTCGCTATCGCGCCGGGCGAATACCATGTGGCCGTGCTGCACCGCAACCACTTGGCCACGATGACGGCGGGAACCTTCGCCCTGGGTCCTGAGCCACGGTCGGTGGACCTCACCAGCCCCACCACCGCGACCTATGGCACGGATGCGCGCATGGCCATCGGCAACGTCCGCGCGCTCTGGTCCGGCGATGTGAACTTCGATGGCACGGTGAAATACACGGGCAGTGCGAACGACCGGGACCCCATCCTCATCGCCATCGGCAGCTTCACGCCCAACAACACCATCAACGGCTACCGCCATGAGGACGTGAACCTGAACGGCCAGGTGCGGTACACCGGCGCGCTGAACGACCGCGACCCCATCCTGGTGAACGTGGGCAGCACGGTGCCGACCAACGTGCGTGTTGCACAACTGCCTTAGCCCAGCTGCCCTGCTTTTCGCAAGGGGTCTGTATGAACGGCCTCGGCCGACTCGTCGAAATTCCGGTTGCCCGGAACAGAGGCCCCGGTACTTTGGAACGCATCGACCGCTGCGGGCACTCCCGTTCGGAAAGCGGCATCAGCGTTGACTTCCAGCATGAAGCGAAGGAATTCCCTCTTCTTGATCGCCAGTGCGATCGCGGCACACACCACGGCGCAAACGGGTCTCAGCAATGGGGCACCTTCGTCCACCCAGGATTTCGATGGCATGGGCGCTGCGCTCAACTTGCCGGCCAACTGGCGGATGCACGCGAGCACGGCGGCACCCGCGTGGGCTTCGGCCGGTGCGGCGCTCACCCAACAGGCTTCCTCCGGCTCGCCTACCGCCGGGGGCACCTACAACTGGGGCAGCACCGCCAGTGAACGCGCGGCGGGCGCGATGACCTCCGGCTCCTTCGCCAGCCCGAACAACCTGCTCGCCTACTTCAGCAACACGGGCCTATCGAACATCACTTCGCTCAACATCGCCTACCAGGCCGAGCGCTACCGAGTGAATTCGGCCGCCGCCTCCGTCGCCTTCCTGTACTCGCTGGATGGCAGTACATGGATACCGGTAGCCGCTGGGGACATCCCTGCCACCGCCTTTCCCACGGGAACGAGCGCCTACGCCTTCGCCTCGCCGCTCATCGTGCCGGTGGCGGCGTTCAACATCACCGCCTTGGCCATCCCGCCCGGCGGGTCCTTCTACCTGCGCTGGAGCATCAATACTACCGGGGCCAGCTCGCAAGGCATCGGCGTGGATGAGGTTTCCGTATCGGCCGGCTTCGCGGGCACCGCGCCCACGGTCGGGTTCACCGCGGCTTCCAGCGCCCTCACGGAAGGCGGCACCGCCACCATCGGCGTGAGCCTGAACGCCGCGCCGGTCTCCGATGTGGTTGTTACGGTGAGCGACCTGGGCACCGGCAGCGCCAGCAGCGCCAGCGACTACCCCGCGTTCACCGCTGTGCAACTTTCCTTCCTGGCCAGTGGCAGCTACCCGCAAACGCAGAACGTAGCGGTGGTCACCACGGACGACGCCTTTGCTGAGCCCGCTGAGACCATCGCCTTGGGCATCGCCCTCACCAGTGGCCCCGTGGGCCTCGGGACCATCGGCCATACGCTCACCCTCAACGACAACGACGCCACCGCCACCGGGTGCAGCAGTTCGCTGCCCCCCTACGTGCTGCCCGTTCTGTCCGGGGCCTCCACCCGCTCCCTGCTTACCGTCGGCGACCAAGTGGGCACCTACAAGCTGGTGGGTTCTCCGGACGGCCTGGGCGCCTTCGACAACGGGGACGGCACCTTCACCCTGCTCGCGAACCACGAGCTGAACCCCACTGCGGGTGTTGCCCGTGCGCACGGTTCCACCGGGGCCTTCGTGAGCAAATGGGTCATCGACAAGCAGAGCCTCTGTGTGCTCAGCGGGCAGGACCTGATCCAGAGCGTGCGCCTGTGGAACGGCAGCACCTTCACCACGGGCACCACGGCCTTCAACCGATTCTGTTCGGCGGACCTTCCCGCACCCAGCGCCTTCTACAACGCGGCCAGCGGCAAGGGCACCCAGGCGCGCATCTTCATGAACGGCGAGGAGGGCGGCGCGGAGGGCCGGGCCTTCGCGCACATCGTTACCGGGGCGGAAGCGGGCATCTCCTACCAATTGCCCTGGCTGGGCCGCTGCAACATGGAGAACGCCCTGGCCAGCCCCACCGCCAGCGACAAGACCGTGGTGATCACCACGGATGACGCTACACCGGGGCAGGTATACGTGTACATCGGTACCAAGCAGAACACGGGCACGGACGTCGAGAAGGCGGGCCTGCAGAACGGGCACCTGTTCGGCGTAGCGGTGAGCGGGCTCACCCTGGAGGTCACCGGCAGCTTCCCCGCCCCGGGTACGGCCTTCTCCCTGGCGGACCTGGGCGATGTGCACGGCCTCACCGGAGCGCAGATCAATTCCAACAGCAACGTCGCGGGCGTCACCAACTTCCTGCGGCCGGAGGACGGGGCCTGGGATCCGATGCACCCGAACGACTTCTACTTCAACACCACGGACGCCTTCTCCTCACCGAGCCGCACGTGGAAGCTCCACTTCACGGACCCCTTTCAACCGGAGCTGGGCGGCACCATCACCGCCGTGCTGGATGGCACCGAAGGCCAGAAGATGGTGGACAACATGACCATCGATGCGGCCGGGCGCATCCTGTTGCAGGAGGACGTGGGCAACAACGCGCACCTCGGCAAGCTCTGGCTCTACGACATCGCCACCGATGCGCTCACCCTGCTGGCCCAGCATGACCCGGCGCGCTTCATCACCGGTGGGGCCAATTTCCTCACGCAGGACGAAGAGTCCTCCGGCATCCTGGACGTATCGTCCATCCTGGGGCCGGGCAACTACCTCTTCACGCAGATGGCGCACTACGCCACCACCACGGAACTGGTGGAGGGCGGCCAGCTGCTCCTGCTGAACACGGGCGGCAACGTGAGCGTGAACGCGAAGGCCTTCCTGGAAGGACCCTTCGACACGGGCACCGGCACCATGGGCGATGCGCTGCGCGCGAGCGGCCTGCTGCCCCTCACGGAGCCCTACACCGCCTTGGGCTACGGTTTCAGCACGGGGAATACCGGCACCACCAGCACCGGTGTATTGGCGAACGCGGACCCGGCGAACGCGATCGTGGACTGGGTGGTGGTGGAACTGCGCAGCGCGGCGAACAGCGCAACGGTGCTTGCCAGCCGCAGCGCCCTGCTTCAGCGGGATGGCGACGTGGTCGGCGTGAACGGTTCCGGACCGGTCTCCTTCCCGGTACCGAGCGGCACGTACTACCTCGCCCTCCGCCACCGCAACCACTTGGGCGCCATGACCGCAAGTCCTGTGGCCCTCAGCACGGTACCGACCGTAGTGGACCTCCGCTCCGCGGCCACGGCCACGTACGGAACCAACGCACGCAAGACCATCGGCACCGTGCAGGCCCTCTGGGCCGGTGATGCCACTTTCAACAGCGAGGTGAAATACACCGGCACCGGAAACGACCGCGACCCCATCCTCACCACGGTGGGCAGCACCACGCCCAACAACACGGCAGCCATCTACTCCGCGCGGGACGTGAACCTGGACGGGCAGGTGAAGTACACCGGCAGCGGCAACGACCGCGACCCCATTCTGGTGAACGTGGGCAGTACGACACCGAACAACGTACGCGTAGCGCAACTACCCTAGCGGGCTTTCCTACGGACGGTCCGGGCAGAGGCAGCCGCAGCAGCTACTTTGATCGCTGTGCCCCCCTCTCCACCGGAGAGGGGATGGGGGTGAGGTACACTTCTATAGGCCGGTTCGCCGTTCCAGTGCGAGCACGCATTAGTTTTAGCGAAACAACCGGACCCATGGCCAAGAAGAAGACCGCCCCGAAGCGCAAGGCCGCGCGCACGGCCTCGACCTCCGTCAAGACTGCGGCGAGCAAGGGAAAGAAGAGCGCAGCCAAGAAGACCACCGCCAAGAAAAAGGCCCCAGCGAAGAAGAAAGCCGCCTCGTCCTACGCCAAGGCTTCGGCGAGCAAGGCAAAAAAAGCCGCACCGAAGCGCACTGTGAAAACCGCAGCCAAGAAGAGCGCGGCGAAAAAAGCCGCCGCGAAAAAGACCGCTACCAAACGAGCCCCTGCGAAGAAGCCGCAAGGTCCCGCCAAAGCGGGGAAAGCCGCACCGGCCCGCAAGGCCAAAGTCGCACCCAAGCGGAAAGTCACCAACGCCTCCGCCAAGGCTTCGGCGGGCAAGGCAAAAAAGGCCGCACCGGAACGTACCGTAAAAGCGGTGGCCAAGCCGAAGCCGAAACGCCCCGCGCCCAAGCGCCCGGCACCGGAGCCACCTCCTCACATGGAATCGCGCCTGCCCGTTTCCCCGGCCTTCCCTTCCTTGGATGAGCGGCCCACCATACAGGAACTGCCCGAAGAGCCCACCACGGTGGTGAACCCCACCGATGAGGCGGACGGATTGAATGATACCGGCCGGGAAGAAGCACCCGCCACCGGCGCAGGCCGGCAGGAAGTCGCCTAGCGGAGCTCTCAGCCGGAAACGCTGCGCCGAACATGCGACCCTGTGGGTTCGCGTGCCATTCGCCCCGTGTTGCGTGGCCTGACCGGACAGGGGCGGTGGAGCCCGTATGTCATCCGGGTCATCGAAGTGCGATCGGGAACGGTCCCCTACCTTGCTGCGTCCATCCGTACCCTATCGCCATGTATCCCCTTCCGCCCTTTGGCACGCGCACGACCCTGGTCCTGTGCGCCGCCTTCACCACTCTGTGGTGCAGCGCCCAGTTCACCCCCGGCCGCTTGGCCATCCTGGAAATGCCGTTCATATGGAACGGCACGTCCTACACGGTACCCGCCACCGGCGGCCAGTTGGTGATCCGCGAATACGCTACGGACGGTACACCGGGCTTTTCGGTGGTGATCCCGAACACCGGCCCCAACATGCTGGTATCCAATTTCCAGCCCGCGGGCGCTTCGCTCACGCGCTCGCCCTCGGGGGACAAGCTGGTCTTCACCGGCTTCACCGCTACGAGCGATGGCAGCTTCAACCTCGCCACCTCCAGCGCCGCGGCCATCCCCCGTGGCATCGGCACGGTGGACGGTGCGGGCAACTACGCGCGCCCGTTCGTGACCAGCGCCTTCTTCAGCGGCGGCAGTTTGAAGGCCGCCTGCACGGACGGGGTGAACTACTGGGCCGGCGGGGACAACAGCGGCGTGTGCTACCTCGGTCCCGGTACACCCGCGGTCATCAATGCGGATGTGGCCACGGCCAGCGACCTGCAGTTCCACGCCAGCGGCCTGCTGCATGGCAGCACCAGCAACGGATCGCAGCGCGTCGGTAGCGGATCCCCGGTCACCGCCACCGCGCAAACGGACCTCTTCGCCATGAGCGGGCTGCTGGGCATCCAGATGAACCCGGCCGGTGATGTGGTGTACGCGAACAACGGGTCGCAGATCAAGAAGTGGGTGCTCTCCGGCGGTGTCTGGAGCAACCCCTACGGCTTCAGCGCGGGTGCCACCCTGGCGCGCATCGCCGTGGACTGGAGCGGCGTGCAGCCGGTCATCTACGCCGTGAAGAACACACCCTCCTCCCTGGTGAGGTTCATTGACACCGGTGCACCCAGCGCAGGGGTCACCTTGGCCACCACACCGGCCGGCGCTTGGTACGGCATCGCCTTCACGCCCATAGGCGGCTGCCTGGAAGGAACACCCTGCAACGACAACAACCCCAACACCACGGCCGATTTCATCCGCGCGGACTGCCAGTGCAACGGCCTTTCCGTTACCCTCGCCGCCAGGGTCTTCCTGGAAGGGCCCTACGACAGCGCCACCGGTCTCATGGGCGATGCCCTGCGCACATTGCCGGACTTCCCGCTGAACGAACCCTACACGGCGCTCGGCATGAACCCCAGCGGCGGCGCGGGCAGCATCAATGCCAATGTGCTCGCCGTTACGGGCAACAACGCCATCACGGACTGGGTGCTGGTGGAACTGCGCGACGCGGCTACCGGCACCACGGTACTGCTGCGCCAACCGGCACTGGTGCAACGCGATGGCGACATCGTGGCCCTCGATGGCACCAGCGCCCTGCAACTTCCCGCCCTGCCGGACAATTACCGCGTGGTCGTGCGGCACCGCAACCACTTGGGCGCCATGACCAGCACCGCCTATGCGCTTTCCAACGCGCCCACCGCCGTGGACCTCACCAGCGCGGCTACCATTACCTGGGGCACCAACGCGCGCAACACCGTCGGTGGCGTGCAGGTGCTCTGGAGCGGCGAAACGCTCCGCAACGGCCAGCTCACCTACACCGGCAGCAGCAACGACCGCGACCCCATCCTGGTGGCCGTGGGCAGCACCACGCCCAACAATGTGGACACCGGCTACCGTACCCAGGACGTGAACATGGACGGCAGTACCACCTACACAGGCTCTGGTAACGACCGCGACCCGATATTGGTGAACGTCGGCAGCACCACGCCGAACAACAACCGGGTGGAACAGTTGCCTTAAGAAGTACTTCATGAACAACCGACTCCGCGACCAACCGGATCTCCACGGTCTACACGCCTAGGAGGTGGACGCACTCTCCTCAAGGCCATGCTCTCTATCAGCGGACCACTGTAAGTCAGGATTCGATAAAGCAAACACCGCCTTCCTCCTGCCTCTTGGAAAAAAGCGGCCTGTTGACCGCCGGATTGAAGAATACAGCTGACCCCCGTCACCCCCCATTCCCTTCCGCTCCCGGACATTCGTGCGCTCAGGAATCGCACATGCAGCGGCCCACCCACCCGCAACGAACACCCGATTCAGAACTTTCGTCGAATAGAAGTTTGCATTCGTCGAAGTCGAGCATAGCTTCGTCGCCAGAAAGGAACTCCTCATGCGTCCACTTTTCTACTCCATCCTATGCCTTTTGAGCCTGAGCGCGCTGGCGCAAGCGGGCAGCGTGGACAGCAGCTTCGACCCCATGGACCTGAGCGGGGGCACGGCGAACGGGCTGAACGGCAGCTGCCGGGCCATCGCCACCCAAACGGACGGCAAGATCCTGGTGGCGGGGGACTTCAACCTGGTGAACGGCGTGGAGCGTATGCGCATCGCGCGGATGGAGGCGGACGGCAGCTTGGACCTGGGATTCGACCCCGGTTATGGCGCGAACGCCGGTGTGCGCGCCGTGGCGGTGCAGGCGGACGGCAAGATCCTGGTGGGCGGCCTCTTCACCTACTTCAACGGCCTCTACTGCAACCACATCGTACGGCTGAACGCGGACGGGTCCTTGGACGAGGGCTTCGATGCGGGCAACGGCTTTGATGGCAATGTGCTGGCGCTGGCCGTGCAGCCGGACGGCGGCATCCTGGTGGGCGGCGACTTCTACCATGTGAACAATGTGCTGGGCCGCGGGCTGGTGCGCTTGCACACGGACGGCAGCCATGACACCAGCTTCGATGGCGGGGACATCCCGATCGTGTATACGCTGGCGCTGCGGCCCGATGGCCGCATCCTGGTGGGCGGCACCTTCAGCTTCGTGGGCGGCCAGGACCGCAAAGGCATAGCGGCCGTGCATGCGGACGGCAGCTTGGATACCTCCTTCGCGCCCTTGGGCTGGAACTCCTGCGCGGTATTCGCGCTGGCGCTGCAGGCGAACGGCAAGGTGCTGGTGG
Source organism: Flavobacteriales bacterium (assembly GCA_044224725.1). Lineage (GTDB taxonomy): Bacteria > Bacteroidota > Bacteroidia > Flavobacteriales_F > PHOS-HE28 > PHOS-HE28. Next base: position 16,644 of record JBGAJW010000057.1, read on the forward strand.
GCGGCCTGATCCCCGGCGGCATCGCACGCTTGGAGCAGAACGGCGAGGTGGATCCGAACTACGGCAGCGGCGTTACGGGCTTCGGTGGTTGGGACCCGCGCGTGTATGCGATGGCCCTGCAACCCGACGGTCGGGTGCTCGCTGCGGGCAACTTCAGCAGCTACAACGGCGCGGCGTGCAACGGCATGGCCCGGTTGACCTGCGAAGGTTCGCTGGACGAGAGCTTTTCCGTGGGCGAGGGCTTCAACGGCGATGTGTTCACCCTGGCGCTGCAAGCGGACGGCAAGGCGCTGGTGGGCGGCTTCTTCGATTCAGTTGACGGCACCCCGCGCAGCCGCATCGCACGCTTGGAGAGCGAAGACCTGAGCACGGCCATCGCACCGGTGAGCACGCTTTCCTTGGAACTTTTTCCGAATCCTTCCCAAGGCGAGGTATTCGTACGCACGGATGCGCGCTCCACGGCCAACATCAGCATCACCGGTCCGGATGGCCGCACGGTGCGGCTGCCCTTCATGCCGACCATGGGCATGGGTACGCAGCGCATCGACCTGGGCGCATACGCCAAGGGCGTCTACGTGGTGCGCATCGCTGACGGCCCCATCGCGCGCGCGGAGCGGGTGGTGATCCAGTGATCGACGCTCTTTTCGGGGCGGTGGCATAAGCGTACCGCGCGTTCGTCCATTTCTCTTCGGCGCACGCTGGTGAAGAGCGAGATTCGCTCGATGGTACAGGCCCCGGCCACGTATGTTGTGCGGTCCTTGAAGGGGCCGTTGGGCTTCTGTGTGGAGGACCCGAGCGGTAAGGTGCTGGCCGATCTGCGCCCGCCGAGCATCTGGTCAAGGAATATGGAAGGCACGGTGGGCGGCGAGCGCGCGCGGATCGTTTCCGAGGGCTTCTGGCGGCCTCGTTATGCGGTGTTCGTGCAGAACACGCGCATCGGTACCATTACCACCGGCCTGTGGAGCGGCATGCGGCTCTCTTTGGCGATGAAGGACGCGCCCCCGATGGATCTGCGCTTCGCGCGCACGGGGCTTCTCCGTACCAGCTACCAACTGAAGTTGGCCAAGGACCTGGCCCTGCTGGAGTTGATGCCGGTGTTCCACTGGGCCAGCTTCCGCACGGACCTGCATGTGGCGTTGAAGGGGCCGGGCATAGCTGCGGGGCAAGTGGCGATCCTGCTCGCCTTGGCCGGTTTCTGTGCGCAGCTGTTGCGGTCCAAGGCCAAGGCGGCGGCGGTTGGCTGAGGGACAGGCTGGAAGCCTGGCCGACCTTGCTACTTTGCGCATCGGAACGTCCAGTACAACCCCTTCGGAACACACACCTTTCGACAGGCTAGAAGCCTGTGACCACTTATGCCCCACATCGACCTGCCCCCCGGCCACTCCCCCGGCATCAGCGGCCTGCTGATGTACCGACCTGAAACGGCCAAGCCGCTGCGTGAACTGGTCGAGGTGCTCTTGCTCGGTCCTTCCTCCCTCACCCCCGGTGAGCGGGAGATCATCGCCGCGAGCGTGAGCTGGTGGAACGATTGCCACTTCTGCCACACGAGCCATGCGGCGGCGGCGTGCGCGCACCTGGGCCGCGATGCGGACTTCATCGATGCCATCAAGGCCGGGCTGCCGGAAGAGCCGCTGTCCCCGAAGATGCGCGCGCTCCTGCACATCGCCCACCAGACCCAGCGCGGCGGCAAGCACGTCACCGATGCGGACATCGCGAAAGCGAAAGCGGCCGGCGCGAGCGATGTAGAGATCCACGACACGGTGCTCATCGCGGCGAGCTTCTGCATGTTCAACCGCTACGTGGACGGGCTGGGCACGTGGGCGTGGCCGGAGAAGGAGAAGTTCATGGAGATCGGCCGGAAGATGGCCAAGGGCTACATGGAGCCCTACGTGCCCACGAACCCCTGAGCCAGACACCGCGCGGTACGCCATCGCACGGGTGAACGGCCCAACTTCGCCGCGCATGGGAGCCATCGGTTACTACCTGGCACTGCCGTTCATCTACGGTATCGCACTGCTGCCCTTCCCGCTGTTGTACATGTTGAGCGACGGACTCTACCTGTTGCTCTACAAGGTGCTCGGCTACCGCACGGCCGTGGTGCGGGAGAACCTGCGCAAGAGCTTCCCGGAAAAGAGCACCGCCGAGCTGCGCACCATCGAGCGCGCCTTCTACCGCTGGTACTGCGACCTGGTGCTGGAAACGCTGAAGACGCTCACCATCTCACCTGGGCAGGTGAAAGAGCGTGTGTCCGTTACGGGTGACGAGGTGCTGAAGAAGTACTTCGAGGAGCGGCGGAGCATCATACTGGTGATGGGCCATTGGGGCAATTGGGAATTGGGCGGCGCGCGCTTCAGCCAGTTGGGGCTGCACCAACTGTACGTCATCTACCACCCGTTACAGAACAGATGGTTCGATGGACTCGTGCTGCACATGCGTACGCGGCTCGGGAACCGATTGTATGCCATGCACGACACGATGAAGGGCATGCTGCGCGACCGGGGCGATGTAACGGCCACTGCCTTCATCGCCGACCAGACGCCGCCGCCGGACCGCGCGTTCTGGACGCAATTCCTGAACCAGGATACGCCCGTGTTCTATGGAACGGAGAAGATCGCGCGCAAGCTGGACTATCCCATCATCTATGTGGGCATCGAGCGGCAGCGGCGCGGGCACTACCTCATGCGCTTCGAGGAACTGGTGGCGGACCCGGCGCGCACCCGGGATGGGGAGATCAGCACGGCACATACACGACGGCTCGAAGCGGACATCCGCCGACTACCGGCCTTGTGGCTCTGGAGCCACCGGCGGTGGAAGCACAGACGGCCACCAACCACGCTATGAGCGTTGGCGCCGGAGCCGCTGCCATTTCTGCCGCTTGCAACGGCACTGTGTACCAGAGCTTTGCAGGTGAAAGGCGTGCTCGGAGCCGAACAGGCAGGGCGGACCGGTTGTTGAGCATAGGGTCCCTTGACGAGCGTCATTGAACACGTGTGCTCCGTTCGTAGTTTCGCCGTCCTCCCTTAAAAAACCACCCCGCGTAAAAGCGGATGCCATGCTCCAAGGCAAAGACCTCATCCTCGCCACCCGGCCCTTCGCCAATGAAGTGCGTTGGAAAAGCTGGTGGCACCTGTTCACCACGGTAGTGGTATTGGCCAGTTCATACGCCATCGTCTTCCTGAACGACTCGCTCTGGCTGAAGGCCGGGGGCAGCGTGCTGATGGCGCTGACCTTGGGCCGCCTCTTCGTGATCTACCATGACTACCTGCACCACGCCATCCTGCAGCACAGCAAGGTGGCCAAGGCCTTCTTCGTGGTCTTCGGCATGTTCATGCTGGCGCCGGTGAGCATCTGGGAACGCAGCCACAACTACCACCATGCGCACAACAGCAAGCTGTACACCAGCAGCATCGGGTCCTTCCCCATCGTCACCAAGGAAAAATACCTGAGCAGCAGCCCGGCGGAGCGCACGCTGTACATGTTCGTACGGCACCCGCTCACCATCGGCATGGGCTACATCTTCATGTTCCTCTACGGCATGTGCATCCGCTCCATCGTGAGCAACAAGGACCGCCACTGGGACAGCATCGTGGCCATCATCTTCCACTTCGGCATCGGCGTGGGCATCTTCTTCCTCACCGACTTCACCGGCCTGCTCTTCGGCTTCCTGCTGCCCTTCGTGCTGGTGCTCGCCCTGGGTTCGTACCTCTTCTATGCGCAGCACAACTTCCCTGGCGTCACCTTCGCCGAGAAGGACGGTTGGACCTATGCGGATGCGGCACTGGAAAGCAGCAGCCACATGAAGATGTCCCCGGTGATGCGCTGGTTCCTGGCCAACATCGGCTTCCACCACATCCACCACCTGAACCCGCGCATCCCCTTCTATCGGCTGCCGGAAGTCCATAAGGCCATCCCCGAGTTGCAGCACGCGAAGACGACCTCACTCTGGCCATGGGACGTGGTGAAGTGCCTGCGCCTGAAGGTGTGGGACCCCGTTTCGCAGCGCATGATCGGGCGCCGGGAGATCTACGCTTGAGTGCGCTGCTGGCCATTGGCTGCTGGCTGTTGGCTGGTCGGTGCGTCACAACGACCATCACGCTAGGCGAGGCTGGCCCAAGGAACCGACTTGGCCGGAACACGCTGACGGGCCAATAGCCAGAGGCCAGCAGCCAATGGCGAGTTCTCTCACGAGTTGAGCGGTAACCGATCGATACGAACGGCGCGGGCTGCACGGAGCCGCCGGATACCTTCGGCCCCAACTACGAAGGGATGCTCATCTGCGAGAACATCGTCAAACGCTACGGCACGTTCACCGCACTGGACGGCGTGAGCATGGAAGTGCCTGCGGGCAAGGTCTTCGGTCTGCTCGGCCCGAACGGTGCGGGCAAGACCACGCTCATCCGCATCATCACACGCATCACCGGTCCGGATGAAGGGCGCGTGCTGCTGGACGGCCACCCGATGACCACGGAGGACGTGGCGCGCATGGGCTACCTGCCCGAAGAGCGCGGCCTGTACAAGAAGATGAAGGTGGGCGAACAGGCCGTGTACCTCGCGCGCTTGAAAGGCATGTCCAAGGCCGACGCGACCAAGAAATTGAAGGCGTGGTTCGAGCGCTGGGAGATCAACGGGTGGTGGAACAAGAAGGTGGAGGAATTGAGCAAGGGCATGGCGCAGAAGGTGCAGTTCATCACCACGGTGCTGCACGGACCGAGGCTCTTGATCCTGGACGAGCCCTTCAGCGGCTTCGACCCCATCAACGCGGAGCTGATCCGTGGCGAGGTGCTGCGGCTGCGCGATGAGGGCGTCACCATCATGCTCAGCACGCACAGTATGCCCAGTGTGGAAGAGATGTGCGACCACATCGCGCTCATCGACAAGAGCAAGGTGATGCTTCACGGCAACGTGAAGGAGATCCGCAAGCGCTACAGCACCAGCACCTACAAGCTGGAGTTCCGGGGCGGCAAGGTGGGCTTCGCCGATGCGCTCGCCTACCATGGCGAGATCCTCGAACACAAGGAGGAGGACGGCATCACCACGGTGCGCGTGAAGCTGCTGCACAACGCCAAGCTGAACGACGTGCTGGCCTCCACCTTGCGCGCGGTGGACTTCATCGGTGCGCACGAAGAGGTACCGCGGATGCACGACATCTTCATCCGTGTAGTGAGCGAGAACGAACCCGCGCTGGTGACCAGCGGCATGACCGAATAAGCCATGGGCAAGATCCGACTCATCATCTGGCGCGAGTACATCACGCGCGTACGCAAGCCGAGCTTCCTGGTCATGACGGTGCTCGGTCCGTTGCTCCTCACGGGCGGGTTGTTCCTGGCCGGCACGATCGCTCTGCAGGAAAGCGGCAAGCACAGCGCTCTGGTCGTGGACGAGTCCGGGCTGCTGATCGGCAAGCTGAAGGACAGCGACAAGGTCGAGTTCAGTTATTCGGCGGTGATGGTGCCGGACAGCGTCTTCGCCAAAGGCCCGCACACCTTGAAGGTGTACGTGCCCGCGAACGTGACGTACGCGCCGAAGGCGGAGATCACCTACAAGCAGAGCCCGAGCCAGATGGTGCAGGACCAGATCGTCTCGCAGATCGAGAAGCTGGTGGAAGCGGCGAAACTCGAGCGCGACAGCATCGATCCGGCGAAATACGAAGGCATCAAGACGGACCTGAAGGTCAAGCTGTACGACATCAAGGACAACGGCCAGGAAAGCCACGACCAGGTGAAGGCCCTGATCGGGTTCGGCTTCGGCTACCTCATCTTCTTCTTCATCCTGCTCTACGGGCTGCAAGTGATGCGGGGCGTGATGGAAGAGAAGCAGAGCCGCGTGGTGGAAGTGCTCATCAGTTCGGTGAAGCCCTTCCAATTGATGATGGGCAAGATCGTGGGCATCGCCATGGTGGGCCTCACGCAATTCCTGCTGTGGGTCCTGTTGTCCACGGCGCTCGGCGGCGTGGGCATGGGCTTGGCGAAGGACCAGTTCGCCTCGCTCGCACAGCAGAAAGGCCAGGGGATGATGACCACGGAACTGAAGACCGAAGTGGCCGAGCAGGCCAGCTTGAGCGAAGAGGACGCCCAGAAAATGGACATGCTGAACGAGGGCTTCGCCATCTGGAACGAGATCCCCGTGGTGGCCGTACTTCTCCTGTTCGTGTTCTACTTCCTGGGGGGCTACCTGCTTTACAGTTCGCTCTACGCGGCGGTCGGATCCGCGGTGGACAGCGAGACCGATTCGCAGCAGTTCATGATGCCGGTGATGATGCCGATGTTCCTCGCGATCTTCGTGGCGCAGATGGCCATCGTCAATCCGGACGGGCCTGCGGTGTTCTGGTGTTCCATCATCCCGTTCACTTCACCGGTGGTGATGATGATCCGCGTGGCCATGGGCAATGCCTTCGACCACCCTTGGCACTTGGTCCTGAGCATGTCACTGCTGGTGGCCACCTTCATCTTCACGACTTGGCTCGCGGGCCGCATCTATCGCACGGGCATCCTCATGTACGGCAAGAAGGTCACCTGGAAGGAGCTCGGGAAGTGGTTGTTCTATCGGGGGTGAAATGCGGCCACTGGCTATTGGCCGCTGGCTGCTGGCCCTTCCGCAGGGCACGACGATCCGCGCGCTTGGCGAGGTCGGTTCAACGAGCCGACTTCGCCGTGTGACGCTGAAGGGCCAATAGCCAGCAGCAAGTGGCCAATAGCGCATTGGAACATGATCTCCATCATCGACCTCGGCACCAACACCTTCAACCTGCTGGTGGCGGAGAAGGATGCGGCGGGCAAGTTGCACGTGCTGCACAGCGAAGAACGATCGGTCTTCCTCGGTCGCGGAGGGATCGAGCGAAGCCTGATCACCGGTGAGGCGATGGAACGCGGCCTTGCGGTACTGCGCGCATTCGTGGACAAGTCGCGAGAGATGGGAGCGCAACGTGTTTCCGGCTTCGGGACATCCGCACTACGTAATGCGCGCAATGCACAGGACTTCCAAGAGCGCGTGAAGCGTGATCTGGATCTGGACATCACCATCATCCCCGGCGAGGAGGAGGCGGACCTGATCCTCGAAGGCGTACGGCAGGCGGTCCCCTTCTCTGGAAAACCGGTACTGGTGATGGACATCGGCGGCGGCAGCATCGAGTTCGTCCTGGCCACGGACAAGGCCCTGATGTGGAAGCGCAGTTTCGAGATCGGCGCGACGCGCTTGTTGGAGCGCTTCGCCACTTCCGACCCCCTTACGCTCCAGGAGTACTTCCGCATCTGCGCCTACCTCGATGCGCAACTCGAGCCCCTCTTCGCGGTGATGGACCGCCACTGGCCCACGGCGCTTGTAGGCAGTGCGGGCTCCTTCGACACGTTGGCGGAACTGGTGGCATCCGATCGTTCAACACCGATATCTTCCGGTGAGCTGACCTTGACCTTCAATGCGCTGGAATTCGATGTCATCAAAGAGAGCCTTATCGGTTCAACTCGCGCCGAGCGAGCGAGCATCAAAGCGATCCCGGATTACCGGGTGGACACGCTGCCACTGGCGCTCATCGCGATCGAACGCGTGCTCGCCCTCGGCATCGAAGAACTCCGTTGGAGCCGCTATGCATTGAAGGAAGGCGCGGCGGCCCGTCTGCTCTTCGGCCGATAGGCGCACGCGGTATCTTGCCACCTCGCCTGCGCTCTCCTTCGCTCCGCTTTGGTGAGCAGGACCCGGCTACGGCGACCAAAGCATGCGCCGTTTCGTCCGCGATGCCGTTGTCCGTTTCGTGCTGCGCCCTGAGCGTGAAGGCGGGGCTGAACCTTCGTCGTACGCGCTGGCCAAGGGTTTCCGTGAGCTGAAGCTCGACGTTCGGAACGCTGTGAAGGACATGGTGCTCATCGGCTTGGGCGTGTTCTGCGCGGCCTTCGGATTGGAGAGCTTCCTGCTGGCGAACAAGTTCATCGATGGCGGGGCCACAGGCGTGGCGCTGATGGCGACGGCGCTGTTGCAGAACGCCTCCTTCACACCGGACGCCGCGTCACCACAATGGATGGGACTGGTGCTGCCCGTCCTGCTCCTGGTGATCAACCTGCCCTTCGTGTACCTGGCCTATCGCTCGATCGGTCGGCCGTTCGCGATCCGCACGGCGTGCGGCATCGCGGCGCTGGCGTTGGTGGTGGCCACGGTGCACCTGCCGGAGGTCACGCACGACAAATTGCTCGGCGCCGTTTTCGGCGGCTTCTTCCTCGGTGCGGGTATCGGCTTGGCCGTTCGCGGCGGGGGCGTGATCGACGGCACCGAAGTGCTGGCCATTTCCGTGAGCCGGAAGTTGCACACCACTGTGGGGGACGTGATCACGGTGATCAACGTGGTGATCTTCGGCGCGGCCGCTTGGCTCCTCAGCGTGGAAACGGCGCTGTACTCGATGCTTACCTACCTCGCGGCGAGCAAGACGATGGATTTCGTCATCGAGGGCATCGAGGAGTACACGGGCGTCACCATCATCAGTTCACACCACGAGGATGTACGCGTGATGATCACGGAGAAGCTGCAGTACGGCATCAGCGTGCTGCGCGGCAAACGCGGCTTCGGGCGGCACGGGCACAGCCACGATGTGGACGTCATCTACTGCGTGATCACCCGGCTGGAAGTAGGCCGGCTCACCGAAGAGGTCGAGAAGATCGACCCGAACGCCTTCCTGGTGATGAGCCCCGTGCGGGATCTCTCCGGCGGGATCGTGAAGAAGCGGCGGCACAAACACTGAGTGCCGATCAGGTGCAGGAGCAGGCGCTGGGACAGGACGATCCAGCTGCCTCCCGCGCCTGCTCCTGGCTAATACTTCGAGTGCTTCAAGCTGTATCCGTAGTAGATCGCCATACCGATGGCGAGCCACACGACCAGTCGCAACCACGTGTCCCATGGCAGCGCGGCCATCATCAGTCCGCAGACGAGGATGCCGAGGATGGGCACTACAGGCATGAGCGGCGTGCGGAAAGCGCGCGGAGCCTCGGGCATCTTGTAGCGCACGATCATCACCCCGATGCAAACGAGCACGAAGGCGAGCAGGGTGCCGATGCTGGTCATCTCACCGACGATGTCGCCCGGCACGAAACCGGCGAAGAGCCCCACGAACACCATGAAGAGCAGGTTGTTCTTGTAAGGCGTATGGAAGCGCGGATGCACGTCGCTGAAGACCTTGGGGATGAGACCGTCCTTGCTCATGCTGTAGAACACACGGCTCTGGCCGAGGAGCATCACGAGGATCACCGAAGAGAAGCCGGCGAGGATGGCGATGATCACGAACTGCTGCAACCACACATATGGCGTATGGGCGATCGCGGTAGCGACGGGAGCGAGCTTATCGGTGGCGCCAGCGAACTCGGTGTAAGGCGCGAGACCGGTCATCACGTGGGCGAAGAGCACATAGAGCACGGTGCAGATGGCCAGTGAGCCGAGGATGCCGATGGGCATGTCGCGCTGCGGGTTCTTCGCTTCCTGCGCGGCAGTGCTCACGGCATCGAAGCCGATGTACGCGAAGAAGATGATGCCCGCTCCCTGCAGGATACCGCTCCAGCCGAAGTGCCCGAACTCGCCCGTGTTCACAGGGATGTACGGCACGTAGTTCTCCGGGTTGATATAGCTCCAACCGAGCGCGATGAACAACAGGACGACGATGAGCTTCAACGCGACGATCACACCGTTCACCATGGCGCTTTCGTGCGTGCCCTTCATCAGCAAGAGAGACAGCACCACCACGATAAGGACGGCCGGCACGTTCATGATCCCCGGCACCGTGTCCCAAGGTCCGGCCATCAGGGAATGCGGCAGGTGGATTCCGAAGTTGAGCATCAGCTTGTTCAGGTACTGGCTCCAGGCGATGGCCACGGTAGCCGCGCCCACGGCGTATTCCAGCACCAGGTCCCAGCCGATGATCCAGGCCCATACACGGCCCATGGTAGCATAGCTGTAGGTGTAGGCGCTGCCCGCGATGGGGATCATGCTCGCGAACTCCGCATAGCACAACCCGGCGAAGGCACAACCCACCGCGCTGATGAGGAAGGAGATGGTGACCGCCGCGCCCGCATGCTCCGCCGCGACTTTCCCCGTAAGGGAAAAGAGGCCCGCCCCGATGATGGCCCCGATGCCGAGCAGCACCAGGTTCACCGGCCCGAGGTGGCGCTTGAGCGTTCCGTGTCCTTCCTCCTTCGCCTCGCCGAGCAGCACGCTCAGCGGTTTCCGTACGGTGTGTGAACTCATCGGTGGGTGTGTGATGCGAGGCCAATCTAACCGGAATGGCCATAGTGTGAAGTCATGCCTTGGGCCTTTGGCTGCTGCTGTTGGCCCGGCATCAGGTCAAGCCTGCCCACCACGCTTGGCCAACAGGGCCCAACGAGCAAGGCTGGCAACGCCGTACGGACGCGCCGGTCAGCGTCCGACAGCCCATTGCGCTAGGGCCTCCTGGTCACGCGGTGATGGTCGTACAAACACACCATCTCCCGCACGCGGATGAAGGCCTCGTCGCCTTTGCAGGGTCCGTTCTTCACCACGGGATCGGAGAAGTAGCGCGGGAGCGAGAGCAGGGTGATGACCCGCTCCACATTGCCTTCCCAGCGGAGCGGATCCATCTGGAGCTTTTGGGCCAAGGCGCAGGCATCCATCACATGGCCGGGGCCGGTGTTGTAGGCGGCGGCCACGAAACGGAGTCGTTGCGCCGGGTCCGGCACATCACCGCGCCAGAGGCTGTCGAGCTCCGCCAGGTAGCGCGCAGCGGCGTCCACTTGGGCGCGGGCACGGCGCGGGTCATCGATGCTGTCCGTCATGCGGTATCGATCCAAGGCTTCAACGGGGATGAGGCTGGTATCCGGCAGCCCGCCTTGGAATGCGATGGCGGCCAGCAGTTGCCAATCGCGGCTCAGGCCGTCCTCATGCGGATGATGATCATAGCCGGGGAGCGCCGAGCCTTCCGTGGTGGTGCAGGGCACGGCACCCAAAGGGCCGCGTTCGGGCAGGTTGCTGCCGTATGCGCTCATCAGCATGGCAATGGCTTCCTTCTCCTGCGGGTCGGAAAGGCGCTTATCCATGGCCCGCTGCAATTGGCGCGCGTTGGAGCGCAAGCCGAAGACCAGTGGCATGGGATCATCGAACGGTTCGCTGAAGACGATCTGCGGGAAGCGCTGCGCGAAGTAGGCCGCGGCCGCATCGCTGATAATGGCCGCCCGCACACGGCCCAGCGCGACGTTGATCACCGGTTGGTCGCCGAAGCGCGAGGTGTCGGTGAAGACCGTCCGTTTCTTCAGATCGGCCTGGCCATCATTTCCCGGGAAGCGCAGTTCGCGTGGAGCGAAGGGGGACCAAACGCTCACCCAGGCCGTATCCGGCTCGGTCACCTCGCCGAGGTTGATGCCCAGCACATGGTCCGGGCGGAGCGTGGCGAATACGGGTGACTCATAGCGGTAAGGCACTGTGTGCAGGATCCAACGGTCGATCGGATTGCGCCGACCGAGATGGGCAGCGATCACATCCCCTTCCCCGCGTTGCAACATCGGCAACAGGCTGTCCGGGCGTGCCACCACGATGGCCTTGATCGGCACGCCCAGCTCGCTGGCCACACGCTCGAGCAGTTCGAACTCGAGGCCGGATTCTGCGCCTTTTGAACGGGTGTACACCAGATGGTGCTGGATCACCAGAACACGCAGGGTGTCGGTGCGGATCTCGTCCAGGTCGCGATCCACCGGTTCACCATAAGCGGAAGCGCCACTGAAGCTCTGGCGCATGTCGGGTTGCAACAACGCGATGGCCAGCGCGACGATGCCTGCTGCCAGCCCACCGAGCACGAGCCTGCGCTTGGTGAGGATAGCGGGATACTTGGGCATCGCGCGAAAGTCGTGAAGACTGGCCAGTCCGGCAAGCGGATCGGTCGTTCATCAACGTTGCCGTGCGCGTTCAACGCGCGTCCTGCACCAACGCACCACACATGCCGGAGAAGAGTACGGGTGAACGCATGATGGTCGGCTTAACGGCGAAGCAAGGAAGAAACGCCCGGTTTCCGGATCGGCCGGCTCATGGCAACTGCTGCGTTCGTGTGTTGTTCGGCGTAGTGCTCCCCACGTTGGTGAGGATGATGTCGCGGTCGTTGGCGGAGCCGGTGTACTTGATCACGCCATCCAGATTGGTATCGCGGCGGTCGTAGACGTTGGGCACGGTCGCATTCGGCGTGGTGCTGCCCACGGCGAGGAGGATGGGGTCGCGGTCGTTGCCGGAGCCGGTGTATTTGATGGCACCGTTGCCCGTGGCATCGCCGGCGGGCAGACACCATACGGTACCCTTTTGCACACGTGCGTTGGTGCCGTAGGTAGTGGTGGACGAGGACCGCAGATCCACCGTTGCCGTAGTGAACGGATCCACGGTAAGGGCCTTGGGTAAGCCGGTCATCACCCCAAGATGGTTGCGGTGCCGAAGAACCACATAGTAGCTGCCGGCGGGAACGGGAAAATTCAAGTAGGTATCGCCATCCGTGTCCATCACATCCCCATCCGCCTGTATCAAGGCAGGCTTCGACCAGCTGATCGTGGTCGTGTTGCTGCGCAGTTCCACCACCACCCAATCGACAATAGCATCATTGCCGGTGACGCTCAGCAGCACGGGTGCGATGCTTGCCCCGGGGGTAGCGCCCACAAAAGCGTAGCCCGCCGCTGTGTACGGTTCGGTGGTGGGAAGGAGGTTGGCAGCGCGCAGAGCATCCGTCATGACCGTTCCGCTCGGCAGCGCCCCATCCAATGCCGCACGCAAACGGACGTTCACGCCGCAATCCCCCGCAGTGAGGGCTGAAAAGGTGCTGCTCGGAGACATATCGCAATAGCGCCATGAATTGTACTGGATCTCCGGAAGACCCACGATGTGAGTGCCTGGAGATATGGTGAAGTTGGAGCGGTAGCGGGCCGGGTTCGAACCGGGCACCAGGGTCCAGTTGGAAAGAAAGGACTGTGCGGGCGGGCTGTCGATATAGTAGGTCCACAAATTGGACGGCACTTCGTTCATCCAGGGGCTTGAGGTGAGCAGGATGTGGGTGCCATCGGCACAGGTCGCGTCCTGACCAAGGGTATAGTCACGATAGGCCATGGCCTGCCATTGTCCGGTGGCGATGGCCACACAGCCCATGGCATCGGTAACGATGATACGGCCCTGTTCAACCCTGTCCCAGTTCAAATAGGTCAAATGCCAGGTCGTATGGGTGGTAGTAGAGTTCTCAACGGGTTCGGCCTGTGGTTCCCACTGGTTGGTGTAAAGCGAGAACCGTTGCAGGCTGTAGGTATAAGGTGGTGTGCCGCCCGAGCAATCGATATGCGCCCGCAACTGATAAGGGGCCCATTGGCAACCGATCACGAATGTGGCTGTTGCGCTGAGCGCGCACTGTGCCGATGCGCACATGCTCAGGAAGGTGGCCATAAGGATGAGAAGCAAAGCTCTCATGGCAGTTGCTGCGTTCGTGTATTGTTCGGCGTGGTGCTGCCCACGTTGGTGAGGATGATGTCGCGGTCGTTTCCGCTGCCGGTGTATTTGATCACGCCATCGAGGTTGGTATCGCGGCGGTCGTAGACGTTGGTCATCGCCTTCGAACTGCTGGTGCTCATGGGAGCGACTGTTGCACCGTGTTCGTTGGCGTTGTGCTACCAACGGCCGTGAGGATCGGGTCGCGGTCGTTGTTCGCACCGGTGTAGCGAATGGAACCATCAAGGTTGATGTCGAGCCGTTCGTACACATTGCTCACTACGTTGTTCGGCGTGGTGTTCCCCACACGGAGGAGGATGGGATCGCGATCGTTGCCGGAGCCGGTGTACTTCACCACGCCATCACCATTCCCATCCCCTCGCACCAAGGAGTGGAGCGTAGAGGTGGTGCCCACAAAGGCGTTACGCAGATCGATGCCGCAGAACACACCCAAAGGGTGCGCCTGACTGGTCATGAGCGCGAGGTGATTGCGGTGGCGGATCGCGATCCTGTAATTGCCGGCGGCGATGGGCAGGGTGACATAGGGTTTACCGGTGAGGGCCACCACATCGCCATCCAGCTGCAAGAGCGCCGGTGCTGAAGCCACCACCTGGCTGGGCGTTTCGGTGGTGCGCGCCTCCACCACAACCCAGTCCACCACGGCATCGTTACCGGTAACGTTGAACAGGCCAGCGGTCACACTTCCGCCCGGAGCCGTTCCGACATAGGTATAGCCCAATGCCGAGTAGGGTTCCGTTGTGGGCAACAAGCCGGCCACGCGCAACGCATCGGAGGTAGTTGAGAGCTGTGCTTGCACGCTCACGTTCGTACCGCAATCACCCGCATCGGGCACAACGAAGCGCACTGTGCAGGCACCCGGGCAGTATTCCACCTGCTGGCTGCTGGGGCTCGATATGTCATTGGTGATATTGAGCAGGTAGACCCCGGGCGTGAGGTTATTGAAGACCAGCGACGACGGTGAAGACACGTATTTCGCGGTCATGGAGCCGCTCTCCAGTGTGGTGCCGTTGCGCGTCAGGGTGTAGTTCATCCCCTGTCCGGTGATCGCATCACCCACCTCGGCCGCATTGTCCGTCAACCGCATACGGAAGATGCCGCCTGCGCAGTCCACCGCTTCCACCTGGATGTTGAACATGTTGGTGCCGAGCGCTCCGGGCACATGGAACAACCGGTCGAAAGAGTAGCTCATGGTGTTCGGCGTGTATCCATCGGCGACGCATCCCAAGGCATCCACGACGTGGAGGTGGCCACCGAGCGGCCCCGTCCACCACCCGTTACACTGGTTCGGGCAACCGTAGTTCACATCCACGCCGATCGGTGTGAAACTCGTCGTGCCGGGAAAGCCGCTGATATCGCCGGTCACTGTCAAGGGCGCTGTACCGCCGACCGCGCTGCCCCTGACCCCCATGATGATCGTGGTCAGGAAATTGTCGCACGTGGGCCATGGCGTCAGGGTCATATTCGTGATGGACATGTTGCACTGGCACCACACGAGGTGGGCGGCGAACAAAAGTGGAGCTGTGAGGAAGGCGCGCTTCATGGCAACTGCTGCGTTCGTGTATTGTTCGGCGTGGTGCTGCCCACGTTGGTGAGGATGATGTCGCGGTCGTTGGCGGTGCCGGTGTACTTGATCAGGCCATCGAGGTTGGTATCGCGGCGGTCGTAGACGTTCGTCAACGTTGCGTTCGGGGTGGTGCTGCCCACGGCGATCAGTATGGGGTCGCGGTCATTGCCGGTCCCTGTGTACTTCAATGCGCCGTCGCCATTGGCATCGCCGGCCCAGAGGACCATCTTGGTGCCCACCTGCTTTTGCGCGGTCGTTCCATAGGTCGCTGTCGCAGGGTTGGTGAAGTCCACCGCGGTGGTGACCGAAGAAAGAGGAACGGCCACGCCGGTGATCACCGCCAGGTGATTCCGGTGGCGCACGGCCACTCGATAGTTCCCGGGCGATCCCAGGAATAACACGGGTGAAACACCATCCATGGCCACCACATCCCCATCGCGCTGAACGAGCGCGGTCTTCGAAGCGAGCACATTCGCGGGGCTGTTCGGGTCGCGCAACTCCACGAGCACATGGTCCACAATGGCGTTCGTACCGGTGACGGTGAGGACGGCGTTGGTGGTGCTGGCGTTCGGCGCGACGGAAACGATCTGCCCGGCGGCGGTGTACGGTTCGATCAATGGGATCAATGTGGCGGCCCGCAGGTCATCACGCATGTTCGTCTGCGCCTGCACATAGGCTCCTTCCAAGAAGACCTTCGGGGCGATGCGCAAAGTCACCGCCTCGCCCGTGTACGCCCAGGTGTCCTTCAGCCAGGACGGATAGGTTCCATCTCCCGGACCCGCGCCGGTAGAAATGTAGCCGGTGCCGTCGATGGCGAAGGAAGCCGCGCC
>JBGAJW010000058.1:0-31852 GCA_044224725.1 Flavobacteriales bacterium
GTACCGAACTGCTCTGACAACTGCCCGAACGTGGCCGGTCAGCAAGGTTCTGCTTGCAATGATGGGAACGCGTGCACCACGGGTGATGTGCTGAACGCGAGCTGCGTGTGCACAGGCACCACGGACAACACGGATACGGACGGTGATGGTGTGCCGAACTGCTCTGACAACTGCCCGAACGTGGCTGGACAGCAAGGTTCCGCTTGCAACGACAACAATGCGTGCACGATCAACGACGTGCTGAACGCGAGCTGTGTATGCGTAGGCACCACGGACAACACGGACACGGACGGTGACGGCGTGCCGAACTGCTCTGACAACTGCCCGAACGTGGCCGGTCAGGTCGGGTCCGCCTGCGATGACGGCAATGCGCTCACGATCGGTGATGTGCTCGGTTCGAACTGCGTGTGCTCTGGTACGCCGGTGAGCTGTGTTGTAGCCGGGGATTGCAATGACCAGGACCCATGCACCAGCGACGCTTGCGTGAGCAACTCTTGCGTGTACACGCCCATCACCACCGACACGGACGGTGATGGGGTCCCGAACTGCGCTGACAACTGCCCGAATGTAGTCGGTCAGCAAGGTTCCACCTGCAACGATGGCAATGCCTGCACGATCAACGATGTGCTGAATGCGAGCTGCGTTTGCGTGGGTACGCCGGATAACACGGACACGGACGGTGATGGTGTTCCGAACTGCTCGGACAACTGTCCAGCTGTTTCCGGTCAACAGGGTTCTGCTTGCAACGACAACAACGCTTGCACCACCAATGACGTGCTGAACGCGAGCTGTGTTTGCGTGGGTACGCCCGATAACACGGACACGGACGGTGATGGCACGCCTGATTGCGCTGACAACTGCCCGAACGTGGCCGGTCAGCAAGGCTCTGCTTGCGACGATGGCAACGCCCTTACGATCGGCGATGTGCTGAACGCGAACTGCGTATGCGCCGGCACCCCGGTGAGCTGCGTGGTGGCCGCTGATTGCAACGACAACGATGCCTGCACGAGCGATGCGTGCGTAGCGAACGCCTGCGTGTACACCCCACTGACGGCGGACACGGACGGTGATGGAACACCTGACTGCGCCGACAACTGCCCGAACGTTGCAGGACAGCAAGGTTCAGCCTGCGACGATGGCAACGCCTGCACAACGGGTGATGTGCTGAACGCGAACTGTGTATGCGCCGGTACGCCCGACAATACGGATACGGATGGCGATGGCGTTCCGAATTGCTCTGACAACTGCCCGACGGTTTCCGGTCAACAGGGTTCAGCATGTAACGACAACAATGCCTGCACGACAGGTGATGTGCTGAATGCGAGCTGTGTATGCGTGGGCACCTTCCAGGATACGGACGGTGACGGTGTGTGCAACGCGAACGACAACTGCCCGAACGTATCTGGTCAGATCGGTAGCGCGTGCAACGACAACAACGCCAACACGACGAACGATGTGCTCACGGCCAACTGTATCTGCCAAGGCACTCCGGTATCCGGTTGCACGGAGAACCTGACCTTGTCCATCACGCTGGATGCGAATGGAGGTCAGATTTCCTGGACGTTGTACGATGCCGCCGAAACGAGCGTGGTAACGCAAGGCGGACCTTACACGAACGGAACTCCTGGTGCGGTGGTGAACGTGCCGATCTGTGTGCCTGTGGGTTGCTACCACCTGCGCTTCAGCGATAGCGGCAACAACGGCATCACCGGCGGAGGTTATGTACTGCGCAACGCCGCCAGCCGACGCATCATCGATGCATCGCTGGGGAGCTTCGCCAGCACCAGTGAACTCGGAGGAGTTGGTGCGCGCACGTTCTGTGTTCCGATCGGCGCGCTGCAATTGCTCAACACTTCATGCGATCGTTCCAGCCAGCGGAAGACGACACCGCTTTACTGCAATTCACAGCCCGGTTCCAATGGTTACCAGTGGTGGATATACGATCCACACGGCACGTACAACCGCCGCGTGACCTCCACCACGCCGACGCTGATCCCGGGCAATCTGAACACGAACCCGGTGCCGCTGAACGTTTGGCTGAACGTCCGGGTACGTCCCACATTCGTCAGTGCATCGACCGAGTTCGGTCCTGCGTGCCGCATTCGGTTCGCGCAAGGCGGGACGACTCTGGCCATGTCCTCGGATGGAACGGCTGAGGTGACGATGAGCCTCTATCCGAACCCGAACCGCGACGGTCTGGTCACGGTGAAGATGGAGGGCGTGGATGTCATGGATGAAGCCTTGGTGGACATCGATGTGTACGATATGATGGGTCAACGTGTGTTCACGGAACGCGCGGTAGCGGCGGAAGGCACCTTGAACCACCGTATGGATCTGGGCGGCTCCATCAGCGCCGGTCTGTACATGGTGAACGTGACCATCGAAGGCAAACTCTACACCCAGCGACTGGTCATCCAGTAAGCCGGACCGAAGACACAGAACGGGAGCCCCTCCGCCATCGGCGGAGGGGTTTTCGCTTTTGACAGGGGCTTGCCCGGCGTATTGACCGATCCATTCCCTCCGGAGCAGCGGCAATGGCGCACGCGATAGGGCAGCCAAAGTGCATCGTGGCAGACCGCGTGCGTCAGGTTGGAAAGGCGGAAGCCTTTGTCATTTTCGATCGTCCCTTAGGAATGTGGAACCGATGCGCGTGTTTGAGGGTAACGGTTTCGGGGCAAGTGGATCGGACCGATCGGCCGGCCGGAGCCTTTTCGGACAGAGGAATTCAGTGTCCCCACCGGAAAGCGGGAGTTCATGGTGCTTGTTCAAAACCTGAGGCGCAGCCCAAGAGGAGGGCAGGGACGTCACGATACGTGCAGGTCCGCTCCGGAAGTCTGCCGGTCCGAATGAGAAAGCCCTGCCGGACGGGCAGGGCTTTCGGGAGGATTCCTCGCAAGCTCAGTAGTACACGAGCCGACGCACCTTGGTCACATGCTTGGCCAAACGGATCACTTGCTTCGTGTACCCGAACTCGTTGTCGTACCAAGCATAGAGCACGATATTCTTGCCATCGCCACTGGCGATCGTGGCATTGCTGTCGAAAACGCTGCAACACGTGTCGCCCACGATATCGCTGCTCACGAGTTCGGGGTCGATCTGGTAATGGATCTGGTTCACCAGGTCGCCGTTGAGGGCTGCGTTACGGATCAGCTCATTCACCTCATCGCGGGTGGCCGCTTTCTTCACGCTGAGGCTCATGATGGCCAGTGATCCGTTCGGCGTGGGAACGCGTACGGCATTGGCCGTCAGCTTGTCCTTCAGGCTCGGTATGGCCTTGGTTACCGCGCTGCCCGCCCCGGTGCTTGTGATCACCATGTTGATGGCGGCACTCCGGCCCCGACGGGGCTTTTTGTGGTAGTTGTCCAGCAGGTTCTGGTCGTTCGTGTAGGCATGCACCGTTTCGATGTGCCCGCGTTCCACGCCCAGATTGTCCTCGATCACCTTCAGGATGGGGCAGATGGCATTGGTCGTGCAACTGGCCGCGCTGAAGAGCTGCTCGTTCTCGATATCGAGGTCCTTGTGGTTGATGCCGTAGACCACGTTCGGCATCTCCTTGCCCGGAGCGGTCAAAAGCACTTTGCTCACGCCCTTGGCCTTCAGGTGACGGCCCAGGTCCGGGCGCTTCGTGAAGACACCCGTATTGTCGATGATCAAGGCGTTGCTGATGCCGAAAGCGGTGTAGTCGATGTCCTCCGGATTGTTGGCGGCGATCAACTTCACCATCTGCCCATTGATCCAAATGGCCTTGTTGGGCAGGTCTTCGATCACGGAACCCTTGAATGCCCCGTGCACGCTGTCGTTTCGGAGCAAGGCGGCGCGCTTCACCACCTCCTCATCATTCACGGTGCGCAGCACGATGGCCCTCAGACGCAACTGTTGGCCCTTGCCGGCCTGTTTCACCAGCTCACGCGCGGCGATGCGCCCGATACGGCCGAAGCCGTAGAGCACGACATCCTGCGGGTTGAAGGTGTGCTTGTCCTGGCCGATGAAGTTCTTCAGGGTCGTACCCACGAAAGCCTTCACGTCCTTGCTTCCGCTCTGCTTGAACTCCCAAGTGAGCTTGCCGATATCGATCTTGCTGGGAGCCAGGTCCATCTCCATCATCGCCCGGGCCACTTCCGCTGCCTGGAAAACATCGATGGGTTTCTGCACCACGTTCTTCGAGTAGTTGAACAGGTTCAGCACTTGGCTGCCGCTGATGTCCAGCAGGTGGTTGCGGAAGAACACCAGCTCAACGCCCTTGGCGTACATGAGCTGGCCTACCGAGTTCATCAGGTCCACGGCGGCCTTTTCGCGGTCGACGTAGTCTTTCAATCCGGCCTCATAGCCGGTCTTGGCTTCAGCGGTTTCCATGCGTAAAGTGTAAGAATGGGGCGTTCCTACGGGAGGTGGATCAACCGAGATACGCCTTCAGCAGCTTGCTACGGCTGGTATGGCGCAGGCGACGGATCGCCTTCTCCTTGATCTGGCGCACGCGCTCACGCGTCAGGTCGAACTTGGCTCCGATCTCTTCCAGGGTAAGCCCGTGGTTGATGTTGATGCCGAAGAACAGTTTCACCACGTCGCGCTCGCGCTCCGTGAGGGTACTGAGGGCGCGGTCGATCTCCTTGGCCAGGCTCTCGTTGATGAGCATCCGGTCCGCCGGGGCACTGTCGTTGTTCGGCAGCACGTCCAGCAGGCTGTTGCTCTCGCCCTCCACAAAGGGGGCGTCCATGCTGATGTGACGACCGCTCACCTTCATGGTATCCGCCACCTTCTCGGGGGGCAGGTCCAGCAAGGTGGCCAGTTCGTCGGCGCTCGGCGGGCGTTCGAACTCCTGTTCGAGTTTGGCGAAGGCCTTGTTGATCTTGTTCAGGGAACCCACTTGGTTCAGCGGCAGGCGCACGATGCGGCTCTGCTCGGCCAAGGCCTGCAGGATGCTCTGGCGGATCCACCACACGGCATAGCTGATGAATTTGAAGCCGCGGGTCTCATCGAAACGCTGGGCGGCCTTGATCAGGCCCAGGTTGCCCTCGTTGATCAGGTCGGGCAGGCTGAGACCTTGGTTCTGGTACTGCTTGGCCACCGAAACCACGAAGCGCAGGTTGGCTTTCACCAATTTCTCCAGCGCGGTGCCATCACCCTGCTTGATACGCCGGGCCAGTTCAACCTCCATTTCGGCGTTGATCAGGCCCTCCTTGCCGATCTCCTGCAAGTACTTGTCCAGCGATTGGCTCTCGCGGTTGGTGATCGACTTGGTGATCTTCAGTTGGCGCATCCTGCTGGTCACGGGCGGCGGAGGGTGTTAGTGGTTGGGAACGAAAGGATTGCGATTGCTTGGAACGGGGCCCATGCGTGGGGCAGGGCTTCCGTCGGGCGGCCAAGGTACGGCCCCCTGATCGAACCGGACAAGCCGGACGACCAGGGGGCGTACTTCGCACGGAGATGCGCGCTGGACGGGCTGTTCACACGCCCAGTCCGTAATAGGCCCGCGTGCCGTTGGGGTAAACCCCTTCAATGAGCACACCACCACGTTTCTCATCGAGGGCACGCAGCACATCCTTCGGTTCGCGCACCCGTGTACGGTCGATCTGGGTGATGATGAACCCTTCGCGAATGCCCGTGCTGCGGAGCTTTCCGCCGTTGATGTTCACCACCTTGACTCCGTTCTCGATGTGGAGGGCCTTCAATTCCTCCGCGGTCGCCGTCATCATGTCCGCACCCAGCACATTGCTGCTGGCGACGGCTTCTTTCGTCGTTACGGTCAGCGCACCTTCCCGGCCGCGCAACTTCATATCCATGACCTCCTCGCGGCCTTCGCGGAGCACGGTCACGGCCACCTCATCGCCAGGGCGGAACTTGCCTACCTGCTCCTGCAACTGCGGCACATTGTCCACGTTGATGCTGCCGACCTTCACGATGACGTCCCCGGCTTTCATGCCCGCATCCGCTGCGGCACCGCCATCCGTAAGGCCCTTCACGTATACACCCTTCGGCTTGTCCATGCCGATCTGCTTGGCCAAGGCCGGATCGATGTCCTCGATGCTCACCCCGATGTACGCGCGCTGAACGCTGCCGAACTCCATCAGGTCACCGGCCACCTTCCGGACGATATTGGCCGGAATGGCGAACGAGTAGCCCGTATAGGCCCCTGTTGTGCTGGCAATGGCGCTGTTGATACCGATAAGGTTGCCGCTCGCGTCTACGAGCGCACCGCCGCTGTTGCCGGGGTTCACGGCTGCGTCCGTTTGGATGAAGCTCTCGATCGGGAACACATCCCGGCTCTGGTCATATTGCAGGATGTTGATGTTCCTGGCCTTTGCGCTCACGATCCCCGCCGTGACCGTACTGGTCAAGTTCATCGGGTTGCCCACGGCCAGCACCCATTGTCCCACCTTCACATCATCGCTGTTCGCATAGGCGAGCGTGGGAAGCTCACTGGCGTCCACTTTGATCAGCGCGATGTCCGTACTGGGGTCGCGGCCGATGACCTTCGCCTCGAACTGGCGTTTGTCGTTCAAATGGACCATGATGCGGTCAGCGCCTTCCACCACATGGTTGTTGGTAACGATGAACCCGTCATCGCTCATGATCACACCGCTTCCGGCGCCTTTCTGGATCTGCGGTTGCGTTTGGCGATAACCCCAGAAATAATCAGCGAAGGGGTCCCGTCGTTGTTGTACGTCCGCTTCCGTGGTCACATGCACCACGGCGTTCACCGTACGTTCCGCCGCATCCGTGAAATCAGCGGCCAGCATGCTCCCGCCCTCCGCGTTCGGAAGGTTCACGTATTTCACCGGGGTCGTGGTCTCTGTGGAAGCCGTTCGGAATACCGCCGGCTTCGGAGCAAGGAAGCGTTCGTGGATGGAAAGGGAGAGCAGGCCTCCGATGATGGCCATGCCCACATATCCGAATGCGCGTTTCATGGTGTTCATGGGTGTGGTGGCGATGATGCTGTTGGTCTTCTTCACGCAAAACAACGGAGCTGCGAAGGGCTTGGTTTTCTGGCCGCTGTTAAAGACTGTTGTTCACGTTGCTATGGGAAGATCACGATCGGCGCGGCATCCAGCGAGCCGTGTGCCAGCCCATCTTTGCTGACGACATGGCACGGCTCACGTTCACCAAATGGCAGGGTACCGGCAACGATTTCATCGTTGTCGACGATCGGGAGGGACGCTTTCCTTCCACGGACCAACGCCTTGTGCGCCACCTCTGCGATCGCCACTTCGGGATCGGCAGTGACGGGTTGATACTGATCCAAGCGTCACGCGTGGCAGGCACCGCATATCACATGGAGTTCTTCAACCCGGATGCTAGCCAGAGCTTCTGCGGGAACGGGAGCAGGTGCGCGTTCGCGGCGTGGTGGCAGGGTCAGCCACAGGCAACCCTGCGCTCCGACGCCGTTCGCTTCACCGCCATTGACGGTGAGCACACCGCTGCTTGGTCAGGGGGGCTCGTTTCCATCGGCATGCGTGATGTGGCGGGCATCGAACGCATCGAAGACCGGATGGACTTCATCCATACCGGATCGCCCCACCTGCTCGTTTGGGTGGATGACCCTGAAGCGATCGATATCATTCCCGAAGCGCGCATTCATCGGTATGGCCCTCGCTTCAATGCGGAGGGAGTGAACGTCAACTTCCTTCGTTGGAAGGATGGCCGCTTGGAAATGCGCACCTATGAGCGCGGAGTGGAAGGGGAGACCCTCAGCTGCGGAACGGGCGTTACCGCTGCGGCACTGAGCGCGATGGGCCGTGGACTGATCTCTGGCCACTGTGATGTGCGCACCCGCGGAGGGGATCTGCTTGTTACGGCAGACGCCGCAGCGGATGGCTTCCGGTCGATCACATTGGCCGGGCCGGTGAAGGAGGTTTTCACCGGCGAAGTCGAGATCTGATCAGGGATGAAACGCTCGCGCATCGTCCTGCTCGTGTTGGTGGTTCTCCTCGCGGTCGGCGGGTTCGTCGCGTGGCGCATGTACAGCACAGCTTTCGGGCCTGGACCACGTTTCGACGACGGGGATCGGATCCTGCTCATTCCCACGGGATCCACGTTCGATCAGGTGGTGCAGAGCGTGACGGAGGAAGGACTGGTCACCGACGAGAAGACATTCCGTTTGCTCGCTGAACGGAAGAAGTACACACAACGGGTGAAACCCGGCCGTTACAAGGTGGGAAGCGGCATGAGCTTGAACGCGCTCATCAACAAGCTCCGCAGCGGCGATCAGGACCCGGTGCGCGTCACGTTCACGAACATCCGCACACTTCCCCAACTGGCCGGTCAGGTAGCGAACTACATCGAGGCCGACAGTGTGGAATTGATCCAAGCGATGCGTGATCCCATCACCGTTGACCGCCTGGGCTTCCGATCGGAAACGATGATCAGCGTGTTCATCCCGAACACCTACGAGTTCTGGTGGACCACCACGCCGGAAGAGTTCCTGGAACGCATGGCCAAGGAGTACAAGCGCTTCTGGACCGAGGAACGCGAAGCCAAGGCGAAGGGTATCAACCTGTCGCAAGCGGAAGTAGCGACGCTTGCCAGCATCGTTCAAGCGGAGACGGCCAAACCCGATGAGGCTCCGATCATCGCGGGTGTCTACTTGAACCGCCTCCGCATAGGCATGCCCCTGCAAGCGGACCCGACCTTGAAATTCGCTTTGGGCTTGGACAGCCTTACGCGCATACTCACCGAGGATCTGCAAGTGGCCTCACCCTACAACACGTACACGCATGCTGGCCTGCCGCCCGGCCCGATCAACATGCCGGAACCGCGGTACATCGATGCCGTGCTCAACGCCCAGAAGAACGCATACCTCTACTTCTGCGCCCGCGAGACACTGGACGGTTACAGCAACTTCGCCAAGACCTATGAGCAGCATTTGGTCAATGCTCGGCGCTACCAGCGGGCGTTGAACGAGCGGGGCATCTACCGTTGACCTGTTGAAAGCCGGTTAACGGTATTGACAGCGGGTTTGTCGCCGGTTCTACTTTCGCCGCCCGAACAGTACACCATGAGCAAGATCAAATTCGGCACCGACGGCTGGCGTGCCATCATCGCGGACGATTTCACCGTGGACAATGTGGCGCGCGTGAGCGTGGCCGTGGCACAATGGGTAAAGAAGAACTTCCCGAAGGATCCGAGCATCGTGGTCGGCCACGATTGCCGCTTCGCGGGTGAACTCTTCGCCGAGACCTGCACCAAAGTCTTCGTCAATGCTGGCATCAAGGTGCACTTGGCCAAGGGCTTCGTGAGCACGCCGATGGTATCGCTGGGCGCGTTCAACCTGAAGGCCGGCATGGGTGTGATCCTTACCGCGAGCCACAACCCGCCGAGCTACAATGGCTACAAGCTGAAGGGCATATATGGCGGCCCGCTGATCCCCGAGCATGTGCAGGAGGTGGAGGACATCATCCCGGAGAAGCACGGCTTGGATCTCGCGTCGATCGACCTGAAGAAGGCGGAAGCGGACGGGCTGCTGTCTTACATCGACCTGGAGACGATGTACGTGGAGCACGTGGAGAAGAGCTTCGACCTGGAGATGATCCGCAACAGCGGGTTGAATCTGGGCTACGACGCGATGTACGGTGCGGGCCAGAACGTGATCCCGCGCATCCTGCCGAAGACGACATTGCTGCACTGCGACTATAATCCGTCATTCCACGGTCAAGCCCCGGAACCCATCCACAAGAACCTGATCGAGTTCAGCGAGCTGATCAAGAACTCGGGTATCCAGTGCGGCCTCGCTACTGACGGCGACGCTGACCGTATCGGGCTTTACAACAGCAAAGGCGAGTTCGTGGACAGCCACCACATCATCCTGCTCCTGATCCACTACCTGGTGAAGTACAAGAAGTTCACAGGCAAGGTGGTGGTGGCCGTGAGCACCACGCCGAAGGTGGAGAAGATGTGCAGGCACTACGGCTTGGCGTACCAAGTGACCAGGATCGGCTTCAAGTGGATCTGCGGCATCATGATCACCGACGATGTGCTGTTGGGCGGGGAGGAGAGCGGTGGTATCGCGATCAAGGGACACATCCCCGAGCGCGATGGCATCTGGATGGGCCTTACCATCTGGGAGTTCATGGCCAAGAGCGGCAAGACACTGGAGCAGCTGATCGATGAGGTCTACAACATCGTCGGTCCGTTCAAGTACGAACGGAGCGATCTGCACATCAGCGAGGCGCTGAAGCAGCGTGTGCTGGCGGATTGCACGAGCGACAAGAACAAGAGCTTCGGTGCATACGCGGTGCGCCGCTTGGAAACCGTTGATGGTTGGAAGTACCACTTCGACAACGACCAGTGGCTGATGATCCGTGCCAGCGGGACGGAGCCCGTTCTGCGCACCTACGCGGAAAGCGACACGCTGGAGAACGCGCGGAAGATCCTGTCGGCCTGCAAGGAGACGATCGGAGCTTAACGCTTGATCAGGGGAACAGCGCTGACGACCGTTCCAGCCATGTCGCGGAGCACGATGGCGTAGCTGCCCGCAGCGATGTCGGCCAATGGAAGCGCGTGCATGGAGACCTCATCTTGGATGGGTTGTGCGATCAGCGTCCGGCCTTCCGTGTCGATCAAGTAGAGGGTGCTCCCGACCTGGCCATCGCCGATCATGACCTGCACGGCATCATCGGCCGGGTTGGGGAAAACGCCGATGAGGCCGCTGGCACGTGAGATGGCAACCACATCACTGAGCTCCTCGGAACCGTCGATGTCCACCATGCGCAGCTGGTAGTACGCTGTACCCTTCGGCGGGAACCGGTCAGTGAAGGCGTAGTTCAAGGTGGATTGACTTTCACCGGCGGCAGCGATGGATGCTATGGGCGCGAAACCTGAAGCGTCCGAAGAGCGGAGCAGGTCGAAACGTTCGCTCATGTGCTCGGTGGCGGTCGCCCATGTGAGATCGTTCACGTCATCGTTGGCGCGGCCCTCGAAGCTGAGCAGCTCGATGGGGAGGATACCGATATCCCCGATGCCGTTGGCGTAGCCATAGAACCATCGGCTGAAGCGCTGCCCATCGATGAGCTTGGCCAAATCGTACTCGGTACGTACGCGCCATTTGTAGCGCATCCTGAACGGGAACTTGGCGATGAGCTGTTTGATCTCGATTCCGGCGAGCGGGAGCGTGGTCCACGCTGCACCTGTGCCTGTTTGCATTACGCTGTTGGTGATGGGCACATTGCTGAATGGCAGCCCTTCGTAGGTGACCTCCCATCGCAGCCGCGCCTTGCACCGGTGTATCGGACTTCGCGCCCGGTGGCCGATGCCGAAGAAGACGGCGCTGAGGAAATCCGTGCTGTTGGTGCTGAGCGGCGAAACGAGGTCCGCGTCGTATTGACGTGTGAGTCTGTTGATCGCACGGTTCACCGCGCCACGGTACCAATAGTCGGCGCCTTCGTCCACCACGGCCGGGTTCGCGCGGGGTGCGCCGACGATCACATCGCTGTATCCATCCCCGTCCACGTCACCACCGCCGCAAACGGCCGCCCCGAACTGGTAACCGGGCAGGTTCGGTTCAAGCTGGTCGAAGGCGGCCGCACCGATGCCGGTGTTGCTTCCGCGATACACGCACACAAGACCCTCGTCCGGTGTGCCGGCCGGGTTCTCTCCCAGCGGCATGCCCACCACGATGTCCGCATAGCCATCGCCGTTCACGTCACCTGCTTCGGCCACACTGCGGCCCATGCGGCCATCGGTCACATTGCGCTGGAGAGTCGTGCTGACGCCGGCCACCGTGCCCGCTCCGCTGCCATGGAAGAGGAAGGCGGCGCCTTCATCCGTCTGTCCGCTTTCCCAAAGGTCAGCCCCGACCACCACGTCGAAGTAGCCGTCCCCGTTCACATCCCCCGCGCCGGAAACACTCACGCCGAAGTCGGCATCGGCCTGGTTCACTTCCAATCGCCGTTGGTAAGGAACGACCACACCGGTACTTGACCCCAGGTACACGTAGGCCAGGCCCTCGCTCACCTGGCCGTTGCTCGCCAGGCGCGCCCCGACGATCACATCGCTATAGCCATCTCCGTTCACGTCACCGGCCGTAGAGACCGAACAGCCGAATAGCCCGCTGGCGGGTGGTTCGCTCAGCACGATGTGCGGCGCAGCGATCAACCCCGCGGCGCTGCCCCGGAACACATAGGCTTCTCCGGAGGCCGGGGCTCCGATGATGACGTCCGCGTATCCATCATGGTCAACGTCCCCGGCAGTAGCCACGGAAGCACCGAACTGCGATCCGCCGCTGAGGGTATTGGCCGGCACTGTGGACAGGCCGCCCGCTCCACCGAGGTAGAGGTATGCCCTGCCCGCGCCATTGAACGGTGCCCCGATGATCGCGTCCGCATACCCGTCGCCATTCACATCGCCCGCACTGTTGACGCTTGATCCGTAGGCCGCTCCGGGGGTATTCGCCTCGAGCGTCACGGATGGTGGAACGGAAAGCCCTGCGGCCGCGCCGTAGTGGACGTATGCGATGCCTTCGCCCGCCTGTCCATTGCTGGCACCTGGCGCCCCGATGATCGCGTCCGCGTAACCATCCCCGTTCACATCACCGGCGTTACCGACGCTGCTTCCGAGCAAGGCCCCTGCGGCACCGCCGAAGCGGCTGGTGGTGGGGCTGAGGTTCGTACTGTAGGGCCCGCCGAGATAGACCGCCGCCGCGCCACCGAGACCGTAAATGCGCGCGCCCATGATGAAGTCGGAGTAACCATCGCCGTTCACATCACCGGCCGTGCATACCGTTTCGCCGAGGTTGGCCCCGGCGTTGTTCAATTCGAACGTGAGCGAAGGGGTGGTGGGAATACCGGTGGGCGAACCGAAGTACAGCCAGCCTGCGCCTTCCAGGCTCTGGCCGTTCGTGTAGCGCGTAACGCCGACAAGGAGATCGGCGTAGCCATCGCCGTTCACGTCACCGGCCGTGTTCATGCATCGTCCCATCCAGGCGATCGCTTGGTTGCTCTCCAACACGACTGCGGGTGCCACGATAAGCCCTGTCCCTGAACCGTGGTAGATATAGACGAGTCCCTCATCCGTCTGTCCGTTCTCCTCGGTGTAACCTGAAACGGTGACATCGCTGTACCCGTCGCCGTTGAGGTCGCCGGCGCACGCCACCCAGAACCCGTAGTAGGCGTTGTTGCTGCCGGTACCGAAAAGCTGCAGGCTGAAGGCCGGGTTCAAGCCCGCGCCGAGGCCCAAGGCCGAGCCGTAATAGACGAACGCGGACCCTTGGTCCGAGGCACCCGAGGTGTAGAGCCATTTGGAGGATCCGATGATCACATCGCTGAAGCCGTCGCCATTGATGTCGCCTGCGCTCGAGATGCTGCGGCCGAAGAATGCGCCGCCCTGGTTGCGTTCCAGCCGGTGCAGGGGTACGGGGTTCAATCCAGCGGCCGAACCCATGTACACGAAGACCGCACCTTCGTTGAATGTGGGGTAGGAGGACAGGTATGCCCCGACTAGCACATCGCTGTACCCATCGTTGTTGATATCGCCTGCGCAAGCGACGTTGCTGCCGAAGTTGTCGTCCGCGTGGTTCGTCTGCAACGTCAGGTCAGGCGAAGCGCTGATGCCCATAGCGGATCCATAGTAGACGAAGACCCCACCCTCGCTGAGTTCGGTGGACGTGTTGCTCTCCCAAGTGCGTGAACCGACGAGCAGGTCGCTGTAGCCATCCCCATTCACATCCCCGGCCGTACTCACCGCATTGCCGAATTGGCCGCCGCCTTGCGTCCCGTTGAGAACAATGCTGGCCACCGTGCTGATGCCCGTATTCGTACCGTAATAAACATATACGCTCCCGGCGAGGTTGATGCCGCTTACCGTTGTCTGCCAGGCTCCGACGGCCACATCGCTCCTTCCGTCCCCGTTCAGGTCACCGGCCGTGCATACGGAGTATCCGAACTCCTGCCCGGCCAAGGGGCCAGTGAGCAGGGTAGCGGGAGATGTGGAAACGGGGTCGATCGTGATGGGGTAGAGCGCGTCCGCATCGTCCACAAAGAGCGAGAGGCGTTGCCCATGGTCCGCATCAACGAGCTCCATGTGCGCTTTCAGCGGTTTCTGGGCCGCATCCCAGCAGCGCAGGTCGCGGTAGTCGAATGTCGTATTCCCTTCGTGATCGGAGAAACGCAGCCCATCAGTACCTTCGAGCGTGGCGCGATGGTCGCCTTCCAAGTCGAGCGAAATGCTCAGTTCACCCTCACCGGGTGGACGCATGAAGACGGTGAAGTTCTGCCGCAGGCCTTGGGGCGAATGCTCGTAATGCACCGCCATCCGTTCGCCTTGGAACCAGACCGAGCGATCCCCGGGGATGGGCTCCCCACCTGTCCAAGGGGCACTGATGTTCCCATCGCGCCCATGACCATGGACGGTGAACCACTCGGCCAGTACTCGGCCGCCATCGCGTTCTTGGACCAACTCGAATCCGGACGCGGTGATGCTCGCACGGCAACCGCCGGGGATGTGTGGAGCTTGGAAGGATGCGCCGTCCGCCGAAGCGATGAGCGCCCAAGCATCATTCTCCCGGTTCAGCGTCTTGTTACCGGAAGCGGTGTTCGCGAAAGTGACAAGCGCGAGCAAGCATGGCCAGAACACGGCACCACCAGTGCCCCGCGAGGGAAAGGGAGAGAACAATGGATACATACGAATGAACGAGACTTCCAAAACGCCTTGACGCACAGGCAAGGCGGCGCTTTGAACGGAACTAATTTCGCCAGGTTGCTGCAGAGCTGGGGAAATAGTTTTCGACACCGCGCGTGCTGGAGCCTGATCCTGGTCGTCGGGCTGCATGCCCCAAAGGCATTCGGGCGATCGGTGGTAGGCCAGGATACCGTTCAGGAGGGCTCGTCGGCCCGAAGGTTGGGTACCGTCATCGGCGGAAGCGCCATTATCGCTGGAACCCTGATATCACTCGATAGAGCGTGGTACAGCCAGTACGATCGGGGCGGCTTCCACTTCTTCAACGATGGGGGGGAATGGCTCCAGATGGACAAGGTGGGGCACTCCTTCGCCACGTACACGGTCGGTTCCTGGGGACATGGCTTGATGCGCTGGTGCGGCTACAAGGAGAGGGCTTCGGTCTGGATCGGGGGAGGCGTGGGCTTGGCCTACCTGACGGCGGTGGAGTACATGGACGGCAGGAGCGCGGAATGGGGATTCAGCGTCTGGGACATGACGGCGAACATCGGGGGCACGGGCCTCTTCATCGGTCAGCAGCTCGCGTGGAAGGAGCAGCGCATCACGCTCAAATACTCCGCACACCTGACGGATTATGCGCCGCAGCGGCCGAACGTGCTGGGTGAAGGCTTGAGCGAACGCATCCTCAAGGACTACAATGGCTGCACCTTCTGGCTGAGCGTGAATCCGCGCGCCTTCGGCTGGAAGGGCGTACCTGCTTGGCTGAACATGGCTGCGGGATATGGGGCGGAAGGCATGTTGAACGCGGACGCCAACCCGGGCCAGCACCGTCAATTCTATCTGGCGCCGGATATCGACCTCACACGTATCCCGACGAAGAGCAAGTTGGTGCGCACCATACTGTTCACCTTGAACTGCGTGAAAGTGCCTATGCCGACGCTGGAATTCAACGGCAACGGGCGCTTGGAGGCGTACGCGCTCTATTTCTGAAGCGAGCCGTCGAGCAGCATGAGCTTCACCTTCAGTACGGCGGCCACCGTGAGGCTATCGAGCACCTCCCCGCGAGCGACCATCGCGTAGAGCTCGTCGAACGGGAGCTTTCTCAGTTCCAGTTCCTCGTCGTGATCGGGCTGCGGAGCATGGAAGGTGAGGCCTTGGGCGACGTAGAGGATGGCGTGCTCATCGCTGGCGCTATTGCTCAGGTCCATGCGGAGGATCTCGCGCCAGCGCTCCGCTTCGATGCCGGCCTCCTCGCGCAATTCGCGTTTGGCGCTGTCCAATGGCGGGATGTCCCGTCGGCCACCACCTTCCGGGATCTCCCAGCTATAGGCTTCGATCGGGTAGCGGTACTGCCCCACGATCCAGGTGTTCAGGTCCTCATCCAATGGCACCACGCCGATCGCCAGGTTCTTGAAATGTACCGTGCCATAGATCCCCTCGCGGCCGCTGGGATCGATGATGTCGTGGTGCGTTACGCTTATCCACGGTGTCTCATAGCGGACCTCCTCTTTCACGGTTGTCCAAGGCCCTCGCTTGGTCATGGCGGCGAAGATGGATCAGGGCCGTTGGTTCGTGTTCAACCGGAACTGGATGTCCAGCTTCACGATGCTGCGCACGCGTTGGCCGTTCTTGAAGGCGGGCCGCCATTTCATGGAGCGGATCAGGCGCATGGCCTCGTCATCGCAGCCCGCCCCCAGCGCTTCCACAGCTCTGAGGTTGCTGACATTGCCACTGGTCTCCACCACGAATTCCACGCCTACCTGGCCTTGGATATCGCGTCGGCGCGCGTCTTCCGGATAACGCATGTTCTCCGCCAGATACATGGGCAGGCCGCGTGTGCCTTTGGCGATCATCGGTGACGCGATGGAGTCCAGACCCCGGTCCTGGAAGAGTTCGCCCGAGGCGTCGGCGGGGAAAGCGGTGAACGGATAGGTGGGCGCGCCTTTCGCGTGGGCCTTTTTATAGCGCTTGGCACTAATCGGGATCTTCAGTTTCCGTTCCGTGTCCAACGCGCTGCCACCGACGGATGCGGGGTGCCATCGGATCAGCTTCGCAACGCGCAGGGCTTCCTTGTCATTCGCTTCACCGAGGGTGCCACTGATCCGCATGTCCTTCGAGCTCCCGTCCGCCTGCACGGTGAAGGTGAGCTCCACATCGCCCTCGGTGCCCGCCGCGATCTCTGCGGGAGCCATGACGAACTCCTGCTCGACCAGCCACTTTACCGCTTGATCGCCGCCAAGCGGGGCCGGGGGCAGGAAACTCTGCGCCGATGCCGCCGCCGCGATGAGCTGGAGGCCGATGAAGGGGAAGGATCGGGCCGAGCCCGCGTACCTTCGCGGCATGTCCGGCAAGGCAGCCATAGCGGTGGGTGATGAGGTGAGCTTCCTCGATGAGGTCGGGGGCGGTGTGGTGTTGCGCATGGCCGTGAAAGACCGGGTAGTGGTGCGTACGTGGGACGGTTTCGAGCTGGAATATCCGGTGAAGATGGTGGTGAAACGAGGACGTTCGGCGAATTACACGGTGAGCGATCATCACGCCAAACTGGTGGCGGCGAACGATCGTATGGCGGAGCGTATCGACAAGGACAAAGGCAAGGGCGCATCCGCGAACAACGGCGGCCGCGCCCCTGCCAAAGTGGAGGATCCGAACGTGATGGAGATCGACCTGCACTTGGAAAAGCTGGTGGAGAACGAGGAACGGTTGACGGACGGCGAGAAATTGACCTTCCAGCTGGACTACTTCGAGCGTATGCTCAACACGGCCATCCGGCTGCGGAAGCGGCGACTCGTGGTGATCCACGGCGTTGGAGAAGGGGTATTGCGCGAGGAGGTAAGGAAGATGCTACAGTATTATGAAGGGTGCCGCTTCGATGATGCCGACCCGCGCCGATACGGCTACGGGGCCACGGCCATCGACATCGTACATCATTAGGCCCCGACACTTTCGGGACAGGCGTTCATTGACATCCTGCGCACCGCTCCATCGCTCTCCCTTTGCAGAAGGGAGGGAGGAAAGTCCGGGCAGCATAGGGCACCGTGCTTCCTAACGGGAAGGGGTCCGGCCGGTGACGGCCGGGCCACGGAAAGTGCAACAGAAAGCAAACCGCCGATGGCCGCAAGGCACAGGCAAGGGTGAAAGGGTGGTGTAAGAGACCACCGCGTTCCGTGTGAGCGGAACGGCACGGTAAACCCCACGGGTTGAAAGACCAAATAGGCCAGCCCACGTGTCCCGCAAGGGGCAGCGTGGAAGAGCGGCCCGCTCCAAGCCGGCGGGTAGGTCGATCGAGGTGTTCCGTGAGGGGCATCCCAGATAAATGATGGAGGCTCTCCGCGAGGAGGGCACAGAACCCGGCTTACAGGTGCGCAGGTAATTACACGAAGGGCTTTCCGTTGCACGGGGGGCCCTTCGCCATTTCCGGGTGCGAACGAATGTCAACCGGAACGAAGCTTGCACATGGACGCCACTACTTTCGCCGCCGCCTATGAGGAAGTGCCTCGCCTTCGTCCTGCTGGTCGCAACGGTCTCTTCGTTCGCGCAAGAGCAGGTCACCGTGCGCGGACAAGTGCAGGCGGGCGACGGTGAGAAGGTCTTCTACGACCTCATGGTGGTGAACCGTCGGCTGCGCACCGGCAGCTTCGGCAATGTGGATGGCAGCTTCACTGTTACGGCCTTCCGCAACGACACCCTGCTGATCGGTGCCGGCGGATATGTGACACGTACGGTGCCCTTGGGCGAATTCGCGGATGCCGAACTCTCGCAACTGCGTGTGGTGTTGCGGCCGTGGGAGATCGAACTGAAGCCGGTGGCCGTTTTGCCGGAGCGAACGCTGAAGGAGATCCAGGAGGACATCAACAAACTGGGCTATAAGGAGAGCGATTACCGCACCACCGGAGTGAACGCGTTCGAGAGCCCGATCACCTTCCTCTACCAGGAATTCAGCAGGCGCGAGCGCAGCAAACGGCTCGTGGCGGAATTGCGCAACGAGGACGCCAAGCGCGAGCTGTTGCGTGAACTGCTGCACAAGTACGTCGAATACGAGATCATCAACCTGGGTGATGAGAGCTTCGACGATTTCATCGATTTCTGCGCGGTGCCGGATGATGTTATCAAGGGCCTCACGCAATATGACTTCCTCGTGTACGTGAAGAAGAAGTATGAGCTGTACACCAGCCTGGGCCCCACCCGGCGGCACTGACCTGAGGGGATCGCGAGGCGTTCCGACCGGAGCGATCCGTCATCAAGTTCCGTCGGCATTCGTCGCTTGTTCTCTCGTGAGTCTCCTGTTCGCGCCTTGCACCCGTGCGCAGACAGAACCCGACACCATCATCAACGTCTACCAGCTCGGCGAGGTCGTTGTACACGGCGGTGCGAAAGGACTGGGGCTGGAAGGCTTCTTCCGGCAGGTGATGGACGACACCACCTTCTACCACGCGTTCCTGAACACCAAGTACCACGCGCATGCCGTGAAGAGCGAGCTGAAGGTGCGCGACAAGAAGAGCCGGGAGACGGCGGGGCTCTATCGCGAAGGACGACTGGTGCGCTCCGGCGCGATGGCGGAACTCGTGTTGGACAGCGTTCGGGAATCCGGCAAGCTCCGTGAAAATGATGGCGACATCCGTTTCCTGACGGCGGAGATGTACGATGACGTGTTCTTTCCGAAGGGATCATGGAAGGCCACCAACCGCATCGGGGCGCGCGAGCAGGAGATCAGCCGTGAGAGCCGCTTCGACAAGTACAAGAGCGAGCTGAAGAAGTTCATGTTCAACCCCGGTCAGGAGATCGCCAGTGTGCCCTTCATCGGGGACAAGCTGGACATCTTCGACACCACGATGGCACCGCTGTACGACTTCAGTGTGGACGGCAGCTTCCGGGACGGAAAGCCCTGCTGGTCGTTCACCGCCGTTGCGAAGGACAGCGTGGACGGTGATGAAGCCGACGAGGACGATACCGTGATCAAGCGCATGCTCACCTGGTTCGACCAAGGAACGATGCAGGTGATGGCGCGCGAGTACCGCATCGCGCATGCGAGCCTGCTCCTGGATTTCGACATCAGCATCAAGGTGGAGAACGCGGTGGCCCATGGCGACCTGGTGCCCGTGGAAGTCCACTACGAAGGCGATTGGGACATCCCGTTCAAGAAGCGCGAACTGGTGAGGTTCTATCTGCTCTATTCCGATTGGGTGGTCGAACGGTGACCGGTGCTCACACGCCGCCGCGACCAACCCGCTTCAAGGTGACTTCGCCACGGCGCTCAAGCACCAGGGGCACCTGTTCCACCACGGTCACGTTCGGGTCCAAGCCAAAGGCTTCGCGATCGTTGAGGGCGAGGTGCTTCAAAGCGAAATAGGCATCGAGAATGGTGTCCTTGCGGAAGCTGAACTCATTCTCCACGCTGAGGACGCGTTCCGTGAGCACGTAGCAGATGTCCGTGTGGAAGTCACTTGTCTTGATGCTCTCGTACTTGCTCCGGAACTGGAGCTCGTCATTCTCGTGCATCTCCTGCATGACCTTGCGGAAGAGCACATTGATGCGTGGCTGGACGCGGAAGCCGAGGTCGAAGTCCACGCGGATGACCTTGTCGTCGATGAGTTCCTGCACGCGGTATTCCATGGTGTAGGGCGCATCGGTGTAGTTCACGTGCACGAACCAGTAGATCTCCGCGCGTTTCACCTTGCGGGCGAGGATGCTGTCGATGATCTGCCGCTCCACATTGCGCGGGCTATCGGCCTTGGTGAGGTAGACGAGGTGGGTCGCGAATTTGGGGATCTCGGTATCGTCGCTGAGATCACGCAGGGCCTGGGCGTGGTCGGAGAGGCGCACGAACTCGAGGAAGCGGTTGGTGATCTTGCGTCCCCGGTACCATACGTACATGACGCCGACAAGGGAAAAGACGCTGACGACGAACCACGGGCGCTGGGCGATCTTCACGGCGTTGGCCACGAAGTATGCACCTTCGACGGTGAGGAAGACAGCGACGATGGGCAGGACCAGCCAGAGCGACCAGCGGCGCACGAAGCGCAAATAGCCGAACATGAGGGTGGTGGTCATGAGCATGGCGATGACGATGAAGAAGCCGTAGGCCGCTTCCATGTGACCGCTTTCGCGGAAGATGAACATGACGGCGAGGCAGCCCATCCAGAGCATCCAGTTGACGCTTGGTATGTAGATCTGGCCGCGCACTTCGGTGGGGAACTTCACGCGGACACGTGGCCAGAAATTGAGCTGGATGGCTTCGCTGATCAAGGTGAAGGAGCCGCTGATGAGGGCTTGGCTGGCGATGATGGCAGCGGCCGTGGCGATCATGACTCCCAGCACGAGGAACCAAGGCGGCATGAGCTCATAGAACGGGTTGACGCCTTGGAGGTAGGTGCCGCCGTGGGAAAGGATCCAAGCGCCCTGGCCCATGTAGTTGAGGATCAAGGCCGCCTTGACGAAACCCCAACTCGCTTGGATGTTCTTGCGCCCGCAATGGCCCAAGTCGCTGTACAGTGCTTCAGCACCCGTGGTGCAGAGGAACACGGCGCCGAGGATCCAGAAGCCACCTTCGTATTCGACCAACAACTTGTAAGCGTGGTATGGATTGAGGCATTGCAGGACGTGCGGATAGTGCACGACTTGTACCAGCCCCAAGACCAACAGCATACTGAACCAAACGAGCATGATGGGCCCGAAGGCGAATCCGACGACCTTGGTTCCGAAGCGCTGGAAGAAGAAGAGCATGGAGATGATGCCGATCACGACGCCGACGGTGAGGTTGTTACCGGGCTCGATCAGGTCTTCGAAGGCCTTGACACCACCGAGGCCCTCAATGGCCGAAGACACGGAGATGGGCGGGGTAATGATCCCGTCGGCCATAAGCGTTGCGGCGCCCAAGATGGTCGGTAGGTAGATCCACTTGCCGTAACGGCGCACCAAGGCATACAGGGAGAAAATGCCTCCCTCGCCGCGGTTGTCAGCACGCAGAGTGAGGAAAACGTACTTGAAGGTGGTCTGGAGCGTCAGCGTCCAGAACACGCAGCTGATACCGCCGAAGACGAGATCCTCCGTTATCAGGCGCTCACCGATGATCGCCTTGAACACATACAGCGGCGAGGTGCCGATATCGCCGTAAATGATCCCGAGCGTTACAAGAAGACCTGCGAGCGTTACGTGTCGGGAACGATGGCTATCGGGGGCAGAGGGCATTCGGGCGCTTCAAGGGGCCGCGAAGGTCAGCAAGAATGCGGCACCCTGTGCATGCTCCGGATCATAGCTGATGCGGCCCCCCATGGCCGACATGAATTCGCGTGATATGGAGAGGCCCAAGCCGTTACCGTGATCGGCTCCGGGACCGGGCGCGAAGCGTTGGAACAGTTTGTCACGGGCCTCTGGCGGGACCCCCGGCCCCTGGTCCATAATGGAGACCACGGTCCAAGAGCCATCGGATGCGGTCTCGATGGTGATGATGCCCCGGTCGGGCGAGTAGCGTATGGCGTTACCGATCACGTTGACGAAGACCCAGACCGCCTTGTCGGCATCCGCGCGCACACGGACTCCTTCATAACCGGTGCGACGGGTGAAAAGGATGTCCTTCTGCCGGGCGGCCACCATCACGGCGGCGAGGGCCTCGTCGATCAGTTCATCCAGGGAACAAGACTGGATATCCATGCGGATATTGCCGGACTCCACTTGGGAGATCTCGAGCAATTCACTCACGATCCGCACCAAACGCTGGTGGTCTTTCCGCAAGTCCGAAACGATGGCCGAGAGCGTTGGGTCAGCTTGTTTGTTGAGATGGCGTTCAATGAGCGTCAACCCGATGTCGGTGCTGGCCAAGGGCGTTTTCAGCTCGTGGCTGATGGTGGCCAAGAAGTGGGATTTGGCACGATCCTTCTCTTCAAAAGGTGTGATGTTGTGGAGCACCACGATGATCCCGAGCCGGACGCCGGACTTGAATATGGGCACATGTTCACTGGCGAAAAACTGTTCGCGGCCATCTTTGACGATCTTGAGCGGTCCGTGCTGAGCGCCGGAGAGCATTGCACGGAGGAGGTCGTTCTGGGCAGCCACCTGTTGGCTGGGCCTGCCGACGATCTCGGTCTCTATCATGTTCAAGAGGTCCAAGGCCTGCTGGTTGGCGAAGAGGACGGTGCCTTGGTCGTCCAGGCCGATGCTGGCATCCTGCAGGGAATTGATCACCGCTTCGGCGCGGGTCTTCTCCTCCATGATGCGCGCCAGCTTGCTGTTCTTCCACTTCTCCAGTTCGGCGGCCATGGTGTTGAAACGGTCGGCCATGTGGCCGAACTCGTCCGTGCGGTGGAGTTCAACGCGTTCCTGGTAGTTGCCTTCCGTCACCCGGTCGATGCCCTCGGTGAGTCTCCGGATCGGTTCCATGAAATGCTCGGGAATGCTGAAGAGCAGCGATAAGGCGATCAGGGCGCACAAGGCACCCGTGAGGCTGATCCATACCAGCGCGCTCTCGCCCCGATCCTCGGCAGCGGCCACGCGCCGCAAGATGGCGTTGCGGTTCAATTCGGTGATGGCATGGATCCGCTGTCGCAGGCGCTCCGTGGAGGCGGAATCTCCATCAGCATCGATCCAGGACACCACGGCGCGCTCCAAGTCGTTCGTGGCGCTGTCTTCGCCGATCTCTGTGACGTTCCGCTGTTGTCTGCTGAGCATCTCGCGCAACTGGACGATGGCGGTATCGCGGTCCTCGATCTCATCGACCGCTGAGAGCATGCCGTGCATGAATTCAATGCTCGTATAGTTGGCCTTCAACAGGTCGCGTCCCTCCCCACGAAGGTTCCAGATGGCCGTGATGCTCACCGTGGCCAGAACGAAGACCAATAGCGCGAGTGCTCCCAGTGAGAGGTACAGACGGGCCTTGGTTTTCATGAAAGGATCACGAGGTCGACGTCATTTTCGGAAAGGGCGGTCAACAGGCGGTTGAAGGTACTGGTGCGAAGGATCACCTGCCAGATGCTCAGGTGCGGTTTGCCGATGCATACCGTGGTGATGTTGCGCTCCTTGACGATGCGCATGACGGCGTCGGCAATGTTCTCATTGTCCAGATTGAGGACTTTGGCGGGCAGGAAGCCGCTGCCGTTCGACCCATGGGAACCATCGCTCTGGGCCTGTATCACCTCGGCACCCATCTCCACGGCGAGCTTGAAGTTGTTCAACAGGTGGCGTTGCTTGTCGAGCGGAATGCGGTCCATGCGCTCTGCAGGGGTCTGCACGTAGAGCACGGACCAGTCGCTGTGGTAGTAGTTGGCCAAGCGGGCGGTCTTGCGGATGATCTTCCTCGCCACATCGGCATTGCTGCTGATGCACGCGAGGAAGTGCTCGTGACGCAGCTGCTTGGGCCGCTCGATCTCCGTTTCCACCTTGCGCTCCACTTGGCCTGCCACTTCTTTCAGGGCCAATTCCCGCAGTTGGAGGATCTTGTCCGGCTGGAAGAAGTTGTGCAGGGCGGTCTCCACTTTTGCGCGGTCGTAGATCTTGCCCTCCTTCATGCGGGTGATGAGCTCCTCGGCGGTGAGGTCGATATTGACGACCTCATCCGCGCGCTGGAGGAAACTGTCGGGCACACGCTCGCTGACCTCAACACCGGTGATGCGTTGCACCTCATCGTTGATGCTCTCGATGTGCTGGATGTTCACCGCCGTGATCACATTGATCCCGTTGTCCAGCAGCTCCAAGATGTCCTGCCAGCGTTTGTCATGTTTGCTGCCGGGCACATTGGTGTGCGCCAGTTCGTCCACGATGACCCAATCGGGCCGCAGCAAGAGCGTGGTATTCAGGTCGAACTCATCCAAGCGCTTGCCCTTGTAGAACACTTCGCGACGCGGGATGACCGGCAAGCCATCGAGCAGGGCATGCGTCTCCGCCCGGTTGTGCGTTTCGATGTAGCCGACCTGGATATTGACGCCCTGCTCCAACAAGCGATGGGCCTCCTCCAGCATGCGATAACTCTTGCCCACACCCGCGCTCATGCCGATATAGACCTTCAATCGGCCCCGTTGGGAGGCCGGCCGAAGCAGGGGATCGGTGCCGTCCGAGGCGATCACGGTAGGGTAATGGCGATGCTGGCGGTGAAGAAGGTGTTGGTCGCGGTGGCCTTGCCATCGGCATCCACGAAGACTTTGTCCTCGCTGCTGAGGCTGCGGGCCTCGATACGCCAGAGCACGTTCGGGCTCACCAAATGGTCGTAGTTCAGGGAATAACCCATGGTGTTGAACCCGTTCGGCGTGCCGGTGGCGATGATCACACCATCCCGGTCCTGGTACAGCTCCCAGCGGGCGGCGAGGTAGCTCTTCTTGTCCAGCTTGTAGCGCGGGATCAGGATGGGGGTCAACCAGGTGCTGCTGCTGTCCCCGCTGGCGGCTTGCTCCATGCCGATGTCGCAGCCCACGATCACACCGAAACGCTTGGTCAATTGCAGTTGCGCGTACAGGTTGTTGAAGATCCGCAGCTGGCTCACACTGTCCGGCTTGTCATTGCCGATGAAGGTGCTCCAGTTGACCGTGGTGGTGCTGTTCGGTTTGTACGTGAGCTGTGTGCCGAAGGCAGGCGTGTTGTTGCCATCCACCCGGGCGATACGCTGCCAGCCGTTGAGCAACAGGCCGCTCGCATACCACTTGCTGTTCGGGCTGGTGTAGCTCACCCGCGCACCAGCTTCATAGTACGGTGTGTTGTCCGCGAGCAGACTGCGGGTCAGGTTCCAACAGTCCTTGCCGATGGCGCTCTCGAAACCGATGTGGCTGGGCATGATCCCTGCATCCAGCCATAGCTCTTTCTTCTTGCTCAGCTTCACGCCTGCATTCGCCTCGAACACGCTGCGAAGCAGTTCGGGCTCAGCGGCCAGGTTGTACTGCGGATAGGTCCCTGCCATCAGCGCGAGGTTGCCGCGCACATTGTTCTTGGCGTAGTTGAGCTTCACCATGCCGAGGTTCAGGTTCACCTCGTTGTGGCGGTTGAAGCTGTAGAAGAAGCCCGGACGCAGGTGGTTCTCTGGTCGCGCCAGGTCGAAGCTGTAGTACATCTCGACATACGCGCTCATGGTGATCGCGCTGTCGAGCTTTTGTGCGGAAGAGGAAAGGGCGATGCCCAACAGGGGCAGGAAAAGCAGACGTTTCATTTGGTTGCGGCGTCGAGCGCCAGGTTGAGTTCAAGTACGTTGATGGTGGGCGTACCGAACAGGCCCAGCAAAGGTCCGTCGGTATGCGCATCGATCAGTTGTTGCACGGCCACTTCGCTCAGGCCGCGAGCGGCAGCGATCCGTTGCACCTGCACCCGTGCGGCTTGTGCGCTCAGGTGCGGGTCCAGGCCGCTGCCACTGGCCGTGACCAGTTCGCTGGGGATCTCGCTCTTCGACACACCCGGGTTGTGCACCAAGAAGGTGTCGATGCGGGCCTGCACGGTGGCCAGGTGGTCCGGGTTGCTCGGGCCCTTGTTGCTGCCGCTGCTGCCTTGTGTGTTGTAGTCGATGGCGCTGGGGCGGCCATGGAAGTAGCTGTCACTGGTGAAGAGCTGGCCCACGAGCGCGGCGCCGACGGGTTGGCCATCGCGGCTGACCAGTTCGGCCTCGTCACCTTGGGGTCCGGCGATGCCGGCGAAGCCCCAGACGATCAGGGTGTAGAAGCCGCAGCAGAGGACCAGCATCACGGCAGTCATGCGCAGTGCAGGGATCAGGTTCGTTCTCATGGCTTAGAAGAAGGGGGTAATGACCAGGTCGATGAGCTTGATGCCGATGAAGGGTACGATGACGCCACCGATGCCGTAGATGAGCAAGTTGCGGCGCAGGATGGCGCTGGCACCGATGGGCCGGTACTTCACGCCACGCAGGGCCAGCGGGATCAGCATCGGGATGATGATGGCGTTGAAGATCACCGCGCTGAGGATGGCGCTCTCGGCGCTGTGCAGCTTCATGATGTTCAGTGCGCCCAGGGCGGGCATGCTCACCATGAAGAGCGCGGGCACGATGGCGAAGTACTTGGCCACGTCGTTGGCGATGCTGAAGGTGGTGAGCGTGCCGCGGGTCATCAGCAGCTGCTTGCCGATCTCCACCACCTCGATCAGCTTAGTGGGGTCGTTGTCGAGGTCCACCATATTGCCGGCCTCCTTGGCGGCCTGGGTGCCGCTGTTCATGGCCACGCCCACATCGGCTTGGGCGAGCGCGGGCGCGTCGTTGGTGCCGTCGCCCATCATGGCCACGAGCTTGCCGCCCTGTTGCTCCTTCTTGATGTAGGCCATCTTATCCTCCGGCGTCGCCTCGGCGATGAAGTCGTCCACGCCGGCCTTGGTGGCGATGTACTTCGCGGTGAGCGGGTTGTCGCCGGTGACCATCACGGTCTTCAAGCCCATCTTCCGCAGGCGCTCGAAACGCTCCTGGATGCCGGGCTTGATGATGTCCTGCAGCTCGATGCAACCGATCACGCGCTCGTTCTCGGCCACCACCAGCGGGGTGCCACCGTTCTGCGCGATGCGCTTCACCTCGGCGTCCACATCCGGCGGGAAAGTGTTCCCTGCGCCTTCGGTGAGCTTGCGGATGGCGTCCTGCGCCCCTTTGCGGATCCGCAGGCCCGTGCCGAAGTCCACGCCGCTGGTGCGCGTCTGCGCCGTGAACTTGATCAGCTCGGCGCCGTCCATCGTGAGGGAGCGCGTCACCTCAGGGCCCGCCAGTTCCACGATGCTCTTGCCCTCGGGCGTGTCATCGGCCATGGAGCTGAGCGCGCAGGACATGATGAAGGCCGAACGATCGGTGCCGGCCGCCGGGTGGAAGCCGGTGGCCTTGCGGTTGCCGATGGTGATGGTGCCGGTCTTGTCCAGCAGCAGCACATCCACATCACCGGCGGTCTCCACGGCGCGGCCGCTCTTGGTGATCACGTTGGCCTGCAGCGCGCGGTCCATGCCCGCGATGCCGATGGCGCTGAGTAGCCCGCCGATGGTGGTGGGGATCAGGCACACGAAGAGGCTGATGAAGCTGGCGATGGTGATTGTCGTGTTCGCGTAGTCGGCGAAGGGCTTCAGCGTCACGCACACGATCAGGAACACCAGCGTGAAGCCCGCGAGGAGGATGGTGAGCGCGATCTCGTTCGGCGTCTTCTGCCGGCTCGCGCCTTCCACCAAGGAGATCATGCGGTCCAGGAAGCTGGAGCCCGGCTCGCCGGTGACCTCCACGGTGATGCGGTCGCTGAGCACGCGGGTGCCACCGGTCACGCTGCTGCGGTCGCCGCCGGCCTCGCGGATCACCGGGGCGCTCTCCCCCGTGATGGCGCTCTCGTCGATGGTGGCCAGACCCTGCACGATCTCGCCGTCCGTGGGGATGGTGTCACCGGCTTCGCAGAAGAAGACATCCCCCTTGCGCAGGTCGCTGCTGCGGATGGTCTTCAGGCTGCCGTCGGCCTGCTTCAGTTTCGCGGGGGTGTCCTCGCGCAGCTTCCGCAGCGAGGCGGCCTGGGCCTTGCCGCGCGCCTCGGCGATGGCCTCGGCGAAGTTGGCGAAGAGCAGGGTGACGAAGAGGATCACCAGCACCGTGAGGTTGTACCCGAAGGAACCCTGGGAGCCGTCGCCGCTGAACGCCGTGTACAGCGTGACCAGCAGCATGATGAAGGTGCCGATCTCCACGGTGAACATCACCGGGTTGCGCAACATCGTGCGGGGCGAAAGCTTCACGAAGCTCTGCACGAGCGCCTCGCGGACCTGCTCGGCAGGGAAGAGGGAAGTGGTCTTGTTGCTCATGGTATGCGCCGAAGGCTCGGCGAAGGCGTATGCATTACATACTGAAGTATTCGGCCAGGGGACCGAGGGCCAGCGCGGGGAAGAAGCTGAGCGCGGCCAGGATGAAGATCAAGGCGAAGGTGAGCGCGCCGAAGGTGGGCGTATCCGTGCTCAGCGTGCCGCCGCCGGCCGGCACCACCTTCTTGGCGGCCAGGAGCCCCGCAATGGCCAGCGGACCGATGATGGGCAGGAAGCGCCCCAGGATCAGCACCAGACCGGTGAGGAAGTTCCAGAAGAAGTTGTTGTCGCCCAGGCCCTCGAAGCCGCTGCCGTTGTTGGCCGCCGCGCTCGTGTTCTCGTACAGCATCTCGCTGAAGCCGTGCGCACCGGGGTTGTTGAGCCAGTTGGCCGGGGCGACCGTCCACGCGGCGTCGCCGTGGTGTGTGTTCGTATAGCTGGCGATGGCCGTGGCCACCAGGATCAGGAAGGGGTGCAGCAGGGCGATGAGCGTGGCGATCTTCACCTCACGTGCCTCCACCTTGCGGCCCAGCAGTTCCGGCGTGCGGCCCACCATCAGCCCGGCGATGAAGACGCCGATGATGATGAAGATGTAGTAGTTGAGGAAGCCCACGCCCACACCGCCGTAGAAGGCGTTGATCATCATGTCCAGCATCTGCAGGGCGCCGCTCAGCGGGGTCATGCTGTCGTGCATGGCGTTCACGCTGCCGTTGCTGGTGGCGGTGGT
Source organism: Flavobacteriales bacterium (assembly GCA_044224725.1). GTDB lineage: Bacteria > Bacteroidota > Bacteroidia > Flavobacteriales_F > PHOS-HE28 > PHOS-HE28. Next base: position 29,054 of record JBGAJW010000058.1, read on the forward strand.
GGCGATGCCCCAGAAGGCCGAGGCCTCTGCCCCGAAGCGCACCTCCTTGCCCTCCATGCTGCCCATCGGCTGTTCGATGCCCATGGCGGCGATGGCCGGGTTGCCGGCGCGCTCGGCCAGGATGGAGCCCGCGCTGAAGAGCACGAAGCCGGTGGTCATCACGCCGAAGACCGTCCATGAAAGTCTACGGTTGTTCAGGTAGAAGCCCAAGGCGAACACCAGCGCGATGGGGATGAGGATGATGCTGATCGTCTCCACCATGTTCGTGAGGTAGTCCGGGTTCTCCAGCGGGTGGGAGCTGTTCACGCCGAAGAAACCGCCGCCGTTGGTGCCCAGCTGCTTGATCGCGATCATCGCTGCAGCAGGGCCTTGCGTGATCTGCTGCTCCGCACCTTCCAGCGTGGTCACCGTGCTGCGCCCGTCGAAGGTCATGGGCGTGCCCCGCACCACCAGGATGCAGGCCACCACCAGCGACAGCGGCAGCAGGATGCGCGTGATGCTGCGCGTGAAGTACATCCAGAAGTTGCCCAGCGTGGCGGTGGTGCGCTGTTGCATCGCCTTGAACACGGCGGCCAGTGCGGCCATGCCGGTGGCGGCGCTCACGAACTGGAAGAACATCACCACGAAGAGCTGGGTGTAGTAGGTGAGCCCGCTCTCGCCGCTGTAGTGCTGCAGGTTGCAGTTCACCACGAAGCTGATCACGGTGTTGAAGGCGAGGTCGGGTGTCTGGCCCGCGTTGCCGTCGGGGTTCAATGGCAGCTTGTCCTGGAAGAGCAGGGCGAAGAAGCCGTACACGAACCAGATCAGGTTGATGGTGAGCAGCGCTTTCAAGTGCTGCTTCCAGGTCATCTCCTGGTTCGCATCCACCCCGGCCAGGCGGTAGATGCCACGTTCAATGGGGAGCAGGAAGTCGCTCCAGTGCTTCTCGCCCCGGTAGACGCGGGCGATGTAGCGCCCGAGGGGGATGGCCAGCACCAGCGTGAGGCCGTACATGGCGATGACGCCGAGCAGTTCAGTGTTCATGGCATAAAGCGTTGCGCATTCGTTGCGTTCGTCGCGTCGTGGCGGTTCATCTTCAATATTTCTCGGGTTTCAGAAGTACATGTAGCAGGTAGCCGAACACGGCGACGCAGATGAGGAGGAGTATGGTGAACATGGTCTTAGATCTTTTCGAACCAGTTGGTGGATCGGTAGAAAAGGGCGAAGCAGAGCAGGCCGGTAAGGAGTAAGCCGAGGATCATGGTTCAGGACTGTTGGGGGTTGATGGCGCGGATGGTTCAGTTCTTTCAGCCTGTGCATGCTTGATCGATGCAGCTCTGACCTGAATGACCTTCCTGAGGTTCGTGCGCGCAGCGGCCAACTTCTTTTTAGCCTTGGATGGATCGTCCACGGAACGGCGCTTCTCATCCGCTCTGCGCTTCCTTTCCAACTCGTTGTGGTTGCGCTGCAGCATGCGGTCCAACTCCTCCCGCGTACTTCCCGGCCAGGGATGACGATCGAACCAGCGCTGATGCAGGACAAAGCCCAGCAGCGCGATCGTCGCTATCAAGAGCATTAATTCGGGGATGTACGCTTCCATGAACACCCTGGGCAAAACAGGGTGCCAGCCCATCGCCAAGGGCATGCCCAGAACGCACCGATCCTGATGCTTGCCTACGGGGACGCGCAATTGGCCACTGCACGGCCACCTTTGGCCGCGGATGGGCACCCTACCGAAATGGAAGGGTCTGTTGCAAGAATGGAAGGGTCACAGTCCGAACTTCTTCACCTTCGCGTACAAGGTGGTCAAGCCGATCCCCAGTAGTTCGGCGGCAAGGGTCTTATTGCCACCGGTGTGGCCGAGCACGCGGCGGATATGCTCCCGCTCGATCTGCTCCAGTTCGTATACGGCGCCCACCTTCTGTTCCTGTTCGCCCATGATCTCCATGGGTAGTGAAGCGGCATCCAGCAGCGGACCATCGCACAGGATGCAGGCCCGCTCGATCACATTGCGCAGCTCACGCACCTGGCCCGGCCAGGCATGACCGAGCAACCGATCCTTCACATCAGCCTCCATCCCGGTGATGTGTTTCTTCATCCGTGCGGCGAAACGATCGATGAACACCTGCGCCAGCAGCGGGATATCGGACTTCCGCTCCACCAGTGCGGGGATGCGGATGGTGAACGTGGCCAGCCGATAATAAAGGTCTTGGCGGAAGCGGCCTTCCGAACTTTCGAGCAGTAGGTCGTGGTGAGTGGCCGCAAGGATTCGTACATCGGCGCGTTGCACCGTGGTATCTCCCACCCGCAGGTAGTCACCGGTCTCCAACACGCGTAGCAACTTGGCCTGGAGGTCCAACGGCAGTTCGCCCAGTTCGTCCAGAAAGAGGGTACCCCCCTTGGCCGCCTCGATCAGGCCCTTTCGGTCCTTCACCGCGCCTGTGAACGCCCCGGCCACATGTCCGAAGAGCTCGCTCTCCAGCAGATCACGGCTTAACGCACCACAGTTCACCGGCACAAAGGGCTTTCCCGCCCGGGCACTGGCCGCATGGATCGCTTGTGCGAACACTTCCTTGCCCGTGCCTGTAACGCCTGTGAGCAGTACGGAGGCATCCGTTGGGGCCACCTTCCGTGCTAATTCGATCACATGCTGTATCGCTGGTGAACGCCCTGTGATCGATGTGAACGGATCGGCACTGGTCACTGGTTCAGCCTGCCGTTGGACTTTCGCCTTCTCTAAAGCAAGGCTGGCCGTGGGGATCAGCTTGTCGTTGTCATCGCCCTTCACCAGGTAGTGGAAGGCCCCGTTCTGCACGGCCT
>JBGAJW010000059.1:0-31404 GCA_044224725.1 Flavobacteriales bacterium
TGCATGAGCGCCTAACGGCTTTCGTGCCGAACACCAGCGGCGTGATGCCTTTGGAAACGGACGGCCCTGACTGGCCCCAGAACGAACAACTCTACCTGAACGCCATCGCTTCGTGGATCCAGAACGGTGCGCCGAACATGTTCGGTCAACCACCGAGCCTCGGCAACTTGGAACCGCAGGTCACCGGCTTCCTCGTACTTCCTGCGGGCAACACGAGCAACCCCTATCCGCGCGGCGAGGATGAGGGCGTTCAACCGATCGAGGTGCCCGCGGAGAACGTGGACCTCTGGTTCGCACTCATGGATGATGAGACCGCCGTGGCCGACCTGGCGTACAACAAGGTGAAAGTCGCGACATCGGTGCTCGGCTTCGCTACCGTGCCCGAGTTGTCATTGACCACCGGGGTTTCCCTGAATGGCCCTGAGTTCAGCGGAAGCAACGCGACGTTCACACACAAAGCATCGATCGACCTGTCCAGCTACGCCAGCGGCACACAGTTGTTCGTACGCGTTTATGTGGATGACGGCGACCACAGCGAGCCGACAGAGGTTCCGAATGACGGCACCGGCTCCCCGATGGTGGACTACTTCACCTTGAAGATCACGCCATGAGGAAGCTCATCGCATTCATCGTTTCCGCGGTTCTCCTCGCAGGATGCAAGAAAGAGGAAGTGATGCCCAGCGCTCCGGAGATCGCCTTTGTCAGCATGAGCGCGCAGAGCGTTCATGAGTTCGACGAGCGGGTGAAAGTCCGCTTCAGCTACACCGACGGCGACGGCGATCTGGGCCAGAGCGACCCGGACGACTACACGCTCTGGGTGAAGGACGCACGATTGGAAGGAACGGACGGCTATCACATCCCGCCCCTCGCTCCTGAGGACGCGGAAGTGCCCATCCAAGGCGAGCTCGAGGTGGAGCTGAACGCGCTCTTCCTGCTCGGCAATAGCGGTCAGGAGGAAACCTCCTACACGATGTACGTGGTCGACCGCGCCGGTAATCGCAGCAACGAGTTCACCACGGGAACGATCACCATCACCACCGACAGCCTCTGAACGATGCGGATCCACCGTACGCCCCTCGCGCTCTGCGCCTGCTCGGTACTGATCGGCGTGCGGGGGCAGGCCTTGCAGGAGTTCAATATGAACGATACGGTGGTCACGATCTGCAAAGGCATCCTGCTGGACAGCGAGCTCGGGCCGAACGAACAGCTGTACAGCAACAACGAGGACTTCACATTCACCGTCAATACGGGCAGCACCATCACGCTCGTATTCGAAGACGAGTTCTGCTTGGAACAGGGCTATGACTTCTTGACCTTCCACGACGGACCTACCATCGCTTCACCGCAGATCGGGCCCGCGTATTCCGGTATCAATGCACCACCACCGATCACCGCGTACAGCGGTCAACTCACGGTCCACTTCGTCAGTGACGCGAACGTTGCCTACTGCGGATTTGAAGCGCGGTGGACGAGCGTGGTCGCACCGCCCGTACCGCCCGTGATGACGATCCCGACGGCACCGACCTGCGGTAGTCCGACGATCAACATCTCCCTGTCCTATCCACTGCCCTGCGATTCGCTTTTCGCCGACGCCTTCACGATCACGGGCCAAGGCGATCCGGTCGTGAACGGTCTCACCCCCGCGTGCAACAATGGTGACGCATCGCAGGTGCAATTGCAGGTCGACCCGGTCTTCGATCGGAACTGCCCATATACGGTCACGTTCCGCTGCCGATTGCCGGACGCGTGCGACAGCATCTGGACCTTCATCCTCACTGCCAATACACAGATCATCTCCTGCCCCATCGCTGTAGAAGTCCTGGCGGACAATGACACGATCTGTTCCGGTTCTTGCGCCGAACTCACCGCGGATGTGAACGGATGTTTGACCTACACCTATTCCTGGAGCGACGGACTGCCCGGAACACGGATCGTCTCAGCATGCCCGTCGGCTACGACCACCTATACGGTGACGGTAACGGAGATCGGAACGGGAGCGACAGCAACTGACGACATCACGATCGTGGTCCTCGATCCCCAGATCACGAACACCTCGATGACCGTCTGCCAATCGCTCGCCGCGTTCGACCTGCTGGCCACTCCACCCGGTGGCGCATGGAGCGGGCCCGGTATCATCGATACGCTTGCTGGCACATTCGACCCTGACACATCGGGACCCGGCACGCACACCGTGTACTACACAGGGATCGGCGGTTGCGCGGACAGCATTGTGATCGCTGTGGACAGCATGGATGCTGGTCTTCCTCAGGCTGCTTGTCCAGGCACAGCGCCATTCCAAATGATCGGCTACACGCCCCAGGGTGGAACGTGGAGCGGTCCGTTCATCACCTCATCCGGATTGTTCGATCCGAGCGTAGTGGGCTCATACATCGTCACGTATTCCGCAGGAAGCTGCTCCGACACGATTCGCATCAACGTGGATAACATCGTCGGACAAGCGATGCTCGACACGGTCTGCCAAAGCACCTATCCCTTCGACATTCCTGTCACTCCCTTCGGTGGCCGATGGAGCGGACCAGGCATAACGGACACCATCATGGGCACCTTCGATCCGGATGAAGCGGAAGGGGGAACGCACACACTGCTGTACGAGATGCATGGTTGTTACATGCAGTTCACCATCCATGTGAAGCCTGTTGATATCGGTGATAGTCGCAGTGCGTGCCCTGCCCAAGGAACGATCACGTTGGATCCCGCAGCGATCCCCCCGGGCGGTGTTTGGAATGGTGCTGGCATTGTCGATGCCTCGGCTGGAGCGTATTCACCGGTACAAGCCGGCAACGGCTGGGATGAACTGACCTATGCGGCGCCCAATGGTTGTGTCGACACGATCGGCATCCTCGTCGGCTGGACCGAAGTGGATGATGACACACTCTTCTTCTGCGCCAGTGATGATGCGCTTGAGCTGAACGAGTGGACAACCGGACGCACACCATGGGATGGGACATGGAGCGGGCCGGGAACATCGCAGAACAATGATGGCGACTGGTTCTTCGATCCAACGACCGCAGGTATCGGCTTGCATGTGCTCCATTTCGATGCGAACACCTGCGGCGATTCACTGATCGCCATCGTCTACCCGATATCGTTGAACGCTCCCGACATGGACCTGTGCGGTGCAACGGGTCCCTTCCTGATCGCCTCGGTACCACCGGGCGGCACATGGACCGGTGACGGCATCATCGACGACGAGAGCGGCGTGTTCGATCCGGGGACGGCGGGCCCGGGCGCTCATACCATCTACTTCGACACACCTGCTGGTTGCGGTGATTCACTCACCATCACCATCCATCCATTCGAAGAGGCGCAGATCTCGGGCGTGGATGACGTTTACTGCGGCAACGACATGCAGGTGCTGGTGGGACTTTATCCACCAGGCGGCCAGTTCACCGGGTTGAACGACACCATCTTCAACCCGAAGAACCTCGCACCGGGCACATACACGCTGGTCTACTCGGTGGGCTTTGGCGCATGCTTCAGCAGCGATACGCTCGTCTTCACGAACTATCCCGCGCTTACAACCCAGTTCATCGTCTCACAGAACCCGATCTGTGACGGGGGCGGTTCCGTACTGGAGGTCGTTCCGAATGGTGGCTTGCCCGGAGCGCTGTTGACTTTCCAATGGGACCATGGCTTGTTCCCCATCGCGCAGCAGTCCGTGATCCCCGATTCAACGGACACTTACACAGTGCAGACTACCGACGGCTGCTCGGACCCGGTGGTGAACAGCGTCACGCTCATCGTTCATCCACCTTACACACCGGTTTTCACGTTCAGCGATACGCTCTGCTACGGAAGTCCGGGCTTCGTTCAAGGCACCGTGAATGAACCCGGCACGTACAGCTTCACTTGGGATGGTAACGGAGGACAATCCGGCGCGCCTTATGATGCACCGGCCGGTGAACTGGTCACGGTGAACGTGGTGAACGAGGGAACGGGATGCGAGCAGGATACCCTTGTTCAAATACCCAGCTGGCCCGCCCTCACGGCCCTGTTCAGCGTGAACCCGAGCGAGCCGTGCATCCCCTTTGAGCAGAGCGATGTCACTTTCATCGACTTGAGCAACAACGCCATCGGTGGGACATGGACGATCGATACGATGACGGTTCCCTACACGTACGGTGAAGATCCGCAGTTCGACTACGGCCAGGCAGGCAGCTACGCGGTGCAGCTGAACGTGTACAACATCGGCGGTTGCGTGGACTCGTTCGCGTTGGAGGTGTGCATCGAGCCGAGCACGGAGATCTTCATCCCGGACATCTTCAGCCCGAACGGCGACGGCAGCAACGACCAGCTCTTTGTGCGCGGTGGTGGCATCGCAAGCATGGACTTCCGCATATACGACCGTTGGGGCGGGCTCGTCTTCACTGCGGACAAGAACGACATCGGATGGGACGGCGTATCGTCGAACGGCCCTTCGCCGTCAGGAGTGTACGTGTACACGCTTGTCGCCAACTTGGTGAGCGGCGAGGCCATCGAAATGAACGGTGACATAACCCTGGTGCGATGAACACCGAAATCAAAGCCCCCGGCCGCGAGCCACGAGCCACGAGCTTGCGCGCTGCCCAGCTCGTGGCTCGTAGCTCGCAGCTCACAGCCGCACTCCTGCTACTAGCTCCGCACCTCCTCGCACAGGACGTCCACTTCTCGCAGTTCTACAATTCGCCACTGACGCTCAATCCCGCGCTCACCGGCGCGATCGAGACCGACCAACGTTTCGCTCTCATCCATCGCTCCCAATGGCAGAGCATCGGCGCACCGTTCCGCACCTTCGCTTTCAGCTACGATGCACCGATCCTGCGCGGCAAGATGAAAGGCCGCTACATCGGAATAGGTGGCAATGCGTACAGCGACAAGGCGGGCCGCAGCGGTTTCGGCGACACGCAGGCGAACCTCAGCATCGCCTACGGAATGCGCAGTACCGATGATGCGATACTCGCTTTCGCCATCCAGGGCGGCTATGGCCAACGGAGCGCGGTGCTTGATGGTCTGCGCTGGGATGCCCAGTACGACGGTAGCGGTTTTGACGCATCACGGGCCACGGGGGAGAACATCGCGAACGCTTCCACGTCCTTCGTTGATTTCTCAGCGGGCGTGGCTTGGCAGCAATGGGAGTCGAAAGACATCCAATGGACGGCGGGAGCATCCGTGTTCCACTTGAACCAACCCTCGGTAACGCTCTTCAGCACGAACGATGACATCTTGCTCCGCCGCTATATGGTACACGCCGCAACGCGGATCACTACAAAGCGGTGGGTTTACCTACCGAAGATCTATGGGAGCCAGCAAGGCGGTTCCCGGGAGATCGTGCTTGGCGGGCTTGTGCATCGCCGCGTCGGTGTGGACAGCCGATATACCACGGACAAGACCTCGTCCTCGTTCTACATAGGAGCGTTCTATCGTTGGAACGACGCGATCGTACCGATGATGCAGATCGAGTACAAGCGCTTGCTCACCATTGGCGTGAGCTACGATGTGAACATCTCGCATCTGAGCGCTGCCACACGCTACCGCGGCGGCATGGAGCTCACGTTGCAATACATCGGTGCATTCTCGGACAAGCGCCGGAAACTGCCGAAGGCTTCGGTGATGTGAGCTAGTTGCCCGGCACGGGCATGCGGGCCTTCGCGACCTTCTTCTTCACGAATTCATACCCGCCCTTCTCCGCGCCCCAGACCTGGGTGTGTGTATCGTCATAGCCACGGTCCCAACTGACCATGCCTTGAGGGCCGATGTTCACCTCGCTGGTGGCGTACGTCGCTTTGCCCCACGCGTTCTTGCACTCGTTCTCTTTCGTACTGCCGATGAAGTGGCCTTTGCGCCAGTGCAGCACCAGCGCACATCCGGGCAGGGGCTTGGCCTCCGAGGTCTTCAGCCCATTGAAGCGGGCGATGTCCTTGTACGCGCCGGTGAAGAGGTGCATGCTGTCCAAGTCGCACACGGTGCTGATGAACGTGGTGTCATCCTGTTGTGTGAGGTGATAGATGCGCTGGCGGTACGGCTTGTCCTTCTTCTTGGCGGTGGCCTGTTCCACATAGAGCCAGATGCCGTCCGTATCCTTCAACCAGATGCGCCGCATTTCCAGCTCGATGTTGAAGTAGCTCGTATCGCGCTCGTGCTGCAAGGCGCTGGAGTAGCTGCCCACCATGTAGCTCTTGAGGAGGTCGAGCGAGGGCTTGTCGTTCTGGGCGCTCACGAGCAGCGTACAGATGGACGCGAACACGATCATCGGGGTCCGAAGATTCATACGGACGAAAATACATCAGTTGACCTCTACCCAATCCCCACCTTCCTTGATCAGCGCGATGAGCTCATCCACGGCATGTTCGCTGGGCACGTTGCGCTTCACCACGTTCTTCTCCTTGTAGAGCGTGATCACGCCGGGACCGGTCCCGACGTAGCCGTAGTCCGCATCGGCCATCTCACCCGGGCCGTTCACGATGCAGCCCATGATGCCGATCTTCACTCCTTTCAGGTGGCTCGTGCGCGCGCGGATCTTCGCGGTCGTCTCCTGCAGGTCGAAGAGGGTTCGGCCGCAACTCGGGCAACTTATGTACTCCGTCTTGCTGATCCGTGTGCGCGTGGCTTGGAGGATGCCGAAGGCGGTGCGGTTCACCATCTCGTCCGTACCGCATTTCTCCGGGCAGATCATGACGCCATCACCCAGGCCATCGAGCAGCAGGGCGCCCATGTCCGTGCTGCTGTGCAGCATCAGGTGCAGCTCGTCCAAGTTGGTATAGTCCCGGCCGATGATCACAGGCACCTCGCACTTCTTCCCGATGAGCTTGAAGAACGCAGCGCGCTGTTCGGCATAGCCGTGCAGATTGATCGTATCGAGCAACAGCACGCAGCTCTCGTCCTCGTCCAACAGCGCGATCACCTCATCCGTGAGCTGATCGAGCGTGGCGTGGACGAAGTTCAGCTCGTGGTGTGTGGTCACGTTGTTCAGCAGGTCTTCCACCTGCAACAGCGGATAGTGCCGGGGCTTGTTGCGATCCTTCATCCAGGCCGCGTGCTCCTGCACGATGCCGAGCGTTCCGGGTATCTCGAAGGTGAGGTGATGATCGCCGATGAAGAGATAGTCGCAGGCCTGGTCGGTGATGTTCCACTTGTCCAGCGGCACGCTGTAGTGGTAGCCGAAAGAGAACAACGAGGCCGCACTGATCTTCTCCTTCGTGCTCAGGTCGGCGATCACCACGGGGACATGCCGTCCTCCGATGTTGCCCACTTCACGCGCATGCCGCCGGGCATGGCTGAACGGGTCGATCGGCACATGATGCACTTCAGGAATGGGCCTGTGGCCGCGGCGGGCTGAATAGCGGTCAGCAAGCGCCTTGGCCACGGGGATCTCCGCCTCCGGTTCTTCCGTGAGCGAAACGCGGACCGTATCGCCCAATCCGTCCTCCAATAGCGCACCGATACCGACTGCGCTCTTCACACGTCCGTCCTCGCCGTCGCCAGCCTCGGTAACGCCGAGGTGCAACGGATAGTCCCAGCCGAGCGCCATCATCTTGTGAACAAGGAGGCGATAGGCCTGCACCATCACTTGGGTATTGCTGGCCTTCATGCTCAGCACGATCTCGTGGTAGTTCTCGTCCCGACAGATGCGCAGGAACTCGAAGGCGCTCTCCACCATGCCTAGCGGCGTATCGCCATACCTGTTCAGGATGCGATCGCTGAGAGAACCGTGGTTGGTACCGATGCGCATGGCCGTGCCGTGCTCTTTGCAGATGCGCACCAATGGCGTGAAACGCTCGCGGATCCGTTCGAGCTCCTCATCATACTGCGCGTCCGTGTACTCGCGCACATCGAACTTCTTCTTGTCGGCGTAGTTGCCGGGATTCACGCGGACCTTCTCGACGATGCGCGCGGCGATCTCCGCGGCGTTCGGTGTGAAGTGTATGTCAGCGACCAGCGGGGCCTTGTACCCCTTCGCATGGAGCTGCTTGCGGATCTCGGCCAGGTTCTCCGCCTCCTTCTTGCTGGGCGCGGTGATGCGCACGAGTTCACATCCCGCCTCGATCATGCGGATGCTCTGCGCCACGGTTGCCGCCGTATCGAGCGTGTCCGTGGTGGTCATGCTCTGCGCACGGATCGGATGGTCACCGCCGATGCTGATGTCGCCGATACGCACTTCACGTGTTCGCCAACGCTCGTAACGGGTGAGCGATGGGCAGTACTGTTCGGGCTGGATGAGCGTGCTGGTGCTCATGGTTCTGGCCACCCACGCTGGTGCGCGTCGACCGGGGGCGAAGGTACCTGTCCCGGAGTGGCCCTTCTCAGTCCTTCGACCGCGTTCGGCCATTCTTCGCGCCTGTGCCCTCCTCGAATTTCCAGCCCTTGCTCTCCGCGAGGGCGCGCACCAGGCCGATCACTTCCGCGCGTTGCTCTTCCGCCTTCTTGAACAGCCCGCTGGCCTCGATCTTCTCGCGGATGCGCTTCTTCGCCTCCGCATTGATCGTGGTCAACTCTTGCGGATCGAAATGGTTGAAGACGCCTTCATCCACGTCGTAGTAGTCCACATCATGTTCCAGGGAAAGCACCTCGGGCCTGGCCGGCAGATCGAGGTAGATGGTATGGGACTCCTCATCCGTGGTCAAGCGTGAACCTGACAGGTCGTAGCCGACGCTCGCTCTGGCCTTCACGCGGAGCATGATCCTCTTCTTGAAGCCGGGCAATCGCGCCAACCAGTCGTTGTAGTTCCAACTGTCCTCGCGGCTGTACAACTCGTTGAAGTCGCCTTCCACGGTCACGAGCTTCATCACCTTGCGCACCTGCTCCAGCAGCACGGTGCTGCTCTCCACGGGCGGCTTGGCCTCATCGCGGTAGACCTCGCGGGTAATGAAGAATACGAGCAGGCATGCTCCGGCGGCGAGGGCGATGCGGGCGACAGTGGAGAGGTTCCTCATACGATAGGCGCGATGGTGGTGGCCTCCTGCTTCTGGCGCTCGCGCCGTTGAAGCCAGCCGTTGGCGAAAAGGCAAAAGAGGATGATGGCGATGCCCGCGTAGGAACCGGTATGCATGCGCTCACCCTCCCCCCAGATGAGCAGGGCGATGGCGATAGTGTACACGGGTTCCAGGTTCACGGCGAGCACCACGGTGAATGGCGAGAGCTGCTTCATGACCGCGATCCCCGTGACGAACGCGAAGGTGGTGCAGACCAGGCCGAGCAGAAGCTGATACTTCAGGTCATCCACGGAAAGTGTCCATGGGAGTCGGGGTATCTCTCCGTTGGCGCTCACCCACGCCGCGGCGCACAACATCACGAACAACAGTTCATAGAAGCCGATGCGCACCGGATCCCCTCGACGTACAAGAACACCGTTCACGATGTTGAACCATGCGCTCAACCAGGCGCTCACCACGCCCAGCGCGATCCCCAGCCGGTACTTCGTCTCCAGCCCGAACATCAGCAGGAGCGCGCCGATCACCACGACACCGAGGACCACCTCGTACGGGCGTATGCGCCGCTTGAACCAGAACGGTTCCATGAGCGCGGTGAACATGGTGCTCGTGGCCATGCATGCCGCACCGATGCTGGCGGTGCTCACCTTGATACTGCCGTAGAAGGAGAGCCAGTGCAGCACGATCAGCAGGCCCATGAAGAAGTAGTTCTTCAGGTCCGGCGTGCGCCAATCGAGGGAACGGCGGGTGGCCAGCGCGAAGACGGTGAGACCGGCCAGTGCGATGAACGTGCGCGTGAAGACCAGTTGTGCCGTCTCCTGCTGGATCAGCTTGCCGAAGATGCCCGTCCACCCCCACAGGAAAACGGTGAAGTGCAACAGCAGCAGCGCATTGCGATAAGCCGGGGTCACGGCCCGAATGTAGGGGCACGACCTTGGTGCTGTCCGGATCACCGGAGCATTCGGGAGGCTCCCCAGCCCTCCCGAGGCTGCGGATCAAGCCATCAATTAATCCCTGCCAACTTCGTGGTCAGCTCCTCCACCACCTTCTTCTGGGATTCGATGGCCTTCCCCTTGCCATCCTGATCGGCGAGGTTCTTCTTGATCTGGAACTGCAGGTCCTCGATCTTCTTCTTGCCGTTATCGATGCTCTCGGTCAGCTTCACCGCCTTCTTCTTCAATTTCTCCTGGTCCTTCATCATCGTTTGCAGCTCCTTGGTATTCGATTCCGTCGGGGCCGTTGCCACCTCCTGCTTCTTCGCATCGATGGTGGTCTCCATGATCTTGCTTTCGCCCTCGGCGCCCACCTTGGCCTGTTCGTCCTCGATGATGTTCCGCTGGGTCTTCTCAATGCTGTTCTGTGCCCGGTCCTTCTCCTTGACCAGTCCGGCCAGCTCGTCCTCCAACAGACCCAGTCTCTTCTGTCCCGCCTCCAGTTCCTTCTGGGCGATGTTCTTCTTGAGCATCACCGAGTTCTGGTACATCCAACTGCGGCAGCCCTCGCGTTGGCGCTCCTCATTGTCGGGTCCCACGAAGGCCATGTTCACCCGGAAGGCCACATGCGCCGTAACGTCCTTGCTCCCCTTCGGTTGGTCGGCCTTCACGAACACGCGGAGCGTATCGCTGCTCACCTCCGGAAGACGGGTGCCTATGCTCATGACCTCCTTCTTTCCGCCGATGTCGGCGCTGATGGGCTTCAGCTGCTCCTTGAACCACTTCTCCACGGCCGTCTTGTCCGTGCCGTTGAAGACCACGCTGTACGTGGGATACACTCCCCCGGCGAACGAGAAGGAGGAGTTACGGACCTCGGTCTGTGCGCTCGCGGTGAGGGAAGCGACGAGGGCTAAAAGGGTGATGGTCGTTTTCATTTCAGTTGTTGGGCTTGGCGCCTGTCAATTGACGTGCCGCGTGGTGATGCGTCACTGTTCATCCACCTCCACCACGCCGCCGCTGACGATGAACTTCATCACGTCACCGGCCTTGGCATCGAGGAGTGTCACGTTCTCCGAAGGGACGATGTAGAGGTTGCCGCTCCATGCGAAGCTGTGCGGGAGGTACACGGCCACCTTGCCACTGGCCACGCCCAAGTGGGTCAGGTCGTGCGCGGTGATGAAGCCGAGCTTCTCAAGGTTGCTGCCCGGCACCATGCGCACGAGGACGGGCTGGTCGAACTTCTTCTTGCTGCCCACGAGCGCTTCCATCATGTCCGTGAGCGCATCGTAAATGGTCTTCAGGAACGGGATGCGTTGCAGCACCTCATGCCCGAAATCGGCGATGGGCTGGTAGAGGACCGTGCTCCCGATGTACCCGATGAAGGTGACGGCGGACAAGAGGATCACCAGGCCCAGGCCCGGTATGTCCACCTTGATGATCGCGTCCAGGAACGAGAGCGAACGGAACAGCACGACGCCGATCACCGCGAGGGGCACGGTGAGCAGCAGGCCCCTGAAAAAATAACCGAGCAACAAGCGCCAGAAGCGGCGGGAATTCATGCTGCGAAGGTAGAGTTGGTGGTGTCCCAGTGGGCAGTGGCAGTCCACGATCGCGCACAGCGCATTCCCTGCCGCCTTCTACTGCACCTGCGGACTCACAGCATCCCCTCCCTCATTTTCTTCGGTAGCGAGGCCTTCACCAGCTCATAACTGTGGTCCACCAGCTCGCGGATGAGCTTCTCCGGAACGCTGCCCGTGACATCCACCGTGTTCCAATGCTGTTTGTTCATGTGGTAGCCCGGCGTGATGCCTTCGTACTGTTCGCGCAATTCGATGGCACGCTCCGGATCGCACTTCAGGTTGAGCGTCCCGAACAAGGCAATGGGCGCCAGGGCGAACATCTTGTCCATCACACGGAAGACGAGGACATCCGGGCCGAAGGGCGTGTCCCATGTCACACCGGCCTTCTTCGCACAATACGCCTGGAGGTCTTCGAGGGTCATGGCAACAGAGCGTAGAGCACGGGACGGCTGGGCGCGGCGTCGTTCATGAAGCGCGGCAGTTGCAGCTCCAGGATGAAGTCGCCGTCGCGCACCTCGTTCGGCACGAAGATCATCTCGGTGATCGTGCGTTGCAGGTCCGTCGTGTTCGGATAATCCCAGAACGCGTGATGCGCGGCGAGGACCCCGTCATCATGCTCGCGGTCCACGCTCGGCGTATCCAAGAGCAGGTGACGCAGGCCGATGCTGCGCAGCCACGCGCAAGCCGCAGCCTCGATGTACGCCGGGTTGTGATCGCTCCACACCCGGGTGCGCTTGTCGTCATCGTTCGGCAGCGTGCGCAGAACAAGCGCTTCCGGGACGCGTTCACCGATGGTCTCGCGCAAGTGGTTCAAGGTGACAACGCGGTCGATGAGCCCATCAGCGCTGCGCCGCTCTTCCGGGCGGATGCTGATCAGCTGTGCGGTGAAGAAGTAGCGCTGCAAGGTGTCGCCCACGGGATGGACCTCCGGTGTGATATGGCCTACGCCTTCCGTGTGCGTGCCATGGCCATGCGGGTTGAAGAACACGTTGCGGAAGTTCACCGGGCTGCCGGAGGTCACAGCGAACACGGTATCCCCATGGCGCACGGGTTCCATGCGCGGGGCATCCACGTACCATGCACGCGGCCCTGCGGCGTTGGGATCAAGCGGCAACGACAGGTCGATCGGGTCGTTGAGAGCGATCCGGTAACGCTGGCCGTGGTGACTGATCTCCGCGATCATGCGAGCATGTGTTTCAATAACGGATGGACACCGATAAACACGGATAGGGGATTTCTCCCAAGCGGTGCTCTCATCGATTTCATCGGTGTCTATCCGTGTGCATCCGTGGTTCCTCCTTTTCCTGCGGCCACAGGCCGCACCTCGTCCACGAGGAACAGGTCCGAAGCTATGCGATCGGCGTAGCGCATTCCTTTCGGTGTGAGCAATAGCCGCTCTCCCTTGATGAACAGGTCACCCTGCTGTACGTAGCGGTGGATGGTCCGCTGTTCACGGGCCAACACATCATCGGCGAGGGTACGCAGATCCACGCCCCAAATGGTGCGCAGGCCGGTCATCAGGCGCTCGTTCACGCGCTGGGCATGCGTGAGGGTCTCTTCCTCCCAAAAACGTTCGCCCTTGGCGATCGCATCAGCATACCGCATGTTGTTCGATACGTTCCACCGCCGCTTCACGCCATCGAACGAATGCGCGCTCGGCCCGATGCCGATGTAGGACACACCTTTCCAGTAGTTGCTGTTGTGCACGGCGAAATGGCCTTCCCTTCCGAAATTGCTGATCTCGTACTGCACGAGTCCCGCAGTGGCCATGCGCTCCACCAGATGATCGAACTGCGCACTTTGCGCTTCATCGTTCGCTGGCCGGATAAGCCCCTTCTTCACCTGATGATGCAATGCCGTCCGCTCTTCGACGGTGAGGCAGTACGCCGACAGATGCGGCATGCCATGATCCAACGCGATGGTGAGCTGTTCATCCCACTCCTCCGCTGTCATTTCCGGCAAGCCGTAGATCAGGTCGATGGTCCATGAAGTGAACCCAGCCTTCGCGATGAGCTCGATGCTCCGTCGCGCTTGCTTGGCGTCATGCGCGCGGCCCATCCACTTCAGGCGTTCATCGCGGAAGCTTTGGATGCCGAGGCTCACACGGGTGAACCCGATCTCCTTCCAGCGTGCCAAGTCCTCCGCCGTGATGTCGTCGGGATTGGCCTCGATCGTGACTTCCGCAGCGGGAGCGACCAGGTATTGCTGACGTACCTCTTCGAAAAGCGCGCTCAATGCATCAGGGCCGACCACGCTGGGTGTGCCCCCTCCGAGATAGACCGATCCGAGCGCCGCACCATCGGCTTCGGACGCGCGCCGCTCCAACTCCTTCGCGATGGCGTCAATAACGCGCTTGCGCTGCCCCGAGCTCGTGCTGAAATGGAAGTCGCAGTACGTGCAGGCCTGCTTGCAGAAAGGGATGTGGACGTAGAGGCCGGACATGTTCAAGCTTCAAGACACACCGCCCGATACACGAGCTTCAAGCATGGGGGCTGTCGCATTATTCGGGACTTGAAGCTTGAGCGCTGTGTCTTGAAGCTTGCCTCGCGGGTTCATCCGTTCTTCAGCGAGATCCGGAAGGTCGTTCCTTTCCCGGGTGCGCTGCGCTTCACGAAGATCCGCCCGCCGTGGTATTGCTCGATGATCCGCTTGCTGAGCGAGAGGCCCAATCCCCAGCCGCGTTTCTTGGTGGTGAACCCGGGTTCGAAGACGGTGCGGAACTGTGAGGCGGGCATGCCCTTGCCGGTATCGGAAACATCCACATGCGTGATCCCGCCCTCCGGGACGATCTCGATGGTGATCGCGCCTTCGCCTTCCATGGCATCCACGGCGTTGCGGATCAGGTTCTCCAGCACCCAGCTGAAGAGAGCGCGGTTCAACGGTACGGTCGTCTCGGTATCGGCCGGCGTGTTCACCTCGATGCGTGCGCGGGCGGGCAGTCTCGGTCGCAGGTAGAGCACGGTAGCGCGCAGCGTATGGTACAGCTTCTCCGGAACGAGGTCCGGCGCGGATCCGATCTTGCTGAAACGCTCCGTGATCACTTCCAGGCGGTCCACGTCCTTCTTCATTTCCGTGACCGCCGATGCATCCGTGCCATTGCTCTTCAGCAGCTCCACCCAGGCCATGAGCGAGCTGAGCGGGGTGCCGAGCTGGTGGGCGGTCTCCTTCGCCATGCCCACCCACACCTGGCTCTGCTCAGCGTTGCGGAAGAGGCTGAACAGCGCGTAGCTCACCAGCAGAAAGAGGCCGATGATCCCGAACATCACGTAGGGATAGTACCGCAATTGCGTGACGATGCGGCTCTCGTCGTAGAAGATGAAGTGCTTGCCGCGTCCCGCCAGCGTGACCTCGATAGGCGTGTTGGCCTGCGCCATCTCGGCGATACGCAGTTGGAGATGGGCCGTGTCGGTGACCAGGAGCGTATCGATGTTGTTGTGCTCGATGATGCGGGTGCGCGTGCTGTCCGTGAGGATCACGGGGACGGCGGCCGTGCTCATCACCGTTTCGCTGATGAAGCTGCGGATGATGTTGTCCATCACCTCTTGGAGTTCGGTGACCAGCCGCGAATCCTTGTAGTGCAGGTACTGCTTCTCGTTCTGGTCGAGCGGGATCACGATCGGCTCGTGCGCCTTGTCCATCGCGCCGATCTCATGCCGGAGGAGGGTACTGTCCCTCTCGATCCCCTCAGGCAGATTGCGATTCGACTTCACATGCCCGTTGGCATCGGTGATGATCACCGGGATGGTGGTATTGTTCTGGACCACCTTGAGATAGAAGCTGAGGTCACCGGCGAAATCACCGCTCACGAGGCGGGCGGAGGCATCGGCCCAGATGCCCACCTTCTTCCGCTCCTCATCGCGCAGCCGGTGGAAGAGCGAGTCCGTGTAGTTCACCAGTTGCGCGCGGTTGCGCACGGCTTCGGCCCAGAGGGTCACCTTGGTGCGTTCCTCCGTGCGCACCCTGCTCACCATACGGCTGCTGTACCAGAGGCTGGCCCCCACGATGGCCAGCGCGGTCAGGGCCAGCACCAGCTTCCATCGTTGCTTGCGGGAGTAGAGGTCCATGGGAACGAATGACGAACGGTAGAACGTCAAATGGTGAAGGGTTCGCGCTCAGCTCCTCCGTTCATCATTCCGCCTTTCTACCACCCCAGCCCCACCTTCACCCCGAGGAAAAAGGCCGGCACCACGTCGCTGACATTCTTCACTTCGTAGGTCCACTTGCCTTGGGCGATGTTCAGGTTCTCGTTGACGATGCGCATGGTGCGGCTACGCATGCCAACACCGGCGTAGAAGTCGAACAACCAATTACTGGTGCCGCTGAGCATCTGGTATCCGTAGTAGAGGCGCATGTCGTTGAAGACGCGCTGGTCGAGTTCCGTATCCGCGCTCAACTGCCCGGTGCTGTCCTTCTTGGTGATGTCCTTGCTGTAGTTCAGGTGCCCGAACTCGAACTGGAGGTAATTGCCCTGTGGTTCAAGGTCGTCCACCAGGTAGTAGCGCAGGCCGATGCGATAAGAAGGCCGCGCGATGATCTTCGTGCCGGCACCGAACTCATCGGCATCGGCATAGTCCCCGGCGAAGGTGAGGTTCACGTAGTTGCGGTAGGTGAGGCCCACGCCCAGCTCGGAGCTGAGGCGCGAGGACAGGGCGCGCTCATAGTAGATCGGGATCTCCCCGCGCAGGAAGAGCAGCGGGTTCACCTTGATGACGTTCTTCACGCAGTTCACCGTGTCCCATTGCGCGGCGATGCGGTCCTTGTACAGGACCACCTTGGTCTTCGGCTTCGGCTGGGCGAAAGCGCACGAGGCGGAAAGCGCGAGCAGGGCCAGCAGCGTGCCGCGGGTGGTGTTCAGGAGCATACCCGGCGAAAGTACGTGACACCGCCATTGGCTGTCGGCCCAGGGGTGCATGACCTGTGAGGACATCCGGCAGGGCCAACAGCCCCACCCCGTAGTTTCGCCGCTCGTCGGCCGAAGCGGGTAACGTGAAGGCGCGAACCCTTGCGTTCCCTCGAAGAGATACAGGCCCCGATCGCGGCGGAGATGCGCGAGTTCGAGAAGAGCTTCCGCGAGGCGATGCGGAGCAAGGCCCCCTTGCTGGACCGCATCATGCACTACATCGTGCAGCGCAAGGGCAAGCAGATGCGGCCCATGTTCACCCTGCTCAGCGCGAAGCAGTTCGGCCCCATTGGCGAACCGGGCTACACGGCGGCCTCGCTCATCGAGCTCTTGCACACGGCCACGCTCGTACACGATGATGTCGTGGACGGCTCGCACTTGCGCCGGGGCTTCTTCAGCATCAACGCGCTGTGGAAGAACAAGATCGCCGTGCTGGTGGGCGACTATCTGCTGAGCCGCGGCCTGCTGCTCGCCGTGGACAAAGGCCAGTTCGAACTGCTGCGCATCGTGAGCCGGGCGGTGCGCGAGATGAGCGAGGGTGAACTGCTCCAGTTGGAAAAAGCACGCGGGCTGAACTTCAAGGAGGACGTGTATTTCGACATCATCCGGCAGAAGACGGCCAGCCTGATCGCCGCTTGTTGCGCCAGCGGTGCCGCTTCTGGTGGCGCGTCACCGGAGGAGGTGGAGCGCATGCGCATCTTCGGGGAGCTTACCGGCATCGCCTTCCAGATCAAGGATGACCTGTTCGATTATGGTGCCGGCAAGAACACGGGCAAACCGACGGGCATCGATATCAAGGAGAAGAAATTGACCCTGCCATTGATCCATGCCCTCGCACATGTGAGCGCCGAAGACCGCCGCTGGATGGTGCGCACCGTGAAGCACGACAACGAAAATGACCAGGCCGTGGCCCGCGTGATCGCCAAGGTGGAAGAGGCTGGGGGCATCGCGCACGCCACCAAGCGCATGTACGAGTACCGCGACCGCGCATTGGAGACCCTGCGCACCTTTCCCGAGACCGAAGCACGCCGCTCATTGGAAGACCTGTTGAACCTCACGGTCGAGCGCACACGATGATCACGTCCTTCCCTGAACGGGCAGTCACCAAAGCAGCACTTGCGGCGATCGTTTTCCCGCTCATGCTTTCCTGTGGTGGCGGAACGGAACGCGGCACCTCATCACCCGTCGATACCACGGGTGCGGCCGCCCATGCCGACAGCCTTCGCCGGATGGCCATCGCCGATTCATTGAGCGACGGCTACCATGTGTACAAGGACAAAGCGGGCCGCCCGCTGATG
The DNA here is from genome assembly GCA_044224725.1 of Flavobacteriales bacterium. GTDB lineage: Bacteria > Bacteroidota > Bacteroidia > Flavobacteriales_F > PHOS-HE28 > PHOS-HE28. Next base: position 17,638 of record JBGAJW010000059.1, read on the forward strand.
GAAGGCCAGATGAAGGATGGCCAGCGCCAAGGCGTATGGACCAGTTACCTGCCCAACAGCCGCGTGCAGAGCCGGAACGTGTACGAGAATGGTGTGCTCCACGGCATTACCACGGTCTTCCACGAGAACGGCGTGCTCTACTATACAGGCATGCAACGCAGAGGCAAGCCCTTCGGCGAGTGGAAGTTTTACGACAACAAGGGGAACCTGGCAAAGACGGCTGTGTACGATACGTCCGGCGTGATAATCCCGGACAAGCGTCTTCGTCCCGATCCATCGGGGATGAAGCCCAGTCGGTGAGCGATGTTCCGTAGTGCATCTGTGGAATCGGCGAAATCTGCGGACGCAATGGCCTGTGGGTCTAATTTCGTGACCCTTTCGCCCGAATCCCCGTGATCAGTCCGCGTTCCGTTCAGCAGGTCAAAGACGTCGTGCGCGTCGAAGAGGTGCTTGGCGAATTCCTGGACCTGAAGCGCAAGGGACCACGTTACCTCGGGCTCTGCCCCTTCCACAACGAGAAGACGCCGTCGTTCAACGTCAGTCCGCACCTTGGCATCTATAAGTGCTTCGGTTGCGGCGAGAGCGGCGATGCGATCACCTTCCTGCAGAAACAGGAGCACCTCTCCTTCGCCGAAGCGATCCGCTGGCTGGCGAAGCGCTACAACATTGAGCTCGAGGAAGAGGAGCAGTCGCCGGAACAGCAGCTCGAACAGAGCGAACGCGAAAGCCTCGGCGTCGTTCAGCAATGGGCGATGGAGTGGAGCATCGGCCAACTCTGGGATACGGATGAAGGCAAGCGGATCGGCCTCTCCTACTTCCGCGAGCGGGGCTTCCGGGACGAGACGATCAAGGCTTTCCAGCTCGGGTACGTTCCTGAGAGCGGAAGTGCGTTCGCCAAAGCCGCGATCGCACACGGCTTCAGCAAGGACCTGCTGGAGAAGGCGGGCTGGATCAAGTTGCGCGACAACGGCGACCCGTGGGATTTCTTCCAGGGGCGGGTCACCTTTCCCATCCACGGGCTTACCGGCCAGCCCATCGCGTTCGGGGCGCGCACACTGAAGAGCGACAAAAAACTACCGAAGTATTTCAACAGCCCGGAAAGCGTGCTCTACAACAAGAGCCGTTCGCTCTACGGGATCGCCTTCGCGCGCAAGGCCATTGCCGAGAAGAACAACTGCTGCCTCGTTGAAGGCTACACGGATGTGATCAGCCTGCACCAAGCGGGCATCACCAATGTGGTGGCCAGCAGCGGCACCTCGCTCACGCAGGACCAGGTGCGCCTCATCAAGCGGTACAGCACGGCGGTCACCATTCTGTACGATGGCGACCCGGCGGGCATCAAGGCTTCCTTGCGCGGCATCGACCTGATCCTGGCCGAAGGGCTCAGTGTGAAGGTGGTGCTCTTCCCGGACGGCGACGACCCGGACAGTTTCGCCCGCACACGCAGCAGCAGCGAGACTGAAGCCTTCATCGCGGCGAACGCGAAGGACTTCCTGGTCTTCAAGGCGGACATGCTGATGCGCGAGACCGAGGGCGACCCGGTGCGCAAGGCGGCGGCCATCCATGAACTGGTGGAAAGTCTCGCCCTCATCAGCGACCATGTGCTGCGGTCGCTCTATGTGCAGCAGTGCGCGCGGATGCTGGACATCAGCGAGCAGGCGCTGGTGAGCGAACTGAACAAGAGCCTTCGCCGCAACTACCGCAAGAAGGCCGGCGGTGATGCGCCGGTGTTCGACGAGGTGATCGCTCCGGACATCGCTCCGCCGCAACCGAGGATCGAGGAGGTCGGGACCAAACCGCAAGAGCGCGACCTCCTGCGCATGCTGCTGAACTACGGTCACGAAAAAATACTCGTGCCCATCCAGAACGAGGACGGCAGCACGGGCGACGAGGAGATGACGGTGGCCGAATTCATGTTCACGCTGCTCGCCGTGGATGACCTCGGCTTCGATGAGCCGCTGTTCCAGAACATCTATCTGGATTACCGCCACAAGAGCAACCTGGGCGAGCCGGTGGAAGGCGCGCGGTACGCGAACCATGAGGATGAAGGCTGGCGCGGGCTGAGCATCGACCTGCTCACCGAGAAGCACGCACTGAGCCCGAACTGGAAAGCCCGCCACAAGATCCATGTGACCCGCGAGCACGAGCAATTGCTCGATGCCATCGAGGAAGGCGTGGACATCCTGAAAGAACGCCGCGTGGACCGCATGATCCGCGAGAAGCAGGAAACGCTGAAGACCGCCGACGAGATGAACGCGCTGATCGCGTTACAGGAGATCGTCCAGCTGAACGAGGTGAAAAAGGCGCTGGCGAAGCGGACGGGGAGAGTGGTGGTGGGCTGACCGTCCTCCTCGCGGATATCTTCGACGCGTGGCGCATCAGCATTCGCACGAAGGTCACGCGCATCCGCACGGCCATGTGCACGCCTCTGGAGCGAAGGCCCTCCGTCTCGCCTTCTTCATCAACCTCGCCTTCACGCTGGTGGAGGTGGCGGGTGGCTGGTGGACGGGCAGCATCGCGGTGCTCACGGACGCGTTGCACGATGCGGGCGATTGCCTGGTGCTCGGCACGGCCTGGTACCTGCAACGCGTAGCGATGAAGGGCCGCGATGCGCATTACAGCTACGGCTACGGACGTTACAGCATGCTGGGCGGCTGGCTCACGAGCGTGGTGCTGATCATCGGCGCGGTGGTGATGCTCGCGGTGAGCGTACCGAAGTTGTGGTCACCTTCCTCACCCGATGCGAACGGCATGATCCTCATCGCCGTGTTCGGCCTGCTGATGAACAGCCTCGCGGCGTGGAAGCTGCACAGCGGTGCGACGTTGAACGAGCGCGGAGCGTACCTGCATCTCCTGGAGGACGTCCTGGGCTGGGCCGCCGTGCTCGTCGGTGCGGTCATCATGCGCTTCACCGGATGGACGGTGATCGACCCCTTGCTCAGCATCGCCATCAGCATCTTCATCGGCTTCAACGCGGTGAACACCTTGCGGAAGGGCACAGGCATCCTCATGCAGGAGATACCCGCCGGATTGGACATGGCCGCCGTACGCACGAAATTGCTCGCCATCCCGCACGTCACCGACCTGCACGACCAGCACACGTGGACACTGGATGGCAGCTTCGTGGTACACACCGTACACCTGATGGTGGCTGACGTGGACCTCGCGGCAGCGCTCGCGGTGAAGGCCCGTGCACGCCAAGAATTGATGACGATGGGCATCCATCACGCCACGATCGAACTGGAATGGGCCGATGAGCAGTGCGACTTGAAACAACATTGACGCTGCGATGAACAAGTCGCTTTTCCGCCTGTTGGCCCGCATGAACCGCGCGCTCTTGCCCAAGCAATGGGACCGCGACCTGTCCCGCCTCAGCACCGCTCGCAAGCTGCTCGCCGCCTATCGCTACTGGGTCACGCGCAATGCGTTGGACTGAAATCGAAAGACCCCGCGAGCATTCGCGGGGTCCTTCGAGCACGGTGATACCTGATCGGATCAGCGCAACATCAATCGGCGTACGACGCGTCCTTCCGCGCTGCTGATGCGCACGAGGTAGACCCCTCGGGCCAGGTCGCCCACGGCCAGCGTCTGCCGGGCGAGCAGTCCGTTGAAGACGAGCGCCTGGTTGCGCACTGTCTTACCGTCGAGGTCCAGTATTTCCAGCGTATGTGAACCGCCGGCTCTGGATAGTTCCACATCGATGGTCACTTGGTCCTGTGCTGGATTGGGCAACACATCGAACCGTGCGAGTCCGCCTTGTTCCTCCGCGATACCGATGATCTGCTGACAGTTGGGGATCCCATCGCCCCAAAGGACCACATAGATGAAGCTCGTATCCGTGGGGCACAATTGGCTCGTCACCATGTAACCGTAAAGACCTTCGCCGCTCAGGGCCAGATTGATGGAATCGTTGTAGAGTCCGATGCCGAAACCGGAAGGGCCGATCCAGATGCCCGTGTTCTGTTCGCCGGTAACCAGCGTCTGCATCAGTTCGATGGTGTCGTTCCAGCAACGGATGATCGTGTCGTTCGCGGCCGACACGTTGCCCGCATTGGGCGGGTTCACGCATTGCATGGTCACCGTGGCGATGGCCGGTGGACAGGCACCGTTGCCGGGCACAGTGTACGTATATGCGCCGCAGGCGTCGACCACCGGGTTGAAGGTGGCGGAGTGCGCGGTGCCGTTGAAGGTCCATGAACCCCCGGCATCAGGGGTTCCTCCGAGATTCGCGAAGAGGTCGACAGTCGCACCGTACCCCGCACAGGTCTGCACAGTGCCGTTCAGCCCGGCATCCGCGCTGTTGGGGTCATATGTGATGAACACGATCTGCGCGGCGTCCACGCAGGGCTCCTGCACATCGAAGAAATAGGTGTAGAAGCCCTCGGGCGATTGGCCCGGCACGAAGAGACCGTCCTCGATCACCTGGCTATTGGGGTCCTGCCATGTACCGTCCGTGTCCGGCGTGCCGCCCAACAAGGAGATCAGCGGAATGGAGGGACCACCCGTGCAGGCGTTCTGCAACTCCCCGTACTCACCGGCGTACGGGTTGGTGCCGGGCAGGATCGTGATCTGCTGGGAGTCGGTTCCGACAAGGTTGCCGTTCAGCGTGAAGGTGACGTACACCGTGTAGGTGCCCGGGGCGAAAGGCCCGAGGCCCGGAAGCTGCTGGTTGAAATTGGAATTCCCTCCGCCGCCGCCCGTTGCGGACAGGGCAACGTTCAGGCTGTCCGCATCGAAATCGGGCAGGAAGCCGGTGAAGTTGGCGTTCTGCGGCATGCTGCCGATGAAGTTGAAGGTGAGCAGATCGCACTCCGTGGGGTTCGCGGGCGTGATGATCACGTTGCTCAGCGTCTGCCCGTGGGTGGCCAGGGCACTGGCGAGGGCGAGGACGAGCGTAAATCGGTTTCTCATGGAATGCGGGTTGATGGAGCCCCACCTTGGGGGTGGTGCGAAAATAGAGCCGTGGCCGTTGGGGATCCATCAATTTTGCCACCATGCGGGGCCTCTTGTCCACAATACCATGGTGGTTCGGCGGTGCGGCGGCCATGGCGCAAGGCCCCTTGATCAATGAGGTGGTTCCGGGCGGTGGCCAAGTGCCGGACTGGATCGAGATCTACAACCCCGGCCCGAAGTCCATCGATCTGCACGGTTATACGCTGGTGACATCGAGCCGAACCCACCGGATAGATGCCGCCGTGATCGTGGCCGCAGGTGGCCATCACGTGCTCTGGTGCGACCGGCATCCGGATGAAGGGCCGGACCACCTGGACCTGAAACTCGCGCGCGAAGGCGGCAGCCTGCTGCTGATCGACCCGGACCGCCGCACCATGCGCGATGTGTACAGTTGGCGGGCACTGCCCAGCGGTGTGTCCATCGGTCGGTTGCGCGACGGCGGAAAGGAGTGGGGCTATTTCACGGAACCCACGCCGGGTGTCCCGAACATGGTGGCCATCGGCGCGCGACGGTTGCTGCCCGCACCCGCAGCCGAGATCCACGACGGCATCCTTACCTGTGCGGCGGTGGAAGGCAGCATCACGCATTGCACATTGGACGGGCGCCTTCCACGGGAAAGCTCACCGATCCTCGATGAACAGGTCGCGCTCAAGGCCCCCTGCATCGTCACGCTGCGCGCCTTCGCCCCGGACGCCTTGCCTTCCCCGTCCGTGGCGTTCACGATTCCGAAAGAGGGTACAGGAACGTTCGTCGCCGTGCGCGTGGATCCGGACAGCCTGTACGATGCCAAACGCGGCATCCTTTCCGTTGGTGACGCCAACTACGCGCGCGTCGGCCGTGAATGGCAGCGGGCCGCACAAGTGGAATGGCACGATCTGGACAGCGTACACCGCGAAGACGTGCGCTTAGCGGTCTCGGGCAGCGGCACGCGCGGGCTGCCGAAGAAAAACTTCAAACTGTACGGCGCGAAAGAGACCATCCTGCGCGCGGACGCCACGCCGCACGCCTTCCTACGCAACCTGTTCATCGAAACCATCGCGAAGCCGCTTGCTCAGGTGGACATCCAGCCCGGGACGCCGCTTCCCCTCTACCTGAACGGCGCGTACGAGGGCCTCTACCGGGTGATGCCCGCCAAGAACAGCGCCTGGCTGCAAGAACTCAGCGGAGCGGAAAGCGTGGACCTCATCGACGGCCCCGGGGCACACGCGCTGAAAGGGGATGATGAGCGGCATGCGCAACTGCTGGAAATGCTGGAGCGCGGTGCATCCATCGACTCCTTGTCTGCCCTGATGGAGGTGACCAGTCTCCTGGACCTCGCGTGCTTCGATCTCTACACCGGACGCGCCGACCATGACCTGAACACGCGCTGCTGGAGGCCACGGGAGAAAGGCGGGCGCTGGCGGTGGATCCTCTTCGACATGGACCTGTGGGCCCCACCGGATGAACGCACAGTGGACCGGATGTGCTCGGCCACGACACCGGAATCACCCTACCTGCCCTGGTTGTTGAGGAACGAGGAACTGCGTCCCCGACTGCTCGCACGCTTGAGCGCATGGCTGGCGACATCCCTGGCCGATGATCGTGCCGCCGCGATCGCCGACTCTCTCTTTGCCGCTAATTCCATGTTGATGCGCGAGGATCACGACCGCTGGAAGGATGAGCTCGCAATGCCATCCCCGGATGAAGGGATCGTCGCGTTGCGCACGCACATCACCACACGCCCGGTGCATCTGCTGGAACAATTGGAGGAACGGACGGGGCAGTCCTTGCGCCGGATGTCCGTACGTGTGGTGCCCGTGCATTCAGGAGGGATCACCATCGAGCAAATGCCGCTTACGGAAACCGAGCGGACCTTCACCGCTTTCGCAGGAGCCCCGGTGCGATTGACCGCGTCCCCCTCACACGGCTATGAGTTCGTCGAGTGGCAGGGCACCGGCGCCAAAGGCGCTACGATCAGTGTGGACCCGGGCAAGGTGAAGAACCTGCGGGCGGTGTTCCGCGCGGCGGGGACGACGCCTTAGCTGTACTTCCCCGATAATTACCGGGGATCAAGCCAAGACCCCCTGCAACAAGGACGTGAACAATGCCTTGCCGTCCGTATTGCCGAGGCGTTCATCGGCCGCGCGCTCCGGGTGGGGCATCATGCCGAAGACGTTGCGGCCCGCATTGCAGACGCCCGCGATGTTCTCGATACTGCCGTTCGGGTTCGCGTCATCGCGCAAGCGGCCTTCGCTGTCGCAATAGCGGAAGAGGACCTGGCGGTTATCGTTCAACGCCTTCACCGTATCGGCATCCGCATAGTAGCGGCCCTCGCCGTGGGCGATCGGGATCATCAGCGGCTTCTCCTTCACCGCGTTGGTGAGGAGCGTGCTTCGGTTCTCCGCGCGTATGAACACGTTCTTGCACAGGAAGGTCTGCCCCTCGTTGTGCAGCGGGACGCCCACCTTCGCACGGAAGCCGTTGCACACCCGCCTTTCTGCGCGAACGCCGCCAGCTCCTGCATGATGGGCGAGAACCGCGCGATGGCCCCGCTGCGCAGGTAATCGCCGCCTTCCAGGTCGTGCTCCTTGTGCCAGAGCCGCTCGACCTTTTGGCCCATCACATGCTCCAGCACATAGCACATGTCCTCATCACAATTGCTGCCGGGGAAGACGACGACGCCGAATTTCCTGCATTGGCCACCGAAGCCTGAAGGGCGAAGGCGGTCCGCGAAGGTAGATGGCGAAGCTGAAGCAGCCCCGGAGGATGGGCACACCAAGCCAGGAACCTTGACGCTTGAGACTTGGAACTTGAGTCTTGAAGCTTGCTCACCCCCACCTCCCCCACGCCCCCAGGGCGATGATGGCAACCACCCCCAATTCCGCCCACGCGATGCGTCGCGCTTGCAGCAAGGGCCATGACAGGAAGACCGCTACGGGAACGGCCACGAGCGCTGGCGGCACACGGCCTTCGACGAACCAATTGAAGAGGGCCAGCAATCCGCAGGTGAACGTGAAAGCGAGGAAGGAGGCGCGTGTGTTCTTCTCCCGCATGATGCCGCGCGCATAGCCCGCCGCGAAGACGAACACACCGCTCACCAGGAATATGATGGCGAGGGCGGACAGCAGCACGCCGCGCAACCAATGCGGAGGGGTGAGCTTGGCCGGAAGAAGGGCGGGCCGCCACGAGGCGGACGGGTTCCACGCACCGGGTGCCAGGAGATGCAGGGTGCCCCAGATCAGAAAGAACATGAGCACCAGACCGAGCAAAGGCAACAGGTACTCGCGCCAGTGGAAGGGTCGCATGACGGCGAGGGACGACCAGAGCACCACCACCAGGAAGGCATAGGGCAGATAGAACACCGCGGCCAGTCCGATGAGCAGTCCGGCATCGAAGAGCGGACCGAGGATGCGCGCGTCGCCCTGTGTGGCCCAAAGGCGGCGCATGGCCCATAAAACGAAGGGCATGCCTGCCAGCGTAGGGTCGGGCACGAGGCCCTGGGGGAACAAGGACAGGAGCAGGGGCAGGAGCAGCGCGGGCAAGTAGTTGCGCCGTTCGAAGAGCTCGCTCTCGTTCACCGTGAAGTTCAGCTGGAGGGAGAGACCCGCGACCAGAAGAAAGGAGAGCACGGGGAACAGCCACGCCGAAAAGCCGAAAAGCCACCGCAGCGCGGAATAGCCCGGCATGCCCGCCGCAAGTCGCGCAAACGGGTCGGGGACAGGGGAGGCTCCCGGCCAGAGCAGGAGCAGCAGTGGGAGAAGGAGCACCAGCACCGCCGGCTGGTTCTGTCGGAAGTACCTTACCAACATGGGGGACGGTTTTCATCATCCCCGTCGGCCTTCGCCGGGTATCCCGACATCCGTTCCGGAGCACGCCTATATTCGCACCCGTTCAAACGACCATACAGATGCTGGACTTCTTCTTCGCCTTCGGCCACATTTGCCAAAAGACGTTCGACTGGTTCTTGGTATCGATGGGCTGGACGGCTCCGGTGATCTTCACCTGTGTGCTTGCCTTCGGAGCGGTTTACTGGATGATGGCGCAAGCCAAGTACAGCCGCCGCGCGATCGAGCGCAAGGAGTACATCTGAGGGTCCGCTGGTATCCCCTGCAACGCCGGAGGCGTAGATCCAGGGGGCACCGCCTCCGAGAGCTGGCGGGGTCGCCTTTGGGGTATTTTCCGATGCGGGGCTGTCGAGTTTGAACTGAACGGATCGGGTTCGTGGAATCGAACGTATCCTGGTTCCACTGCGCCTTACCATCTGCAACCGGGGAACCCGGCCTTCGCCGGGGATACAGACTACCATTACGCCTGCTGCGGTGCGCTCTGTGGTTTCACCGCAGGTGGATCGTGACCGATACGGTGCGAACGGTCCGTCCGTCGAAGTCGATCGCGCGGTAGGTGTTGGCGATGGCTTGCTCCACATCCTTCAGGTGAAACCCGATACGGCCGATATCGGTGCACGGTCCGTCCGTCGGCCACCGTTGGTGCTCCACACCAGTTCAACACGGCCACCGTTTGGTCTCGGCGGTGCCGGCCTGGAAGACGTACGTGTTCGTCACGGCCTCAATGCCTTCGATGGGGCGACCGATCTCGTACTCACCGGGATATCCTTCCGAGGCCATCACCACGGTAACGCAGGTACGGTCGTCGGTGTCCACATGGCGCTCACTGAGGGTGCCGCTGGCGATGCCCTCGAACAGGTCGAGAAGATCGCTGCGCAGGCGCGGGAGAATGGCTTGCGTTTCGGGGTCACCGAGGCGCACGTTGTACTCGATCACATAGGGCTCGCCGTCCACGTTCATCAGGCCCATGAAGAGGAATCCCTGATAGGGAATGCCTTCTTCGCGCAAGCCGCGGATGGTGGGCGCGGCCACGCGGTCATGCACCTTGGCCATGAAATCCTTGTCCGCGAACGGTGCAGGGCTCACGGCGCCCATGCCGCCGGTGTTCGGTCCGGTGTCCCCATCACCGATGCGCTTGTAGTCCTTCGCGGCGGGCAGCATTTTGAAGGCAGTGCCGTCCGTGATGAGGAAGGCGCTCAGTTCAATGCCTTTCAGGAACTGCTCGATGACGACGCGCTCACTGGCCGCGCCGAACGCGGTGCCGTTCAGCATCTCTTTCAAGGTGCTCTCGGCCTCCTTGCGGTCCCGGGCGATCACCACGCCCTTGCCTTGCGCAAGACCATCGGCCTTGATCACGTACGGGGCTTGCATCAGGTCCAGGTAGGCGACAGCTTCTTTCAACTGCCCTTTCCCGAAGGCGCGGAACGCGGCCGTGGGGATGTTGTGGCGCAGCATGAACTCCTTGGCGAACTCCTTGCTGCCCTCGAGGCGCGCGCCTTCGGCCTTGGGTCCGATCACGGTGACCAGTCCCTGCAACTTGGGGTCAGCGGCGATGCGGTCATGCAGGCCGTCCACTAGCGGACCTTCCGGGCCTACTGCCACGATCCGGATCTTCTTCTCCAGGATGAAATTCCGCAGCGCCTTCTGGTCCTTCAGGTCCAACTTCACATTGCGCCCGTGCCGCACCGTTCCGGGATTGCCGGGGGACACGTACAACTCATCCAAGAGGGAACTCTGGGCGAGCTTCCAAGCCATCGCGTGCTCGCGACCACCGCTACCAATCAACAGGACGTTCATCCGTTTTCCGCTTTGGCGCAAAGGTGGTCCGCCCTTCACGCGCAGAGCGAACAAGTTATGCACGTTTCAACAGGGATGCCCGAGAAAGGAGCAGGGGCAACAGCAGGAGCAGTTCCGCACTGCCTCCTGCTGTTGCCCCTGCCAACTCGCAGAACTCCTCAGTCCTTGTGCTCCACCACCTTCCGCTTGATGCTGCAGCCGAGGTTCTTGGTGGTCGCCGGATCGATCGCCTTCCCTGCGACCATCGCGGTGATGGCGTCGGTGAGGTAGTGCTTGGTCACAGCCTTCGGGTCGTCCACGTTGTCGTCGATGGCACCCTTGTACACGAGCTTGCCGTCCTTGTTGAAGAGGAAGACGTGCGGCGTGGTGCGCGCGGCGAAGGCATCGGCCACCTCGCTGTTCTCATCCAGCAGGTAGTGCATGTTGTAGCCCTTCTCCTTGTAGTGCGCCTGCATATCGGCGAAGCTGTCACCGGCCTCACGCTTGGCGGCGTTGCTGTTCACCAGCGCGAAGCCGATCTTGTTCGTGCGGCAGAAATTTCCGAGCTCCGGGTAGCGTCCTTCCCACCCTGCGCTCCCGTCCGAGCCTACGACGAAGGGACAGGTGTTGCAGCTGAAGACCACGAGCGTTCCGTTCTCGCCCTTGATGCCGGAAAGCGACTTGTCGCCGCCCATCACGTTCTTCATCACCTTGTCCGCGGCGGGCATCGGCGCGCCGATGACGAGTTCGGTGAGCGGGTCGTGCGCCGCGAGCGCGATCGTGCCACCAAGGGCGAGGAGTGTTGCTTTGAGGATCATCATGGTTCAATATCCCCGGCCTTAGAGCCGGGGTCAGGTGCCGAAATTAGCGTGCGGGCCACCGAGGGAACACCAACTTGCACCCGTCTGTTCACCGTTTTTATGGACCTCTCGCTCATCGTCATTCCCGCTGTCGCGCTCGGTGCATCGCTGCTAACGCTGATCAGCGGTTTCGGGCTCGGCACGTTGTTGCTGCCGGTGTTCGCGGTCTTCTTCCCGTTGGAAGTGGCCATCCTGCTCACGGCCGTCGTCCACTTGCTGAACAACCTGTTCAAGCTGGGACTGATGGGTGGACATATCCACTGGCCTACCGTGCTGCGCTTTGGCGTGCCGGGCATCGCAGGTGCCCTAGCCGGGGCGCGGCTGATGCACGCATTGGGTGAACGCACAGCCCTCTTCCAAGGCGTCCGGCATGCTGTCGATCCGTTGGACCTCACGATCGCGGCGCTCATGCTCGTGTTCGGGCTCTTCGAACTGTCCAAGACGCTCAACTCATTGTCGTTGCCGCGCAAGTGGATGGTGCCCGGCGGCCTGCTCAGCGGCTTCTTCGGTGGCCTCAGTGGGCATCAAGGTGCGCTGCGCAGCATGTTCCTGTTGCGCGCGGGGCTGAGCAAGGAAGCGTTCATCGCTACGGGCGTGGCCATCGCTTGCCTGGTGGACCTCACCCGTTTGCCGACCTACTTGGCCGGCGGTATGTTGGATACGCTTCGCGCGGAGTGGCCCTTGCTCCTGGCTTCCGCGCTCGCCGCTTTCGCCGGTGCGTGGTGGGGCAAGAAGCTCATACCGAAGGTGACTATGCGCGGAGTGCAGCTCACTGTGGGAGTGCTGATGCTGGCCATCGCGGGCATGCTGGCGAGCGGGGTGATCTGAAGAGAACCGACCTGGAAACGGTTCGTAATCGGTTGGTATCTGCCTTGAAACACCGGTTGAAAACTAAATACGCGAAAACACTAACACCCACCGGTAGCCCCGACAGTACGTTTGGAAGGCCCGTGAAGAAGTAAAAGAACTGGATGACACTCGTGCGAATGATGAATTATGCTGTTCGGATGATCTGCTCACTCGCCATCGGTTCTTCGGTCCTCCCGGCTCGGGCGCAGAACTTGGTGCCTAACGGGTCGTTTGAGGAATACAGCGACTGCCCGACATACTTCGGCTTGGCGAGTTGGTCCACCGGTTGGCAAAATCTCTACACCCAGTCGGCTGATTACTTCAACGCTTGCCACACCGGAGGTGTCGTCGGTATACCCCTGAACCAATTCGGTGATCAGTACCCTGCCGATGGTGATGCCTATATGGGCATGGCTACCTACGCGTACAATCAACCAGAGTACCGTGAAATGGTCGGAATACAGCTGACGGAGCCATTGCAGGTCGGCATACCCGTTTGCTTATCGTTCAAGACCGCAGTTGCTGGATTCGGAACCTCGGTAGGGAATTCGGCCGGTTACACATGCAAGGGCGTGGGCATGAAGTTCTTTAGCACTTTGCCCACTGAGCAATACATCTATGATTATCCGAATTCCGCTGCACTCTACATTGAAGAAGTCCCCACGGATACAGCCATCTGGTACTCGGTGGCAGGGACGTACGTTCCTGATTCGGCCTACTCGTACGTCGTGATCGGGAACTTCTTCGCGGATTCGCTCAATGAGCCCCTTGTACAAGGTATCATCGGCATTGATGGCTCGGACTTCGCATATGCCTTCATTGATGATTTGCGGGCCTCATTCGACCTTAACTACTGCACGCTGGATTTGTCTGCTCAAGAAGAGCGCCGCCAACGACCGACGGCCTACCCAATGCCAACCACCGGTGAACTTTATATCCGCACGCCTAGACAAGGGCTGGGGACCGTCGACTACGCGCTCTCCGATATGGCAGGCCGTTGTGTTCAAGAAGGAGTCCTCTCGCGGAGTGTTGGGGATCCATCAATCGAAATTGGCAGCCTCCCCACTGGGGTCTACTTGCTGAACTTGACTACAACACAAGGGAGTTGGTCGCCCATTACTGTCGTTCATGTTTCACCCTAAAGCAGTCACGACCATGAGAACTCGAATGCGCTCGATATCAAGCCTTGCGGCTCTTATCGTCTCAGTTTCCGCTTCAGCCCAAGACGGCGATCTCCTGACCTCGACAGGTCTCTCCTCTCGCAGGGTCTCCGCCTCGGGACCCTGCGCGCTGATCACTTGACGAAACTCACAACGGGATATTCCCGTGCTTCTTCTTGGGCAGCTTGTCCACCTTGTTGCGCAGCATGCGCAGGGCGTGGATCACCTTGATGCGGGTATCGCTGGGCCGGATCACTTCGTCCACGTAACCGCGCGCGGCGGCCTCATACGGGTTCGCGAACTGCTCCTTGTACTCGGCCTCCTTCTCCTTCCACTTGGCCTCCT